>SVMT01000006.1 GCA_015067305.1 Oscillospiraceae bacterium | reverse complement strand
TGAAAGAATGGCTAAATGTGAAATTTGCGGAAAAGGCGTAACCTTCGGTATCAAGGTTTCCCACTCCCACAGACGTACAAACAGAGCTTGGAAGCCCAACGTAAGAAGGGTTAAGGTTATGGACAACGGCAACGTAAAACATATGTATGTTTGCACATCCTGCTTGCGCTCCAACAAGGTTCAGAGATCTGTTTAATTTTATTTAATTTGAAGGTGATTCCTTACGGAATCACCTTTAAGTTATGACTAAAAATCTTCACACAGGAGAAATATGACTTATGAGCTGTAATACAATAAAGGGAAAACCTTACGCCCCTGAAACCAAATATATAGAAACAGAAGTTCTCGTTCTCGGAGGAGGACTTCCAGGTGTTTGCGCGGCGATTCAAGCATCTGAAATGGGAATAAAGACGGTTCTTGTTGAAAGCCGATTGACGTTAGGCGGTAACTGCGGCCCCGAAGTGGGAGTTCATCCCTCGGATGCTCACAGATTTCACCCATATATGGTATCAACAGGAACAGTCGGAAAGCTTATCGAAGATGCGGCTTTTTTTAACGCAAAAACTCGCTCTGAAGACAACCACTACAATATTTCTCTCCGATGGGACACCATTATGTCAAAAGCTCTTGAACACGCAGGAGTCACAGTCTTACTGTCCCATTACGCACACACACCGTATGTAGACAATAATAAAATAACGGCAGTCCTTTGCGAAGACACGCTCACATACAAAAGAGTTCTTATCAGCGTCAGCGGCTATGTCATTGATGATACGGGAGATGGCAATGTATCCGAAAGAGCCGGCGCAAAATATCGTATGGGAAGAGAATCCCGTGACGAATTTAATGAAAGTCTTGCTCCCGAAAAAGCAGATAAAATAACTATGGGGACATCGCTTGTTTCGATACTCAGACGTACCGAGGGCGAAAGTGAATTTTATCCTGATAAACATACTCCAGATTTTTACCCAGGATACGGCGGAGACTGCAACATTCGTCCCAAAGATGATTCCAATTTCAAATTCTGGTTTCCGACTGAGACAGGCGGAGATCTTGACACAATTGAAGACGGGCATGATATATATAAAAGGCTCAGAGGTCATCTTGACAGCGCATGGGACAAGGCGAAAAACAAATCAAACAACGACAGCCTGAAAAATTGGGAAATGGTTTGGGTCAGCCCGAAAATGGGAAAAAGAGAAACTCGCAGATTTGAAGGCGACCATATCTTAAACCAAAACGATATTGAAAATGCAAGACTTTTTGGTGATTCCATTGCAGTGGGCGGTTTTGCTACAGATATCCATTACCCCAAAAAGGAAAATCCTGAATACGTCAGCATAGAATACCACATGATACCGCCCGTTTATACGGTTCCGTACAGAAGTATTTATTCAAGCAACATAGAAAACCTCTTTTTTGCATCAAGACTAATGAGCGCTACTCACATTGCACACGGTTCAGTCAGACTACAAAGAACCCTTTCAACGATCGGGCAAGCTGCAGGTATGGCGGCGGCGCTTTGCTCAAAATACAGAATTACTCCTCGTCAGCTCTATACAGAGGGACACATTGAAGAGCTTCGTCAGGAACTACTCAAAAATGACTGCACTATTCCAAACACTTCAAATAACGACCCGAACGACAAAGCAAAGCTCGCAAAAATTACCGCTTCAAGTGAAATAAAATACGGCGTCAGCGGGGACGTTACATATGAAAAGGTAGACAAAATTTCAGGCGTTGAATTCTGGGACTTCACGGATAAAATCGAATACATTGAAATCTTGATGAAGAACACCTCGAATGAACCTATTGAGGTGGAATTTACGCTCAAACGGTTTGTCCCCGAGCATAAATGGCAGATTCACGGCGAAAGAGAATATTTCGATTACTATGAACACCGAAACGAGGCCGAATGGGGAAGCGAGCATCGGCTTAAATTCTTCAAGCAAATCAGCTCTAATACGCTGACTGTTCCCGCAAGATTCAACGGTTACATAAAAGTTGATTTCAATGTTGAAATTGATGCAAAGGACCCCATGACTGACGATGACCGACTTGTTTTAGAGATAAAAACCGAATCTGGAGCCTTGGAAATCGGCAGAAATTCCGAGCTCCGCTCATATATGAGAAGAGTTACGGGTATCACTGAGAAAAACGGCGAAGAAAAATACAATGTTCGTCCCGAAAGCACCTTTACAAAGCTTTACCCAACCCCATTGTACGGAGAGGCGATTCAGGTAATAAACGGTCAGAACAGACGTTTTTCCGAAAATCCGCAGAATATGTGGCACCCTGAAAGCCTTCCTGCAGACATAACCTTGACATGGGACGAAAAAATTACAGCAGAACAAGTTCGCATAACATTCGACACATTAGAACGTACCGCCCACGAAATGCCTTTTGAATGCGGCAAGAGGGCATCGGATCAATGCGTAAAAAAATTTACGGTAAAACTTTTTAACGGAGAACATGAAGTTTTTTCGTTTGATGAAAATTGTAATTATAACCGTCTGTTTGTTAAAGATTTTCCAAAGCAGACTTTTGACAAGTGTGTACTTACTGTTAAAGAGCTTTGGGATTGCAATCGGACTGCAGGCGTGTATGAAATAAGAATTTATTGAAAGGTCAGATTTTTTATGAAACACAAATTCGCATTTATTCTTGCGGCGTTGACTCTGCTTTCAACAGCGGCTTGCGACGGTCCTCATTTTGAAGATCAGCCCGAACCGCCTGTAATCGAAGAACCAAACGAAGAAGTTGAACTTACAGATATTTCTTCGGAATATATACTTGAAGTATCTTCTGAAATAATCAAAGCAGGTGAAGAACTCACCGCAACAATTAAATCAGACGCCGACAGAGAGATCACCGTTGCATGGGAAAGTTCTGACCATAAAATCCTTTCCGTAGTTGACGGGGTTTTCACAGGCACAGGTAAAGGCTTTGCAACAATATCGGCAAAGATATCCGCAGAGGGTTGTAAAGAATTCGAACTCACACGTACTGTTGAAGTTAAACCCGAAGATTATACCCTTGCGCTCATTGACAATTTCGTACTCATCACAGACTACAGTTCAAATGACCCGATTCAAAGTGAGATACTGTCTTATATTGTCGGAGGAGGAAGAATCCTTATTTCTGCGGCAGCAAACGAAGACTACACAATGAAAAAGAGAAACTCCAAATTTGAGGAACAGCCCTTTGAAATACTCGTCGGTGAAACAAACAGAGAAGAAAGCATTGGCGCAGGCTCCGACCTTGGCGAAGACGAATTTTCAATAAAAGCAGTAAATACTGAAAACGGCATGAAACTGCTCATAAATGCAAGCGACGCTTATTCCATGAATTTCGCATTCGAAACACTGGTTGACAATCTTATAAAAACAGAGGAAGGCGCATTTGTTCCCTCAGACATGGATATAAGATCCACATCATTGATTCCCAAAGGAACTTACGATAATATGATCGAATCCGAAAACGTATGGGTAGTCCGCGACCCCTGCGTTGTATACGACGGCGAAAAATATTATATGTACGGCACGGGACTTGCTTCAGGACTCGGCTACGGCTGTGTTACAAGTGATGACTTAAAAACATGGTCTGAGCCCTTCAATGTCTACACATTCCCCGAAGAGATCGGTGCACAGGGCGACTGTTGGGCTCCCGAATGTCACTATTACAACGGCAATTACTATTTATTTGCCACATATAGAGGCTCAAACGGTCTGAGAGGCTGTTCGATATTCAAATCCGAAACTCCCGCAGGTCCTTTTGAAATAATCACAGACGGACACATCACATCTTCCGAATGGCACGCTATCGACGCAACTCTTTATGTTGACGAAAACGGTGACCCGTGGATAGTTTACGTCCGTGAATGGGTTTCTGCCCCTAACGAGACAGGAACTTTTGAGGTTGCAAGACTTAGCGATGACCTTACCGAAATTATTTCAGAACCTATTGAAATCTTCAATGCAAAAGCTCCATATTGGTCTGACAGCCGTGTAACCGATGGCTGTTGGGTATACAAGATGAAGAGCACCGGTTCACTTATCATGCTTTGGTCAAGCTTTGATGTCGATGGCTACAACGTAGGCATGGCACGTTCCGAATCGGGAAATATCCTCGGTCCTTGGGAACAGATAACCACAAGACTTTACAGCTACCAGTATTCACAAACATACGACGGCGGTCACGCATCAATATTCACAAACAAAGACGGTCAGATGATGATCTCATTCCACGGCCCGAACTCATCTACAGAGACCGTGAGAGAACACGCATTCTTCCTGCCCATTGAAGAAGACCCCGTAAACGATATGCTCGTACCCAAGAAATAAATACTTAAAATAAAAGAAAGCTCTCTTCGCAAAAAGAAAGCTTTCTTTTTTATGTTCAAAATTTAAATTTCGGGAATATTGATATCTACTTCTCTGCCGAGTTCTGCGGATCTCACGATGCCGTCGATGATAGCCTGGTTGTAGATGATCTCGCTTGTGGGAACAGGTGCGGGGCCGTTGGTCTTAACCGCATCGAGGAAAGAACGGATCTTCTGATCGAAAAGTCCGCCAAAACCGTGGTTGGAACGTTCGGGAATAGAGTAATCAGTTTCAAAGCCCGCAACATTTCTGTAAACAACGAGAGGTCCGCCGATACTTCCGTTCCAGCAGTCTGTGGAGGGAATCCTCAGACCAGCGTCTGTACCGAGAATAATGGAGTCACCGGGTGTGTTGATATTCATAGCCCAGGAAATTCTGAAGTCAAGAATAATGTCACCTTCAAGGCGGATAAACGCAGCTGCAAAGTCATCAACATTGAATCGAGCCGCATCGGGGCCGTTTTCCTTGGGATTTGTGCCGAAATAGTTGGATGTGTAAGCGGAAACTGTCAAAGGCTTCGGATAACCGATAGCGTTGAGGACCATATCAAGGGAGTAACAGCCGATATCACCGAGAGCACCGATACCTGCGGTCTTCTTTTCGATAAATGTACTGTTGGGAATACCTCTTCTTCTGCCGCCGCCTGTCTGAATGTAGTAAACCTTACCGAGTTCGCCTGACTGAACCACCTGTTTTACCATCTGCATGTTTCTGTCAAAACGGGGCTGGAAACCAACGGAAACAAATTTACCGCTTTCTTTTTCAGCTTTTCTGATTGCAACAGCTTCTTCAAGAGTTACGCACATGGGTTTTTCAAGAAGAACGGGAATACCTTTTTTAAGGCAGTCAATGGTACAGCAAGCGTGCTGCATGTTGTAAGTACAAACGGAAACAGCGTCAAGCTCTTCAGCCGCAAGCATTTCGGAGTGATGTCCGTAAATTCTCGCATTGGGAACGCCGAATTTCTGAGCGAAAGCAGCAGCCTTACCGGGAATAATATCCGCAAGAGCAACAACTTCACAGTCGGGCATGTTCTTGTAGCTTTCAACGTGGGATTCTGCGATCCAACCTGTACCGATAATACCTACTCTGAGTTTTTTTGATGTGTCAATCGCCTTAGCTTCTTCAGTGGGTCTAAACTGATTAAGAACTTCATCTGCCATAATGAATGATCTCCTTTTCGTCTCCCTTTTCGGGATTATTTCTTTAGCACTTCAATTATAGCATACATTTCTGAGACTGTCAATACTTAAAAAAACAATTTGAAAAAATAATTTCTAAAAAAACGGTTATTTTTCTCAAAAGCACTTGATTTTGCCGTTTATATGTGCTATTATATATACATAATATATTTAACTCAAATTTCCAAAGAGAGGCAGAAATAAGATGTACGAAATCACAGAAAAATTCAAAGAACTTAAACTTATTCCCGTTATCAAAATTGAAGACGTGGAAAACGCTGTTCCCCTTGCGGAAGCTCTTATCAAAGGCGGTCTTCCCGCTGCTGAAATTACTTTCCGCGCAGCAGGCGCAGATAAAGCTATTGCGGCTATCTCCAAAGCTTTCCCCGACATGCTCGTTGGTGCAGGCACAGTTCTCACAACAGAACAGGTTGACGCTGCTAAAGCCGCAGGTGCTACATTCATCGTAAGCCCAGGCTTCAATCCCAAGGTAGTTGCTTACTGTAATGAGATCGGTATCCCCGTATTCCCCGGCTGTACAACTCCTTCCGAGATTGAACAGGCTATCGAACTCGGTCTCGACACAGTTAAATTCTTCCCCGCAGAACAGTCCGGTGGTATCGACAAGATCAAAGCTATGGCTGCTCCCTACACAAAAATGACATTCATTCCCACAGGCGGTATCTCCCCTGCTAACATTAAAAAATATCTTGCGTTCAATAAAGTTATCGCTTGCGGCGGCAGCTTTATGGTTAAAGAAGACCTCATCAAAAACAAGGATTGGGATAAGATCACAGAACTTACAAAGAACGCTGTTGATCTCGTTAACGGCAAAGAAGAACCCGTTGTTAAAACAGAAAAGAAGATCACCGCAGGCAAAGTTGTTACTTTCGGTGAGATCATGCTCAGACTTGCTCCCCTTGATTACCTCAGATTCTTCCAGAACGATATGCTCGAAGCTACATTCGGCGGCGGCGAAGCAAACGTTGCTGTATCTCTTGCAAACTTCGGCAGAGAAGCAGCTTTCGTTACAAAACTTCCCGACAACGACATCGGTCAGGGCGCTATCAACTCCATGAGATATTTCGGCGTTGATACATCTATGATCACACGCGGTGGCGAAAGAGTTGGTATCTACTACCTCGAAAAAGGCGCAAGCCAGAGAGCTTCCAAAGTTGTTTACGACAGAGCTTATTCCGCAATTTCCATGGCAACAAAGAAAGACTTTGACTGGGATAAGATCTTCGACGGTGTTTCATGGTTCCATTTCACAGGTATCACACCCGCACTCGGCGACAATGTTGCTGAGATCTGCCTTGAAGCTTGCAAGAAAGCAAACGAAAAGGGTATCACAGTAAGCTGTGACCTCAACTTCCGTAAAAAGCTCTGGTCTTCCCAGAAGGCAGGCGAAGTTATGGGCAAACTCATGCCTTACGTTGATGTTTGTATTGCAAACGAAGAAGACGCTGACAAAGTATTCGGCATCAAAGCTGAAAACACAGACGTTCACGGCGGTAAGCTGAACCACGAAGGTTACAAATATGTTGCCGACGAACTCGTTAAGAGATTCGGCTGCAAATACGTTGCTATCACACTCAGAACAAGTATTTCCGCAAACGACAACAAGTGGGCTGCTATGCTCTACGACGGCGAAAACAGCTACTTCTCCAAATCCTACGACGTTCACATCGTTGACCGTGTAGGCGGCGGCGACAGCTTCGGTGCAGGTCTTATCTACGGTATCTCCGAAGGCTATGCTCCTCAGGACGCTCTTGAATTCGCAGTTGCGGCTTCCTGCCTCAAACACTCCATCCAGGGCGACTTCAACCGTGTAACAGTTGCTGAAGTTAAAACACTTATGGGCGGCGACGGCTCCGGTCGTGTTTCCAGATAAGGTAATTTAAGTGATTTAATGGGGGAACCTTATTTCCAAAAGGAATGAGGTTTCTCCTTATCATTTCCAAAAAACACAAAAATGTTACAACATTCTGAAATTTTCGGGGGGGTAGACAGCTACCCTTTCTTATGTTATAATATACATATATAATTCCATTTATTGGAGGAAAAAAATATGAATATTAAACGCATTTTATCTGCCGCATTGGCAACGGTAATGGCAGGAACGACTTTGGTCTCCTGCTCACAGCCAAATTTGGAAAACCTTTTGCCTTTCAATGAGGAAAAGGCTCCAAAAAAACAATATTCATCTGCGGTCGAAGGCTCTGCGCTGACGATTTATGTTGACGCAAACGCAAAAGACGGCGGCGACGGCAGCGAAGCTTCACCTTTCAAAACAATTCCCGAAGCTCAGGCAAAAATTCGCGAACTGAAAGCAGGGGAAGGTCTTCCCGCAGGCGGTATTACAGTTTTGGTCAAAGATGGGGAATACAGACTTTCCGAGCCTCTGACATTTACGGAAGAGGATTCAGGCACGGCAGAAAGCCCGATTACATACGTTTCCGAAAGCGAATTCGGTGCAGTTCTCACAGGCGGACTTATCCTTTCCGCTGAAGACTTTGAACCCCTTTCCGCTGAAGAAAAATCCCGTCTTGTAGATGACACAGCAAAGGACAAAGTCGTTAAGGTTGACCTTACAAAATACGGGATAGATGCTGCCGATATTTCTCTTTCAATGGAATTATTCATTGACGGAGAACGAAAGACCGTATCTCGTTACCCAAACGATTATTCCATAAAAACAGTTGCTACAATTGACAGGACAGAATCCGGAGACGTTTACGGTAAAATAGAGTATAACGACCGAGAAAATTTTTACGGTAAGATATTTACTGTTTCAGATGATGTTATTGACCGAATTTCTCAATGGTCATCTTTTGAAAATGTTTATGCTCAAGGATACTTCAGATGGTCATGGCGTGATTCAACAAATCTCATCGAGAGTTTTGATCTTGATAGATCTGAAGTTACTTTAACTGCAACACCCGGTTACGGTATTTCAAATGGAGCTCCTTTCTATTTCTTTAATGTGTACTCTGAGCTTGATATGCCGGGGGAATATTTTATTGATAAAAACACCGGAGTGCTGTATGTTTACAGAACCGATAGTTTTGCCACTTCCGAGATTATGATTTCTGTTCTCAGTGAAAAACTTGTGGATTTATCAAATGTTTCAGATTTTACAATGAAAGGCTTACACATCAGAGCAACAAGAGCCGGTTGTATGGATATTAAAGGTGAAAATATAACAATTGATAACTGTAAAATATCTAATACCCGCAGTTATGCCATTACTGCAAACGGCAACAATATAACAATCCAGAACAGTGAACTTTGCAGTCTCGGAGGTTACGGTATAAATATTACAGGCGGTAATTCGGAAACCGTTGAAGAATCAGGAAACCTTATTTACAATAACTACATTCATGATTTCTCAGCTGTTGAAAGAACTTATACTCCTGCAGTAGACCTTTACGGTTGCGGTACTGTAGTTTCTCATAATGAAATCGCTGATGCTCCTCACATGGCTATAAGATGGAGCGGTCCGAACCACATAATGGAATATAATGAAACTTATAATGTATGTTATGAAACTTCCGACTGTGCTGCTTTCTACGCAGGCAGAAACTATACTTCTTACGGCTGTGTAATAAGATATAACTATTTCCACGATATCGGAAGCGGAACATCTCTTGCTCACGCAATTTATTGGGATGACGGTCTTTCCGGTCAGTCCGCATACGGAAACCTTATTGCTAATACTTCATGCCTTGGTGTTCTTATCGGTGGAGGCCGAGATAATACCGTTGAAAACAACCTTATAATAAATACATACAGCCATCCCATTTCATTTGACCAGAGATTACGTATAGAGATGCTTGAATCAAGAGATTTGGCAATGACTGAGGGGCTCATCTCAACGAAAAACGAGTATTGGGTTAAGGAATTCCCCATATACGGTCAGATCATTCCATGGACAACTGCATATGAAGGAGATAAAGATAATCCGTTATTGTCTGCAAATCCCGCAAACTGTATTATCAGAAATAATATTTCATATACTGCATCTGATTATACTGTCGGTAAATCCGCAGGCAACTTAGGCTTTGATATTGCTATTGATGTTCCGAAATTTTCATTATTTGAAAATAACCCTGTAATATCAAACGACCATTCAGATATTCCAGGCTTCCATAACGGTGATTACACTTTTATAAAGAATGCAAAAGCTTTTGAACTCTGCCCAGACTTTGAACCTATCCCATTCGATCAGATCGGAAGGATAAAATAAGAAGATTCCCGAAAAGTTTTCACAAAAGATACCTTATTTTTCGGGAAAAGGCTTGACAAATCGACAAATATAGTATACAATAAGAGGGTAAACTTGATAGAGGCGCGGTAAACAAGAGTAATTTTGTCGAATGAAAGGGTTTATCGCCGAAAAAAGACGCAAAACGTCTTTTTGGGACGGCATAAAATATGTGTCGTACTGTCACGGTCAATGGCCGTGGAGAGCTATCGTTTCGGTATTATTGTATCAAAAACAATTTCAACCGTAATGCTTGCTTTCTTCGAGTATTACGGTTAATTTTTTATTTTTATCAGGAGGTAAAAATCATGCGCAAAACATCAATCAAGAGAATTGCAATTATTATCGCCATTCTCACAGCAATCTCAGCAATGTTTGCTTGTTCCGTTGCATCTTTTGCGGAATCCGACTATCCAGGTTATGTAGATTTCGCTATTTCTCAAATGGAAGAAGCCCCCGAATCAGTTTCTGAAGAAGAATATGCCGACTATGCGGCTATGTACCTTGACAACTACGATAAGGCTCTTCAGTTTGACCCCGACGTTGATGCGAACTACGCAGAAGCAATTGCTCTCTACCGTGAAAACAATACACCTTTCTACGGTACTATCTGGTCAATGCTTCCCCCCGTTATCGCTATCGTGCTTGCACTTATCACTAAAGAAGTTTACTCTTCTCTTTTCGTTGGTATCCTCGCAGGCGCACTCCTCAACACAAACTTCAACATCGTTAACACTATCACAACAGTTGTAAACGACGGCTTTACAGCAAGTCTTGCAGACGCAGGAAGTGTTGGTATTCTTATTTTCCTTGTAGTTCTCGGCGCACTCGTTGCAATGATGAACAAATCAGGCGGCTCTGCGGCATTCGGCAGATGGGCAAGTAAGAACATCAAATCCCGTGTAGGCGCTCAGCTTGCAACTGTTCTTCTCGGCTGTCTCATCTTCGTTGACGACTATTTCAACTGCCTCACAGTAGGTAGCGTTATGCGTCCCGTAAGTGATGCTCACAAAGTTTCCAGAGCTAAACTTGCTTATCTTATTGACGCAACTGCTGCTCCTATCTGTATCATCGCTCCCATTTCTTCCTGGGCGGCTGCTGTTTCAGGCTTCGCAGAAGGCAGTTCAATGAACGGTCTTGAGCTTTTCGTAAGCGCAATTCCTTTCAACTTCTATGCGATTCTCACAGTTGTTATGATGGTACTTATGGCTATCATGAAGTTCGAATACGGTCCCATGAAGCTCCATGAAAAGAACGCTAAAGAAAAAGGCGACATCTTCACAAATCTTGAAGAAAAAGCCGCTGAAGCTGAAAAGATCGACGCTAACCCCAACGGTAAAGTTATTGACCTCATTTTCCCCGTTGTTGTACTCATCATTAGCTGTGTTATCTTCATGATCTATACAGGCGGATTCTTCGACGGTGTAAACTTCGTTGACGCATTCTCCGGTTGTGACCCCTACGCAGGTCTTGCAATGGGTTCTGTTGTGGCTCTTGCTATCACAGTTCTTTACTTCATGTTCGCAAGATTCGGTCTTATCAAGATCACAAAACTTATGGAAAGCATTCCCGAAGGCTTCAAAGCAATGGTTCCTGCGATCCTTATTCTTACATTTGCATGGACTCTTAACTCCATGACAAGCAGCCTCGGTGCAGCTCCCTTTATCGCTAACATCGTTCAGGGTTCCGCTTCTTCATTCATGTCTTTCCTTCCCGCAATCATCTTCCTTATTGCTGTTGGTCTTTCTTTCTCCACAGGTACTTCCTGGGGTACATTCGGTATTCTTATCCCCATCGTACTCACAGCATTCCAGGGATTTGACAACAGTCTCACGATCGTAGCAGTTTCTGCTTGTATGGCTGGTGCAGTTTGCGGCGACCACTGCTCACCCATTTCCGACACAACGATCATGGCTTCCGCAGGCGCTCAGTGCAACCACATGGATCACGTTGCGACTCAGCTTCCTTACGCTTTAACCTCAGCAGCTGTTTCATTCGTTGCTTATATCATCGCAGGGTTCATTCCCAACGCGTTTATTGCTCTGCCCATAGCTATAGTGCTTATGGTGGCAACGCTCTTCGGAATCAAAACTGTTCTTGCAAAGAAAAAATAATAAATAAATAATTTTAAGGGGCGGGGTATCTTTTCGCGGAAAAAGATACCCCGCCCCTAACCCCACCCCAGAAAACCGAATTAGAGTAAACAAATAATTACTATAAAGAATATTTCAATAATTATTAAAACAAAAAACAATAGCTAACTAGATATATGTTAGTTATTGTTTTATAAATATCTCCCAATTCGATTTTGTTGGAAAGGGTTTGGGTGAACCCTTTCCAACAAAACTTTTAGCGTGCTTGACGCACAAATCTCTTTAGACTTTAGTCTCAACTGCTGATGCAGAGCTGTTTTCGTTTTGGATATAATATGTTTTGACATTTACCACGTAAAGCATTGAAAATGCTTTACACTAAAGTTTTCGTGGAGGGGTTTGGGGAGGCGAACTTTTTCAAAAGTAGCCTCCCCCGTAAAATAAATCCCCTATCACAGATCAAAGAGCATATTCGCTTATTCTGTCTTCTGTGAGGTAATACTTTGTACCGTTAACCGTAACACTATCACCTGATTCAGCATCAGAATCATACCAACGAAGAAGAACAAGCCTTCCGTTTCTGTCAACAAAATATTCAGAATAAATACCGCTGCGCCAAACAGTACAAATTTTGATAATCTCAAAAGTCTTCTTACCGATAGTCACATCGTAAACGCCCATAGTGTATCGCTCATTCAAAATGGGCAGATTCAGTCCGTTTTCGTCAACGACCACAGGGTTTTCCTTGACAAGAAGCGGTTTGCCATGAATTCTGTCGTTACAGTTGACAATATTATCGTAATCCTCTTCGAGGAATGTATTTATAGCTGTAGGGTATTCGTCGTCCCCAAAACTTCTGACAGTTCCAAGATCTCGTTGATATTCATCGGTAAGCTGTACAAACCAAACAGCTTCATTTCTGTACATCTGATCGGCTTTCACATTGTAAGTGTCGCGGCAGATCTGAACCCCCTCGACATCATGAATGTACGCCCTTTTAGGCACGTAGCAGGTGGAAACATTTACCAATTTTTTATTTGGATATCTGTAGGTTCCTTCGGAATTTTTATTGCCAATGCGAGGAACAATAAAGGCTTCGTCGGCAAATTTCACTTCGAAAAAAGGAACATCTTTCTTTTCGATTTTAAGTTCAGGCATATTTTCGGGGAAAGCTCTTGTGTATTCGTTTTTCATTGTAAGTTTACTCCTTTCATAAACAGAACGAACTTCGGGAGGACAGTTGGTCTTGAACAGTTTTTTTGCGTTGAAAAGGCGGCTTTTGACGGTTCCGAGAGGAATCCCTAATTTTTCCGAGATTTCCGATTGACTCATGTCTTGGAAATGATAGAGCCGTAAAACTTCAGCCATATCGGACGGCAATTTTTGCAGAATTCGATCAACAGTATCGTCATATTCGGGTTGATTTTCGTCTGAAACTTCCGCAACAGACTCAATGGGAACTGACTCTTTACGCCTGCGATACCACAAATTGCATTGATTCCGTGCAATGGACAGCAACCATTGCTTGAAAAAGTCTCTGTTTTTCAGGTCACCGAAATGCAGGTATGCCGCAAGATAAGTCTCTTGGATCACATCGTCCGCATCATGGGTTGACGGCATTCGGTAATTGATGTAACGCTCAACCACAACTCGGTGCTTCGCCAGCAACGCTTCGTATTCTTTATCCACTTGTATTTCTCCTTTCTTATGTTATGAATCCGGATTCACTTATAAAGATGCTTTCAAATAGATGAAAGGTTCATTTATTTAGGAGATTTTCCCCATAAAGCATTGAAAATGCTTTACACTAAAGTTTTCGTGGAGGGGTTTGGGGAGGCGAACTTTTTCAAAAGTAGCCTCCCCATAAAATATTCCTAAAATCTATTACTTAAATACGATCACTCCGTCTTCTGCGGAAGCGGTAACGGAGCTGCCGTTGGTGAGAACACCTTCAAGCATTTTTTCTGCAACCTTGTCTTCAAGCATAGACTGAATTGCACGACGGAGAGGTCTCGCACCGTAAACCACGTCAAAGCCTTTGTCTGAAAGGAGCTCAATAGCAGAATCGTCAACAGCAAGAGTTATTCCCATATCTGCAAGGCGTTTGATAACGGATTCCGTCATCTTCACAGCAATCTGCTTGATGTCATCCTTGTTCAACTGCTTGAACACGATGATATCGTCAATTCTGTTAAGGAATTCGGGACGGAAATTGCGCTTCAATTCAGTCATAACATCGTTCCTGATGTTATCCTGAGTCTTTTTGAAAGAGTCCTCTTCGGGAGCAAAGCCGAATTTCTTCTGCTCAGTGATATTTTTCGCACCGATGTTGCTGGTCATAACGATAACAGTGTTTTTGAAGTCTATCTTTCTGCCTTTTGCATCGGTAACCATACCGTCGTCAAGAATCTGGAGCATCACGTTGAAAACATCGGGGTGAGCTTTTTCAATCTCGTCAAAAAGGATAACGGAATAAGGCTTTCTGCGGACTTTTTCAGTAAGCTGACCGCCGTCTTCAAAACCAACGTATCCCGGAGGCGAACCGATAAGTCTTGAAACCGTGTGTTTTTCCATATATTCGGACATATCCACACGAATAATTGAGTTTTCGTCACCGAACATAACCTCTGCAAGAGCCTTGGAAAGCTCTGTTTTACCAACACCCGTGGGACCAAGGAACAAGAACGAACCTACGGGGCGTTTGGGGTCTTTCAGCCCTACCCTACCTCTTCTGATTGCCTTTGCAACCGCGGTCACAGCTTCGTCCTGACCCACAACACGTTTATGGAGAATTTCTTCCATATGAAGGAGTCTTTCACTTTCACCGGATGCGATCTTATTTACGGGAATACCCGTCTGCTGAGAAACGATCTCTTCGATCTCGTTTTCAGTAACTACAAGTTTTTCGGCAGATTTACTTTCAGCCCATTTTTTCTTCATTTCTTCAAGCTCAGCTATCTTTTTCTTTTCTTCATCACGGAATTTAGCGGCATCTTCAAAATTCTGAGCCTTCACCGCATCTTCTTTCTGAGCCGCAATAGCTGATATTTCCTCTTCCATAGCTTTCAGATCGGGAGGAGTTGTGAGATTTTTAATTCTGAGTTTAGAAGCCGCTTCGTCCATAAGGTCGATTGCCTTGTCGGGCAAAAATCTATCCTGAATATAGCGTTTGCTCAGTTTAACCGCAGCTTCAACAGCTTCGTCGGTAATCTTCACCTTGTGGTGCGCTTCGTATTTATCACGAATACCTTTGAGGATCTTCACAGCGTCTTCCGCAGAGGGTTCGTTTACGATAATTGGCTGAAAACGTCTTTCCAAAGCCGCATCTTTTTCGATGTGTTTTTTGTATTCGTCAAGAGTTGTTGCACCGATTACCTGAATCTCACCTCTTGCAAGGGAGGGCTTCAAAATATTCGCTGCGTCAACTGCGCCTTCTGCTGAACCTGCTCCAATGAGGACATGAAGCTCGTCAATAAAGAGAATTACGTTACCGTTTTTAGTAACCTCGTCAATAGCGTTTTTAATTCGCTCTTCAAAATCGCCTCTATATTTTGAACCTGCGATCATGGACGCAATATCAAGGGTAACAACTCTTTTACCTTTGAGAGTCTCGGGAACCAAGCCCTCAACAATATGCTGTGCAAGTCCTTCCGCAATAGCGGTTTTACCTACGCCCGGTTCACCGATAAGACAGGGGTTATTTTTGGTTCTGCGGCTGAGGATCTGAATAACTCTATCGATCTCATCGCTTCTGCCAATAACAGGGTCGATCTTCCCTTCGGAAGCCATTTCCGTAAGGTCTCTGCCGAAAGAATCAAGTGTCGGAGTATCGCCTTTTTTATTCCCACTCTGAACAGAATGTTTTTTATCACCGTTTGCAGGTTGAATATCAAGCGATTTAAGTACGGAATTGTATACCTCCTTAGGATCTGCAGTCTCATTGAGTATCCTCAAAGCTTCGCAATCACGTTCACGAAGTAAGGCCATAAGCAGATGTTCCGTACCGATAACTTTTCTGCCCATCTGAGCCGCTTCTCTGGCACTTTGTTCAATAATTCTCTTCATTCGAGGTGTCAGATCGTTACCTGTAACATTGGACGGAGTTCCGGAACCGACATTTTCAACTATTTTATTTATAATGAATTCTGCGGAAAGTCCGTTTGATTCAAGAACGGAAGAAGCCACAGACCCTTCTGTTTTGAGAAGTCCGAGAAGGAGATGTTCCGTTCCGACATAGCCGTGACCGAGCTGACGAGCCGCTTCAACGGAAAGATTCAATGCTGTTGTTGCTTTATCTGAAAAATGATTCATAGATTTACCTTCTTTCATAAAACAAATTACTTAAGCCCTTAACAAAGGCTGTTTCTGATGATCTGAGCCCTCTTGATGTCTCTTTGCTGAGGATTAGTCTCGCAGAGATTGTAGGGCTGAATTTTAACAAGAAGACTGTCAAGATCTTCAAAATCCAATTTAAGAAGTCCCGCTTCCGCACCGTAACGAACTCTTGAAAGCAGAGTTACCGCTTCTTTTGAGCTTATCGTCCTTGCATTCTGCAAAATTCCGTATGCCCTGAAGATCTTATCCTGAATTTCTATGTTTTCAATGTATTTTTCACGGAGAGACGCTTCATTTTCTTCAATTTTTTCAAGAATTTCTCCAAGCCTTTCAAGAATTTCTTCTTCGGTAAGTCCGATCGATATCTGATTTGATATCTGATAAAGTCCACCCTCAGAACGTGTACCCTCGCCGTAAAGTCCCCTTACAGTAAAACCGTATTGGCTGATGAGGGAAACGGTCTTGTTTATTACACCGCTGTCTGTCAACGCAGGCAGATGAACCAGAACAGAAGCCCTCATTCCCGTGCCGAGATTTGTGGGGCAATGAGTAAGATAGCCGAGATTCTCACTGTATGCAAATTTCAACTCGTTGTCAAGAGCAACATCTGTCTCAACCGCACGTTTGAACGCTTTATCAAGAGCATACCCTTTTTCGAAGGTCTGTATACGGAGATGATCTTCCTCATTGAGCATTATTGCAAGATTTTTATCCTTGGAAAGGAGCAAACCTGCACCGTCTCTGTTATTTGCAAATTCGGGACTGATTAGGCGTTCTTCCATTAGAGAACCTGCCTGCGCAGTTGTCAACTGCATTGCATCAATATAATCGAGATTTGGAAAAAGTTTCTTTGCGGTATCTTTGACCTTGAGCAGAAGTTCTTTTTTCTTTTCGGGAGAAAGATTTGACGGAAACGGAGTCGCCTCAAGATTCCTTGCAAAACGTACTCTTGTTGAAAGAATATTACTGCTGTTCATTACCTTTTTCCTCCTTCAAAGCTTTGATCTGGTCTCTGATCTTAGCGGCTTCTTCGAAATTCTCGCTTTTTATAGCAGCCTCAAGCTGTTTTCTCAGTTTGGACTCTGTATTTTCCTCACGAATTTCGACTTTCGCAGTCTCTTTTTCTTCGACCTTACCGTTCTTCAAGCGTTCAGGACATCTTCCTGTATGGGTCTTGCCGCCGTTTATCTTTTTCAGAACAGCCGCAAGCTCATTTTTAAATGTCTCATAGCAGTCGGGACAGCCAACTTTACCGCTTTTTGAAATATTATAAAAAGTAGTTCCGCAGCCGCATTTTTTCTGTTCACGTTCAGCCCTTACTCTGAATTGGCTCGGCATAAAGAAATCGAAAAGAGACGATGACATACCGCCCAGATCGAGCTTTGCCGCACATTCGGAGCAAAGATATACTTCCTGAATATTACCGTTCACATTCTGTTTAAAGTAAGTTGTTGCATTATTTTTCTTGCAGTTTTCACATAACATAATAAAATCATCCTTTCTTAAGTCAAGCCCTCATAAGCAACGCTTTTGCTAATGTTGCTCTTATCCTGTCTCTCTGCGGCTGAGGGATCTCTGTTAAAGTATTATCGGAGACTGCCGCACTGACCAAACTAAAAACTTTCTCGTCAATGTACCCGTAGTCGTACATATTTTTCAAAAAA
Organism: Oscillospiraceae bacterium; assembly: GCA_015067305.1. Classification (GTDB taxonomy): domain Bacteria; phylum Bacillota; class Clostridia; order Oscillospirales; family UBA644; genus HGM12619. The sequence goes on along the minus strand of SVMT01000006.1, from coordinate 83,339 downwards.
ACCTGTGCGTCGAAAGCACTGAGAGATGCTCCGATACTGTTAATTATATGCATAAGTTGGGCGCTTCTGTCGGAATTTATCCGACATATTCGGATGTAACCGCCGCCGCCCCGTCGGCTTTCGATCCTGAATCCCTGCTCGGGAGTGAACCGAGAAGAGATCACGTAGTTTATCTGGCTTGGAACCACATTGAATTGCTGTGCAAGTTCATTTCGCTTCAGCTCAACTTCACCGTTAGCTTCCTCCAGCATCTCCATAATGAATGCGCTGATAATATCGCTGGCTCTCATTTCCGTAAACACCCTTTCATTTAAATTAAAGTCTGACTTTATTCGTCAATTTTTGACTTTGACTTTCTTTGACCTTTGTGATTATATTATACACCTTATTTTCGGCAGAGTTGTGACAAAATGAAATACAAATTCTATCATTTTTAAATTCTATGCCTTTAACTACAGCCATTAACAAATATAAATATTGATTTTTCAAAAAAATGAGGATAGCTCCCGAAGAGCCATCCCCATCGAAACTCTGATCATATCTTCTTAACAAACAAGCATCGAATAGCATTAAGAACTGCAAGGACCATTACGCCAACATCGGCAAAGATCGCAAGCCACATATTCGCATAGCCAAAAGCGCCGAGAATGAGGCACAGGATCTTGACACCGATAGCAAAAACAATGTTCTGATATATGATCCGCATCACTTTACGCGAGATATTCACAGCCTTTGCAACTTTCATCGGGTCGTCATCCATGAGGACCACATCAGCGGATTCAATGGCGGCATCAGACCCCATTGCCCCCATGGCAATTCCAGCATCGGCGCGGGAAAGCACGGGAGCATCGTTGATACCGTCACCGACAAAAATAAGAGAACCTTTACGGTCTTTCAGTAAGTTTTCCACAATTTCAACTTTTCCGTCGGGCAAAAGTTCGCTGTGGACCTCGTCAACACCGAGAAACTTCGCAACGGAATCAGCAACAGCTTTTCTGTCACCCGTAAGCATCACAGTTTTTGAAATTCCCGCATTTTTCAAAGCAGTTATCGCTTTTTTCGATGTAGATTTTTCCTTATCGGAGATAATTATACAGCCATAATACTCACCGTCAACAGCGATATATGCAACTGTCCCGATTGATTTGATCTCCGAAAAACCTATATTTTCCGCAGCCATTAGCTTGGAATTTCCGACAACGACTTTTTTACCGTCAACTTCAGCAATAACACCGCTACCACCAAATTCTCGGATATTTTTCACTCTTTCTCTGTCAATTTCGGCACCGTAAGCTGTTAACAGACTCTTTGCAATGGGATGAGTCGAGGAACTTTCTGCATAAGCCGCAATTTCCAACAATTCTTCATCACTGCAATTTTCGGCGGTAATTTCCGAAACTTCAAAAACTCCCTTGGTAAGAGTTCCAGTCTTATCAAAAACAACGGTATCTGCCTTGGCAAGAACTTCGAAAAAATTTGACCCTTTGATAAGAATCCCTGCATTGCTCGCACCTCCGATACCTGCGAAAAATCCAAGGGGAATACTGATAACAAGGGCACATGGACAACTGATTACAAGGAATGTCAGAGCACGGTAGATCCATTCACCGAAATCGGGCGAAAGGTTAAGGAAAAACATTCTGAACAGAGGCGGAATTACAGCCAGAATGAGTGCAGAAGCACACACTATGGGAGTATAAACCCTTGCAAATTTGGAAATAAACGCCTCGGAGCGAGACTTGCGAGAGCTTGCATTTTCAACCATATCGAGAATTTTGGAAACGGTTGATTCCCCGAATTCTTTTGTGGTTCTGATCTTTAAAAGTCCCGTCATATTGATACATCCACTGACTACCTCTTCACCTGCCACAACGCTTTTGGGGACACTCTCCCCAGTCAAAGCAACAGTATCGAGAGATGAAGAACCTTCAACTATGATACCGTCAATGGGGATCTTTTCGCCGGGAAGAACGGTAATTACTGTATCGACAGGAATTTCATCAGGATCAACTTTTTCAAGTTTACCGCAAGCCTCAATATTTGCATAATCGGGTCGGATATCCATAAGCTGACTGATATTTTTTCTGCTTTTACCCACAGCATAACTCTGGAAAAACTCTCCGATCTGGTAAAAAAGCATAACCGCAACGGCTTCGTTGTAGTCTCCCGTGCGGGTTGCCGCAATGGCATACGCACCGACAGTAGCTATCGCCATAAGAAAATTTTCATCAAGCAATTGCCCGTGAATTATTCCCAGAAAGGCTTTTCGCAAAATATCATAACCGATGGAAAAATACGGTATGAGGTAAATACAAAATTTCAAAACACCTTCCGCAGGAATCAGATTCACGATAACAAACATAATTGCAGAAATGATGATCCTGGCAAGCCATTTTTTCTGTTTTCTGTTCATACTTTTATCCTTTTAAAAGAAGATCTCGCAATCGGGCTCAATTTTTCTGCAAGCCTTAAGGACTTCAGCCATAACCTTTTTAACTTCTGAGCCCTCTTCAAATTCCACATTCATTTTCAAAGCCATGAAGTTCACGGAAGCTTTTTTAATACCTTCAATTTTATTTGCGGCAGCCTCCATTTTTGCGGCACAGTTTGCGCAATCCACTTCGATTTTATAAATTTTGTTCATAACAAATCCCTCCATTGATTAAACGATTAAATAATTGTTTAATCGTATTATAGCACAATTTATTTATTTTGTCAATAGAAAAAAGAAACCATTTTCAAGTTTCATAAAATTTCAAACTTCGGCACTTTATTTACGTACAGATTTGTGCTATAATTATATGTAGATATCTATATTAAAAATGAAAGAGGCGTTTCTTTTTGACACACGGCGAACTGCCCCACAACCACGGGAATAAAACACTGGAAGTTTTTGAAAAACTGCCGCAAGACAAAGACTTTGAAACAGTTTCCGATATTTTTGGTCAACTCGGAGATAAAAACAGACTTAAAATATTCTGGATACTTTGCCATTGCGAAGACTGCGTAATAAATCTTTCCGCAATGATGGAAATGTCCAGCCCTGCGATCTCACACCATCTAAAAATACTGAAGACATCAGGACTTATCGTCAGTCGAAGAGAAGGCAAAGAAGTCTATTACAAAGCGGCGGAAACAGAACAGACCAAAATGCTACATGATGCGATAGAAACACTTATGGCGATAGTATGCCCCATGGACAATTAAAAAGGAGATAAAAAATGTTAAACGATTTCAGAGGAGAAGTGTGGATAAACACCCACGAAGATATTTTAAATGCAATGATAAAAGCCAATTCCGAACCTGTTGACGGAGGTTACAGCGTCGAATCATACGCCGCAAAAGCTACGGAGCTGATGCAGAAAAATTTCAAGGACGAAATTTATACGACCTTTGCAATGAACGGAACAGCCGCAAACATTATAGCGCTGAAAGCCATGCTTGACCGTTGGGACAGCGTCCTCTGCACGGAACAGACCCACATCGACAACTATGAAGCGGGAGCTTTTGAATACAATTTGGGAAACAAGATCTTGACAATTCCCAGTCCCGACGGAAAAATAACAGTTGACCTTATCAAAGATCTGCTGAAAATACACATCAATCACAAATATATTCCCAAAGTTATAACTCTTGCACAACCTACTGAACTGGGAACAGTCTACACTCCCGATGAATTGAAAGATATCTGCGATTATGCACACTCAAACGGAATGTATGTTTACCTTGACGGTGCAAGACTTTTTACAGCAATAGCCGCTTTGAACACCGACATAAAAACCATGATCGAATACCCCGACATTGACGCATTCACTTTCGGCGGAACGAAAGCAGGTGCAATGTTCGGAGAAATGGTCATTTTCAGAAGAAAAGAGTTTTCCAAGAACCTGGTATATTCTCAAAAGCAGTCTCTCCAGCATCTTTCAAAATCAAAATTCCTCAGTGTTCAGCTTATTGAACTTCTGAAAGACGGTCTTTGGTTCAAAAACGGCAAAATTGCCACGGATATGGCGAAGCTTCTGGAGAAAAAACTTCTTGAAAAAGGTATCAAAACCGCTTATAAAGTGGAATCAAACTTGCTTTTCTGCATTATCGACCACGAGACTGTAGCAAAAATAACGGAGAAATATTCACTCCACTATTGGGAAGAAGACAAAGAGATCATCCGCCTTGTTACAACTCATCTGACCACGGAAGAACAAATAGATGCACTTATAAGTTTGCTGTAGTATAAAACGAAAGGAATTTTGTATGAGTACAATCAAAGAATTCAGTATTGGTCCAAACAAGGTATGCGTGTTCGGCGACCACTTTGATATGGTTCAGGAAGATCTGACCGTATTTTCATTCCCTGTTCAATGCAGGATACCCGCAAACGGAAACTCCGACAAGGATATTTTCCTCAGCGAGCCTGTTTTTTCTGAAAACGACGGAGAGCTTCACGTTGAATGGATAGCCGCAAGCGAACTTTGGCACAAAAAAACATACATATTAGATATATATAACGATGGATTCTATTTCAGAATTTCTGTTGAGGGAAACGGAAATCCTGATTCAATACAGTTTTTCATGGGTGCGCCAGACAGCGAATATCCCGGCGCAAAATATGAAGCCGCAGGCTATGCCCTTCCGGAGGCGGCAAATTTTGACAGAGAAAGAATGACTCGTTTTATAAATTCTGACTGCAATATCGGCATGGGATTTATGACTCCCCCACCATTTATTTATCCCTTTTGGACAGTTGGACTGAAAGGCTGGACGGGAATCGGACTAATCGCCCGTGAAGGTCAATACAATTTCAACAGATTCCTTTATAAAAACCACAACAACCGCTGTCATTTTGAAATCGCTCTTGACGGCAAAACGGAAGTCAACGGCAAATGGGAAAGTCAAGGAATTTGGGGAAGTTTCGGAACATCCGACACAGATACAGTAAAAAAATATGCGGATTTCAACTACGACCACGGATTCTGCAACAAAGGTCCCGAAAAGAAAGAACGCTGGTGGAAAGGTCCTCTATATTGCGGTTGGGGTGACCAAGTCGAAACCGGCGCTAAAATGAAAATTAACGAGTTGAATTTCGCACATCAAGAATTTTACAGCAAATTGAGCGACAGACTTGATGAGCTTGACTTGCATCCGACGGCAATGATAATCGACGACAAGTGGCAGGGTAAATACGGTGAACTTCTCCCCGACCCAAAAAAATGGCCGGATATGAGAGCTTTTGTTGACGCACAGCACGCAAAGGGCAGAAAAGTTATGCTTTGGGTAAAAGTCTGGAATGCCGAAGGGCTTGATGCAGACGAATGTATAACTCTCGAACAGCAACCCTATGCCGCAGACCCCACAAACCCAAAATATCAGAAGCGTCTACGTGAAACTGTTCATAAATTACTTTCCGCAGACGAAGGCTGTTTCAACTGTGACGGGTTCAAGCTTGATTTTGTCAACTGCATCTTCATGACAAAAGAGCTGAGAACCTACGAGAAAAAGGTTTACGGTATCGAACTTGTAAAACGAATGATGAAACTTTTTTACGATGCGGCAAAAGCGGCAAAACCCGATGCTCTCATAAACAACAGCTGTTCACACCCGTATTTTGCGGAAATCACAGATCAGGTAAGGATCCACGACTACCGCGACAGTATGCGTTCCATGATGCCCGTTATGAAATACCGCTGTGAAATGTTCCACGCCGCAATGCCCGACGCTCTTATAGATACAGACTCTTCAAACCGTTCAAATTACAGAGAGGCTAAAGAGTATTACCTCAGAGCAGTCGAACTCGGCGTTCCCGATATTTACATGATCGGAGATTCAAGGGAATTCAAATTCACCGACGAGGACTGGGCTGAAATAAGAAAAGTATGGAATAAGTATTCCGAACAAAAGGATAAAGAAAATTAACCTTATAATAAAGGAGTAAAATCAATGAAAGATTATACAACACATGTAAATGTATTTCAGGGCAACGGCGCTACAAAATTGCCTGAACCCAAAGGAATTGCCGCTGCTTGGTATTTTATAAAAGCTGTTACAGGCAACACTCATCCCGGAGCACAGCTTCCTTTCGGTAAATATTCCTGTTGTTTGCACACAAAGGGATATCCCACAGGCTACGGCATCAATAGAGTTTCCTGCGAACCGCCATGCCAGTATCTCCATGATGAACTGAAATTCTTCGGAATGGCTCATTTCCATCAAAGTGGTACAGGGACCATCGGCGTTTACTACAATTACGCCCTTACCTCCCCCGCTTACGGAAAAACGCCTTTTTGGGCTGAAAGAAAAGTCCTCGGAGAAAAAGCCGAACCTGGTTATTATTCAGTAAAAACGGAAGATATCCTTTGCGAAACGACGGTTTCCGATAAGGCAGTCCTCCACAGATATACATTTGACAGACCAGATTCCAATATTTCCATAGATTTCGGTCACGATGGTCTTTATCAACCCGATCCCAAAGAAGTTACGAAAGGTAAAGTTAAAGCGGTAAGCAAAAATGAGATCCGCGCAGAAATGATAATCAGAAATGTCAAGTGGTATTTCGTTGTGAAATGCGAAGATGCTGATGGTTCCTGCGTTTACGACAAAGAAGGCAACTGCGGCGAGGTTATGGAAAAAACGGAATTCTCCCACGATCCCATCATCGGTACATTTACGTTCAAGGACGCAGGTGTAAAGATCCTCAAGCTTTCAGCTTCAAACAAGAATATGGATCGTGCCGTTAAACTTTCCGAAAACGAGACGTCTTCTTTCGATGAAATGAAAGAAAATGCGTCCGCTGAATGGAACAAATATCTTTCAAAGATCGAAATCAAAACAGACAGCAAAGAAGACGAAGAGATCTTCTACTCAAACCTCTACCATAGTCTTGTAAAGCCAGCGGACTTTACAGGAGATTGTTTCCTTGAAGGTTATGACGAAGAGGGCAAAGAACCAAACGCAAATATTCTTGACTTCTCCACAATGTGGGATATCTACAAAACTCAGCTTCCCCTCGTTCTGACACTTTACCCTGAAATGGGTAAAAAGATCATGGAGTCATTCAGTAGGTTTTATGAAGTTACGGGAGATTTCCCGCACTGCTATATGGTCTCCAGCGACCTTACTACTTGCAAAGATCAGGCTTGCCTCTTGGCTGAACATGTCATCGGCGACGCTTACTACAGAAGTATTGACGCAGATTACAAAAAGCTTTTCGAACTTGCTTCCGAAGACTGCAAGAAATACGAAAACGAAGTCCGCAACTGTCACATCGGTATTCCCAGAGCAGCAGCTGTGGTTGACATGACAGGTGCATTCAGAATTCTTTCCAACATGGCAACTGATTTCGGTCTGCCTGAAAAAGCAAAAGAATACCTTGAACTTGCAAATATGTACAAAGGCGTTTACGAAAACGGACTTATCAAGGCAAATGCAAGCTACTACGAGGGTTCACACTTTAACTACTCCTTCCGTCCCACACCCGAATGTAAAGAAAGAATTGAGGAATACGGTAAAGAATTCTACAAGGATATGCTTGAAAAATTCTTCGGCTACACAAATCCCGACGATGTTTCCAACAGATTTGAGGGATACAACAATGAGTCCGATATGGAAGCACCTGCGTTCTGTCACTATGTTGACAGAAATATGTACTGCGAAGTAATCACTGCAGGCGTGGAATATATGTTCACCACAGGCAGCGGCGGTATCCCCGGAAACAACGACAGCGGCGGTCTTTCTTCTTGCTATATCTGGAATGTTCTCGGATTGTTCCCTGTCAGCGGTTTCAACACAATGATCTGCGGCACACCAAGATTTGAAGAAGCTACAATGCATCTGCCGAAAGCTGACCTCGTCATCAAGCGTAAAGGCAAAGGCATTTACACCAAGAAAGTAACTTTCAACGGAAAAGCCCTTGAGGATTTTGAAATTTCCGTTACCGATATGATGAACGGCGGCGAACTTATCTTTGAAATGAGCGAAGAAAGAGTTTAATATACACGTCCCTAAAGTTTACAAAAACTTCATAAACGAGGGGATAGACAGAAGAGTTTAATTGTGCTATAATATATGTAGCAACCAATAGTTTCAAACAAAAAAGAAATGAGGATATTTATCATGGCAAAGAGAATCATCTCGCTTTTATTGTTGGCGGGTATACTGTTTATCACGGCTTGCTCCGAAGCTCCACAACTTATGAGCTTTATTAATGAAAACGATAAAGGTGGAACTTACGACGGTCTGACACTTTATTTTAAAGCATCAATGGGACCGACTGAAAAAGACGACACAGCAACAACATGGCTCGGCTATACGCAGAACACAAACTTTGCTGATATGGCAAGAGCAAGATTAGAAGAAGTTGAGAAAAAACTCGATATCAACATCGAGCTTTCCAAAGAATGTCCTGAAGGATTCCTGAATGACGTTATCTTCCTTCTTGCATCCGGTGGCGGCAAACTTGACGCAAGTATCGGCATGGGATACGAAGATTTTTCAATGAGAGACCTTAAACTTGCTCTTACTCCGATGTCTGCGGTTTCCCAATACATCGACATTTACGACAGTGCAAAATGGGGTGCTCCCGAAAGACTTGAAATGTTCGCATGGGACAATGAGATCTACGGTGTTATTCCTAACTATTGGCCCGAACTTCAGTTCGCAAGCTCTGACTTTATTCTCGTTCCCAATATTGATTACATAAAATCCATCAATCAGGAAGACCCGAGAGATTTCTTTGAAAACGGTGTTTGGACACTTGAAAAACTTGAAGAACTCATTCCTGTTTATTCTAATATTACTGAAAATAAGACTGTTTACGGTTATTCCGCAAACGAAAGACATCTTTATGAGTTGCTCATGCAGTACTACGGCACTGACAGCGCAGTAAAAGATGTTAATGGTGTTTGGGTCGCAGGATGTCTCACAGCAGAAGGCAGACAGGCAGCTCAGAAACTCAGAGATTTCCAGACAGGAGCTCTCAGTGATAATATATATCTTGCAAGTGTCGGAGATCAGTCAACTCTTTGGGAAAAATCCGAGATCGCAATCAGCACAATGCATACAGTATCCCTTACAGACCCCAATTCGGGAATCGTATCTGTAGGCTATGAATACGGCGTACTCCCCTTCCCCTCACCTGACGGTCAGTCAATTTTCGGTCAGTATGAAAGAAACGTAGAAGCGATCTTCATTACATCTTTCACAAACCATGCCGAAGCAGTAGCACATGCGATCAGCGAGATCTACGAACCATTTGAAGGCTACGAAACAACAGATGCTCTGAAAGATATTTACAACACTTCTATCTTCTTCGATGAAAGAGATACAGAGATCATCTTCAAATTGGCGGAATCTCTCAGAGTATTACCTCAGGCACCAAGAGCAAGCGATTTGAACTACCATATTTCCGAAGAACTTAATAAAAGCGAAGTTTCTGCAGTTCTTGAAAAATACGCATCTTTGATACAGTCCGTACTCGAAGAAGAATTCATTCCTGTTAAAGAAACAATGGAACACCTCTTCCCCGGCTATAACGACTAATGTAATTTAATATTAAAATTACGGGAAAACCATTTTTTGTAAAAATTGGTTTTCCCGTACCCTTTCCAAAAAAACTTTAACTGTACTTCGTACAAAAAATAAACGGTAAAGGATCAATAGCTAACGCCAATAATACATGATCTGAATTTGCGTTAGCTTTTAGTCTTTTTTGATAAAGCCCCTGTATCGCTTTTCTCGGAAAGGGGTATGGGGGAAACTCTCTTTTCACGCGAAAAGAGGGTTTCCCCCATAAAAAAATATAAAAATTATAATAAATCAATTCCAATAAGGATTATAGTATTCGGGACCTGCGTGGTCGTACCATTTAAATTCTATTTCCTTGCCGTCAAGAAGCCAGCGGTTAGGACAAACATTTTCCATCCAGTCCAAAGGACGAAGCTCATTTTCCTGAACGGAATTGATCTTGTACGCCTCACGAAGCTCCTCAAGCTCAGATTCGTTGAGGATTCTGGGCTTACATGAAACAAACAAGGGTGATCCGCTTCGTGAAAGGGCTGTGAGCCATTCTCTGTTAAGTGCCCAGGGAATGGGGCCCATGATACCAACGCAGTCAGCGTCAGCCATATAGAAGGTCTCGTTGTGTATCATTCTGAAAGCAAGAGTATTTACGCCCATTTTACGTGTATCTTCGAATCTTCTGCCACTCGTGTCGTCACCTGTACGGTTCAACTCATAAATTCCTGCGCAAAGATGTCCGACGGTGTTACATCCGATAATAACGCAGTCTTCGCCTGCGGCTTCTTTTACCGCTTTATAGAAATCAACAACGATTTCAGCAGATGTGCGAGTCTTATCGTAAAAATCCCAGCCGTTTGGTGCAATTCTTTCCGTCATACGAAATTTTCCGAAAATATCGTGGGTGGAAAAGTCGTGTTTAATGAGCTTATAACCCCAATCAACCAGCATTTTCGTGGTGCGTTTTACATAGTCGATAACTTCGGGATGTGAGGGGTCAAAGAATTTAGGCGAATGTTTGAATCTCCATTCAGGCTTAGCTTCAGGTACTTCATTGTGGCTGTCAATGAGATAACGAACCCAAATACCGGGTCTGACACCCAACTTCGTCATTTCGGATGCCAGCTCTTTCATGTCGCGGAACTTTTCATTCAGAACTGTCCAGGGCGCATCGGTCGCATTTTTCTGCCATCCGTCGTCAATAACCATATAGGGTATATTTTCAAGCCCCTTACATTCCTCAGCAACAAGCTTTGTATCGGAAAGGATCTCGTCATGAGAGGAATTTCCGTATGCATAATACCAGTTATTGGAACCATAGACCTTGTGTTTCGGCAAAACGGGGTTGGGACACATCATTTTGCAGAACTCTTTTCCTGCATGAAAAGCGGACATATCGCGGAATTCTCCGAAAAGTATCTCGCAGGCAAGGAGTTCTCTGCCGTTAAGGTGAACACCTTTACCGCCGTTTCTGATGTCGATCCAGACAAGAATACCTGCGGAGTCATACTGCCAAACAACAAAAGAGCTTGTCATAGTCTTTACGCCAAAGCCTTCGGTAAATCTGCCGCTGCAATCAAGGTTTGTATCGCTTCCGTTGGAAACAAGTATATACCAGGGGAAAGTTCTTTCGGGCTTGATGCCGAACCATTCAAGTTCACCGTAGCCTCGCTCAAAAGTGTCGCCCATTATCTTGATGAGGTCTTTGCGTTTTTCGTCCTCTGTGAAATTATAGCGAAGACGAATAAAATTCAACGGAGTGGTATTTGCTTTCACACGGACTTCAAGAGCGTCTTTCTTTTCAAAATCAATATTAACGTCGTCAAAATCCACATGAAAAGCGCTTCCGTTCACATATTTACAGTCAAATTCCTTAGTCCAGTTTTCACCGTAAATACGTATCATATCGGGTAATCTAAGTTTCATTTTGTTTCTCCTTTAACTGTTTATATATTCAATAAGATCATCAAAATTACCGTGGGGATATGGAGAAAAATCGGTATTTTCCTTATTTATAAGGCAATCAGTCAGGAAAAACACGCTAATTCCCGCTTTCATCGCTGAACCATCTTCAGCAACATCGTTTCCGACCATGAGGCATTCTTCGGGAGAAACTCCGATCTTAGACATTATTTCCTTGAAATATTCGGGATTTGGTTTGCAATAAGTTGAGTTTTCATAGGTAGTTATATGCTCAAAATCATTCGGTTCAAGTCCCGCCCAACGGCATCTATTAAGCGTTGCAACCGCAGGAAATACAGGATTTGTGGCAAGAACCACTCTGTAGCCGCGATCTTTCAAGTTGCGGACAACTTCGCTTGACTTGGGAGAAAAACCGCAAACATCTTTAACTGCAAGGAACTCGTTATTATAGAAGGAATCAAAAATCGAAGTATCTTTCAAGCGATCCTCCCCGTAGATCTTAGAAAAGCCGTTCCAGAATGCGGTCTCGTTAGTGCATTTTCCGTCATTTTTCACCATTGCATAAGTGCATTTCCAAACATTCTCGATTAAAGACTTCGGTTCATAGCCGTATTCTGTCATTTTTTTCGCAAGAAGATTGAAATATGTGCCGACAAAAACATCCTGATCCATGGGAAGAAGCGTTCCGTCAAGGTCGAACATTACTACTTTTATTTTTTTATCCATTTTTATATCCTTTTTTATATTTATATTTATTTTAGGGTTGACATTTGCGCTTAAATATGATAAAATCATATAGAAAAGTATAACTCATTCTATTGAAAAAGTCAATAGACTTACATAAAATTTTATGATAAATTTGGGCTTTTACCGAAAAGAGGGAAAAATATGAAAATCAGGAAAGCTACAACCTCGGATCTTGAAACGGTCCTAGATATTTACGCAGGCGCACGTGAATTCATGCGTCAAACGGGAAACGGAAACCAATGGAAAAATATTTACCCCACACGTGAGATCATCGAAGATGATATTAAAAGGGAAAATCTTTACGCTGTTTGCGAGGACGAAATCATTCATGCTGTTTTTGCGTTCATTCCCGGAGTTGACCCCACTTACAACGAGATAGACGGAAAGTGGCTCAACGACAAACCTTACGCCGCCATGCACAGGGTTGCAAGCGCAGGCAAGAAAAAAGGGATGCTACACGAATGTGTAAAATACGCATTACAGCATACCGACAACATAAAGATCGACACACACCACGACAATAAAGTAATGCAACACCAACTTGAAAAAGAAGGTTTTGTCCGTTGCGGAATTATAAAGCTTGCAAACGGCGAACCCAGAATAGCATATCAAAAGGAGACCAAAACCATGAAAATCGAAGAAATTGACAAGAACTTTAAACCAACATCAGCTTGCGGCAGAGATGACATCGTATTTATTGATTGCATGAAAAAGCCTATAAAGATATTCGGACTGCTCATGCCCACCGAAGAGGAAGGATTTTTCAGAAGAGTTCCAAAAGATATCGCTGACGGAACGAATGAAGGCGTTGCGTTACTCAGCAAACACACTGCAGGTGGCCGTGTGAAATTCAAGACAAATTCTCCTTTCATCGCAATACAAGCGAAGCTCCACGAAATAGGTAAAATGCCTCATTTTGCTACAACAGGTTCTGCAGGCTTTGACCTCTACAAAAATGAAGGCGGAGAGGACATTTTCTGTGCTTCATTCTTCCCACCTTATGGAATCGAAGACGGATACGAGTCCCTTGTATACGTGAGCGAGGGCGAATATGAATATACAATAAACTTTCCTCTCTACAGCGGGGTTAAGGAATTCAAGATCGGTCTGAAAACAGACTCAACCCTCAGCGAGGCTTCGGACTACGAAATAACCGATCCTGTGGTTTATTACGGCAGCTCCATAACCCAAGGTGGATGCGCGTCCAGACCGGGAAACGCTTATCAGGCAATAATTTCAAGAAAAATAAACTGTGACCACAGAAATCTCGGTTTTTCAGGCAGCGCAAAAGGTGAGGATATTATTGGAGACTATATTGCAGGATTGAAAATGTCCGCTTTTGTATTGGATTACGATCATAATGCACCAACAGCTGACCATCTGGAAGAAACTCATGAAAAATTCTTCAATCAAATCAGAGAAAAGAATCCCGACCTGCCAATAATCATGATGTCAAGACCTCATATCCGCATTACAGAAGATGAAAAACGCCGCAGAGACATCATAAAAAACACATACGAAAAAGCCTTGGCAAAAGGAGATAAGAACGTTTATTTCATTGACTGTTCCGAGATATTCAAATTATTCGGAGGAGACGGTTGTACCGTTGACAACTGCCACCCCAACGATATGGGATTCACTTGTATGGCAGAAACTTTGTTGCCATATTTAAAGAAAATATTCAATATGTGAGGAAAAAACCATGCAAAAATATAAAAATGAGTTTGTGATATCATCTTTTGAAAAAGATAAATTTCTTTACAACCCCGTTTCCGATGCGGAATTAGGCGGAATATTTGCAAAAACGCTGAAATTTACAGAAGAAAATCAGATCAAAGATATTGACCTTTGGAAAAAATTCGTTTATCAGTTCAAATTCAACTCCGATGACCACGATAACGGCTGGAGATGCGAATATTGGGGCAAAATGATGCGCGGTGCGGCGGCTATTTGCGCTTATTCGCAGGATGAGGAACTGTACAAGATCCTTGAAGATTCTGTTCGTGATCTGCTTTCTGCGCAGGATGAGCTCGGAAGGATCTCATCATACAGCACTGAAGCGGAATTCCACGGCTGGGATATGTGGGGCAGAAAATATGTTCTTCTCGGACTCCAATATTTTTATGAGATCTGCGACGACGAAGCTCTGAAAAAAGAAATTATCGCCGTAATGTGCCGTCATCTGGACTATATTATCACCAAGATAGGGTCAGATAAGATAAAAATCACCGAAACTTCCACTTTCTGGCTCTGCGCAAATGCATGCTCGATCCTTGAACCTGTTGTAAGACTGTACAAATTCACGGGTAAAAAAGAATACATGGATTTTGCAGATTACATTGTGGAGGTCTGCCACGGTTCGGAAAACGAACTTACAATTTTTAAATTGGCATACGAAAATGAGCTTCTCCCCCACCAATACCCTGAACAGAAAGCTTATGAAACGATGTCATGCTTTGAGGGGCTTGCGGAATACTACCGTCTGACGGGTATTGAAAAATACAAAAAAGCGGTAATCAACTTTGCAGAAAAGGTCCGTGAAAATGAAATTTCGATCATCGGTTGCAGCGGCTGCACTCACGAGATCTTCGACAACACACGTCTCAGCCAGGTTGACCCGAAATTTGATGGCATAATGCAAGAGACTTGCGTCAGCGTCACATGGATGAAATACTGCGGTCAGGTTTTGCGTCTAACGGGAGACCCTGCTTATGCGGATTGCATTGAACAGACATTCTTCAATGCGTTTATCGGTGCGGCAAATACTCACAAAAACGAAGTAAAAGTTTCTTCAGACGGCAAAAATTACTGCGGATTCCTGCCTTTTGATAGTTACAGTGCCCTGCGTGCAACCGAAAAAGGGATAATGACAGGCGGAATGAAAGTTATGAGCGACGGAAGTTTTTACGGTTGCTGTGCGTGCATCAGCCCAATGGCATTCGGAACGGTTGCATCCCACGCCGCATTGATCTCCGAAGATGGTATAGTTCTGAATTTCTATCTTAACGGTCACCTTTCAGCACAAACCCCCAGCGGAAAAATCGCAAAATTTGATATAAAATCGGACTACCCTTACGGAAATTCCATTAAAATTACTGTTAACTGTGAAGAAGAGCTGTTTGATCTGGCACTCAGAATACCCGAATGGAGCAAAAACACTGAAATCAAAGTAAACCATGAGGATATTCCGGCAGAAAATGGCTATAAGCATATCAAAAAGACATGGGAAACGGGAAATATTGTGGAAATCGAATTTGATTCCCGCATTTTCCGCATAGATCCTCCCGAAGATTCACCCTATAAAAATGATTACGTTGCATTGCGCAAAGGCGCTTTGATACTTGCAATCGACCGCAGAGCAGGCGTTGATCCGAAAACACCTGTTTCCATAAACTTCAATAAGGACGGAACCGTTGACGGAAAAATCCTCTTAAACAAAGTGATTCCCGATGCAGAGCTTACAGTTTCAGTCCCGACAACAGACGGTGACGAGCTTATTCTTATCGACTACGCTTCCGCAGGCAAGAC
The DNA here is from genome assembly GCA_015067305.1 of Oscillospiraceae bacterium. Lineage (GTDB taxonomy): Bacteria > Bacillota > Clostridia > Oscillospirales > UBA644 > HGM12619. Next base: position 67,634 of record SVMT01000006.1, on the reverse strand, counting down.
TTTCGACAAAGAATCAACACATGCCGCTTGGTTGAAAAATAAATATTCTCAAAAGAAGGTTTTAATAATGAAGGAAATCCTATTTTCAGATCTCACGCAAATAGTAAAAAATAAAAATGCCGTAACCGCAGATCTCACTTCCAAAAACTGGTTCGCAATGGACTACGAGATCGGCGAAACCAAAGGGAAAGCATTGGTAGCAGGAGAAGAAACAGTGCCTGAAGATGTAATACTCGCACCGCAGTTAAAAGGTTGGCACAGAATATATATTTGCACTATCAAAATGGAATTTCAGAACAGATTCCACTTGAAACTTTCCTCTGACATAGCATTCGAATCGGTAGTTCCGCCCAAGGAGGGAACCCCGTCCAAATGGGCACCTTACGAATATGCTCAGGAGTTTTTCTGGAAATGTGCAGACATGAGCGACAATGATATCATTCTGAAAAAGCCGAAAGGATTCAATGCTAAAGGCGTAGCCATTGCTTGGTTTAAATTTGAACAAATGACCACCGAAGAGGTGGAAGAGTATAAGGCATATACCTCCACAAAAAGCAATAAAAACGCTCATTATCACTACGACGGCAACGAAAACACCATGGAAGCCATTGCAGAAAACGATAATGTTTTATCGAGGTATTCAAGACTTAAAAATTCAGATGCCGAAATCTGTTCCATGGAAATAACATCAGACTACGATGTTAAAAAATCCCCCGAAACAATGATGAGGAAAGCATCAAGACTCATTGCTGACGGAGATACAGTCCACCGAGAAAACAAAGAAAAATACTACAAAACAAAGATAGATTTTCTCCATAGCATCAATGTGGAAGCTCTTGCCGCCTACCGAATGAGTATTGCAGATTTGGGCATTGATTTCGACGGTCATATCAAAACCGGATTCGTGCAAAAACATTCGGAGATGTTCTGCAAGACCCGTGACGGAAGAACTGTTCAGGTTTGCTCCTTTGCATATCCCGAAGTTTGGGACTATGCGATAAACGGCTTCAAAGAAGCGCTCGGCTATGGCTTTGACGGAGTCTCGCTTATTCTCCACAGAGGAATCATGATAGGCTTTGAAGAACCCGTAATCAAACGTTTCCATGAAAAATATCCCGATATTGACCCTTGCTTGCTGCCGATAAAAGACCCCAGAATGCACGGAATATGGTGTGAATTCATGACGGAATTCATGACGAAACTCCGCAAAGAGCTTGATGAATTCGCAGGCAGACACGTTAAAATAAACATTATTACGGATTACAGCCCTGAAACAGCAAAGCATATCGGCATTGACATTGAAACTTGGGCGAAAAACGGACTTATAGACTGCATTTGCCAGGATACTATGGAGCTTTACGAGCAAATTGACGACTGCATGGATGGCGAATTCATTGATATGAAAAAATACATCGAAAAGTGCAAAGTAACTGAAACCGTCAGACGTTTCCATTTTCATGACCTCAAAAAAATCATTGAGGGCGCAAAAAAGTACATGGAAATTGCGGCAAAATACAACGTAAAATTCTACGGCGGCATATTCTCTTGGCCGTCAGACGCAGAAACGATCATTGAAAATCGGAAAAAGCTGAAAGAAATCGGTGTGAAGAATTTCTCCGTATACAATTTTGTACATCTCTCTGTTCATCAGCCACTCTACCATGCGCTGGCTAATCTCTGCCACGATAAAATCAATGAAAAGTATTGCGCCGTGAAGAATTTCAAAGTGCAAATGCTCAACGGATTTGACATTTCAACCTATAACCCCAACTGGAGAGCATAAGGGAAATATTTAAGTTTTATATGGGGAAAACCATTTTTTGTAAAAATAGGTTTTCCCCATACCCCTATCCAAAAAAACTTTTACCGAGCAAAGCTCAAAATCAAAACTAAAAGCCCCAATAGCTATCGCAAATGCATTTTTCCATGCATCAGCTATTGGGACATTTTTTCCAAGATGCCCCAATCAGCGGTTTTCTTTTTTGGAAGGGTTTGGTGAACCTTTTTTCTTTTTCCGCGAAAAGAATCCGTTTAGAATATATTTTTATAAAAATAATATTTTAACAGGACCCTCCAGCATCGGTTTTCTTTTTTGGAGGGGTTTGGGGAACCGTTTTTCTTTTTCCGCGAAAAGAAAAACGGTTCCCCATAAAAAATATATTCACTTAAAAATTACATCTCAGCGTCAGCGGGAATGTACGGGAGCGTGAAACCGATAAGGTTTGCACCCTCGCAAGCAGCCGCACGCTTGAATCGACTTGCCTTGAAACGTTTGAAGAAGACTTCGAGCCACTTGTCGATCTCATCGTCATCGTATTCTTCAAAAGTCGCGAGCATATAATGACGGATATCCTCTTTGGAGAGGTGAAGTTTTGCAAAATAGTACATGATGAAATCATGGAGAATATACGGTCCTACGATATCTTCCGTTTTCTGATCCTCTTTGAGTTCAGGACTGATGGGAGTTTCAACAACATCAAGGAGTACCTGACCGAGTTCGCCTTCATTCTCAGCGGAAAGCTGACGGATAAGGTGCTGCATAACGGTCTTGGGAACTGTAGCATTCACATTGTAATGACCGAGAGTATCGCCCCCGAAAGTGCAGAATCCGAGAGCCGCTTCGGACATATCGCCTGTACCCATAACGATTGCGTTGTACTTGTTTGCCATGTCAAAAGCAACCTGCGCACGTTCTCTCGCCTGAGCGTTTTCGTAAACCACATCGTGGTTATTGATATCAGCACCGATGTCGGAAAGATGTGTAGTTACGGCATTTTTGATATCTATCTCAAAAGAGGTAACATTGAGAAGTTCCATGAGTTTTTTTGCGTTATTATATGTTCTGCCGCCTGTTCCGAAGCACGGCTGAGTGATCGCAATAATATTCTGAGAGGGCATTTTCAACATCTTCATTGTCTCAGAAGCAACCATGAGCGCAAGTGTGGAATCCAAACCGCCTGAAACATTTACCACAACACGGGAAATACCTGAACTTTTAAGTCTGGTATAAAGAGCCTGGATCTGAAGTTTGAAAAGTTCGGAAAGGTATCTCTTGGGCTCATTCTTACCGAAATAAGGAATTTTATAATCAATAGCACGGTTTCTTGCATAAACAAGGCCTGTTTCTTTTGCGTAATCCTGAATACAGCAAGTTAATTCGGGCTCGTCCTGAGCCATGAAATCAACGATGATACCGTTTTTAAAGATACCCGCAAAGCCCTTGAACACATTATCCGCTGTACTTTCACCAAAACCTGAGTTAGCAACAGCGACGGAGCATTTTTTATCAAGAGATGCTTTTGCGCAGAATTCTATAACATCGTTCTGAATACATGGGTAGCTGGGCATGGAAGTGGGGAGAAGGAGCAGGTCAAAAGCCTCACGCACGGACTGAGAAACGGAAACTTTCTTACCGTCACACATAAAAGTGGTGTTCTTTAGCACATCGCCGTCTCTGATAACGATATTATCATGACCGTGAGCCGCTGTTACGATGATCTTTTTATTGTCTTCTGTAAATTCGCAGAGCTTGTCGATAGCTTCTTCGATCTCTTCCTTGAAGTATTTGAAGTCAATAAGGCGGCCGCAAGTAGCACCCTCAAGGCAGTACGCAGGGAAAAGATAAATATCTGCGTCGTTATTTTTGTTTATGATATCAATAATAGTTTCAGCGTTCGCAACAGGATTACCGAGTCTTATTGGGAACACACCGGAAAAAATTTTCATATTGATGACCCTTTCGTAATTACAATTATATTTTTCACTTTATCTTATATTTTACCACGTTTCTCTTAATATGTCAATGAAAAAGATACGAAATATCTGATAAAATAAATAACGGAGCCAATTTCTGACTCCGTTATTGTATTTAGAAATCAATTTCTATGCTGCTGTATTCATTATAAAATATTCTGACGGTATCAGTGTCAACAAAATTGAAACTGTAATCGTTTCCCGACCTGAAATCTATTTGATCGCTATAAAGAGTACCGGGTTTTTCAAGTATCTTTTCTACAACCTCATCAAAGTCAATACCCAAAGATATAAGATAATCATAGTTTGAAATCCGTTTTCCTGTTTCGGTGTTGAAAACATAAGACGGACGATCTATCCCATGACAAGTTGTTTCATATGTCAATGAAAGAACCAAAATATTGTCGGGACGCTTATAAACATCAGAACCCAACATTCCGAATCTGTTGTACATAATTTGAGCATTTATCTTTTTTGCGTCTTCGGAATCACTCTTCAAAAGAGGAAGCCCACCCCAAACACTGATCGAATCTTCCATATAAGAGTGTACTGAATGTACGAAGACTCCATCATAAAACCAATCCAGATCATCGGCAAAAGCCTCTTGCAATTCGTAATCAAAGGGTTTTAAAGCAAATGTCACAGAACCGACTTTATATGGAATTATCTCATCAGAATCTGAATGATAAACAACAGAATAGAAAATTATTGCATCATTTCTTGTAGGCAGCATCATACAATAATCGCCATCGAATTCAAGACAGATCTCCGCAGTAACTCCATCCGGAACAGTCAGATAATCAAGCAAATATGCGTTTTCATTTACAGCTTCGATTATTTCAGCTTCAAAAATTCCACGTTTTTCAAGATACTCTTTCATGGAAATACGGCAATCATTAATGAAGTCATAACCGTAATTCAACCAACAAGGTTCTGAACCAATAGTTTTTACTTCAGATAAAACTGTAACTATATCATTGCGATCGCCACAAATATACGTATACAGATTTCCGTCCATAGATTCAAGAAAATCAGAAGCGGTCTGATTCAAAGCAACAGTATCTTCATTCTTTTCCCTGAACTGAGGAACAGCGTCCATAATATAAAAAGTACTGTAAGTCTCTTTACCTCCGTACATAGTCCAAATTGAAGTTTCAGCCCAAACAATCGTATCCTCTTTGTTTTTAGGAAGCCATTTAAATAATCCGTCATATTTAGTTAAATCATACGCATGGTCAGATCTAAGCGTTACCTCTTGAGGCGCTTTGGGTTCTTCAACCTTTTCAGTTTTTTCAGATTCTTCGTCATTTACGGAAACAGAATCCAACAAATCGGTTTCGATCTCATCCGTGATATTTTCATCATTCACGGAATCCTCTTCTGAAATTCCGGAGACTTCACCGCAACCAATCATCGTAAAAAGCATTGCGAAAGCAAGCAACATTGCAAAAAAGTTTTTCATAATACCGATCCTTTCAAATATATTAAGAGTTTTAGCTCTCACTGTTTAGACGACAAATATTTCCAAAAGTTCCACGATAAAATATTTTCTTACAAAACTGCCAAAATTACGATTACAGAAACCAGCACCAAAAACGCGGCAAGTCCCAATACAATAAAGGGTTTCGCTCTGACGAATTTGAGCTTGTTCAAAATTTTCTCCTTTGTTTTTGAGGCAACCTTTACCCGTGTGACATCAAATTTGTTCATACGGGCAAATTCTTCTTCCACAAATTCACCGCTGACAAGCGATATTGCAAGCCCCATTTCCGCATTTGAGACAAATTCACCGACAAAACTTTCCGTTTCATTCCTCAGCTGTACCAAACGTCTGCTCAATACAGCCAAAACATCCCATCTGTTCATGGTGAGTGCCCGTGCAATATATTTTATATCCATGTTGTAGTAGAATCTCAGGATACAGATCTCCTTGAACGGAGAACCGAATGAAGTAAAAGTATTTTTGAGCCAACGAAGGGTTGATTTTTTCAGTATCTTATTCCACGTGCCGTAATTGTTGTATGTTTCGGGGGCTTCAAATTTCTGACTGTATTCAATTCTTCTTTTTTTACGTAAGATCTCATAGCAAGAGCAACGGAGAAACACCACTACAAGACGACGGAAATCTTCACTTTCAACATCATCGAAAAGCTTCATGTTTATGATGATCTTTACAAAAGTTCTATATACAGCCTTTTCTGCCAAGTCTTCGTCTTTTAAAATATATTTAGCCATAGCTTTCACATTAAGGGAAAATTCATCAAAAACGGACTCAATAAAAAGTTTTTCTTCTGTTTTGTTCATGTCAGCACCTCCAATTTCCTATACTATAATTATACAACATTTTTTCCAACTTGTCAACAGAGAAATTTTCTATTTTCTCTTGACAGAACCGTACTTAAGTGCTATAATAATATAGAATAAAATAGAAATCAGGTAAAAACAAATGTCGAATTTAAATACAAAACAGGGAAAAATAAGCCGTGGCGCATATATCGCCGAAGCGGCACTGGAATACTTTATTTCAATAATGATAACGGGAGCATATCTCACAAATCTGCTCAACGATATAGGCTTTTCAACGGCGGCTCAAACGGTCATTTCGTCTCTTGTAACAATGACTTTCTCGGCGGAACTTTTTTCCGTACTTCTGATACATAAGACCTCATCGGTCAAGCGTTGGGTAACAGCATGGAATTTTTTCAACCAAATGCTTTTTGCGCTGATGTATTTCACGCCGTTTTTTAATATTCCTACAGGTATAAAATCCGCAATCTTTCTGTTTTTGCTAATTGCAGGAAGCATGATAGAACATTCACTTTGTCCGTTCAAGACAACTTGGCATATGTCAAATGTTGAGAACGGTCACAGAGGCGTTTTTACAGCGAAAAAAGAGATCGTTTCGCTCATCGGAGGTGTAGTATTCAGCTTCATTATGGGTCAGATAATCGACTCATTTGAAGCCGCAGGAAACATAAGCGGAAGTTTTATCGCCGGTGGCATTACGATAATCGGTCTTGCAATACTTCATTTTATTTCCATGTGCCTTATTAAAGACAACCACATCGAAGCGGAGTACGAACACAAACCGTTCCTTGAAGGACTGAAAGACTCTCTCAAAGTGACGATTTTAGATAAATCCTATCGCCACATAATCGTTGTTTTCGTACTTTATTACATCGCAAATGCCTCAACCTATTCATTCGGAGCTTTTCAGCGTAATACCCTCGGTTTCAGTATGACATTTATAGCAGTTCTAACATTCCTATATAGCGTCGTCAGATCTTTCTTCTCCGTTCCCTTTGGCAAATACGCAGATAAACATTCCTGGGAAAAAATGCTGAGAATATGCGTTATTATCGCTTCGATCGGTTTTTTCATCAACACATTCAGCACGCCTGAAACAGGCAAAATAACATACACCATATATTACATGATCTTTGCAATATCTATGGCAGGCATCAACAGCGGTATCCTGAATCTGACATTCGACTACGTCAAGGAAGAAAACAGAAGTGTAGCCATCGGCTGGAAATCAGCAATCGGCGGTGTGGCAGGTTTTCTTACTTCCTGTATAGAATCCGTATTTATCCAAAAAATCGAAGCCAACGGCAACCAAATTCTTGGAATAACAGTCTATCCGCAACAAATACTCTCGCTTATCAGCTCTGTAATACTCATAATTCTGGCATTGTACCTCTATAAAGTAGTAAGAAATCAGAAAATAGTAATTGAAAAATAAAGGGGGAATCAATATGGAAAACACTGAAATTCAAGAGATCATCTACGATGAAGTACCTTACGGCAAAAACGTAAAGCACTACGATACATCTAAATTACCCATGACCCAGGCAGGAATCTTCACCTTTGCAATTTTTGCTTTGAGCAAAATTCTTATGATGGGTCAGGAATACAAAGTTGAAAAGATAAATATGGAGGGCATCAAGCCGCCTTATATTTTATTGAGCAACCACATGTATTTCGTTGATTTCTATTTGAATTCCATTGCAACTTATCCCCATAAGGTCTACAACATTGCAACCGTAGACGGATACTACAGAAGACCGTTCCTTATGGAGCTTATCGGCTGCATGTGCAAGAGAAAATTCACCACAGACCCGGAACTCGTAAAATCCATTGAGCACGTGCTTTTCAAGAAAAAAGGCGTAATGTCAATGTACCCCGAAGCAAGATACTCCCCTGCGGGAACAACGGCGATCCTACCAAACTCTCTCGGACATTTAGCGAAAAAAATGAATGTACCTGTAGTGGTGCTTCTCCACCACGGAAACTATCTCCACACACCTTTCTGGAATTACAGACAACCAAGAAAAGCTCCATTACACACCACAATGACATGTGTCCTTAAGCCCGAAGACATTGAAAAAATGACTTCCGAGGAAATTCAGCAAAAGCTGACGGACGCTATGAAGTACAACGAATACAAGTGGCAGGAAGAGCAAAATATCAGAATTACCGAAGAATTCCGTGCAGAGGGATTGCATAAGATACTCTATCAGTGTCCGCATTGTCTGACAGAAAGCAAAATGGACAGTAAAGGAACGAAAATTTTCTGCAAGGAATGCGGCAAAGAGTGGGAAATGGATGAACTTGGAAGGTTGAAGGCACTCAGCGGCGAAACGGAATTTTCCCATATTCCCGATTGGTTTGAATGGGAACGCGCAAATGTCCGAAAGGAGATCGACGAAGGGAAATACTACTTTGAAGATGAAGTTGAAATCTACTCTCTCCCCTCCTGCATGAAATTCCAAAAGTTAGGAAAAGGAAAACTGACCCACAACTACAACGGATTTACTGTAGAGGGCGAGCTGAACGGCAAAAAATATAAGATAAGCCGCATGGTCCCGGGCATGTACGGAGTTCACGTGGAATATGACTATTGCTATGTCCGCCCCGATGACTGCATAGATATTTCAACCTCAAAAGATTCACTCTACTGCTACCCCACCAAGCAAAATGTGATCACGAAACTTTCTTTCGCTACGGAAGAGCTTTACAAGCAGAAAATGGAAAAGCGCCTTGCTAAACGAGCAGAACGGTTAAACAAAATTCAATAATCACAAAAAGAGGATGAGCAAATTGCCCATCCTCTTATACTATTTATCGCTTATTCAGCAATTTCAAATTTTACTGTACCGCAATTTTCGCAGAAAGAACGACCCAAACCGTAGTAATCTTCCAAGTCGCCGTATTCATGTTCGCCTTCGACTTCAACAAGGAATTCAGCTGTTGCAGTCTTGTCTTTCAAGGAAACAGCAAGGTTACCGTCTTCAGCAACAAGATAATAAGTTTCTACCTTTGTAGAAGTATTTCCACCGAAGAGTCCACCCCAGAAGCCGCTTGTCGCAACAGTTACGATCTCAACAGAGAATACGGATTTTTCGGAATCGTATGTCCATACGAATTCTTCGCTTGTGTAAACGATCTCGCCATCTTCAAGTGCTACATAGTCGCCGTCTTCATTAACGATAGTCCAAAGGTCTTCGTCAACATTTTCAAATGTATGGAAGCCAAGATGTTCATCACCGATAATAAGTACGTATTCGCCGTTTTCTTCAAGCTCTACAGCATCGAAGTGTACGCAGGTATCATCTTCGCACTTACCACAGTTTTCGCAAATACCGTCAACATAGTCGTGACCTTCTTCAACAACAATGACCTCAAAGGTTACTTCTGCAAGTTCATCATCTTCAGAAACTACGAGTTTATCTTCTTCGGGAACGATGTAGTAAACATTAACGATAGTCTCTGTTGATGTGGAACCTCCGAAGAGTCCGCCCCAGAAGTTGTTTGTTGTAGTTACAACCTTAACATCTTCATAGAAGAACTTGCATTCTTCTTCATCATAAGCCCAAACAAACTCTTCATCTGTATAAACGAGGATACCGTTAAGAACTGCAAGATATGTTTCATCTTTTTCATCAAAGATAGTCCAACCGTCATCAACTGCCGTAACAGTATATTTACCTACTTCATAGCCGCCGATAGAGAGAATATAAGAACCGTCTTCTTCAAGCTCAACTTCTTCAATGTAGATGCAGTTTTCTTCAGGTTCTTCGGGTTCTTCAACATCCTCAAGCTTACCGCAGTCTTCACATTTGCCGTCTACGTAGTTGTGTTCGATTTTTTCTCTTTCGTTATAAACACATTCTTCGCCGCACTTTTCGCAAGTATAAGTTGTGTAACCCTTATCTGTGCAAGTGGGTTTAGTTACAACGCCTTCGTCGTAGCTGTGTTTGTCATCATGATGTTTAACAGAGAATTCTGCCGCATCACCGATCTCGCCTGCTGTGAGTTCGTCTTCAACAACTGCGAGGTAGTATGTTGTTGTAGTTTCTACGATTTCTGTGCTGTCGGAACCGCCAAAGAGACCGCCCCAGAAGCCTTTTTTGATTTCTTCAACTACAGTTTCGCTTGCGCTGAACATATCATCTTCAAATGTCCAAACAAACGCATTTTCACTGTAAACAAGTTTGCCGTTTTCGATTGCAAGATATTCACCGTCATCGGAAATCGTCCAACCGCCGTCAACCGCAATGAATTCAAATTCGCCAACCTCTTCACCACCGAGAGTCATTGTGTAAACACCGTCAGCGTCAAGTTCTTCTTCTGTTACATATACGCAGTCGCCTGTTTCGTCGGGACGAGCATCGGGGTCTTTTTCACCGCAAACGGAGCAGATATCATCAACATAATCGTGATCGCCGAGTTCAAGCTCTACTGTTATAGAATCTGTAAATTCTTTCTTGTCGTCACCGAATACTACAGTTGCAGTATAAACTGTTTCGCCGTGTTCAAGACAAGTAGACTTAGTTGTTTCGGATTCGATCTCAGCTTCTACAACCTGAACATCGTCGCAAGAAATGCATTCGAAGGAAGCTGTAGCTTCGGAAAGATCTTCAGACCAAGCCCAAACAGGTTTGTCGTAAGCGTGAGCGATCTTGTCTACAACAACATATTCGGGGTTAGTATTAGAATATTCTTTATCGTTAAATTCAACTGTAGCGGTATATTCGTTTTCACCTTCACCTGTACAAGTGGGTTCTGTAACTACCTTAACAGAGAATTCTTCTGTGGAAACTTTTTCAACATGTTCTTCGTCGTTAGCGCAAACGAATGTAGCTTCAGCATTTACGTAAACGCCATCTTCATTCTTAGTCCATTCCCAAGTGGGTTCGACGTACTTGTGACCCGTAGGACCAACTTCACGACTGTAAACATTCACATATTCTTCTCCGCCAATGTCAAATGTAACAGTATAGTTCCAATATCCGTCTTCTTCACAAGATTCATATTTTTTAATGGTAATGTTTTCAGATGTATAGTATTCAGCAAGAGTTTCCACATCACAAGCGGGGCAACGCAAAATAGGTGTTGCAGAAGTAAAGTCGTCTGCCCATTTTGCCTCAAGTATGTCCTTACCTGTAGCCTCATCACTACCTATCAAGTACATACCCCAAACATGTTCGACTTCTCTTGTGAAAGAACCTACTCCGCACAATTCACATCCGCTATATGTAACGTAGCAACATTCGTCCAAAGTAGCTATCTTTTCAGTTGTTCCTTCATCGTCAGCATTAGGAACGTGAATACCAAGGGTATCACAAATGATTCTCTTTGCGATCTCTTCATGTTCATATTCATCAAAGAGTGTTTCACCCATCATTGTAGCCATATCTCCAACACCGTTGGGAGTAATCACAACAGGAGTGGAAACGCCTGTATTTACACCGGAGATATCTGTGAAGTAGCAATTCTCGTATTTATCTGCTATAACTTCCATATGACCGTTAAAGTCACTTGTAAGTTTTTCAATAAGGAGATCAAGTTTAAATGTAAGGTTTTCACCAAGTGCAAAGATAGAGTTGTCGGACATAAGTTTATCAAGTCCAACGATAACAACGGTAGCACCTGTATCAAGAAGAGTTTCAACAAGAGGCTCAATGCTGTTTGCGAAGTCAGCGTAACCATACATCATAGCCTTAGCCATGAGCATCATATCGTCGCCGCTAAGCATGTCTTCGAATCTTTCACCGATACTGTTTTTACCGTCAGCATCTTTTGAAACATCAAGGATATCAATATCTGTAAGATCTATGGGAGCTGTTCCGTTAGAGTTGAGATATTTTGCAATATAGCCTACATTCCAAGCACCGACATTAAGGAGGATCAAGTCATAACCGGAAATATTTTCAGGATTATTCTTAGCAAAAGTAAGAGTTTCCCCTACTGTCCAACCGGGATATGATTGATATTTAACAGTGCTGTCCAAAGCCTCTGCAACTTTCTCAGCATAACAATCTTCAACATTTTTAATATATTCGTCGCCGATAGCAAGAACTTTATATTCGATATCGGTTCTGAGCTCGTAAACATCGTCACCTGCAGCCACATTGGGAACGAACTTATCAAGATATTCTGATATTACTTCCGTAAAAGTTGCATGTCCTGTAGAATTGGGGTGAACAAACAAACCTGTGAGGGAGAGGAATCTGATATAAACTGTAAGAAGTGTGGAGTCATGCTTGAACATTTCAAAAGCTTCATTATACGCTTCGTCAGATTCATATTTTTCTCTGTCAGGTTCAGTAAGAATCAAGGGATCATCATCGCTGAAAAATCTTGCAGCAATACCGTCAAAATCCAAAGCCTTTCCAGCCAAATACGGCAAGAATGAATCAAGATAAATAGTATTGCTCTGTGCTATTTCAGATAATGTATAGGGAAACTGATGATACAATTTATACATATCAATGCTGTCAGCGTATCCGCCCAAAGCCATCAATGTGGAAACAGCAGTCACAAGCTCCTCATCAGTATAATTTCCCGAATAGCAAGCACCTATTGCGTTTATCTGTTCAGGCAACAGACGATCACCGTACAGCGCTGTCAATACGGCAATAACATCATTTGCGTCAGCTAAAGTACCTTTAACTACAACGGCATCGTAAATACAGTATACTGTATATGCAAGTTCAGCCATAGCTTCGGGTTTTTCAATAGATGTGTCAGCGCTAAGATATGTTGTGATAGCGGCAACCATTTTTTCTTTATCTGTTGTATTTGCTTCATCATTATATTCCGAAACTATATTGTAGATGAAATTAGCATAAGCTTCATCGCAACTCTGTGCGAGTTCCAAAATGTCAATAACCGCCGCTTTTATAACCGCATTTTTAGCTTCGTTGGATGTAGATTTTCCGTAAGCTAAAGCTACATCATATACCATATCAGAAATTACTGAAGAAGTAACCTCTTGGGGAAGCATGGACGCTAAAGATTCATCCTTCAAAAGGTCTTCAACTGTACTGCTGATGTTTGATCTTATAATTGATTCTAAAGATGTTCCGTCATATTTGGCAACAATATCGGGGAGATATCCTTCAAGAAATGCAGTATCTACGTATGTAGAAGTGATGTTACCAATAAGAGATTCTGCCTGTGCAACACCGTCAACTGCTTTTTTAACAAGGTTAACGCCCTCAACAGAGGTCTGAGCGTTTTCAAGAATTGCGCTGATGATATTAAGTGAAATAGTGCCGGAAATATCATCTTCCATGTTGTCAATAGTAATAATCTGCTCTTCAACTGCAGACCATTCATCACCAAGGAATTCTTCAAGCAACAACTTCATTATTGTTCTTGCTTCTGTTACTTCGTCATCTTCAAGATTCATCCAACCGGAAAAATCATTAAAGTAATCCATTACAAGATCTGGATAAGAATCAGCACCGATATCTACATGAAGAACTTTGCTTGCATAAGGGGAAAGCTCTCTTGTGTAGAGATTTGCCATATCAATAAATATATTCATTATATCACTGACATTTATGCCTTCACCAAAAACTGCAGTACCGTCAATTTTAACACTGGACATCATGTTGTATGCATCAATAATCATCACCTGTGCGTCAGGGTTGATATCAAAGAGCAACTCCATACAAGCATCAAAGTTTCCACAGAAAGATACAAGGCCATAAAGAAGAGTTTCAACAAGGTCTCCAACAACAGACTTCAATGGTTCTTCATAACCTGCATTTTGAATCATGGTAAGGACCATGTTTTCCAAAGACTTAACAGAAACCTCATCGAAGAAAATTTCAAAACGCTGATAATCTGCCTTAGAAACATCAAAAGCTTCACCCTGTACATAATCCATCAATCGGTCTGTAAGATAAGTACCAAAATCATTAGATCCGAGATCAATACTGATAAAATCTGCTTTTTCAATTGACAATGTAAATTCATTATTAAGGATTTCCCATCTTGAAGCAGGATCCAAGTCCGAACCTTTAGTATAGTTATAATCTTTTATATATTTAGCAGCAGTACCATTTGGATCTATTTTATCATCTTCCGGGTTTGAAAGATAAATATCAAGCCAACAGTCAACAGCGCTATTATAACGCCAAACCGTTTCTCTTATACCGTCGCCATTTTCATCACCCATATATGTATCGCCGCCAAAAGACTCATCAAGTATGAGACGAAGATCATTGAAGCGCATTCCGGCAATAGCCATAGGATCAAGTTCAACAGGCATACCTAAAGCTTCGCTTAAAATCTCACTAATACGATAAGGATAAGAGGTAGGAACATATCTACGAAAACCTGTAGAATTTATTCGCTTACCATTAGCGTCGTAAAAATAGTATTCATCCAAGCCGTAACCATTAGTAACGGAGTCACCGATAGAAACGTATCTGATCACATCATCATCGACAACATCCTGAGGCAATGCCGCAAAGGATGTGACGACCATGCTGAACAGCATACTGATACTCAAGAACAGGGCGAGGAGCGCCTTGAACTTGGGTGTGTGTTTTGAGTTCATAATTTTTTCCTCCTATTTTTTCGCGATTCACTCTTCTCCTATATTTTTTGCGTGAATTCGCTTTGTTTTGTAATTTTTATAATCAACGGCTTGCGCCGAAAATTACCGAAAATCAATAGTCGTAGTTTTCGTACATCTTAGAAAGCTTCATTACGTCGTTTTTGCCAAACGAGGTAAGAGGTATTTCGTCAATGAGAACCACGGAACACGGTCTGCCGCGCTCTTCAAGGTCGCGGTTGCAGGATTCGAAGATCTCTTTTCTGACCGCTTCAACATCTGTGCCTTCGGGAAGATCGTGCTTGAGTTCAACCACTGCCATGGGAAGGAAGCCCTGCATGTGGTCTTTGTCTTTGACACCGATTACGGAACAGTTCTTGACCATTGGGTGATTACAGATATATGTCTCCATGTTGATGGGGAATACCTTGTGACCGTCGAAACGGATGATGATGTGTTTGATCCTGTTTTTGATGTACAGGAAGCCGTCAACATCCATATAGCCAATGTCGCCACTGTGGATCCAGATCTTGCCGTCGGGGTGCTTCTTCATAATATTATCGGTTTCCGCCTGATCGTTGAAGTATCCCTTCATCATGGAAGGTCCCGTGATGCAGATCTCGCCTTCTTCGCCAAAGCCCAATTCGTCTGTGGTGCCGGGAGCAAAGATACCTACGGTGGTTGTCAATGAGGGAATGCCTACGCTTCCGCTTTTATAAATATCGTTAAAGCAGAACGAAACTGCGGAAGAGATCTCAGACATACCATAGCCCTGAGCAAGAGGATACTTAGCGTTATGAGCACGGAGCCATTTATGAAGTTTTTCTTCAAGCCCCTTATTCATTGAGTCACCACCTGAACCGAGAGTGATAAAGAACGAAAGGTCTTCATTTCTCAGCTCTTTGCTTGACATCATAGCTTCATAATACGCAGGAACTGCGATCATATGACAGGGCTTATATTTTTTAACGATCTTGCCCAGTTCAGCAACATTCAACTTGGGAATGATAACATCGGTAATACCCAAAATAAGTGGCATATGGATACCGCAAACCACACCGTAGGAAGCAAATACGGGAATAACGTCAAGGAAACGCTGACCTCTGACATAATGTATTCCTGCATATTTGAAGTTGAAAGCAACAGCGTTCATGCCGTCGTTTGTAAGCATCGCGCCTTTGGGGAATCCTGTTGTACCACCGGTATATGTGATACAGGAAACGGAATCGGGTTTGTATGAAGCTTCAACTGCAGGCGTTGTGGGCATCTTTCTGACGAAATCTTTCCAGCTTATAATGGTATCGCAATATGGAATGGGCTGGAAAAGAGGATTTTTACCCTTGTAAACGGTTGCGGCAATGGGATTCAGAGAATCCGCAGGAGACTGAACAATGACCATTCTGGGCTTTACGTCCTTCATGATAGCTTTCAGTTTCGGGAATGCAAGATCAACGATGATAACGATATCGGACTTTACATTATTGATAACTCGCTTAATACTGTCAATATCCATTCTTGGGTCGATAAAGTTGGATACAGCACCGATCTTATTCAATGCATACATAGCAACTACTGTTTCGGGAATAGAGACGGTAACATAAGAAACTATATCTCCTTCTCTTACACCAATGGAATAGAAAGCATCGGCACAGCGCTCAATACGCTTAAAAAGAGTATCATATGTAATATTTGTACCGAAATAATTAATAGCATTTTCATTAAGATGTTTACTGTTTTTGCTTTTGAGATATTGATAAATAGTGCAATGGGGAAGAGCTCTTTCAACGGATTTTTGCGGATAATACTTAAGCCATGGACGAACCTCCGAAGGCTTTTTGGTCATAACATCATTTGCCATTTTAGCACCTCACAAAAATTTTTTTTTATATAACAATATTATTCAACTTAGGAAAAATCCGACAAAAACCGACGCAATTCTCCCGAAAGTTTATACAGAGATATTATACCATATACAACCGTAAAAATCAAGCAATGACTAAATAATTTCAGCAAAATGACAATATAGAAACCGAGGTAATACACAAAAAAATGTGTACTGCTAAAGCAGTTACCCCCCCCGAAGATTTTTTATCACATTTATTTTACATATACGTCACCTCACACATTAAACTCAAATCCGCATAAAAAATATATGGAAGAAGCTTTTACTCTATAAAGAGAAGCCTCTTCCATATGGTATTATTTATCGTTTTTTCCGTGACATTTTCCACTCATAGGGCAATTTCCACAAGAGCAGCCGCAGGAGGATTTTCCTTGCTTTTTATCTTTAACCATGATTGCAATAACTCCTGCTATCACCGCCAAAACAACAAGCAAAACTAAGATTGTTGCCCAATTTGCCATTAACCAATTAAGCATTTCATTTTCCTCCTTCGGAAATATTTAAATAAATTATTTTTTGATATTAAGAGTCTTGGATTCCTTGTAAGGACGAACAAGCATATAAATAAAGAACGCAAGAGCTGCAAGAGCTACTATCACGCCTACAATATTACCTGCGCCAACGAACCAGGAACCGAGCTGGTAAACGATAAGAGAAATAGCGTAAGCAAACACGCACATATATGTGATAGCAAACGCTGTCCATTTAGCGTTGTTCATTTCTCTCTTGATAGCACCCATAGCTGCGAAACAAGGAGCGCAGAGAAGGTTGAATATCATAAATGAGAAGCCTGCAAGTTTGCTGCCGTTGAAGATTTCGTTACCGATAAGAGCAAGCTGTTCGGAGTCAGCATTTTCAACGAGTTCAAATGCAAGGTCTGCGTCACCCATGGAAGAAAGTGTACCGAATACGCCGACAACTTCTTCTTTAGCAACAAGTCCGAGAACTGTTGCAACAGCAGCCTGCCATGTACCGAAGCCAAGGGGCTTGAAGATAACCGCGATAAATGAACCAATTACATAAAGAATAGATTTTTCGTCGCCGTCGCCGATGTAGTGGAGACCTCCTTCAAATGTAAGACTGTTAAGTGTCCAGATAATTACACTTGCGAGAAGGATAACTGTACCTGCACGTTTGATGAATCCCCAGCCTCTGTCCCAAGTTCCGCGAAGGATATTTGAGGGTAAAGGCAGGTGATAAGCGGGAAGTTCCATAACGAAAGGAGCGGGGTCGCCTGCAAAGGGCTTTGTCTTTTTAAGAATAAGACCTGAAACAACTACTGCGCCAACGCCGATAAAGTAAGCGGCAGTAGCAATAAGGGGGCTGTTTCCAAAGAGGGCTGCAGCGATAAGACCTACGATAGGCATTTTTGCGCCGCAGGGAATGAATCCTGTTGTAATGATCGTCATCTTACGGTCACGATCCTGGTCAATGGTACGTGATGCCATAATACCGGGAACGCCACAACCTGAAGCAACGAGCATGGGGATAAAAGATTTACCAGAAAGCCCGAATTTGCGGAAAAGTCTATCCATAATGAAGGCAACACGGGACATATAACCGATGTCTTCAAGAATACAAAGAAGGAAGAAGAGAATGAGCATCTGAGGAACGAAGCCGAGAACTGCGCCAACGCCGCCAACGATACCGTCAGAAACAAGACTTACCAGCCATTCGGCACAACCTATACTTTCAAGACCTGAAGCAACAGCAGGCTGAATCCACTCACCGAAAAGTGTATCATTCATAAAGCCAACTGTCCAGTCGCCGATAGTACCGATTGAAAGTGTATAAACGAGCCACATAACGAGAACGAAAATGGGAAGAGCAAGGATCCTGTTTGTTACGATCCTGTCAATCTTATCGGAAACTGACATTCTGCCTGTATTCTTTTTCTTATAACACTTAGCGGTAATAGAAGCTATGTAATTATATCTTTCATTAGTGATGATAGCTTCAGCATCATCGTCAAATTCAGTTTCAACATGAACGATGTCCGCTTCAATATGGTCAATGATTTTTTTATCAAGATTAAGCTGAGAAAGAACTTTGTCGTCACGCTCGAAAATCTTTACAGCATACCATCTTTGCTGTTCATCAGGCATATTATGAACAGCCGCTTCTTCGATATGAGCAAGTGCGTGTTCAACTTCACCTGAAAATGCATGAGTAGGAATAGTTTTTGTTTTATTTGCGGCAACTATTGCAGCTTCAGCCGCTTCCATAATACCGTCACCTTTAAGGGCTGAAATTTCAACAACCTTGCATCCGATAGCTTTGGAAAGTGCTTCAATATCAATAGTGTCCCCTCTTTTGCGGACAAGGTCCATCATATTGATAGCAACAACAACGGGAATTCCGATTTCCGTAAGCTGAGTTGTAAGATAAAGGTTTCTTTCAAGATTTGTACCGTCCACGAGATTCATAATAACGTCGGGGCGTTCTCCGATAAGATAGTTTCTTGCAACTACTTCTTCAAGAGTGTAGGGTGAAAGTGAATAGATACCCGGAAGGTCGGTAACGATCACATCATCGTATTTTTTAAGTTTACCTTCTTTTTTCTCTACTGTAACGCCTGGCCAGTTACCGACGAACTGATTGGAACCTGTGAGCGCATTAAAAAGCGTTGTTTTACCGCAGTTAGGGTTGCCCGCAAGGGCGATTCTGATGCTCATTATTATTTTCCTTTCTGATGTCAAAAACAGTAAGCCTATGCTAACTGTATCCTATAAAAAATTTTGGGGAAAGTCTGCCCCGTTGACAAAAAGCTCGAAACCTCGTAATTATTCTACTTCGATCTTTTCGGCATCGTCTTTTCTGATAGAAAGCTCGTAGCCTCTGACGTTTACTTCAATCGGGTCACCGAGAGGAGCAACCTTGCGGACGTAAATTTCTACGCCTTTTGTAATACCCATATCCATGATTCGTCTTTTAAGAGCGCCTTCACCGTAAAGCTTAATGACTTTAGCAGTACCGCCAATCTTAACATCTTTCAATGTCTTCATGCTGTATATCCCCCTATTTTTAAATTAACCGATGCAGCTAACTATTGCAAAAACTAAAGTCAAACAGTACTCAACAACGCTGATATGAAAAGGATTCACAAACATGAGTTAGCCTACTCTAACCATAGAGTATTTTACCACAGAATATGCGGTTTGTCAAGTGGTTTATTCGACATTTCTCATATTTTTTCCAATTTCGGCGAAAGTCACAAAAAATAAGTTAGCCCACCCTAACTCTATTTGTATATTTAAACAAATGTCGGGCAGCCGAAACTGCCCGATATGTTTTATTCAATTACAAATTCAGCATACTTCCAACCATTCAACTCTTTCACGACCCGATATCGACCAATCGGTAAATTCTGAAAAGAGGTTGTAACCGGAATCGTTTGTTTATTTATCAGCCACAACGGAACAGGATCTTCGGTAAAAGTATAAACCAAATCCCAGTATTGTTTTGGAACAAAACTTTTATAATCACCAATAATATCATACCAATTTCCGTCTATGAAAACTTCGATGATATAAGCCCTACCGCAATAACCATTTGCGTTTTCATTGCCGTAAGAAATTTCGACATCTATAAGGTTGCCTTTCCTTACAACAGTCGGATTGAGCGAAAGATAAGAAGAATCTTTCACCGCATCGGGATATTTTGTGATAGTCAGCATTGAAACATCAAACTCAAATTCTTCAACCTCCGGCTCTACAGAAGGCTCGTCAGAATTCGACGAAGCATCTTGTATGGGATCTTCAGGCATTACGATCTCAGGTTCGTCGGAAATAATTTCAGGAAAATCTTCAAGGTTCTTATGAGGGTCAGAACAACCAACTGCAAACATAGCAACACAAAAAATTACAAAAAACAAGCATTTCTTCATACAGATCTCTCCTTTTTCAAATATTTAGATAATAACCCATATACAGCCATAATTCCGAGAATAACGGCTAATTTTACACCTCTTAAACAGATTTAATTACGCTTATATTATAACATATTCAAGATTAACAGTCAACAGGATTCACAAATAATTGCAATAAAATACAAACCGCATAATATTTGAAAAATCAGCAAATAACACAAAAAAGCCCTTGATTTTCCCACGATTTTATGGTATCATTATGAGGATAACAAATTTGATCTTGGAGATGACCATGAACATACACGAATCAGGCGAAATGTATCTTGAAAACATTTACGTGCTAAGTCAACAGATGTCGGGAGTTCGCTCGATCGACATCGTAAACCATACGGGATATTCAAAACCCAGCATCAGCCGCGCCATCGGGTTGCTGAAAGATGAGGGGCTAATTCTTGTTGACCAAAAAGGATACATAACGCTGACGGAACAGGGTGAAGCAAGAGCAATTAAGATATATGAAAGACATGAACTGCTCACAGAATTTTTCACTCGCATTGGTGTACCAGAAGAAATCGCCTCAGCCGATGCCTGCAAGATCGAACACGTAATAAGTGACGAGACTTTTGAAGCAATAAAAAAACACGCCAATATGAATTAAATATCATGAATATTATTTTATGGGGAAACCTTTTTCTTTTCGCAGAAAAAGGTTTCCCCTTTCCTCATCAAAAAAAGAAACCGATATCTTAATATACTACTATTTTCATAAAAACTAAATATACTTTTCGATCAGCTTATCAAGACCAGCAAAGTCCATTGCAGCAATGTAAATATCTTCAAGGTCGTCATGGAGAGCTTTTGCGGAACGCAAAGACTCAAATGTCTCATTCATACAGATCTTCATGATTTTTGAAGCGGAAACGCATGTTTTCCCCTCAAGATCAATGTCGTCGGAAACAAACCTCATAAGATTTACCGTTTTTGCGTTCTGGGGTTCAAACTGAGTGAATTTATCAGAAGTAACAAACGCAATATCCAATTCGGGGATCGCTATATGAACTATGCGACACGGTTCAAGAGGAGAGCGAAATTCATAGACATCAAAACCGTGAGATATTGCCGCATTTTTAAGAAATTCAAATGCTTTGCCACCGATACCGTATTTATCACGGACAACAAAGACCTCGGAACAAAGAGTATAAACGGTATCTTTAAAAGTCATAAAGCCCTTTGGAGTTATACCCGAAAGAAAACGAGGGAAAATCTTCCCTTTTTCACCCTTTTTATAGGCAAATCTTTTTTCAGAAACAGTCTTGAAATACTGCATCATCTCATCTTTATCAAGGTATCTGAGCGCAGTTTCACGCAAATCTGATACCGCACATTGAGCCGCTTTCAAGTATCTGTACGCACGGGAATAACTGTCTGATATCTTCCTGCTAAGAGAGATTATGTCGGATTTAGACAACGACAGTTTTTCGCTGTTCAAAAATTGTCCCACGTTGATTATACCGCCCATTGCACCGGGATATTTCGGCTCCATAACATGAGGTGAAGTACCATCGGTAAAAACAGTCTCAGACCCGTGTATATAAACCCCATCAAGAGAGCCCGGGTCGGAAGAACAGTAAACATATTCAGTGACGTCTCCCTTTGAAACCGCCGAAGATGCGACTTTTTTCATAAAAGTACTCTTCCCCGTACCGGGACCACCTTTGATGATATAGGTATTCTTCCCTTTCAAAAATTCATCAAAAAACGAAAAAAATCCCTCAGCGGAATTTGCGCTGAGAAATGTCCTTACTGTCAGTCCGTTCATAAAATCAATCCTTACATATAAAATTTCAACAATACATAATATGCAGGAATATATAAAGAGGTTATTGCGCCCTCCAAAAAAACTTTTGGATGAAGCATTCTATGCTTCATAACGGAATACTCAAAAAACAAAACATAAAAAGCTTACGCAAATAAATCCGTATCTTTTTCAGTCTGCTTCAAAGAATATCCATACATCGGTTTTGTTGGAGGATAACAAACACTAAACTATTTAATTACCACAACTGAATGAATTTCGATCTTATCGACGCAAGTCTTCAGAACGCCGTCCTCCCATGTAAATGGTAGGCTCTTTCCTTCGGGTTCAAGCTTGACTTCCGTAGGCTTTTCAGCAACATCAAGCTCGATCTCAATATCGTACAGAGCAGGGATATCATCAAAACCGCAAACATTTCTGTCAGCATGTTCTCCGTTGAGATTCATCAGGTTTACGCAAAGCGCACCGTTCTTTTTCATCAATGCGACATCAACATTGGAATTGGATACAATGCGAACTGACGGTGTGTATATCTTACGGACAACATTTTTCAGGAAGCCTCTGAATGAGGAAGATCTCCACTCACGGTAGCTTCCGACATTCAAATAAACGCCGCAGATAAGACCGTCTCCGTAATTACAAACGGTAGCAATGGGAGCAGTCCCGTTTTTGCTTTCATGATGAGCAGTTTTAAAGACTTCACCGATAACTTCTGTTCCGACATTCGGCTCAACACAAGCGAAAGCTGTTTTAACAGAAGTTCTGAAACCGTCGTAATTGATATCTATCATGGTATCTTCAACCGTCTTCGTGATCTTCACACCAAGTTCAGTTTCGAATATCTTTGCGGAATTTGCACCCATAACAGCAAGTTTTCCGCCATTTTTCGCATAATCGAGCAATTTTTCTTTCAGTTCAGGTTCAATATCAGAAAGTTCCGGAACTATTATAAGTCCGAACTCTGAAATATCACGGTCAAGAACATGATGAGTCATCAAAATTTCCGAAGAGAAACCGCAATCCCCCATTGCCAAAGTAGTACCTCTGACACCGCCATGATGTTTTCCGCCGAGGGAGAACAGTTCGTCAATACCGGAATTATGCCCTTTTTCGGAATAAACAATACCGATCTGATGAACAGGTTCAGCCTTGAAGCAGATATCTTCACGGGCACGGCAGAATTTTGCAAGTTCAATGAGTCCCGGAACAATAAATTCCTGAATAGAACCTGCAATATTGAAGTCCCCCTCCTGAGTCGTATCGGCTACCTGTCGGTTATATACCTGGAAACCGCCGCCAAGCATAATAACAGCTGCTGCTTCCTGACAAAGTTGCTTCCATGTTTTATTGAAGAATGAATCTCCGTGTCTTCCAAAGCCCCAAGCCATAAGATCCCAAGGTTTCTGCTGGCTCATGATCGCCCTTCCGTCAACACGAGCAGTATTAACGCTATCGTTGGCATCATAGTCCCCCGAAATGGAATCCATGTCGATCTCAGGACGTTTCACTACATACATGGTATAAAGCCAGTTGGAAATAAGCTGAAAATCGGGAGCTACCTTGTGGACTTCTTTCATGTAGTGATCCACATATTCAAGGAACCCGTTACGGCAGAACTCAAGATATTCAGAGTAGTTTGAGTCACCCTTACAAGGAGGTTCCTTACCGTAAAGTTCTTTATATTTTTCAACCGCGTAATAGCTGTGATCCTCTTCCGTAGCCCAACATTCGCCGTCTACCCAAGCGCCGTCGAGACCGTAGTCTTTCGCCATTTCAATAAGCTGAGGAATCAGAAGTTCATCAGCATATGGACCGAAAACAGAAGTAATATTTTCACTTTGTTCGCCATTTTCTTTAACAACAGCCCAATCGGGATCTTTCGCAACGGCTTCAGAATCCCACACACCTGAATGATGTGCATAAAGGGCAACATCGTGTTTTTTAGTCAGTTCACGCCATGTTTTCAGCAAATCACCTTTCATTTCAGGTGCGGGATTACCCACTTTTGTGGGGTAGCTCGAAAAACCCGCATGGCCTTTCGTATCGCACTGAACGAAATCGGGTTTGACCTCGGAAAGCATTCTGTCAATGACATCCACATTGCAAAAGCCCAAGCCACGGGTGTCATTATCTGCATGGAAATCAAAATGTAAACCGAAAAACGAATCTTTTCTTTTTCGCATATTTTTTCCTCACTTTCATAAAAGCCCCGAAATAAATCTCGGGGCTTTTGCAATTATGATCAATATTCAACCATAAGTGTTTTGATTTCAAAGGGTCTGAATGTAAGATCCACGGAGTTATTCACAACAGGAAGCTCTTCGATAATATCTTCAAGCATATTTGTCGCATAAACCTTCTTTACCTTCTTACCGAATTTAACTGTGGAAGAAGTTCTGTTGCGTTCACATTCATAGAGACGAACAACGAAGGACTTTTCAGCGTATTCAGCATATTTTACAGCTTCACAAATTACGTTGGGAGCAGAGATTTCAATAAAGCTCTTTTCATTCTTTGCAGAACCTTCAGCAACAACAACGGGAACATTGAGCATGTAAGAAGGCTGAATTACGTTTTCTGTTGCAAGAGCGCCCTCGTGAGGCAGGAAAGAATATGTAACTTCGTGAATACCACGGTCATTTGTTGTGTCGGGATGTCTGCCGCCTCTGTGGAGAGAAAGTCTCAGATTACCGTCTTCAACGGAAATACCGTATTTACAGTCATTGAGGATAGCCACTCCGTAACGGGATTCGGAAATATCTGTCCATTTATGGTTGCAAATTTCAAATTTAGCAGCTTCAATACTGTTATTCTGAGTTGTGGGTCTTTCAACGTGACCGTACTGAACTTCATTTTTAACAGTATTTGAGAGGATATCAACATCAAAGCCTGCTTTAAGAAGTGTATGGGGTTCATCCCATGTGATTATTGTATGGAAGTCGATCTGTTCGGAATTTGCATGGAAGATCATATCCTGTTTGATGGAGGATTTTTTGCCGATCTTATATTCGGAACGGATAACGAGCTGAACAGGACCTTCAGAAACAAGTTCACGGGAAACAAGTCTCATGTCGGGCTTGAACTTCATGAATGTATCGCAGTCGATATCCCAGTTATCCCAGTAATGGGGAACGTCTTCTGCAAGCCAGAAAGTATTGAGGGGTTCGCCGTTTTCTTTTTTCAGCTGTCTGCCTGTTTTCTTGTTGATGTAGGAAGCAATACCGCCGTTTTCAGCAAATACGATCTTTGCAAAAGGTGTTTCGAGATTTGTTCCGTCGTAAACGAATGCGGATTTGCCCTTGCTGTAACCGTCGGAGAGTTCAAGAGTCTTAGCTGCAAAAGCAGGAACTTTTACGCCGCCGACAACAGTAACCTTTTTACCGTTAAGGTCTGTGTATTTCTGATTTTTTGCACCCTTAACACCGCCGCGGAGATTTTCAAAGCAGATATCATCGTTTCTTTCAAAGGAAAGAGTATTGAATACTGTGATTTCTTTTTCCGCATTGTTGACAAGTTTCTTGGAGTACTTGGATGTCAGATCCTTATATTTTGCGATAAGATCATTGAATTCGGAAATTGCAAGAGTATTTACTTCGTTGATACTTGAGCCGGGAAGAATATCGTGGAACTGATTTTTAAGAAGCATTTTAAGTTTCTTGTCAGCTTCGGGGTCTTTCTTTGCGCCGGAAACAACGTTGAAATATTCTGTATCACGCATTGCAAATTCAGTCTTACGGTTGCCGCGCTTGATATCGTGCATCTGAGTAAGAGTACCTCTGTGAAGTTCGAGGTAAAGTTCACCGGAATATGTGGGGTATTTATCAATATCCTTTTCAAGATCCTGCATGAATTCGCTTACTGTTGTGGGGTAGATATTGGGCATACCGTCAAGATCGGAGGTGAATCTGCCTTCAAAGATCATTTCTTCGAAGGGGCCGCCGCCACCGTCACCGTAACCGTATGTATAAAGTTTCTTATTGTTTACCCGAGTATTTTTAAGTTCGACATTACATGTGTCTATTACATCTTTCGGAGAGGGATGTTTGTGAGTAACATTGAAGTGTGTGAGGACTTCGCTGCCGTCAATACCTTTCCACTTGAAAGTATCAATGGGGAATATGTTCAGGTCATTCCAGCCGATCTTTGTGGTGTTGAAATATTTAACGCTGCAGCCCTTCATGATCTGAGGAATTGCGGCACTGTAACCGAAAGTATCGGGGAGCCAGAAAGAATCGGAAGTGTATCCGAAGTTTTCACGTGTGAACATCTGACCTTTGAGGAACTGACGGATCATGGATTCGCCGGAGGTGATGTTACAGTCACATTCAACATAAACAGCACCATTGGGTTCATATCTGCCTTCTGCAACACGTTTTTTCATATCTTCAAAAATTGTGGGGTAGTAATCTTTCATCCACTCACTGTGGAGAGCTGAAGACTGGATGAAATTATATTCGGGATAGAGTTCCATCATGTGGAGTGCGTTGGAATATGTACGGGCACACTTACGGATTGTTTCATCCACGGGCCACAACCATGCTGTATCCATATGAGAATGACCGAGAATACCGATGGAGGGTCTGGATTTTGCAGTTGAGGTCAGTTTGTTTTCAAGTTTGAATTTAGAGATGATCTCGGTGCAATCGTCAATGAACGCTGCAATATCTTCAGCGGATGCAAAATGAGGCTGAACGGGAAGGATCTTATAAAGTTCTTCAAGAGCATCAACAGCTTTTTTCTTCAGGTTGTTTGAATCATCGAGGGACTGAGCCAACTGACACAGACACATACCGTTAACACTGAGTTCCCAAAGCTTTCTGTCTACTGTATAAATAGCCATGCCGTTATACATCTGTTTGTATTCGCCGGGGTCACCGTCAAGACCGTAGAATCTGAAAGGAGTTTCTTCAGCGCAAGGATGTCCTGCATAGAATTCGGTAGCAACGTCAAATTCTGTACCTTCGGGAGCGCCGCAAGTAATTCTGTGGTAGAAATGATCGTTGTTATTGATCAAGCCGGAAGGTTTACCGTTAACGAAAACAAGACCTTCGCGGTAAGTCATATCGGGGCCCATGAAAAGGGGGATATTTGCATATTCAGCGGGAACTTTGAAATTGAAACGAACCCACATGTTCATCCAACGTCCGCCCCACTCTTCACCCTTGGAAAGCTTGAACCAGTTCTTTGTGGGAACAGTGCGGTAATGTTCTTTTGTTATGTGTTTTTTCGGGTTTGCGACATCGAAAAGTTTAATGTAGCTTTTTTCATGATACTTTTCAAATGCGACATTCATTTTTGTAATGAGTCTGTAATTGTAATTGGTGTATACCATGATATTTTCTCCTTTTTATAAAAATACGGTGCAGAACCTTTGTTCCGCACCGCTAAAATTCATTTTATCAATCTGCGTTTTCCAAAGAATAGTAGTTCTTATACATATACTCATAATTGGGAAGTGCATATGTGGTCATAATCACTGAAATCTGATTTGAGAATGTTTCTGCAGCTTCATTTGCAGCTTTACCTGACTTGATAGCCCCTGAGAAATTATTGTTTACACTTCTCATCAAGTCTGAACCGCCATGGAATGTATAATCATATCTAACGTCTTTAATAAGTTCCATATAGATCTCTGCGTCGAGTTCTGTATTGAACATCATTTCTTTATAGTATTCTTCAAGTGATACACCGAGATATTCATCAAGGGGTTCAAAAAGTTCAGAAATAACATGGGCAGCAATATCAGGTTCAGGTGAAGTTATGGGAATACCAAAACCTTCAATTCTGTCAAATGCTTGACGCCATGTACCGTATGTTGCAGAAGGGCCGCAAGGGAAAGGCATAAGACCCGAAGTCACATCTATACTGGCAGATACTGCTGTAGTTGCGCCTGTAACCGTAAATACGGAAAGACCGTTATCATAGTCTTCATGACTCCAATACTCACTGAAAAGGTTTACAATATCTCTATGGTTCTGATACCAGTCTACACCTTCCTGAACAGCTTCTATAATAGACTGCGGCATGGAATTTACAACGTATTCACCATCTGCATTTGCAGAAACGAACTGCACATCATTGGAATACATAAGACCGTACCAGAAAATGTATTCGGAAGCGGAAAGCATCCATTCATCTTCAGCAAGTCCCGTTGTAGCATTAAGATATGTATCTTCAAATGTATCCCAATACCAATTCTCATTTTCCCAAAATTCGTGGGGATCCGTAAGAGATAATTCTGAAATCATATCCATATTGTAAATCATGGAAGAAATACCTGAAGGTTCCCAGTTAGGCCACTGAACGGGCTGAACAGCATAAGGAACAGATTTGACCATTGCACCTTCGAGAACGTTTGCATTACCGTATTTCCATGTCTCAGCAAGATCTATATGATCAAAATTGGTCATGGGGAAAAGGAGATTTGCAGATGCAAAATTTTCCATAGCACCGAAAGCTGTATAATTAACGATGTCACCTACATAAGAACCTGCCATGATTTGCAGAGGAAGAATATCCTCTCCGTCTGCTTCCGTGTCATAACCGATCTTAACACCGAGTTTTTTCTCAACATCGGCAACTCTCGCAAGAATAGCGTCGCCGTAATTTGTATTGGTATCGTATTTGAGAATCTGAGCCCAATATGTCTCGTCATCATTCATTGCGTTATCACTTGAATTGATGATGATCTCAACACCACCGTAGTTCACTCCGCTTGAATCCGAATCGTTAATGAACGGGAGCAGGGTCATAGGTTCAGCCGCACATGAAGTTGAAACTAACATTACAGCCAAAAGTAAAAAAGCTAAAACTTTCTTCATTGGTTTTATCCTCCAAAAAAATAATAAAAATACGGAAAATCACACTAAATATTACCGTTAAATATATTATAACATAAACATACAAAAAAAGCAAGCCTATTTTTAAGAACAAATAGAAAAATATTTCGTTTTATTCCACTCTCTTTAGTACAATATACACAATTTTTGCAGTATTCGGCTAAAATCGTTCCCCAAGCGGATTGCGATTGGGGAACTTCTATCACTTATCTTTAGTTTTCAAGATTTGCATAATAATTGTTGTACATATAGTCGTAGTTGGGGAGAATATATTTTTCAGCAATTACGGTGATCTGCCCTGAATATGACTGAATAGCTTCAGCAACACCCTTGGAGGAACGGAGAACACTTGCGAGGTTGTTGTTAACACCTCTCATAAGGTCGGAACCGCCTGCAAATGTGTAGTCATATTTGGAGTAGTCATCAAGAGATGTGTAGATCTCTGTGTCGTATGTACCTTCTTCAAAAGCCATGGAGCTGTAGTATTCTTCGAGAGTTCCGATGTATTCATCAAAGGGTTCAAAGAGTTCGGAAATAACATGAGCCGCAACTTCGGGTTCCTTGGAAGAAATGGGAATACCGAAACCTTCAATTCTCTGAATAGCCTGACCCCATCTGCCGTATTCAACGGAAGGACCGCAGGGGAAGGGCATAATGCCGGAGAAGAAGTCAACTTCGTACGCAAGAGAACCTGTAACGATGGTACCGGGAGAAGCAAGCGTCATGTAACCGTAACCGTCGTCGTAGTTGTCATGGCTCCAATAACCTTCGGAAAGATCAATGTTGTCGCCATACATGGTAACCCATTCTCTGCCTTCTGAAAGGGCTTCAATAAGTTCATTGGGTGCGGCATTTATCTTAAAAGCACCGTCAGCACCCATTTCTACATACTGAACATTGTTGGAATATGCAAGACAGTAGTAAAGAGGGTCAATACCTGTAGCAAGACAGGGAATTTTTTCAGAACCGCTGGTAAGATTTACCTTTGCAAGATATTCGGATTCAAATGTATCCCATACCCAAGTCTGATTTTCATAGAATTCCTGAGGATCTGTAATACCGTTCATAGAACCGATATCTCTGTTATAGAAAAGGGCGTAACATTCCATGGGTTCCCAACCGGGCCAGGAAACAGGCTGAACAGAGTAAGGAACAGAGTTCACCATACCGCCTTCAAGTACGTTGGGGCCGCCGTATTTCCATGTTTCATTGAGGTCGATAATATCAAAATCAGCAATGGGATGAAGCATTCCCGCAGCTGCAAAGTCCTGCATACCGCCGAAACCTGTATAGCTTGTGATATCAGCATCCCAGGAACCTGACATAAGCTTCATTCTCGCTGTTTCTCTGTCCACTTCCCATTCATATTCAATATTGACATTCAAAGCTTTTTTAACAGCTTCCGTTCTCTGCATGATAGCATCACCGAGTGTTGTTTCAAGGTCATATCTCAAAACCGTACCGATAAAACCTTTTTTGGAACCGCTGTCATCTTCTGCCTCTGAGTTATCGTCAGAGTTAATCCTGATGGTAACACCACCGAAGTCATTTCCGTCAGTCTGGGGACCGAGGAAGTCCATAAGTACAGGGGGTTCTGCGCCACATGAAGTAACAAGAACCATCACTGCCAATAAAATAGTTGCAATAATGCGTTTCATTTAAAAATCCTCCATTTTATTTAAGTTAAAACTTGCCAGTATAAAACCAACATTTACACATGTAAATTATAGCAGAAAACCGTTATTTTGTCAATAGTTATGCAGTGCAAAAAAATACTTTTCCGTGATTTGTTTGAGTTTTACAAAAAAGCCTTGACATTCTAACTCCGATATGATACAATTTAAGAAAGTGATTTTGAAAGAGGTGAGAACATGAACGGAGCTGTTCCCGAATACAAAATATCAGTCAGAAATATAGTTGAATTTATACTGCGCTGGGGCAACATAAACAACATGGGAATGCAGTCGCCGCCCGACTTGCTCGAAGGAACGCGAATACACAGAAAAATACAGAAAAAAGAAGAAAAAACAGGGTTATACCGTTCTGAGGTCCGCCTTTCGGAAAGCGTTCCATACACGAATTTCAATCTGACAGTTCAAGGTATTGCCGACGGCATTATCGAAGATGAAACAGTCACCATAGATGAAATAAAATCCACTTCGATACCCATTGAACTCATCGACGAAGATTTCAGCCGTCTTCACAGGGCACAAGCGATGTTTTACGCCTATATGTACGCAAAGCAGAACGGACTGAAAGAGATATCCACACGACTCACATATTTCAATCTTGACACGGAAGAGATAAAATATTTCGTAAAGGACCACACCTTGACAGAGTTGGAGGACTTTTTCTACAGCGTTTGCGACAGATATTCCAAGTGGATATACAGACAAATTGACGCAGATAAAGAGTTTACCGATTCGGCAAAAGCGCTCCAATTTCCTTATGACGGCTACAGACAGGGACAGAGAGAACTGGCAGGCACGGTTTACAGAGCTATCAGAGACTCCTCTACCCTTTTCGCCCAAGCGCCAACGGGAATAGGAAAAACGATCTCCGTTTTATTCTCCGCAATCAAAGCCAAAGGGGAAGGAATGGGCGAAAAAATATTTTACCTCACGGCAAAAACTGTGAATTCAAGAGCCGCAGATTCTGCGCTGAAACTGATGCACAAAAAAGGTCTGAGAATGAGAAATGTTTTTCTCTGCGCAAAAGAAAAGGTATGTGACTACGAAAAACAGTGCAAGCCCGACATCTGCCCATACGCAAAAGGACATTTTGACCGCATAAACGATGCTGTTTTTGATGTCCTCACAAATGAATACATAATCACCACGGAAGTTCTGGCGAAATATGCAGATAAGCACAAGGTCTGCCCTTTCGAGCTTGCCCTTGACACCGCCACATGGTGCGACGGCATCGTGGGAGACTACAATTACGCATTTGACCCGTCTGCATCATTGAAAAGATTTTTCACCGACGGCGGTGACTACATACTTCTTTGTGACGAAGCCCACAATATGCCACAGCGCGCCCGTGAAATGTTTTCCGCAGAGCTTGAAAAAACGAAAATTCTGGAAGTCATGAAGCTTTTCAAGCAAAAAAATAAAAAGATATATGGATTTTTAAAAAGGCTGAACAATGCGGTTCTAAACTTTACACGAGAAGTGGAAAAAGATTCGGGAATAATCACCGAAGAACCGACGAAAATATATAATGCAGCGGCTGATTTCTGCAGAGGATTTTCTGTTTTTCTCTCGGAAGAAGGCAACGACAAACTGAAAAATGATGCGGCAGAACTTTATTTTGATGCGCTCAATTTCGTTTCGGTTTTTGAAGCCCTTGATGAAAACTACCGCTGTTGTGCGGAAAAAACAGGGAAACTGACTACTGTAAAACTTTTCTGCGTTGACCCGTCATCAAGAATATCGGAAGTTCTGGATATGTGCCGTGCAAGTATATTTTTCTCGGCAACACTCCTGCCTCCCGATTATTTCAGAAGCACCATCGGCATGAAACGGAAAAAGGACGAGGAATTCGACAAAGCACCTATAATAAGACTGACTTCCCCCTTTCCCCGTGAAAATCTGAAAGTAATAACTGCACCGTTCATAAACACAAAGTATGCCCACCGTGAAGAAAGCTACGGACCAATAGCGGAGCTTATCTACACAGCAATTCAGAAAACAGGGAATTATTTTGCATTTTTCCCCTCATTTGCCTATATGAACGAGGTCTATTCCATTTTCACGGAAAGATATCCCGAAATCAAAACTCTCCTGCAAAGGACTTCCCTGACGGAAGAACAAAGAGACGATTATCTGGAAGAATTCGACGAAGACCCAACGGAAACTCTGGTGGCTTTCGCAGTCAGTGGCGGAATCTTTTCCGAGGGCGTTGATCTTGTAGGAACAAGACTTTCGGGAGCAGTAATAATAGGAGTCGGACTGCCGCAGATATGTTTTGAACGAAACGTAATAAAAGAATTTTACGACAAGCGTGAAAACAGCGGTTACGACTACGCATATCTTTTCCCGGGGTTCAACAGAGTCATGCAGGCGGCAGGGCGCGTCATACGCAGTGAAACAGACAAAGGTTTCGTGATACTTGCGGACACACGCTATTCCACAGAGGAATACAAAAGTCTTTTTCCGCCCGAATGGAAGAATTTTTCCGTTGCGAGGTCAATGCCTCAACTAAAAAAGATTCTTTCAGAACCTTAAAAAACTAAAATCCGAATATTACGCCCAAACATGGGAAACATACTATTGCGCAAACAAAACTATTTGCGAGTTTTTCAATTCAAAAATTGAAACAAGAAAGGTATTTTAACCATGAACGTAATTGATAAAATTGCCCTCACACTCTCCGTCATCGGTGCTATCGTATGGGGCTGTATCGGAATCTTCGGGTTCAATATCGTGGGCTGGCTTTTCGACGGCGACACATCCGTCATGAGCAGGATCATTTATACATTGGTCGGGCTCTCCGGTATCTGGACCGCATCCCTCATCTTCAGAAGCTTCGTTCCCGAAGACGAAAGAATGATGAGAACAAGGGACTAATTTAAAAGTAAAATTTAAAAACGCGGGGAAACCATTTTTGTGCACTTGCTTGCACGTGTGAAACAGGTTTCCCCCGAACCCTTTCCAATAAACTTTTGCCGTGCATTCGCACATTTTACTAAGTATAAAAAATAAAGCTAACGCAAATAATGCCTGCAATCAATTAGCCCCAACGAGTTTTGGAAATAGGGGTGCGGGAGAAGAACCTTTTAGGAATAAGGTTTCTTCTCCCGCAAAAAATCTAATATTATTTCATTCTTTGTCTCATGACTTCAAAACCGATAACAGCAGAAGCCGCAGAAGCGGACAATGCACAGCGAAAATCTGAACCGTAAGGAATAAAAACATTTCCGTCGGCGTTATCCAGAACAGCACGGGAAAGTCCGCGCATCTCTCCACCGATGGCAAGGATAACAGGCTCGGTAAGATCCTTTTCATAAAGAGACACCGCATCACGACGTTCTGCACAATAGACTTTTATTCCGCGTTCACGTGCCGCAAGAACCGTTTTACCAAGGTCTTCGGAAACCAATGTGGGCAAGTATTCGGAAGCACCTGCAGAAGCTTTGATGACAACGGAAGCCGCTGTGAGCCAGTTTCGTGATGGAACGATAACCCCCGTAGCGCCTGCCGCCATGACGGAGCGAAGCGAATCGCCGAAATTGTAGGGATCTTCAATTCCCTCAAGCAAAACTATAAACGGTTTTTCAGCACCGAAAAGATCTTCTTCCGTTTCATAACGACGGTCTCCCACATAAGCAATAAGCCCGCCGTGGGTCTTCCCCGAAGCAACAGCGTCTATATCGCTGCGCTTGCAAGGGGTATATTTCACGCCTTTTTCCTTTGCTTTTTTTAAAATATAGGAAAGGTCCCTGTCCTTCCTGTCGCGGTCAAAAAGTATTTCCGATATTTCACGTTTTCCGCCGTTCAAAACCGCTTTGACGGACACCGAACCCTCAATAATATAATCTGCCATAATAAGCCTTTCTTATTTTTTTACTTCTTTTTCCATGTACTCACCCGGCGGCATACCGTAATATTTCTTGAATACCTTGGAGAAGTACAGCGGATCGGAAAAACCCGAAAAAGATGAGATCTCTTTTATGCTGGTAAAGCCTGCGTTCATCATACGGACTGCATGGTTCAGCCTCAATTTGGAAAGATACATACTGAAGCACATTCCCGTATGACGCTTGAACGCCTCGGAGATATATTTTTTGCCGTAGGAATGCTGTTTGCTGACGCTGTCAAGGGTCAGGTCAGACTCGGAATAATGTGCGTCAACGTATTCTTTGATTACCTCCGCAGGTCGTTTTGTCTTACCTTTGGCATTCATGGGAACATCGCAAAGATCAGAAAGTGTAAAAAGAAGAAGTCCCTCTGCCATAAGGTCGATATTACTTTCGGTAACGGAACAAACAGAATTTTCCCATAACGGGATCAGGTTCTCTTTTCCTCCAATAACGGGAGTGGCTTCGTTGACACCGATTCTGCGCAAAAGATCATCGGCACGCCGTCCGACAAAAGAGATGTAAATGTACTCTAGTCCCGAATCGCTTCTGATCTTAAATGGTTTCGCCTGAAATGTAAAAAACAAGTCTCCTTTTTTCAGCGGATATCTGCCATTGGGCGTACTGAGATGACCTTCACCTGAAGTAACGAGACGCAAAGCGTATGCCGCCTCGATAATGTATTTATCGGGAAAAGCACAGCGACGTTCATAAACAAAATTCAAAATATCAAGTTCTCTCAACGGAGCCTTTGTTGGTGGGAAATTACATATATTCTCAGGATAATCCATTCGGCACATCTCCTTTATATTTTCATCTACTATACAGTATACCTTTTTTCAAGCAAAAAGTCAAGGTCGCAAACGTAAAGATTCATTGAATCTCTGCCATTTTCAGGTACTAAAACAAAAATTCCGCATTAGTTAAAAAAGATTTTACAAATAAATTCTGTTTTCTTGCAAAAAACAGTTGATTTTTTCATCGGAATGTGGTATAATCTTTTATACTAAGTTTATTATGTCTTTTGACGCGCTTCGACAGAAGGGCCGTAGTGAGGGACATAAGGTTTGTGTCCACAAACACAACAGAATTAAAATATAATGGAGGCTAAAAAACAATGAATCCCATCGTACTTGTACTTACTCTGATCCTCATGGTTTGCTCTGTTGCACTCATTGCGATCATTCTTTTCCAGTCCGGAAGAACAGCAGGTGCCAGCGCTATCACAGGCGGCGCAGGAAACTTCCTCAGCAAGAACAAAGCTCAGACAAAAGATCTTCTCCTGAAGAGACTTACAGTTATCGTTTCCATCGTTTTCATCGTTGCGATCGTAATCGTTGGTATCATCGAAACTATCTAACTACAAGATCAAAAGATATCAGAGTAGAGAAGAAATTCTTTACTCTGTTTTTCTTTATCCCAAAGGAACACAAAATGAAAATATGCCAAAAATGCGGTGCAGTACACCGAGACAATAAAGTTTTTTGTGCGGACTGCGGCGAAAAACTGCCGAAACCGCTATCCAAAGAGGAAGAAGCTAAAATCGAATGGAAAAACTACAAAATGGAGGATTTTTTCAAATACGAAAACTATGAGTCCCTTACCCCCTCATATTGGTGGGGAGTATCACGGAAATTTGCAGTCTGGGCTTTACTTATTATTGGAACGGCTATATCGGTATTTATGCTCATAGGTGAATAATTTTCTGCAAACGGTGTAAAATACCTTTGAAATCAAAAACCGAAGGGGCAATAAAAATGATCAAAGGTATTTGCAGAGAAACAGTAGTGGTAAAATGCGGAGGAAAATTCATAGATGAGGCTATATTCATACTAAAAAAAGATTCTAAAAAAGTCAACAGAAGAGCGATCCTGGACGAGGCAAACGCAATCATAAGAGAAAAGACCTCGCTCATGGACAAACATGACGCAAGACGCAGAAGATCATTCATGAAGATCCTCGATGAAGAATAATAAAACATGTGGGAAAGACCTTTTTCAGAAAAGAGGTTTTTCCCACAAAATCTTATATTATAATTACTCATGAATTATTATTTTTGAAACTTCGCTTCGGGGAGCAACTGAAAGATCAATATCTCCGCCGATAACAGCTCCCAAATTGGAAAGATGCTTTGAAACCGTTTCAAATGCAAGTTCAGGCGTATTGTTTTCTTTGCTCAAATGGGCAAGGATGATATTTTTCACCGTACCTTTTACGGTCCTTTCAAGAAGATCTCCGCACTGCTCGTTGGAAAAATGACCGTACTTGCCGCCGATACGTTTTTTCAGCATATATGGGTACGCCCCGTTCCACAGTTTGTCAACATCGTGGTTAGATTCAATGACAAGAGTATCACAACTGCCTATGATCTCTGCAGTTGAAGGTTGTTCCTCGCCAACGTCGGTCATAACTCCTATTTTTTTATTACCCGTATTAACTATGTATCCGACACATTCAGCGCTATCGTGTAGAGTAGAAAAAGAAGTGACCTGAATTACACCGTTGTTCGCCTTGGAACCTGTCGCCATGACATGGAAATTCTTGCAGTTTATTTCGGGATACGCAGCCTTTATTGCCGTAAGAGTCTTTTCGTTGGCAATAACAGGGATACGCTCATGATGTTTAAGTATAGTTTTGAGACCAGCAATATGATCGGAATGCTCATGAGTTACAAAGATAGCTTCGATCTTATCATAATCACTACCGATGTCACGAAGAGCCTGACCTGTTTTTTTCACGCCTGCACCGGCGTCGATAAGTATGGCTCTGCCGTCATTTTCGATATAAGTACAGTTGGCACTGCTTCCGCTATACAGCGTACAAACTCTGACCATATTGCAAAAAAGTTCTCCGTTTCAATAATTTTCAGACTATCAGCCTGCGTTTTCTCCTGTTTTTTCAGAGATCTGAGGTTCGTCATCGGAAATTCCGATAGAAGCTCCGAGACCGCGAAGTTTTTCGACTATATCTTCATAGCCTCTCTCAATGAGCTGTACATTTGATATTTCAGTCATGCCTTCTGCGCAAAGTCCTGCGATGACAAGGGATACACCTGCACGCAGATCACAAGCCGTAACAGCAGCACCTGTAAATTTTTCAATACCCGTAATAACACAAACTCTGCCGTCAACATCCATTTTCGCGCCCATTCTGCGGAGTTCGTCCACATACTTGAAACGATGCTCATAAATACCTTCCGTAACAATGGAAGTTCCGTTGGCAAGGCACAAAAGTGTTGACATCTGAGGCTGCATATCTGTAGGGAAACCGGGATAAGGAAGAGTTTTTATATTAACTTTATTCATGATCTGACTCGGTTCTCTTGAAACAGTGATAAAATCATCATCCTCTTCAACAGTAACACCGATCTCTTCCAATTTAGCGGAAATAGATTCAAGATGCTTTGGAATAACATTGGAGACCTTTACTCTGCCGCCTGTAGCTGCAGCCATTACCATATAAGTTCCCGCTTCGATCTGATCGGGAATGATCTCGTATCTGCCACCGTGGAGTTCTTTTACACCTTTTATTTTAATTGTATCTGTACCTGCACCGCGAATTTCCGCACCCATTGCGTTGAGGAAGTTTGCGATATCAACGATATGTGGCTCTTTTCCTGCATTTTCAATGACTGTGGTACCTTCAGCAAGAACAGCCGCCATCATGATATTGATGGTAGCGCCAACTGAGGGAAAATCAAGGCTCAAGGAAGTGCCTTTCACACCGTTTTCAGCCACAGCATTTACGATACCGTGTTCAATGGTAACGGTTGCACCGAGAGCCTCAAAACCTCGGATATGATAGTCTATGGGGCGAACACCGAAGTCACATCCGCCCGGAAGACCTACCTGTGCGTTTCCGAATCTGCCGAGAAGAGCGCCGATGAGATAGTAAGAAGCTCTCATTTTGCGCACAAGTTCGGAGATCGCAGCACAAGTGTGGATCTCTGTGGAATCTATTCTGAGAGTGGTTTTATCCAAGAAGCTGACCTTTGCCCCCATGTTGGACATTATCTTTGTGAGAAGAATAACATCGTTTACCACGGGAACATTTTCAATTATACATACCCCATTAACAAGCAAAGCCGCAGGAATAATTGCAACAGCAGCATTTTTGCCGCCGCTTATGCGAACTTCACCCTCAAGGGGATTGCCGCCTCTGATAACGTACTTTTTCAAGAAGTAACATCCTTTCGTTTATAAAAAAGCAATGATAAAGTCTGCCGTATAAGTATTCCACGGCATACATGATATAGTCATGAGATTTTTTGTAAAGTTATAAAAAACTTGATTTTTTAAGGTTTTTTCAAATAAGGTTCGGGGTCGAAATATGAACCTGTTTCCTTGTTGAATAACGCAAAATGACAGTGGTTACCTGTACTGTTACCAGTACTGCCGACATATGCAATGACTTGTCCTTGGTAGACCTTGTCACCGATCTTAATGGATTTTTCCAAAGAACTGCAGTGTCCGTAGTAGGAAATGATACCGTTTCCGTGGTCAATGGCAATGTAGTTACCGAGACCGCCTTCCTGCCAGCCCTTTTTGATGATAGTACCTGCGTCTGCGGCAAATATTTTTGTACCGTACTCGCAAGCGATATCGTAACCTCTGTGGAAGTCATATTTACCGCGGAGAGTTCTTCCGCCGAATTTAGACGAAACGAACTGGAAACCGTTCATGGATACCGGCCAAATAAATGTACCTGACGGAGCGATGGTCTTTGTTCCCACAAGGACCTGTTTTGCGATAGCGTCCTTTGTTTTACGCTTGTCGATAACAGATCTGTCGATCTCCACCCCGTTTACGGAACGTATTTCCGCAGAAACTTCATAAGTACCGTTGGAACCGTTCTGTTTTGTCTGCGTAACATTTTCATAAAGGGAATTACTGTAAATATATTTCGTTTCGTAGGGAATAATTTCGGTATATGTAACTGTTCTCGTAGTCTGTACAGACAATGTAACTTCGGGTGAGTCAACTTTGAGACGGGTTCCGACAGTCAGATAGTCTTCGGAAATATTTCCGTTTATAAGACGAAGAACAGGCACATCAAGGGAATATTTTGATGCGATACTTTCAAGGGTATCGCCTTTTTTAACAACGTAAGTATCACTGCCCAAAGGCATTGTGAAAAGTTCAAGAAGCTCGGAAGTCGTCTTTTCGTATTCTCTCGGATATTCTCCACGGACGACCTCGATACTGTTCAAAATATAATAAGATTCGTTTTCCTCTCCGGAAAGATAGGGTAATACGACTTCAGACAAGATAAGATCAAGGTCTGATTCGCTTTTTGATGTACCGACAAGGCGACCGTCAACAAAATATCCGTAAGACTGACCGATATAATCACGGTAATTATCATAAAGAGTATCAACTATTGCCGCACCGTCGGATATCTCATCTTTCTTAACAACGGAAAGAGTAAGCAACGGTATAGCTTCCGTGATATACTCATCACCGCTTCCTTCCTCTTCGATACGCTTTTCGACACTCTGCTGGATCCTGTAATACTGCTGTTCGTTGCTTATGTAACCGAGGGACTCATTTCCGACGGTGACCTCAAGGGCTATTGCATAAGTATTGAAAGCCCAGAGAGAAAAAACAAGGATCGCAGTACCTGCAACGGGAGCAGCCACGGGAACGATCAGTCTGAGCAGCCCCCAAACGCCGAAAAAGAACAGCGTTACGGCGTGCTTTATGTAGTATTTCAGTCTGTATATATAATTAGTATATCTGATATGAACCTTATTAACGTGGTAATCTATACCTTGACTCGTATACGCAAAATCGGCAAATTTACGGAACAGCTCAAAAGAACCTCTTATAACACCCTCAAGGTGAAGAAAATAAATGAGGTAAACTACTGTTCGCAAAAATTTGCTTGGCTTTTTTCTTGAAGATCTTTTCTTTTGTTTTGTGATTTCCGGCCTGACGCTGTAATGCTGAGACTCGGAAGACCCCGTTGTCTTGCCTGTTATTATTCGAGGCATACAACACTCCATTCCGCCGCTTATGCGGCAAAAATACTAAATTAAATTCAATCTGTATTTATTATATTATATATTTGGTGTTTTTGCAAGTATCATCCTGCAAAAGTCATGAAAATACACCAATATTACCTATTTTTACCTGCAAAATGGCTTAATTTTCCTCTTTGAAACGCTCGTATATCTCTCTTTTGGAAAGATTATACTTGCGTGCCAATGTCTTTGCGGCAAATGTTCTTGTCATGCCGCCTTCCACAAGTTCAAAAAATTCTTTTTCAAGAGTTTCATCGGAAACCTCTTCTTTTTCTTCCGCAGCACCCTCAATAACAAGAACAAATTCACCTTTCGGCTCGTTTTCTTTGTAATATTCTATCGCTTCGGAAACAGTGGTAAGCATGACCTGTTCATATATTTTAGAAATTTCTCTCACAAGAGAGATACGTCTGTCCCCGAGGACCTGAAGAATGTCCTCAAGCAGACCTTGCAATTTATGCGGAGCTTCGTAAAAAATGAGAGTATGCTCCAAAGTTTTCACGGATTCAAGACGTTCCCTGCGGCTATTTTTCGCAGTGCTGAGAAATCCCTCAAAAGTAAAACGCTTGGTCGAAAGTCCCGAAATTGCGATTGCAGAGACAAATGCGCAAGGTCCGGGAATAGCACTGACTTTAAGCCCGTGTTCATAACACTGTTTTACAAGCTGTTCACCCGGGTCCGACACAGCAGGCATTCCCGCATCGGAAACAAGGGCGCAAGTCTCCCCCGCTTCAAGTCGGGCAATTATTTCTTCGCCCCTCTGACGAAGATTGTGTTCATAATAACTCACAAGAGGCTTTTTTATTGAATAATGAGCAAGCAGGACACCTGTTTTTCTAGTGTCTTCAGCGGCAATGAAATCCGCATTTTCAAGAGTTTCCAAAGCTCGCTCGGAAATATCGGAAAGATTTCCGATGGGAGTCGCCACGAGATACAGGGAAACTTTGTCCTTTGGAGAAGAAATATATTTTTCACTCATGGCTGTTGCCTCTTTCATAGATCTTATTCATAATATCCGTGTATTGACCGTTTTCGTCGTAAATTATCAGCGGAGGTTCGATATTCACACCGCTTTTCCCGAATTTTATAAACTCTGCAAGTATCATTGAGGGCGTATCGTCAGCGTGAGCATGAACTGTACGGAAACGCTTGAGTTCAAGCCCCACATTGTGGCATTCGCAGATCAGATCTGTAAGCCTGTCCGGTTTGTGGACAACGCAAAGTCTTCCGCCCTGACGCAAAAGAAATGCACTTTGTTCCGCAACATCTTTCAATGTACATTCGAGTTCCGTTCTCGCAAATCCTTTAGTACCCGAAGACACAGCACCTGAATTCACAGCACTGTAAGGCGGATTTACAGTCACAAGATCACAGCAAGCGGTAGGAAGCAATTTATCCTTTCGTATTTTTCGCAGATCGGTATTCAAAACGGAAATTTTATTTTCAATACGGTTCAGTTCCAATGATTTTTTGCATAACAATGCCTGAGCATCATTGAGTTCAACACAAACCCCGCTTTTCATACAACCAAAGCGGGAGAGCAGTATCGCAACGATGCCGTTACCTGAACACAAGTCCACTATATCGGTAAATTTCTTGACGGACGCAAACCATGAAAGCAAGACAGCGTCTGTTCCAAAACAAAAGCTGTCGGAATTCTGGTAGATCTTGAGACCGCCAACTTGCAGATCATCTAACCGTATCATATTTTAATTACAATAAATAGAAATGACAGTAGGGGCTGTCGCTAATGCCACAGCCCCATAGAGTGTCTTATTCCTTCGGAGCAGGAGCACCGACGGGGCAAACAGATGCACAAGCGCCGCAGTCAATGCAAAGATCTTCGTCGATAACGAATTTGCCTTCTGCTTCTGCGATTGCGTCAACGGGACATTCGCCCTGGCAAGCACCGCAAGCGATGCATTCATCAGAAATTACATGAGCCATCAGAGTATCCTCCTTATTTTTATTCATATATATTCTATCACATTTTTTCCTTTTTTTCAAGGGGTAAAATGGGACAAATATAAGGCTTTAATTTAGAATCAGTCTTCAATTTCCTCGGAATCGTCCTTTTCAGACTTCTTTTCAACGCCTTTAAGGATCTTGACCTCTTCTTTTTTGAACTGTTTTATGGGGTTGCCCTCAGATTCAAGACGCACGGATACTATCTCAAGAGGAACACTTACTTCCACAACTATACCGTTGCCTTCGGGAGTTTTTATATAAGAACCCTGACGGGGCAAAGTTTTATATGCTTCCTCATAAGTGGATTCTTCGAAGTTCAAGCAGCAAATAAGCTTGCCGCAAGCACCTGAAATTTTCTGGGGGTTAGTAGACAGAGACTGCTCCTTAGCCATACGCACCGATACGGGAACGAATTCGGAAAGAAAACTTGCACAGCAGACTTTTCTGCCGCACATGCCGAGTGCGCCAACGACTTTTGTTTCGTCACGAACACCAATCTGACGAAGCTCGATTCTTGTCTTGAATACAGATGCAAGATCTTTTACAAGTTCACGGAAGTCGATTCTACCCTCCGCAACGAAGCAGAATATGATCTTGTTATTATCAAAAGTATATTCCACATCCACAAGAGACATTGGAAGACCGTGTTTTGCGATCTTTTCCTCGCATATCTTCAAAGCTTCTTTCTCTTTTTCTTTGTTTTCTCGGCACCGTTCAAGATCCTCTTCCGTTGCGGGACGGATAACGGGACTCAGGGGCATGAATTTATTATCAGGTTCGACATATTTATTGGGAACCGCAATATTTCCTATTTCATAACCGCGTACCGTTTCAACGATGACTTTATCACCCAAGTTAAAGCTGAATCCTTTGGGATCAAAAAAATATATTTTGCCAACAGGTTTGAATCTTACGCCTACAATTTCAACTGTTCCATTTTCCATTTCCATGGTTTTACCAATCCTTCTCTCCGATTTTTAATGCTTTCCCGAATTTCTCGGAGTCAGATTCGGGATCCGAAAACATTATTTTCTCCTTGAAGGAGACACGGCGCTGAGACAGCGCATTACAAGGACAACATTCCAAAGTTTAACATTGATGTTGTATTCAACATCTTTCACAAGAGACTCAACCGCAGAGCTGAGTGCAAAAAGCCTTTGGATATCACGTTTTTCCGCACCTGTCCTTATCCTTGCGGAAACATAAATACTTAAAGTCCGAATAAAATCCTGAAGTTCTTCACGATTTTTGAATGAAGCGATCTTCATCGCCTCACCTGCAGTGCCGTCAAGGCACGCATTTGTGAAACTTTCACAGGCATTGTATATACCGTAGGAATTCCCCTCAAGAACTTCAATAGCTTTACCTA
This sequence comes from Oscillospiraceae bacterium, assembly GCA_015067305.1. Classification (GTDB taxonomy): domain Bacteria; phylum Bacillota; class Clostridia; order Oscillospirales; family UBA644; genus HGM12619. Next base: position 23,666 of record SVMT01000006.1, on the reverse strand, counting down.
AAAAGCCCTCGGAAAGACGGATCGCCGCCTGTTTTTGTTGAGGAGTATATTTATCATATTCACGTTTTTCAAAGAATTTTTCAGCATCCTCGTTTCTGATGGGAGCAAGGGTCAGAACCACACAACGTGAACGGATCGTTTCAAGAAGTTTTTCCTTTGAAGTGCAAGTGATTATAAAAACAGAAAATTCAGGCGGTTCCTCCAGAGATTTAAGAAGAACATTCTGACAAGGAACGGAAAGTCCGTCACCGTCTTCGATAATATAGCACCTTTTTTCAGACTCATTTGGTCTGATATAAATATCCGAAATTGCGGCACGCATATTTTTCACATCGGTATCCGCAGGGATATGTTTAATATCTATGTTGCAGTCGGCAAGAAATTTCACGCATGAGGAACATTTTCCACAAGGACGAACCCCATCGGAAACACAGACATTTGCCTGCGCTATGAGATTTGCCAAGAGTGTTTTGCCCGAACCGTGAGCGCCCTCAATAATATACGCATGGAAGGGCTTTTCCAATTCACGTTTGAGGGCCTCGTTGCCGATAATTTTTGAAGTATCCATTATTTTCTCCGTAATTCAATAATTGCTTTCCACAACGACTTCCACTTTGCCATAACCGTTTTCACTCATAAACAACGCAAGATCATGAGTGATGACCTCCCCCGGAAGCGCAAGAGGGACACAGGGCGGATGATGAAACGAAATCATTTCCGCAGAAATTCTACCCTCAGAAATAAGCGGTTCGACAGCTTCCCTTTCGGCAAAAAACGCATCACGAATGTTCATTTTTTTTGGCGGCAACTCGAAACCTGAGTTGAAATTTTCCACAATTTCAACAGCTTCGAAGCTCAAAAGCGTTTTTTCCAGCAGTTCAAGATCTTCATTGGAATTGAAAGGGGTAATTATAAAAACGATAAAACCGCTTGAAGTCATTTCAGGATAAATATTATTCTTTTCAAGTTTTTTTGCCGTATCCTCACATTTTTCACCGAAATATACAGCCAAACGAAGAGGATCTGTATTCGTACCGTCTGCAACGGTAAAACCGTTCAACATCAATTTTTTCTTAAGATCTTTTATTTTTTTACAGCAAACGGAATAAATTTTTTCGCCGTCACAAGCACAGACAGCCCTGCCGTGATCAAGAGATGCAAGTATTGGAAACGAAGGACTTGTCGAGCCTGCTGCCATCATTCTGCGACGAACTGTCTCAAGAGAAATTTCCTTATTGTAATGAAGAAAAGCACCGCCTGTCATTACGGGCAAAGTTTTGTGGGCGGAGTCTATGACCACATGAGCGTGATGACCGTCATAAGGGGAATTTCTCATTTCGGGACAGAAACAGTAATGTGTCCCATGAGAATTGTCATCAATAAAAGTTATATTTTTTTCGTCGCAAAGCTTTCTTATTGCAAGGCAATCGGCAGAAATGCCGAAATAGTTGGGAGAAGTAAGAAAAACAGCTTTTGCGTCGGGATCTTTTTCAATGGCAGAACGAATATCTTCAGCCGTGGGTGGCATCGGAAGAGATGTTTTTGCATCATTTTTTCCGCAGACAAAAACAGTATCAATTCCGTAAAAAGCTACTGCCGCTGCAGCGGAAAAGTGGATATTTCTGTCAAAAATCACCTTTTCACCTGCAAATTCAGCCAATGCGGCTTTTACACATTGAGACGCACCGCCCGCAGAAAAAAATGTATGATATGAACCGAAAAGTTCTGTGGCTTTAGCTTCCGCCTCAGCAATACAGCCTTCAGGGGAATAAAGCTCATCGGTGCAGGAAATCTCCGTTGCATCAAAGGGATATATTCCAAAAAAATCACCTGAAAACCTATAATTTTTATGTCCCGGAGTATGAAAAGAGGCTTGTTTTGAACGGGCATACGATGCCAATGCTCCGTAAATGGGAGCATCTTTTTCAAGATCAAACACAATAAAAGCCCCTTTCATAAATCAAATTTAAATATCTTCAGCCAAAACCCGACGTTTTTCCCAAACTCCCGAAAGAAAATAGATCAATCCGGGAATTGCATTTCCGTATGCCGCAATACCGTAACCGAGAACGAAGCCGTAGAAGCCCCAGTTCAAAACCAAGCCGAAAAGCCAACTGAGACCGATTCGCAGAATTACACCGTCAAGGAGCGCAAGGATCATGCTGAAACGTACATTTCCGATTCCCTGAATAAATGCGCCCGTACCTCTCATTATCGCAAGTGCGGGGAACATCCACAAAATAGCACTGATGAAAGTGCTTGACATCTCATGTACAAGTGGGTCGTCGGAGAAGATCATGAACAGCTCTTTGCCGAAAAGCACATACGCCGCCATTGAGATAACCGTGAGAATAAAAGAATACACCCACGAGAAATACACGACTTTTTTCGCTCTTTCAGGCTTATTTGCCGCAATGTTCTGACTTATCATGGGCATTGCCGCATACTGGATACCTTGAGATATCTTGTTTATAATATCGTCAATTCTGATACCGGCTCCGAATGTTGCAGACGCAACCACACCAACATCATTAACAAGGGCATTTACAAAGAGCATTGAAATATTTATAAAGCCTGACTGAATAGCCATTGGTAAACCGAGTTGGAATATCATCTTGAAATATTTCAACTTGATCTTAAAGCTTTCAAATTTAAAATCAAAACCAAAAGCATCTTTATTTTTGTAAAGGAAATAAAGTGAGAATACAAACGAAGCAGCCTGACCGATAATAGTCGCCCAAGCAGCACCTGCAACGCCCCAACCGAGAATACCGGTAAAAAGAATATCAAGAACAAGGTTGACGGCAGATGCTATTCCGATAAAAAGAAAAGGCCTTTTTGAGTCGCCCATTCCGCGCAAGACGGCGGAAACCATATTGTATCCTGCTGTAAAAATAAGCCCCGAACCGCAAATAACCAGATAATCAACAGACATATCGTATGATTCCACAGGAATATTCATTACATCCAGTATCAACGGAAACGCACAAAGAACAACTGCAGAGAAGATCAGACCGAGGATAGAAATAAGGCTGAAAAGTGTTCCGATGATATTATTTACTTCCTTTTTCTTTCCCGCGCCGAGAGCCTGGGATACAAGGACCTGTCCACCGTTTGCAAAACCGAGACATACCATTGTGGCAAAATTCAATATCTGACTGCTCTGAGAAACCGCCGAAAGTCCTGCTGTGCCGACATAGTGGCCGACAATTATCATATCTATCGTACTGTATAAAACTTGCAGTGCATTTGAAGCCATGAAAGGCAAAGTAAACAGCAACAATTGCTTGGGGATATTACCCTGTGTAAAATCTTTTGAAAGACGTTTTTCTTTCAATTTAAACTCAAGACCTTCCTGAAATTACAAAGTTGATTTATGAAACAAGTCCGAAAAGCATAAATACTGGACGAACAGCCATAAAACCCACAAAAAACGCCAACAAACCGACGAAAACGAGAAACACTATCCACCATTTGTTTACACGTTTCTTCGGCTGGGTCGATCTTTTGAAGCGTATCGTCCGTTTCACTTTCAAACCTCTTCCATTTCGCAGAGCAAAGGGAGATTTTGATTCTCCCTTTAAACTCCGATATTTTCACCCGAAATCAGAATTCTTTCTCTTCGGGTTCTGCTTTTTTGACCCTTCTGGGTTCTTTTTCTATAGATTCATTGGGGACAGCATCATTTTCGATGGTGTCACCGTTTTTGATCTGTTTTTTGCCTGACCAGATGATCTTTCTGGGGCATTTTTCAACGCAAGCGCCGCAGTTAATACATTTTGTGTAATCAATAGAAGCAACGCCTTCATTTACAGATATAGCGTCCGTGGGACAGACTTTAGTGCAAAGTCCGCAACCGATACAGCCGACCTTACAGAGAGAACGAACAACAGGGCCTTTGTCGTGGGAATTACAGCCGACCCAAACATCCGCATCAAAAGGAATGAGACGAATAAGATGCTGAGGACAACTGTTCACGCACATACCGCAGGCAACACATTTTTCGTATTCAACAACTGCAACGCCTCTTTCGACTTTGATCGCATCGAAATTACATACTTTTACGCAAGTTCCGAGACCGATACAGCCGTGAGCACATTCTTTGGGACCGTTACCGAGTTTTGCAACGGAAAGGCAGTCATCTATACCGAGATAATTGTATTTTCTGTTGGCAAGAGAATTTGTACCGCTACACATTACCTGAGCACGCATACGAACTGTTTCGCCTGCATTTTCAACGCCCATGATCTTTGCGATCTCAGCAGCAGCTTTTGCAGCACCGACAGGACATTTATTTACGGGTGCTCCCTCGGAAATAATCTTTTCGGCATAGTCACCGCAACCTGCATATCCGCAACCGCCACAGTTTGCACCGGGAAGACATTCAACGATCTGTTCAAGTCTGGGATCTTTTTTCACATGGAAAACTTTACTTGCAAAACTGAGAGCAAAGCCCAACACTAGAGCAAGAGCCGCCATGACGAGAACCGTTATTAAAATATTCAAAAAATCCATTTTCTTTACCCCCTGTTAAAACGGAAGTTTAAGTCCCTGGAAGCCCATGAAAGAGATACTCAGAAGCGCCGCTGCAATAAGAGCAATGGGGAAACCTCTGAAAGGCTTGGGAATATCGGCATAGCTCATACGTTCACGAACCACGGAGAGAAGGTATATCGCAAGGAGGAAACCAACGCCTGCGGAAAAACCGTAAACTACAGATTCTATGAAATTGTATTCTTTTGTGATGTTCAGCAACGCAACGCCGAGAACCGCACAGTTCGTAGTGATAAGGGGCAAATAAATACCCAATGCGGAATAAAGCGCAGGAATACTCTTCTGCAGGAACATTTCGATTATCTGAACAAGTGCCGCAATAACAACGATGAATGCAATGGTCTGGAGATATTCAAGACCGAGTGGTTCAAGCACATACCAGTAAAGAGGCCATGTAAGCGCTGAGGTAAGAGTCATTGTGAAAACGACTGCCATACCCATGCCCACAGCTGTACTTGATTTAGTGGAAACACCAAGGAAAGGACAGCATCCGTAGAACTTAACAAGGACGAAGTTCTCGATAAGAATGGCTGTAATGGAAATTACAATAAGATTAAGCATCTGTTATTCACCCTTACCTTTCTGCATGATGTACTGAACAAGCGCAATGAGAAAACCGAGGACAAGAAAACCGCCTGCGGGAAGAACTATAAGGAGCGCAGGAGAATATGCGTCACCCATAATATTGAAGCCGAGGAATGTACCGCTACCGATAACTTCTCTGATAGCTGAGATTATTGTAAGAGCCAAAGTAAAACCGAGACCTGATGCAAGACCGTCAAGGGCAGATGCTATGGGTTCGTTTTTGGAAGCAAAGCTTTCAGCTCTTGCAAGAATTATACAGTTAACTACTATAAGCGGAATGAAAAGTCCCAAAGATTCGGATAGGGATTCCATATACGCTTTCATTATAAGGTCAACAATGGTAACAAAACCTGCAATGATAACGATATATGAAGCGATACGAATTTTTGAGGGAATGAATTTTCTCAGAAGCGAGATGAAAAAGTTTGAGAAAATAAGAACGAATGTTGCGGAAAGTCCCATACCGATACCGTTTGAAACAGATGTGGTTACGGCGAGAGTGGGACACATACCCAAAAGCTGGATAAAAGTGGGGTTTTTAAAAATGATACCGTCTTTGATTACCTGAAGATAAAAAGCGGCTTTTGACTGTTTTTTATCAGACATATCAATAACCCTCCTTTAAAAGTCTTTCTGCAACGGCGAGTGCCTTAGCAATACCGTCTTTCACAGCCTCGGAAGTCACAGTCGCACCGCTGACAGCTGAAATATTGCCGATATCAGAAACGGAAGCGCCTGCAAATTGAGGCAAAAGTGCTGAATCTTCAGAAACTGCTTTCGCGCCGATATTGGGAGTTTCTGAGTGAGAAATCAGTCGAACACCGGTCACTGAACCATCAAGATCGACACCTACTACAAGCACGATATCACCGCCGAAACCTCCGCAGGTAACATTCATACAGTAACCGAGGATATCTTCACCTGCACCTGATGCGGAATAAATTTCACTGACAGTTTTAGCCTCTTCTTCCGTCAATTCAAAATCAACGAAAGTAAAGCCTGTTGAGTCAACAAAAAGCTCTTGTCTTGCGCTGTTGCTTTTTGCCGCTGCGTTTGCCGCAATGGTCTCATAAGTAAGCTCATTAACAATGGCAAGCATGAGAACGACGGCGGTTACGATGATCATAAGCTTCAAAGGAAGCATTTCAGATTTATTTGCCTGATTCGACATGGTATCCGCCTCCTATTCCGTATCTCTTGGGTTTAGTCAGTTTATCAATGGGGAGAACTAACATATTCATAAGAAGTATCGCATAGCTTGCGCCTTCGGAATAACCGCTGTAATAGCGGAGGAACACCGTCAGCAGACCGCAACCGATACCGAAAATAATACGGCCTTTTTTGGTAACAGGACTTGTTGTATAGTCAGTTGCCATGAATATTGCCGCAAGGAAAAGACCGCCGCTGAAAATGGACTGGAGCATGAAGTCAAGATCAAAATATCCACCCGTAGCAGGGAAAATGAAAGTTATAAGAGCGACTGTACCTATGTAAGTTACGGGGATATGCCATGTAATAACTTTTCTGAAAAGAAGATATGCGCAACCGAGGAGCAGGAGTGCGGCACTTGTTTCGCCAAGACAGCCTCCTGTGTTACCCACAAACATATCTATAATGCTTGTGTCGGATAGCACACCTGCTTTGAGCGCTTTAAGAGGTGTTGCGGCAGAAATGGAATCCATGTATTCGGAAAGTTCAGCGCCTTCCGTAAAAATCGGATCTGAGAAAATGGGAAGTGCGGGAGAAACAAAAGGTTTCGTAAATGTTGTCATGAGCGTGGGCCATGAGAACAAAAACGCTCTTGCCGCAAGGGCAGGATTTACGATATTTTTACCGATACCGCCGAAAAGCATTTTAACAACGACGATAGCAAAAAGCGCACCGATAACGGGGATCCAATAAGGAACCGCCACAGGCATATTGAAAGCAAGAAGCATACCTGTAACTATTGCAGAACAATCATAAATGGTATTTTTCTTCTTTGCGATCTTACAGTAAAGTGTTTCAAAAGCAAGGCAGGCACCCACGGAAACGAGAGTGAGAGTCAAAGCTCTGAAACCGAAAAAGATGACCGCACCCACAAGGGCGGGAAGCATCGCAATTACAACATCGGTCATTACTGTGCGGGTAGTATCCCCTGAACGGTAATGAGGAGATGAGTTTACAAGAAATCTCTGTGCCAAAATTTTCACTCTCCTTTTCTATCTGGGCAAATGGCCTTTAGCCATTCGCATTGCCTGAACAAGATAAAGTCTGCCGGGACATACATATGAGCAACAGCCACATTCGATACAGTCCTGAACATTGTATTTTTTACATTCGGCAAACTCTTCTTTTTCCGCATGCATATAAATGTAATTGGGCATAAGCCTCATGGGACATACATTTACGCATTTTCCGCAATGGAGACATGTGGGATTCTCGTCAAAAGATTCCTCGTCACCGCAGAACGCAAGCAAAGCGGAAGTATTTTTAATAACAGGGATCTCAACGGAATGTTGCGCTGAACCCATCATGGGACCGCCTGAAATGATCTTATAAGGATCTTTAACAAATCCACCGCAATGTTCAAATAGAGCATAATACGGAGTTCCTACTCTGACGAGCAGATTTTTCGGGTTTGCAACAGCTGAGCCTGAAACGGTACAAACACGTTTCGTCAAAGGTCTTCCCTTGGAAACGGCTCTGAAAAGAGAAGCACAGGTATCAACATTGAATACAGCGCAACCGATATCCATTGGGAGTTTTCCCGGAGGAACTTCTCTGCCCGTGATGGCTTTGATAAGCTGTTTTTCACCACCCTGAGGATACTTTGTCTTCAAGGGACAAATTCTGATACCGCTGTCCTCCGCAGTTACTGTCATGGAAGCTATTGCATCGGGCTTATTGTCTTCAATGGCAATGATAGCATCTGTCTTGCCAAGACATTTCATGATAAGCTTCGCACCGTTCACGATACTTCTGGGATATTCGACCATAGCACGGTGGTCAGCAGTAATGAACGGTTCACATTCAGCACCGTTGATAATAATAACTTCGATCTTTTTATCGAAAGCAGTTTTGAGTTTCGCATGAAGAGGGAAAGCCGCACCGCCCATACCAACGATACCCGCCTCACGGGCATAACCGATAATTTCGGAAGGTGTAAGGTCATCAAGATCTCCCTCATAAGGTTCGATGCTGTCATTGCGCTCGTCCTTAAAATCGTTTTCGATAACTATGGACTGAACTTTAACACCTGAAGGGTGCCAATGAGGAGCGATCGCCTTGACTTTACCCGAAACAGATGAATGAATGGGACAGGAAAGACCTGCATCGCTGTCACCTATGATCTGACCTATATATACATGATCTCCGACAGAAACAGTAGGAGAACAAGGTGCACCGATATGCTGAGACAAAGGAATGATAACTTCCTCAGTTGCGGGAAGTTCCTCTATAGGGCTGGCATATGTACGGTCCTTGTTGTAATCGGGGTGGATACCCCCTTTAAACGTAAAAGCCAAAAATAACACCTCTTATTCTTAAATAAACACTTGAAAAAATACGGCAAAAAGAGCTCACCGCATTTCAACCGATAATTCGCCAACTATATTATAATCTATTTTGCAAGGTTTGTCAATATCACAAACGAAAAATATTAACTTGAAAAATAAAATTTTAATGGAAACAGAAGAAAAAATAGGAAAATATATAATTTTATAGGAAATTTTTAATCATAATAATATTAAAAGAATTTACCCCGACCTGTTCAGAAATAACAGATCGGGGCATTAAACTTATACTCTTTATTAAATATTTTCAAAAAGTACAGTTATTGATCACTCGAATTGTTTATATTATTATATTCATCTTCAGAAACACTGTATGCCCAACGGATTGCATTAATGGAACCGCCCCAACCCTTGGTAACATCGGAGTTTCTGAGTCTGAAATAGAAATTTTCAGTAATTCCGTAATCAGAAGGATACAATGTAAGTGTTGTGAGATTGCTTCCGTCAGTCACATGAGGAACAGTTCCTCCCTGAGAATAATCCGCAACCATTGTCCAATTCTCATTATCTGGAGAGACTTCAACTATATAATTTTGTGAAATACTCAATGAAAATCTGACATTATGATATTTACTGATATCAAACTTATAAACGAGCTGAAGGTCAAGGTCACAGAATCTGAGCCCATGGTTTACACCTGCATTATTGAAAACAATATATTCGATATCTTCATTTGAATCGTTACAAGCAACACATTTATCAATATAATATACGTTCTGTCCGTCTTCCCTGGGAGTACTGCCCCAAGTTATCTCAATATTTGTGGGAGTAGCCTTACCCTCAATAAGAAGAAGTAAAGAGGAAGTTTCATTTGACCATATTTCAACAACTTCAAGCTCCTGCTCTCCGCATACAGCCTTTACGGTTTCAGGATAAACACCGTTGGGAGCAAGAATCCTTGTTGCAACAATACTGTTACCTGCTGCAGTATATGCGAAAGTGGTTTTTGAATCAGTTTCGGAAAGGAGAGGTTTTCCGTCTTCATCAATAGTCAATTCTCCTCCGCTAAAAACAAATCTTGGAACAGTAAGATCGAATGTTGAAATATCATAAAGGAAACGAGAGTCCTTGGCTTTAACCAAAGGATCTGTTACCACGGCCAGACGATCATCAAAAAGATCAATATATTTACCCTCAAGGGTCTCATCTTCTCTTAAAGCATGGGTTGCAACAATGTTTCCCCTGCGTACAGTCATGAGATTTGTTTCCGCATATTCGACATCAGAATACTGAGTTGCATACTTCACAATGCTTCTTAAAAGATTTGCACCGCCTGAGCTGCCGTACAAAGATGTAGGAAGGCCTACCGCAATAAGATGACCGTCTCCGACAGAAGTTTCAAATCCGATCTGAAAATCTCCGGCTGAAACAAGAGTTTCATACTTACTTTCGTAAGACACAGCATATTTTCTGTTAATACCAATAAGCTTGTAAGCTGAAACAAAATCATTTATTTCACCCTTACCGGTCAGATTTTCACGTATATTTGGAGTATCATCTATTACATTCGCTTCAATTCCAAGCTTTTTAAAGAGATTGGTAATGGGGTCCCCGTCTTCAGACCAAAATCTATCATCCATTTTCCAATATTCATTACGTCCAGACAGTAAAAGCAACGTACCACCTGCTTTTACCCAATCAGAAACAGCAGTGTTAACATCTTCGCTCATAGGGAGCTGATTATCATAGCTGAGTATAAGAATTTTAACATCATCAAGGTCTTCTGCTGTATAGAGCTGCTCCATAGATTTCACACCAACAGGAATTCCGTTCATTGCAAGAGGCATTGTCACGCTGTAATAAGCATCGGAAGTATCTATAGACCATTGACCGTTTTTAAGCCAGGACATCGTATCTGAAACCACATATTTAATACCCGGAGTTCCGGCTTCAAGAGTAACCTCTTTACCGCCGACCTCGTTAAGTGCATTGAAGCACTGTTGAAGGATCGTTTTATACGAAATAGAAACATTGCCAAATGCTCTGTTTGTCCAAGGACAAATCTCAAAACGGTGTATTTCAGGGTGCATAAGAGAGGCTATAATATTCTGCAGATATGCAAAATGATTATTATCCTCTGTTTCATCCACAGCATCGCACATCGGATCAGCCAATGCAAAGAAATTCGTACCTTCAACAGAGTCTATATAAGAAGCAAATTCTATATAAGCATTTAAATACTCATCCGTAATTTTACGTCCGTCATAAATAAACTCTGATCTGATCGTATCACTCCACGTCTGACCGATGATTCCGTCAACAGCACCCGTTGCCATATAATGATTCAAACCTGCTGTTATGTTCCAGTCATTATAATTTACCGTGGAATGAGTTGCAATATAAAATGAAGTGTCAGGAGCAATTTCAGAAATTCGTTCTGATATTACTTTGATTATACGTTCAAAAAGATATGTTTTAAGCTCCATACTTTTAAGCATTGCTTCGGGACTACTTAACGGCTCTTGCCATTCCTCGTTGAAATAGTTTCTCCATTCATTTTTGAAGCCTTCGGAATATCCTGAGCTATTCCACATTTCAGGCTCTTCAAATGCTATGGAAGTCGGATTGAATGCTTTCAAAGACCATTCAACGATATCCCAGGTATATTCAATAAACTCCTCGGTAGGAACCATATAATATGACGCTCCCGACCCGTGAAGCATTAGAGATCCGTCAGATTCAGTCTGAACACTTTCGGGGTGAGCCTCTGCCCAAGCAAGGTCCGCACGGTTTATGGCTATCATCATATCAATATTGTAGCGGTCATCGACTGCATTCCAGGATTGAACGCTTGACTCATTCTGAGTATAAACCATAACAGAATCGGAATTCACGTTAATGTCGTCTGTATAAGCAACATTAACCTGCATACTTGAAAGGCATCCCGTAACATTGTAGGGATCAAATTTCTGATAATACACACCGTCTTCAAAGAAAATTTCAGGAGTATTATATTCAGCCGGTGTGGTGGAAATTACCGCATTTTCCCTTAAAGTTATAATATTGGGATCAACGGGCTCCACTACTTCCGACGTTTCGGGCTCAACGGGATCAACGACCTCAGATGGACCAGGTTCCTCCGGCGTCTCTGTCTGTGTCTGTGCGCACCCCGCCAGCATCGTTATAAACATTAAAAATGCAAGCAACAGGCTCAAATGTTTTGTTTTCATTTTGGATACCTCCAATAAATATTTTATATAAAAAATGCGCTTCATCAAGAAGCGCACTAAAAATGTACCTCTCAATGCTGCGACACACCTTTCCATGAACGGGAGGAGAGAATACACTTTTATCAAATGTAGTCTCCCAATCATGGAATCAAATATTAAAATGTGTCGCAAGTAAATTATACCATATGTCACGGCTTTTGTCAAGACTTCAGCCTGAAAAAAAGTAAATTCTCAAAGTAAATATGACAACAAAACAGACGCAACATTTACTTTGAGAATTTACATTTAAAACATTTTCATGAGCAAAGAGCTGATCTCCGCAACGGAAAGGACTTTTCCCTGAGAAACGACTTTGCCGTTGACAGCAAGGGCGGGAAGACGGAAATCGCCGTATTTTTTCAAGTCGGAAGCACGAAAAACTTCAACAGTCGGTCCCATTGAAGCCACAGCAGCTCCAACATTTGCAAAAAATTCATCTGCCACATCGAGGACTTCAACTTTCATTATCCCAAGGTCCTCGGAAATAAGGTCTTTGGAAAAATCCACCGTACATTTTTTGCAGGTGGCACAATGCCCCGTACATTCGTTTTTATTCAGATCGGACACGGTAAAACCTCCGTAAAATACTTTTGTTCACAGTATACCACACAATAATGGCATTTCTTAGCCGCTCATTCAAAAATATTTTGTTCCGATTTCAGTTTTTTGCGTTTTTTGCTGAGTTTAAAATAACCCCACATCGCAAACAAGCCCAAAACGATATTTATCATTGGAAGAAACGCAATTTCAGGCACATTTATAATACCGTTTATGGTATTTCCCGTACCGATAAGCAAATTTGCAACGGCTAAAACCAAAATAAAATTCATTATCCTCGTGAGGTGTTTGATTCTTGAAGCTATATCGGAAAACAGTTCAAAGTCGCCGTCAGTCTTTTTCTTGCGGAAATACACCCAACGGAGCCATGTTCCGACATGCTCAGCGCCCGTGCTTTCAATAAATTCTATGTATTTTTCACTTTCGGGATCGGTGACAACCTTTTCCAAAAGTTCGATCCTTACACCGTATTCGCCGGGCAAAGTCTCCTCAAAATCATAACGACAAAAACCCACACTCACAAGACTAAGTCCTTTCGCCGCCATCTCGTTAAGCCAAGCCTCTTCTTTGTCGAAATCCCAAGCCCAAAACATTTTTTTAACCGTTTTTCTCATTCGTTTTTCCCTCCAATACCTTTTTCCCGTTGTCAAGAAGCTCCTGCAAACGGAGAATTTCTTCATTCAGGACCTCCCTGCCCTTTTCCGTGATCAGATATTCCTTTTTTCTGCTGTCCTTTTCGCCCGTGAGAGCCGTTATCCAGCATTTTTCAAGCAAAGTATTTATTGCGCCGTAAAGCGTTCCTGCCGCAAGACGGACACGCCCGCCTGACAGTTTTTCAACATTCTGCATTATTCCGTAGCCGTGAAGAGGCTCAACAAGGGAAAGCAAAATATAAAAGACAGCCTCTGTCAAAGCAATATTAGACATTTTCATTCTCCTGTTCTTCTTTTTCCTGTTCGGAATCATCACTTTCTTTTTTACGGTTTTGTCGGTCAAGAATTGCCCCGATGCAAGTACCGGCTCCCATACCCATACACATACAGACAGGTATATTATTTGTTGCCGCACCAACCGCCAAACCGATAGAAATACCTATGCACATATAAAGCGGCATATAATGAGTGGTATTCTGATCATTATTTCCCTTTTCGTTATTGTTTTTCATAATTAAATAACCCTCTTTCATTTCGTCAACCGTTATATCGGTCTTCGATATATATTATATCGCCTTCCGATATATTTGTCAATACCTCTTGTATACATTTCGCTTTTTCGTAACAAAAAAGCCCCCGAAGGGGCAATTTAAGTTTTTCACTTAATTTTGCGGCGAAGGATGAACCATATAGAACCTATCACAAGAATCTCAATGACACACAAAACGGCAAGCATGGAATTTATATCATTGCCGATAGCGTAAAACCTTATAAAATCATCCTGTGTATAAACCGTAAAGGTAGGTACATCATCGTTCCAATCAACTGACCACTGAGCAACGGTCTCATTTCGAGCAATAAAAGATTTGACCAGCTCTCCGTTTTTATCATGAATGTTTACACCCAAAGCTTCTTCTTCGGAAATTTCATTACCGTTCTCATCAAAATAATGAGTCTCATCAAAATCATAGTACTGAAAATAGTCGCTCATATCAGACTCTCCCGAAATTACAGGAACATGTTGTTCACTTACAGAGTAATTATAATCCGTTACAATATTCATATCAATATAATTTCCGGTATTTATATGAGAAGTCGAATAATATCTGCCATTATACTTCGCAGGGGTTTCCATAAATTCCACGAATTCATCCACAGAATCAAAGGTCCTGCCTTTGGAAAACATTTCTATTGAAAAAACCGAATTGAATCCGATCTGAATAACAAAAGTGATACATACGACCAGAACAAGAACAGAGATCATTTTTTTATCGAACCTGAACACCTTATCTGAATGAGCCTTTTCATTTTCAGACAAAGTGTAGACCCTAAGCCTGAGTGCGAGTCGCTCCGAAAACACTTTAAAAACCGCACACAGAAAAACTGAAATTATCCCATAAACCAAGCCGTAAGTCAACCATGTTTCCGCGACCAAGCCCAAATAAGCATTTCCCAACAGAAAAGCCAAGGGCAAAGTGACGACAAATACAGTCAGTATAACCGCATAAGTAAGAAAAGCCGTATTGAAAAGATCACGCTTGCAATTCTCCCACTTTTCGCTCTCAAATTCCTCGTCAGCAATCGAAGCGTAAGCTAATTTCACAAAAATCGACTGGCAGATAACTGCCGCAATATACAAAATACAAGCAACGATAAAACCTATACTTGCTCTGTTGAAACCGAAATTGCAGAGCATTGCGCCGAGCAGACCGACAATAGCGATGCCCACGGAAATAATGCTTCTGATGCTGAACTTCAATTTTGCATCATTTAAAATTCTTTCTACTTGTTTTGTGCTTTTCGCAGAAGTAACGGGATATTCCGAAATATCCGCCTCGCCGAATTTCCTTTCCCCACGCAATATTTCATCGGATGTGACTCCGAAAATTTCCGCAATGACGGGGATAAGAGAAAGGTCGGGGGCACATTCGTCACGTTCCCAACGGCTGACCGCCTTGTCGGAGACATTCAATCTTTCACTCAGATGTTTCTGAGTCATGCCGCTTGCTTTCCTCAGTGCGGCAATAAACTGACCTATAGTTTTCTTTTCCATTGTTTGATTTCCTTTCCTGAAAACTGTACTGAAAGGGAACAGGTCTGTTCCTTTGGCTTAATTCTACCAAAATGTCGGAGAGAAATCAACCCCACAGACCGTAAATCTCTCTCGCAAACTGAGAATTCCCTGAAAAAGAGAGAAAATCACACCTCAACGACAGTAAACCTACTGCGGTAGCACTGAATCTTACCTTCTTTGACAAGTTTTCCGATCTCCACGGAAAGTCCGCTTCTGTCAACTTCAAGATAGTCGGCAAGCTCCTGTCTGTCAAAAGGGATATCAAAGGAATTGCTTTTGTTTTTCTTTGCCTGCATCAACAGATACGTCAGAAGCTTTTCACGGGTCGTCCGCTTTGACGTGATCTCTATCTTCTGGTTAAAAACAAGGTTTTTCGTAGCAACTATTTTCAGCAGATTGAATATCATTCTGTTGTGGAAATCGCAGGCGTTACAGCAGGTCTGAGTAATTCGGTGAGCATCCACAAGCAAAAGCTCAGAGTCTTCAGTTGCAACAACATCAGCAGGCGAACTTTTAACCTCGGCACAGGCAAATGACTCGCCAAAAAGCTGAGTCGGTTCAATGTTATCCATGATACTGCGGTTCCCATAGTAGTCGATACGCATAACCTGAAGCTCTCCGGAAAGCAGGATACCGAACCTGTCTGCAGGATCCCCCTCAGCAATAACAGTCTGTCCTTTTTTAAACTTTGAAGCCTTTGCGCCGAGACAGCCCAGCATCGGAAGCAGATTTTCATCGGAAATATCCGCAAACAAAGCGCAATTACGCAAAACATCCAAATATTCTCTCATATCAATCTCCATTCCGCCGTCATTACGGCGGCACAAATACTTTATTAAATTCAAGTGGGTTTGCAGGCAAACAAAAATGGGAACGGGACCCATTTTTAGCTTGAATTTGAGCGTGAAACAAAAATACAAAATATTTTTATAAATTAAACTTTCACGCTATCCTTTTCGTTGAAAATTCAACATACATTCTGTTTATATTATAGTATAATATTCTCGTAAAATCAAGAGGTAAACGAAAAAAGGAGAAAAAAATTATGAAACGTAAAATAATCAAAATAGACGAATCCAAATGCAACGGTTGTGGACTTTGCGCAAAGGCATGCCACGAAGGCGCTATTGAAATGATCGACGGAAAAGCAAAGCTCACAAAAGAGCATTACTGCGACGGTCTGGGAGACTGTCTCCCCGCATGTCCCACAGGCGCAATTTCCTTTGAAGAGCGTGAAGCACCTGCCTACGACGAAGCGGCAGTTTTGGCTTCAAAAAAGCAGAAAGCAGAAGGCAAACTTCCCTGCGGCTGTCCGGGAAGCAATGTAAAAGTCTTCAAACGTGAAGAAAAATGTGAGGTCGCACCGTCTGCACCTGTTACAAGTCAGCTTTCCAACTGGCCCGTTCAGATCAAGCTTGCGCCTGTAAACGCGCCATACTTCAACGGTGCAAATCTGCTCATTGCCGCTGACTGCACGGCTTACGCTTACGCAAACTTCCACAAGGATTTCATTCGCAAAAAAGTGACGCTTATCGGCTGTCCGAAACTCGATGCGGTGGATTACGCAGAAAAACTGACGCAGATAATAGCCTCAAACGACATCAAGAGCGTAACGGTGGTGAGAATGGAAGTTCCCTGCTGTGGCGGCATTGAAAACGCTACAAAACGCGCCCTTATGGCAAGCGGAAAATTCATTCCATGGAACGTGGTAACAATTTCCACAGACGGAAATATAGTAGAATAAAAGATAAATTATTAGCGGGAAAACCATTTTTGTAAAATAGGTTTTCCCGCGCCCTTTCCAAAAAACTTTTAGCGAGCATAGCTCAGAAATACTGCCTTAAAAAACAACAGCTACCGCAAAAGATATGCGATAGCTTTTTTATCTTAACAAAACCGAATTGGGGTTAAAATTTATTTATAATCATATTCAATAGAAACAAAATGAAAGTCTATCCAATCGGTCGACTGGGAACTAAAAAGACTCCGTTGAATATCTTTTAAAGTATAAGTATTTTCATTCACAAGGATATAGTATACCGCAGAATTAAACGTCGCGCTTTCGGGAGGATCGTTTTCCTCATAACGCATAAGATATTTATACTCATAAACACGTGGTTCCTCATCTGAATAAGCCGTCCATATGTACTTTTCCCCGTCAAATTCAAGATCTGAAATATACATTTTCGGATAATCGTCTTTTATACTGTCATAATACGCCTCGTCATAATTTTCTTCACCGCTGAGGGTATAGTAGTGAACAAGTCTGACTGTGGCAGGCTCATTTTTTTCAGTCTTTTTCAAAAAGCTTTCCCAGACCTGCTTGCCGGAAGTCACCTCGCCGTCTTCATTTACAACGCAATTATCTTCCTTTGCATCCTCAAGGGTATATCCCTCAGGCAAATCTTCAAAGGAAATCCAGGAATACTCTGAACTTTCTCCACAGCCGCACAGGGCAAACATAAGAGTCAACAAAAAGGTCATGATTGCATATTTTATAAATTGAAACATATCTTTCACCTCATATTCATTATACAACAAACACTCAGCAATGTCAATATACGGAAAGACTTTCCCTAAAAAATGTCAACAATTATATAAAAAACGCCCCGAACTTGCTTTTCTCTTGAAAAGAGTATGACCTCACTTCAATGTCATTAAGTTAAGAAACTTCATTAAGATTGATGCCGCACTCTCCTTCCACCGCATGGCGGTCCCCCTCCCTCCCGGAGGGAGGTATATCATAGCCCCCTCCGGGAGGGGGCTGTCAGCTCCGCTGACTGGGGGAGAACGCGAAATTTAGTTCTTATAAATACTCAAAAACCAAACGTAATGACATTGTCCCATACCCAGTTCAAAAAAAAGCCGTTTGAGGTATATTTGAGAAATATAAAAAAGCTTTTTAGAAGACGATTCAGGCAAACGGTTTTCTTTGGAAGGGTTTGGGGAACCATTCTTTTTCCGAGAAAAGAATGGTTCCCCATATTTAAATAACCTTAATTTTCAATTACTGCATCGGGAACATTGCCGGACTTAACAGCTTCGAAGTCTTCTTCGACCTCCTTGGAAGGAGGAGCTGTGAGAAGTGAAACAACGACGATAACGATGGATGAGAAGATGAACGCAGGAAGGAGTTCGTAGATTGCAAAGATACCGCCAAGCTTGCTGATAACGAGCTTCCAGAGGAAGACCATACCTGCACCGCTGACCATACCTGCGATAGCGCCCGCTCTGTTGATTCTCTTCCAGAAGAGGGAGAAGATCATAAGAGGTCCGAATGTTGCGCCGAATCCTGCCCATGCAAAAGATACGACTCTGAAAATAACACTGTTTTCATCAAGAGCGATAACCATAGCAATAAGAGCAATTGCAAGAAGTGTGATTCTTGTAACGAGCATTACCTGCTTATCTGTAGCCTTTTTCTTGACAACACCCTGGAAAATGTTCTTAGCAACAGCGGAAGCTGCGATAAGAAGATAGGAGTCGGAAGAACTGATCGTTGCGGCAAGGATACCTGCCATTACAAAACCTGCAAGGATTGAGGGCAAGGAACTTGTTGCCAATGTGATGAATATATTTTCAGCAGCGGAAGCTGTGAGATGTTCTGTGGGGAAGAGAGTTCTGCCCACAACACCGATAAATACTGCAACGGCGAGGGAGATAACTACCCAAACTGTAGCAATTCTTCTGGAGCGTTTGAGTTCGGATTCTTTACGGATAGCCATGAATCTGAGAAGAACCTGAGGCATACCGAAGTAGCCGAGCCCCCAAGCCATAAGGGAGCAGATAGTAAGAATGCTGTAAGGAGCAGCTTCACCGAAAAGGGGTACTCCGTCTGCAACGAGCTGAATCTTATCAGCATCAACTGTGGGTGTTGCAATTCCGAAAAGTTCAAGGAAACCGGGGATCTTTTCGGAGTTTTCAATTACCGCACCAACACCGCCTGCGCTGATCGTACCGATGACAACGATAACAGTAAGCGCTACGATCATTACGATAGCCTGCATGAAGTCAGAAGCACTTTCTGCAAGGAAGCCGCCAAGAAGAGTATAAAGAAGTACGAAGATCGCACCGATTATCATCATTGAGGTGTAGGACATTCCGAAAAGTGAAGAAAAGAGCTTACCGCAGGTAACAAAACAGCTTGAAGCATATACTGTAAAGAACACAAGAATAAAGAGCGCTGAAATCGTCATAATAATCTTGTTCTTTTCGCGGAATCTGTTGGAGAAGAATTCGGGCAGAGTGATGGAGTTATTCGCTCTCACACTGTAGCGACGAAGTCTTTTTGAAACGATGAGCCAGTTGATATATGTACCGACTGCAAGACCGAGAGCTGTCCATGTTGCTTCCGCAAGACCGCACCAATATGCGACACCGGGAAGGCCCATAAGAAGCCAACCGCTCATGTCGGAAGCTTCGGCACTCATTGCCGTTACCCAAGGTCCGAGAGATCTGCCTCCGAGAAAATAACTCTCAGAGTTCTTGTTTGCTTTTTTTGCAAAATAGATACCGATGCCGATGACTGCAGCCATATAAATGACCATGGCGATCAATATCTGGATGGTATTACCGTCCATTTGTTTTTCCTCCGTTTTTCATGTTTTTTATTATAAATCAGCTATTTATCACCGCAAAAAAGCTTTATTGAAAATAAATTTCACAATGTTGCGATAATGACATGAACATTATACACTATTCGGTAAAAAAAAGCAATAGGGAATAGAAAATTGTCACACAACTTTAACACACTAACTCATTACAACGCGCAAATATCATGAATTCACAGATTTTCCCTTGACTTTGTATATATAATCTGATATAATTATTTGGTATTTTTTCAGAAAAGAGATAGATAATAAATGCAAAAAACTCAATTCAAAGGCGTAATAATGCTGCTTCTGACAGCTTTCATCTGGGGCTCGTCATTCGTAGCCCAAAGCGTCGGCATGGACTCCGTGGACGCATTCACATTCAACGGCGTAAGAACTCTCATGGGTGCGGCGGTACTGCTTCCTTTCATTTTCATCAGAGACCTTTTCCAAACAAAAAAGCTCTCTCCCGAAGAAAAGAAAAACCATAAGGTTTTCGACAAAAAAACACTGATATACGGTTCCATTCTCGGTGTTATCCTCTGCGTTGCAACAAACTTCCAGCAGTTTGCTTTTTACTACTCCGATTCGGGAAAGATAGCGTTCATTTCCGCATTTTACATGTTTTTTACCCCCGTTTTCGGGCTTTTCATAAAGAAAAGAGTTCCCCTCGTCACATGGCTCTGCGTTGCGGGCGGATGTTTGGGAATGTATTTTCTCTGCATTGACCCAAACGCGATAGTTGCCATAAACCGGGGTGATTTTTTGGCATTCATCTGCTCTATGTTTTTCGCATTGCAGATACTTGCCATTGAAAAATTCGCACCGGATGTGGACGGAATTAAGCTCTCCTGCATTCAATTTACCGTTTCCGGACTTTTATCCTGTATTCTCATGTTTATTTTTGAGGAACCGAGCATCGGAAACCTTCTCAACGCAACCGTTCCCCTGCTATATTCGGGAATTATGAGCTGCGGTATGGCGTATACTTTCCAGATCGTCGGTCAGAAATACACAGAAGCAACTCTCGCATCACTTCTCATGTGTCTCGAATCAGTATTCGGCATACTTTGCGGTGCGGTATTGCTCAACGAAACTCTTACAGGCAGGGAAATTTTCGGCTGCATAATCATGTTTATCGCAATAATCATTTCTCAGCTCTCCGAGCTTATCACAGCAAAATTCAAAAAACGAAAAAACTGAGATCATAAAACGACCATAATAAATTGATATACACCCCAAGAGTCTGAACACTTTTGGGGTGTATAATGATATGTTACCAAAGTTTTGAACCTATTGTGCTTTCATTTGACGGAGAAACAGTATCACAGCCAAAAAGAGAAGAATTACTGCATAGCCCAAAACCCACCAAATATGAGGAAAAACATCTGCAAAATTTCCAATCAGTACAGATCGTTCCAACTCTACAGCGTGAACAAACGGAAGCGCATAAGAAATCTTCTTGAAAGCACCACCCACAAGATCAAGGTCAAACCAGATACCCGACAACCATGCGGAAAGGTTTGTCAGCAATGCACCGCAGATGCCACCGACCTGTTTATCATTAAAAACACTGCCGCAAAGAAGACCTAAAGCGATATACAAAACAGAAACAGGAATAATAAACAGTATCGACCACAATATATTTACTGTAATTTCAAGTCCGAGTATCAGCGCCGCAGCATAACATACCATACATTGAGCGATGGATATCGGAATTATGGGCAATGTATATCCGAGAATAAAATCCGTCGGTGTAAGCGGGGTGGTATACAGACGCTGAAGAAGAGAGCTTCCTCTGTCTTTTGAAATGATCGTTGCGGAAAAAAGTGTCATAAATGAAAGCCCGAAAACAGTAATCCCCGGAGTCAAATGCTGTATTTCAAACAGCTCTACGGGAATATTCGCCTGTATTGCACTAAGCAAAAGAATCAAAATAAGAGGAAAACCGAGCCCAAAGGCCAAATTAAGTGGATCCCGAAGGATCTCTTTTGTATTTCTGCCCGCAAAAGCCATAAGCCTCATTTCAATGCCCCCTTAACTATACGGATAAAAGCTTGTTCAAAATTATCGGTATCAGCAGTCTTTTTAATGTCGTCAGCAGTTGCACAGATAAGAAGTTTGCCGTCTTTCATTATGGCAATTCTGTCAGAAAGAGCCTCTGCCTCTTCCATATAATGAGTTGTAAGAATAATTGTAACTTTGCCTTTAAGCGATGTAATAAGATCCCATAGATCACTACGGGCAAGAACATCAAGCCCAAGTGTCGGTTCGTCAAGGAACAGAATTTCAGGTTCGCTTATAAGAGCCATTGCGATACTGAGTCTCCTCTGCCAACCGCCTGATAATTTCCCCGCCTTTTTGGCAAGAACTGTTTCAAGTCCCAAAAGTTCTGTAAGTTCCTTTATTTTCAGATTCTGTTTATCTTTTGTAAATCCGTGAACACCGCACATCAGTTCAAGATTCTCACGGACAGATAACCCCAAAGCAACAGCCGTTTCCTGGGGTGAAACTGCGATAATTTTTTTCACTTCCGAAGGCTCAACGCAAATACTCTTACCATTCAAAAAAGCGTCACCGCTTGTGGGTTTTGTAAGACATGAAAGCATCTTGATAGTCGTGGTCTTACCTGCGCCATTCACTCCGAGCAAGGAAAACAACTCCCCTTTGCTTACGGTAAGGTCAAGACTGTCTACAGCCACCACATCCTTGTATTTTTTTGTCAGTCCCTCAGTCCTGATAGCATCCACAAAATAACGCCCCTTTCTTTTCAGCAAACATTAAAATATCAATCGTCATTGCTGTCAAGTTCTCCGAATATTTTTGAAATGAACTGACTTTGAGCTTCTCTCGGCAATATTGCCAGTCCCCTTTTATCATCACCAAGAACCAGAATGTCACTGCCGGGCTGAAGATCGAACATCTCACGTGCTTCTTTCGGAATTACGAACTGCCCTTTTTCACCTATTTTAACAATCCACGCATATTTACCTTTAGGAAAATTCATTGAAAGCCTCTTTCTGTCGCACTTGCGACGATATATAAAACTTACAAGTATGATTATTCATACTTTTCATACTTATTATAGCATATATATTATTTAAAGTCAATCAATCGGGCTGAAAATTCAGATTTTCTTCATAAAGCAAGTCATGACCACCGGCCGTGCCGGTGGCATGACGAAGCCCCTCCAGGGCATTTTGCCTGCCGAGCTCCTGAGCTCATCGAATGGCCGCCAACCGCGACTATTTCACAGGCTGCCCCTCAAGGGGCTTTATTTTTTGCCCTCTTCCACCGGCTTACCCGTAAACGGGTCTACATACTCAACCAATTTCATCTGATCTTCATCATAATCCTCTTTCAATTGGTTTCGTATGTATTCTGCAATGGCTTTCTTATTCTTTCCTACTGTATCCACGTAGTACCCTCTGCACCAGAAATGTCGATTACCATATTTGTACTTCAGGTTTGCGTATTTCTCAAATATCATCAAACTGCTTTTCCCTTTCAAATATCCCATTATCTGCGCTATACTATACTTGGGCGGTACACTTATCAGCATATGTATATGATCTGGACACGCTTCTGCTTCTAATATTTCAATGCCCTTATATTCACATAGTTGTCTTAGCATACGTCCTATGTCTTCTTTGATCTTTCCATATATGACTTTTCTTCGATATTTCGGTGCAAATACGATATGGTACTTGCAATTCCACTTTGTATGTGCTAAACTATTTACATCAAGTTTCATTACTTGATTCCTCCTTTGGTTTTTATTTTCGGTTGGCAGCCGCTTTTATTATACCAAAGGAGGATATTTTTGTCTACCCATAGCTAAAGCTTTTTGGAACCACCAGCACCGCTGGTGGTTTTCAGATACAAAA
>SVMT01000061.1 GCA_015067305.1 Oscillospiraceae bacterium | reverse complement strand
TGCCAAAACGGTGCCAAGCAATGATGCAAATAAAAATAGACCATATAAAACCAATGAAAATATGCAGATTTTAGCCACAAAAAGCATAGAAAATATATCGAAAAACGCTATTCATATAGCGTGAAGAATAGCGAAAATTTTTTCAAAAAAGGTATTGACATTGAAAAAAATGTGTGATATAATATATAAGCACTAATAAGTGGAGAGGTATCGAAGTGGTCATAACGAGGCGGTCTTGAAAACCGTTTGTCTTAACGGGCACGTGGGTTCGAATCCCACCCTCTCCGCCATTTTTTATTATTTGCGGAGAAATACCCAAGTGGTGAAGGGGCTCCCCTGCTAAGGGAGTAGGGCTGGAAACGGTCGCGAGGGTTCAAATCCCTCTTTCTCCGCCAAAGAAGATACCATTTTTGTGGTATCTTCTTTTTTATTTGTCCCAATTCGACTTCGTGTTGCCGGTGAAAAGTCTGTGTATAAACCCGCATTCGTTTGAATAAATCTACATCCTGAAGCGCTCATCTCGTGGGGGTACTTTGGGGCGCATTGAAAAAAGCAGAAAAATATTGTATGATATAAATAAATTTGGATCACTGTTTTTAGGAGGATGGAGATATGCCTTTTGACTTTAAGAAAGAATACAAGGAATTTTATATGCCGAAGAACAGACCGGAACTTATAACCGTGCCCAAAATGAACTATATTGCTGTAAGAGGCAAAGGCGATCCTAACATCGAAGGTGGAGCATATCAGCAGGCAATCAGCGTTTTGTATGCTGTTGCATACACCTTGAAAATGAGTTATAAAACAGAATACAAAATCGAGGGGTTCTTTGAGTATGTTGTACCACCTCTTGAAGGATTTTGGTGGCAAGCTGATGTTGATGGTGTGAACTATTCCGACAAGTCAACGTTTAACTGGATATCAGTAATCCGCTTGCCAGATTTCGTTTCTAAGGCAGACTTTGAATGGGCAGTAGTAACAGCAACCAAGAAGAAAAAATTGGACTGCTCATCAGCTGAATTTTTGACCATTGATGAGGGTCTGTGTGTTCAGATTATGCACACTGGTCCTTTTGATGATGAACCTGCAACAGTTGCTTTAATGGATTCCTATTTGGCGCAGAACGGATACGTAAATGACTTCAGCGAAAGCAGATTACATCATGAGATTTATCTGTCCGATGCAAGAAAGGTTACTCCTGATAAGTGGAAAACTGTTATTAGACATCCGATCAAAAAGGCATAACAATTTTAACTCACTGTTTTATGGAAGGCTCCATCCGTTAAGGATGGGGCCACTTTTTATGTCTCCTAATGAATAAATCTATATTAGCCGACCCTAACCTATACTCCGGGAACACAAAAGAGAATGGGGAGTTTTATTTTAACACACGGGATTTGAATGCCGGGGGCGGCGAACCGCCGCAGGCAAATTATCGACAGAGCGCTGTTCCGATATGTATCGGGGCGGCGCTTTTATTTCGGAAATACTATTGACACATATTTTTAAAAAGTATACAATATATAAAGCAGGTGTCATTTTATGAAAATATGTTTAAAGGAGAAAAATGATGAGAAATTGTGGGGTAAAATTCAGGCTGGCGGCTGTTTTTCTTACAGCGTTTGCGGCGCTTACACTTTCTGCGTGTGGCGCGGATGTACAGAGCGTAACCAATGTCGACGAGGA
This sequence comes from Oscillospiraceae bacterium, assembly GCA_015067305.1. Taxonomy (GTDB): domain Bacteria; phylum Bacillota; class Clostridia; order Oscillospirales; family UBA644; genus HGM12619. The sequence continues at coordinate 2,158 of SVMT01000061.1, read as the reverse complement.
ATTCTGCGGAACACGTGAAATCACTGTACTCGTTGACGATTACGACATGGTGGATTATGTCGAGGGCGGCGCTGACGCTATGGAGGAGGTATTTGAAGAAAATCTCCCTCCTGAGATGACTATGACAAGAAAATACGATCCCGAGGGTACAGCGTTTGTTTTCAAGATTGAATTTGACGGGGTAGAGGATTACACCGAAAAGGTTACGTCAATCCTTGCAAGAGACCCTGAATACGACCTCAATCCCGAGGTTGAATTTGAAGTGATTGAAAATCCGTTCAAGGAAAGCGTTGTGGCGGAAGAAAACTTCTCCACCTCAAACCTTATCGCATGGGCGGTTGAGGCTCTTGATGAGTCGGGGATAATTACATATTCCTCAAAGTCGTCGTGGTATTCGATAGATTCCAACACATTTGAAATTGACGGTAAAGAGCCGTACACTTATCAGGGAAATATGAATGTAAATGAGGCTGAATATACAACCTTTGATTCGATTGATGTAGTGACGGAATTCAATTACGACGGTACATATTCAAGAACGATTGAATTTGAAATAGGCAATATGACCATAGCAAAGCTCGACAACAAGGGCGTTGATGTTGCGGAATACCTTACAGAGCTTGCAGACGAGGGCGTTTCGGGTACTGATATGACAGCCCCCGTTACTGAAACCGAAGGGGAAAACAAGAAGACTTACACAGTGGAATTTACTTCCGCAAACGCAGAGGATATAGCGAAGGTTACTTCTGCGCTTCTGGATACGGAATGTACCTTCAGCGTTGATATGACTGCCGACGACCTCGTTGACAATGTGGTCAATATCGATGTCACGGAATATATCAGCGGCAAGACATATTTTGCAAAGCGTGATTATTCAAGCAGAATTCACTCAAAATACAAGCTCTATAACGGAGTAGAGTTTGATGTGGAAAATTCAGAAAGCTATATAGGCAAGCAGGCTGACGAAGACGGCACCGAATACTTCGTGTACTCTCCTATGGACGAGGAAGTGAAGTACTCATTCAACTGGGCGGTAGTGTTTGATGTTATTGATATGACGCTTGTTCTTGACAAGGAAGAAATCAGTCACGAGGTGTCATTCTCGCTTGACAACTCCATTCCCGAAATCGTAAGACAGACTGCACAGAGAGCGTTCAACAACAGTATTCCCGACAAGAATGTAAAATTCGAAACAAAGTCAGAGGAAGGCAGAACGATTTATACAGTAAAGTTTGCCAAGGACGATACAGCCGAGGTAGTGAAAAGAATAGACTACTTCATCAGTGCATATACAAAGCAGGATTCAACGGCATCGGTAAAGATTGAGCCTGTTGCGGAAAAAACCACGGCGTTTACAAAGCATTATGCTGTTGTCGCTGATATTTCCTATAACGCATTTGCGGCAGGAGAGGGTCAGTATACTTCAAATATAAGCGGAAGCTCGTCGTTTATGAAGTTCAATGCCAGAAATTCTCTCTCGGAAGAATATCTTGAGACGATAACTTCAACCGATACAGAAAATGCGGCAATCAGTTACGACGGCTTTATGCAGATAAGCAATATCGGGCTGGTAATTCTTATAGTGGTGCTTGTACTTGCAGTGGTTGTTATTACTCTTGTGGTTGTACTTCTTGTTACCAAAAACAAGCAGACACCGACATTTACCGCAGTGGCAGAGAGCGAGCCTGTTCAGACAATTGAAACTGCACCTGCTGTTCCCGTTGCAGAGATTGCTCCCGTGGCAGAAGCAGTACCTGTTGCAGAGGTTGCTCCCACAGAGGAAACTCCCGTGGCAGAAACAGTACCTGTTGCAGAAGTTGCTCCCACAGAGGAAACTCCCGTCGCAGAAACAGCTCCCGTTACGGAAGTTACTCCGACAGAAGAAGTCGTTCCCGAGGAGAATATTCCCGTTGAGGAAGTCGCTCCCGCAGAAGAAACTGTTGCGGCTGAAGAAACAACTCCGACAGAAGAAAACGCAGATACAGAAGAAACTGTATAACAAAACCCTGTAGTTTAATAGTAGAATTCATACAGAAACTTTATATGTATTTATTGAGGGGAATCTTTCTGAAGAAAGGTTCCCCTCAAACTCCCCTTCAAAGACTTTAAAGCTAAAAGCAAGCCCATAGGGACTAATCCCTATGGGCTTGCTTTTAAA
>SVMT01000034.1 GCA_015067305.1 Oscillospiraceae bacterium | reverse complement strand
ATTCCTCCTTTGGTTTTTATTTTCGGTTGGCAGCCGCTTTTATTATACCAAAGGAGGATATTTTTGTCTACCCATAGCTAAAGCTTTTTGGAACCACCAGCACCGCTGGTGGTTTTCAGATACAAAAATCAATGCAGACGCACTTTCGTCTGCATTAAAATTAAGATATTTATTTTTTTAACAGATAATATTCATCACATGTAGGAACATGATCCTGAATCGGAAATTTTTCAGATCCATACGGATATATCCGACGTTCGAATTTAAGCTCATTATTTTCATAACGCGCAGCGGTAAGATATTCGGGAGCCTTTCCGTCTTCGCACCAACGGCGGATCATATCAAGCCAATCGCCATCCTTAAGATCTATACCTCGGATAGAGTTTGCTCCCCTGCCACCATTACCATGGTCCATACCGGGGAAAAGGAACCAACGGTAAAAATCTTTTGTCTTTTCATATCCGCCGAACTTCTCCTGAACACGTTCACAATAACGCATAGCATCGGGATAAGGAACACAAGGATCGGAACTTGCAGAAAACTCTATAAGTTTACCGCCATGGGAAATAAATTCGGAAATATCCGGGTCATTTGCGTTAAGTTCACCTGAAAGACAATCACTGAACTTCTCGAGATCATCATGAAAGTCAAATTCATACCCTGTATAGTCCGAACCGAAAACCCACTTGAAGGGGTCAAAAAACGGAGCCTCCTCCTTCTGATGATCAAGAATACCGCAGGCATATATTTCCGAACCTATAGGCATACCGTTATATATCTGTCTGCCGGTAACAGGATCCTTCGGACCTTCATACACCGCACGAAGAGCCTCAATCTGTTCTTCAGTAAAACCGGGCTGTTCCTGCTTCAGAAAATCCAAAAATTCTGAAACCGTATCTTTACCGCAGTAAGGATAGGAAATAAAATTATCGCCCTGTTCCCCGTCACCTTTTAATTGAAAGAATTTCGTAGCAGCATCTGTAATAAGAGGAACCTCTTCAGGGGTAAACATTACCCTTCCATCAGGCTTACGGAGATGATTATGATTCCAAAGCATATATGTATGGAGAAAAACGCGATTGCTCGCCGGAACCCCAACAATAACACCGTCAAAATCGTAAGGAAATTTCTGAACCATTGACAGTCCCTGATTACCGCCCGTAGAACCGCCTACATAATAAGAATGTTCAGGAGCTTTTCCATATCTCAGTTCAACTATCTGCTTTCCGATCTCAGACATCAAGTGAGTTGATCGCCACATAAAGTCTTTCCAGACAACAGGATTCCCTACACCACGCTTATAGCCGCCGGAAGTTCCCATATCAGTCAGAACGGAAGCAATGCCACGTCTTACATACCCGACATGAACATCAGGGAGCAACGAACCGGCCATACCACCATTACCGAGAGCAACAAAAAGTCCGTGCCAATCATCAGGAAGCCATATTTCTGTATATATCTCAGATCCTTCACCGAAAGAGCTTTTCCACACAATTCTAACAAAAGGCGGAAGATCTTTCAGATGCTTATACGTACCGCTTGTTTCGTGAGATATTTCAATAATTTCAGTATTGGGAATTTGAGCATTTTTTAACACTTCAAATACTTCTTGAGCAATCACTTCTTTATCCTCCAACTTAAGCCTTTATAAGAGGCGCAACATATTCACAATAGAGTTTGCCGATGAAATCAGCCCCCATAGCTGTGGGGTGAACACCGTCACTTGCAAATTCAGTAGGTTCTTTACCTATAAATGCAGATGCGAGAAGTCCGTCTGTGGGGAGATATACGTCAGCGTATTCTCTTGCGAGCCTTCTGATGATCTGGATCTTCGGGTCAAGGTCTTCACGGAAGAACTCTTTATCAGCAACAGGAACGAGGAACGGTTCAATGATCATAATTTTTGCTTTTGTCTGAGTTTTGATCTTTTCAAGAACAGTTCTGTATCTTGCTTCAAAAACCTCGTTGGGGATCCAGCTCTTATCTCCCGCATGGTGCCAAACGTCATTGATACCTATCATAATAGAAACAATGTCAGGCTGAATGTCGATAAAATCGCTTTCAAGTCTGTCAACGAGATCTTTTGTCTGGTTTCCACTGATACCGAGATCAACAAATTCAAAATCGACATCAGGGAAAGCTTCTTTCATATACTGTGCTGCATATTTGGGGTAGCCGCCACCAAGATCATGAATATCGTCACGATTACGGCCTGCATCGGTGATACTGTCGCCCTGGAAAAGAATTTTCATACTTCATTTCTCCTTATAAAAAATTATTTAACTACTTTAAGAAAAACAAGGATCGCAATAATAATACCGATAAAACAATAAAGGTCAATAAGACTCATTGCAATACCAAGTATCCAACCGATAACAGGAATACCACTGAGGATACCCATTACTACACCGAGAACAGCAGGAAGAATTACATAAAGAACTATGTACAAGATAAGAGAGCCTAAGCTGTTAGCTCTGTAACTGAGGGGGAAAAGTTTTGCAAGCATTTTAAAAATCTCCTTTATAATAAAATTTTAATATATAAACGAATCCGGCAGAAGTTCACTCAGTTTCTTTGAACAAAGAGTCCCGTCGGGTTCTTTATACACAACAACAATATCTTTGGAAAATTCAGCCAAAAACTGGCGGCATATGCCACATGGAGTACAGCTTTTCATTGTCCCCGAAACTGCGATCTTGATAAAATCACGTTCACCCGCAGTAACAGCAGAAACCACAGCGCTTCTTTCAGCACAGACCGTAGCACCGAAAGAGGAATTTTCAACATTCACACCTGTAAAAATTTTGCCGCTTGCTGTCAGTAAAGCAGCACCCACCTTAATATTGGAATAAGGAGAGTATGCATTTTCTTTTATATTATCAGCAACGGTCCAAAGTTCAATGTCAGTCATAAGCACTCCGTATTTCGACATTATTTTCCTATATATAAGTTTACCACAAATATTCCGAAATGTCAATACCCAAATTAAATTCTATTTATATCCGTACATATATTATATGTAAAAAAGCACAATAAACTCATGCCACTAACATTGAAAGGACGCAATAATGGGTAAAAAGAAAAAACTTCCCGACAGTGAAAGATTTTACGGATTTTCCAAAGACTGCAAAGATGCAATGTTTTTCAATCCCGTAGCCTCAGCAAACGACTGCACAGGATACACAATGAAAGCGCCACTGACGGATGACGAAACTGAAGATAAAGCGAGACTTGTAAATTCCCCCGCCACTAAATACGAGATCGAGTGGAAGAATTAGGTTTTTTAATTTTTTTATGGGGAAAACCTTCTTTTCGCGGAAAAAGAAGGTTTTCCCCATACCCCTTTCCAAGAAAACCGACCTCACGATGTATAACAACATAAAACTCTAACAATACACCCATAAAGCATTGAAAATGCTTTATACAAAAGTTTTTTGAAAAGGGCGCGGGAAAAACAATTTTACAAAAATGTTTTTCCCGCAAAATATAATACTTCATTCAGCTTCAAATTTACTGAAAGATACAGATCTTCGCGTATACCAATAGAACAGCGGCACAAAAATTATATCCGCGCAGAAGAAAGCGAAAGGCTCAACGAGATAAATAGCAAGAAGTCCAAGAACTTTCGTGCCAAAATATGCCATAAGAACTCTTGCAAAAACTTCCATTCCCCCGCCGATGATCGTGATTGGAGAATGTCCGATACACTGGAGCGCAGTTCTGTATATTGCAACGGCACCGAGAAGCGGTGATCCCACAAGATTATACCAGAACATGATATCACGGGAATACTTGAGCATATCTTCAAAATAAAGAACAGCGTCACCCGTAGTAGGATCAATAAACAGTCTTGTAAAGGGTTCGCAAAGAAGCATACAAACCACAAATCCAACTATCCAAACCACACACGAACAGAACATTGCGGAATGAACGCCTTTTATAATCCTGTCCTTTCTGCCTGCTCCGAAATTCTGACCAACGAAAGTTGCAATAGATGAAAGGAACGAGCACTGTATTGAAGAAAAGATACCGTTTATCTTTCCAGCCGCAACATTAGCGGTAATAAGTCCGGGATAAACAGCATTCATATCATTGAGCGCCGCAGTATAGAACATTGAACCGATACCAACGATGGAATTCTGTATAGACATGGGGATACCGACTTTTATAAGTCTTATGCAAAGTTTAAAATTATGCTTAAAATCTGAAAGCTTAGGTCTGATATACGGAAACTTCTTCATTACATATATAAAACAAAGAATACCCGATACAGCCGAGCTCACGACCGTTGCAAGAGCAACACCTATGTAGTGCAGTTTGAAAACGATAATAAACAGCAGGTCCAAAACGATATTCAACACAATACCTATAATGGAAAAATACAAAGGAGTTTTACTGTCACCGAGGGAATTCATTATACCGCTTGAAAGTGTTCCCAACATTGAAGTAACGGAACCGAAAGCAATGGTAATTACGTAATAATAGGCATAGTCAAAATACTGTTCGGGAGTATTTAGCCACAACAACACCGGTTCAGACAAGAATAAATATATGAACATTACCAAAACAGAAATGATACCGCCCAATTCAAAAGAAGCCGCAACACATTTTCTAAAGGTTTTCCTGTCTCCCGAACCAAAACTCTGACTCAAAATGATCATAAAACCTGAAACAAGACCGCTTGAAAAGTTGCTTACTACAAACATAAATGAGCCTGCGCAACTGACTCCAGCCATTGCATCGGATGAAACAGTTCGTCCAACGATCAAAGTGTCAATAAAATTATATATCTGCGAAAAGATACCACTGATAAGTATCGGGATCGAAAACATCACGATCAACTTCAACGGATTCCCTTTAGTCATATCCTTTTCCATTTAAACTACCTACCTTTTACATTTTTGAGAGACACGACAAAAAGCCGTGTCCCATCATTTTTTATTTATTCTTTTTCTTTTCTGCAAGAAGCTTGACCCAATTACCGTAAAGGGTCTTGCCGTCCTCGCGCCAACTGAGCACGGGGGCATTCACAGGATTATCATCAGGGAAATAATTTGCAGGACAATTTATATCGTCGCCCTTTTCAACATCACGGAAATATTCTTTTGCCAAAGTATCCGCATCATATTCAGGGTGTCCCGTAACACATACAAGGCTAAGATCCTCATTAGTTACAGCATGAACACCTGCGATGTCGGAATAAGCAACAAGAGAAAGTTCGGGGACTTTCAAAATATCCTCCTTCTTCACAGCCGCATGACGAGACTGAGGCGAAACAAAAGGACTTTTTATACCAACAAGAAGAGGATTCGAAGTATCAAGTACCGTATGCTCGTAAATACCGAACATTTTCTCAGGGAGCAGATATTTTTGCACACCGTAATATTTATAAAGTGCTGCCTGAGCCCCCCAACAAATAGAATAAACAGAAGAAACATGAGTCTTTGCCCACTCAAAAATTTCCGAAAGTTCATCCCAATAAAGAACCTGCTCAAAATCAAGTTGCTCAACAGGAGCTCCTGTAACGATCAAACCATCAAAGAAGTCATCCTTATAATAATCAAACCCGTGATAAAAACGCTGAAGATATTCGCTGTCTGTATTCTTGGAAACATATGTGACAGTATTCATCAGATACAGTTCACAAGGTATTCCTGATGAAGACAACATTCGTATAAGTTGAGTCTCAGTAGCTTGCTTTGTAGGCATAAGATTCAAAAGAAGGATCTTCACCGCATTTTTACAGATACCGTATTCATTATTCAGTTTTATGCCTTCCGCTGCCAGAGTTTCAATGGCAGGAAGACCTGATGGAACCGTAAAACTCATATTCTTTATTCCTTACTATATTATTAGTTATCATTATCGGAAACTTTTTCCTCGGAAGTAATTGCAGTTTTTTTTCCGCGCCGAACTTCAATAGTTTCAGATATAAGCTTATATAACACTGCAAAAACAGGAACACCTGCAAGCATACCGAAAACGCCCCCAACACCGCCGCCGATAAGGATCGAGAACATTACCCACCAAGCAGGAAGGCCGATGGAATCCCCAACAACTTTCGGACCGATAACATTTCCATCCAACTGCTGTAGAACAATAATAAACACCGTAAACAGCACAGCCTGCATAGGATCGACCATAAGGAGCAGGAAAATAGATGGGATCGCACCGATAAAGGGACCGAAAACGGGAATTACATTCGTTACCGCAACAAGTACAGTAATAAGGATCGTATAATCAAAACCGAAAATACTCATACCGATAAAACAAAGCAGACCGATAATGAGAGCATCATAAATACGTCCGTTTACGAAATTACCGAAAATATCATTACTTATTTCAAGTGCATGAGTGATCTTCTTTGCAGGCTTTTCAGGCATAAATGTATAGAAAACGCTCTTGATCTGATGAATGAGCATATCTTTACTTGCCAGCATATAGATAGACATAATAAAACCAAGCAAGAAATTTGTAAGCGAAGACGCAACGGATTTTGTAACGTCAAAAATATTCGGGATAAGTGAAGGTATCATTTCAGGGAGACTCTTCACAAAATCAGTGATCATAGTGGTGACCGTATCTAATATCTCACCGTCAATATGAACATATTCCTCTATCTTATCTGCAAGCCCTATAAGGTTTGATACATATGTTTGGATATTATCGTAAACTTTTGTAAGGCTCTCTCCCAGCTGAGGCAAGATCATGGAAATAAGCAAAGAGATAAACAGCAAAAACAAAGAATAAACAAGCACAAGCGATATCGCTTTAATGATACCGTCTCCGCTACGCTTCTTTTTTTCATGATGCACAAAGCTCTTGCCGATCTTCTTTGTCTTTGTAAACTTTTCCTTCAGCTTGCAGCACAACTTTGAGATAAGTCCGTATATATATTTGTATGGACGGTTCAGAATAAACGCAATGCAGAACCCGATGAAAACAGGCGACAAGAGCGCAATAAAACTGCCCAATCCACCGAGGATAACATCAATATTTATAACGACTATAACCAAAAGGATACAGTACGTAACAATAAGAAGAATGCTTTTAAAAAGTTTCTTATCTATGGTGAACAACTCCTTTTCAAATTAAATAAAATCAAAAAAAGCAAACAAAAGAAGTTCTGCGCTTTATAAATATACTCTACTAAATTATATCAGAAAATGAATCAAAAATCAATATATCAAATGTAGAAAATGTGTTAATTACAACTTTATTTTTTACGTGGAAAAGGCAAAATATTTATCACAGACTCTCCGCTGGCAAAATAATGGTCAATCCATTCGGTTTTATAGAAATATCGGTTCTCGTTGTAGGCTTGAGATCACCGTCAGTATTGCGCAGAAACTCAGTATCCGATTCAATAGTCACATTTTTTGCCTGAATACGAACAACCTTCTTATGATTCAAATGAGAACCGTTAAGAAGTCCGGGCAAAATAGTAAGAACTTCAAGACGGGACATCGCAGGAGCGTAAATAACATCAAAAAGTCCGTCATCAACAACTGCAGTAGGTGCAATTTTGATACCACCACCGTAATACTGACCGTTAGCGACAGCAACAAGTAGAAAATCACCCTCAATAACCTTACCGTCAACAGTCATTTTAAGAGGAATTCCCTTATATGTAAAAAGTGTATAGAAAATGGATAAAATATAGCTGAACTTGCGCAAAACGGGAATATCCTTGAATTTCTGTGCATTTTTGACGATCTCCGCATCAAAACCGACAGATGCGATATTCGCGAAACAGCCGCCATCGATAAGACCAAGGTCAAGCACTTTCCTCGTGGGGTTTTCAAGACCTTTCAAGACAGAATCGAAATCGTTTGCAGTTGAAACGCTTCTGATAAAATCATTTCCGCTGCCCATTGGCAAAAAACAAACAGGAGCGCCTGTATCTTTTACTCCGTTTACAGCCTCAAGAAAAGTACCGTCGCCGCCAACTGAATATATCTCACAGTCAGGATGTGTCGCCGCAAGCTCTGTGACATGTCCTGCATATTCAGAAAACAATATTTCATCCTCATTTTCATTGAAATAATGCTGTTTTTTGATGTTTTCCACCGCATAATCAAGCTTCGCCTTCGCTGATACGGGATTGATAATAAATATTTTTTTCACAACTATTTCCCCTTATTTTTATCTTTATCTATTGACATATTGAAAAAAATGTGCTATAATTTGAGTAATATTTTGCTTGGGGTACTGAGATGCGTACGACTCAGTTGAGAAACACCCATGGAACCTGATGAGGTTAAAACCTCCGTAGGAAACGCAAAAGCGCTTCGTTACATAAAATATGTTTCGTTGCAGTAAGTTTTTCGGTCAGATCAAGGTTCCGTATATCGGAGCCTTTTTTATTTTGCCGAAATCCGCTTTTGCCAAAATATTAAAAAATACAATATTTTGGAAGGAAGTAAAATCCACATGAACAAAGACAAATTCTTTGTAAAAAAACTTGTGCTCTGTGCTATCATGATGGCGCTTGCCACTGTACTGAGCATTTTCCCAACAATATCCGCCCCTTACGGCGGCTCGATCACAGTCGGAAGTATGTTCCCGATCATGCTGATGTCCATACTTCTCGGACCCAAATGGGGTATTCCCGTAGCTCTGGGCTATTCGATCATCCAGCTTGCACTCGGTTTTTCATCCGTAGCATCCTGGGGTCTCTCCATCGGAGTATTCATCGGATGTCTTTTCCTTGACTATGTGCTTGCATTTTCTGTTCTCTGCACTGCAAACATTTTCGGAACAAAAACCATGCCCAAAATGGCTTGCGGCATAGCTTTCGCAGGATTACTCAGATATCTGAGCCATTTTCTTTCAGGTTGGCTCTTTTTCGGAGAATGGGCAGAAGAAGGATTCAACGCTTTCACATGGGCTGTGGTTTACAACGGTGCATACATGATCCCCGACACAGTTATCTGCATAGTGATCGCCTGTGCTCTTTACAGAATGTTCCCGTCATTCAGGAAACAGTTGGGAATACAGTAATCATTTAAAAACAAAAGATCGGTCTTCACAGCGAGAGGTAAATTCCTTTCGCTGTTTTAATATGTATATATTATACAATATTATCGGCTAAATGTAAAGCCCTTTAACGAAAAAACAGCAATTAAATTTGCAAAAAATAAAGGAAATCTAAATTTTTCGCTTTAAATTACTAATTAACCGTTGACAAATCAGGCAAATTGTGTTATTATTATCTATAGACAAAAAAATAACGCCAAAACCGAAAGGACAAATAACATGGCTATAACAGATTTTCTTGAAAAAAATGCGAGACTGTACCCAAACGATACAGCACTCGTTGAAATAAACCCCGGTCTGAGACCTTCTCACCCAATCACATGGAGAGAGTATAACCTCATCGAAACTGCACCTGAAGGCAGATACCGCAGAGAAATCACATGGAGAGATTTCGATGTGAAAGCAAACAGATTTGCAAACCTTCTCCTTACAAGAGGTGTAAAAAAAGGCGACAAAGTTGCAATACTCCTTATGAACTGCCTTGAATGGCTCCCCATTTATTTCGGTATACTCAAAGCAGGAGCACTTGCAGTTCCTTTGAACTACAGATACACCGCTGACGAAATAAAATACTGTCTTGATCTCTCCGATTCTTCTATTCTCGTTTATGGTCCAGAGTTTATTGACCGTATCGAACAGATAAAGGATCAGCTTCCGGATATCAAGAGCAGATTCTTCGTGGGAAACAATGTTCCCGATTTCGCAGACGACTACAACACTATGGTTACATACTGCTCATCTCTCCCCCCTGCAGTTGAACTCAGCGATGAAGACAATGCTGCGATATATTTCTCGTCAGGAACAACAGGTCTGCCCAAAGCTATACTCCACAGCCACAAAGCCCTCATAAGCTCATGTTATACAGAACAGAACCATCACAGCCAGACGAAAGACGATGTATTCCTTTGCATTCCTCCCCTTTACCACACAGGTGCGAAAATGCACTGGTTCGGAAGCCTTCTTTCCGGCTCAAAAGCAGTTCTCCTCAGAGGTGTTACACCTGAATGGGTTCTCAGAACAGCTTCCGACGAAAGAGCCACCATTGTTTGGCTCCTTGTTCCCTGGGTTCAGGACATTCTTGACAGCATTGACCGCGGCGACGTAAAACTTGAAGATTACGAGCTTGATCAGTGGAGACTTATGCACGTAGGCGCTCAGCCCGTTCCACCAAGCCTCATCAAACGCTGGAAATCCGTATTCCCCAACCACGACTATGACACAAACTACGGTCTTTCTGAATCCATCGGTCCCGGATGCGTACACCTTGGCGTTGAAAACATTCACAAAGTAGGTGCTATCGGTAAGGCTGGCTACCTTTGGGAAACAAAAGTAGTTAACGAAAAGGGTGAAGAGGTCAAAGGTGATGAAGTCGGTGAACTTGCCATTAAAGGCCCCGGCGTCATGAAGTGCTATTACAAGAACCCCAAAGCTACAGATGAAATACTCAAAGGCGAATGGCTCTACACAGGAGACATGGCAAGGATAGACGAAGACGGATTCATTTATCTTGTTGACCGTAAAAAGGATGTTATCATCACAGGCGGCGAAAACCTCTATCCCGTTCAGATCGAAGACTTCCTCCGTTCACACGAAAAGATCAAGGACGTTGCAGTTATCGGTCTTCCCGACGAACGTCTGGGTGAAATTGCAGCAGCAATCATTGCCGTAAAAGAGGGCGAAACTCTGACAGAAGACGAAGTTATCGCATTCTGCGGCGATATGCCCAGATACAAGCGTCCGAGAAAATACATTTTCGCAGACGTTCCCAGAAACCCCACAGGCAAAATAGAAAAGCCTAAGCTCCGTGAGATCTACTGCGCAGGCAGGCTGGTCGAAGCTCAGACTACGAAGTAATAATTGAAGATTACATTTTTTTCGGGGAAAACCATTTTTTGTAAAAATAGGTTTTCCCCGTACCCTTTTCCAAAAAAACTTTTACCGTACTTCGTACAAATATTGTATTCAAAAGTATCAACAGCTAACGCAAAACAAATTTTTATATAGTTCTTTTGCTTATGTGTATTAAGCACGGTCGGTTTTCTTTTTGGGGGCACTATCCAAGAAAATCGATTTTTTTTGGGGAACATAAAGAGCTATCAATAAAGAAAAAAGCGACCCTTATTTCTAAGGATTGCATAAAAAATATTACAATATAAAAACTTCCGTTCCGATCATTCATCATGATTCTTTTTTTTCAGGAAATCAGCTCTGTTCGCAGCAGAACTTCCGACGCTTTCTTTCCAGGATCTGCCGATCTTGCTGTTTGAGATACCTTCAGCGTTTTTTCTCGCAAGTTCCTCGATATTTTCACGGTGACGGATCATATTATTTTTTCCGCAAACAAAACCAAAAATACGAACTGCCGCAAGAATTGGAATATTTATAAGAATACCTATAAAAATCGCGGAATTATGGTCAATATTTCCGAAGTATTCAAACATAAATCCGGGAAACATTCCGTAATTGTGAAGCCTTAAATTTATCGTACCGACAGTAGGAATCATCAATGAAACAAACAGCAAAATCAAATCCAACACCGTGCCGATACAAGTCCCGACAGCTTGTTCTTTCAGATCAAAACAATAAGCCTGCTCCAAGCCTCGCCCTTGAATCTCCGTAAATTTCCACAGGCAGAACAGAGCCACAGCATAGCTTGACCCTACAACTATAAGCTGTCTCAAAAATTCAGGTAAAAATTCAATTACCACAGAAGCAATACTCAATACAGCATGAGTCACAACAAATGCAACACCCGCAAGCAAGATCGCACCAACTGTCTTGAACGACAAGTCAAAATACTTGTTGATCATTATCAACACTCCTTAATTCATTTATCAAGTTTTTTTATGTTGGAAATTTTACAACCTATTTTCCAATCAGGATTATCGTCTTCATAATAATAGTCGCCGTAAAAATCAACAAGTTCACCAAGATCATATTCCCTTATATAAATTTTTCCACATTAAATTTTGACAATTCAATATCCAACCAAGTAACACCCCATATTCAAAGCAACTGGAAACCTTTCTAAAGTACGCAAATCATAATTGTTTACGAAAAAAAGGTTTCCCTAAGATCATTTTATTTTTTTGGAATTATATCTATATCGCAAATATTTACAAATGAGAAGAAACCGTCAGCAACCTTGAATTTGAATGCAAGCTTCTGAATGTCGCATTTTTCCATAGAAGAAATATCAAACTCGAATGTCTTAAAGCCCTTGGAATTTGAAGACTTCAGATTTCCATCGAAACGAACATTTTCCACAGTTTCACCGTTTTCAATCTCAAAATCAACCCAAGCGGAAAGATTGTCCCTTGCGCTGAAGCACTTAACGATAATCTTTTCATAACGGTAAAGGTCCAGTTCGTAATAATGATGAGAAGCAACATACGCTCCAAAGCTGTCGGAATCGGAAATTATTCTTAAAGTCTTACCCTGCCCCATAAAAACAGGATCGTGGCAAATAACGCTGTTTTCACAAGCACTCCACACGGGAATACTGAAACAATACGTTTCCCAAAGACTCTTTGAATGAGTCAGAACCCATGCGGTTTCATTATTCAAGTCAAGCCATGGTTTCAATCTTATCTGAGCAGAAATATCATCATTGATCAAAAACGAAGCTACAGGCATATCCCCCGCAAACAAATTGCCGCTTATGTCGTAATCAGAATAGTTATACGCTGCAGCAATCGGTTCAGAAATATGCTCGCTGTAAATTTCAATGGTATCTTTTCCTGTAATTACAGCCTTCGCGGGAGCATAAACGCGGTTTTCTCCGCAAATGTTGAAGCCCTTAAGGATATCACCCTTACAGTAAAGCCCCCTGGAAACATTTTTAAATTTAACTCTGATTCTATCCCCCACGACCTCAAAGCTTTCCATATACGCAGGAGATTTCGCACCGTCAAAGCCGTACACCATAGATTTCGCAACATTTGCCATACGTACACCTATATGGTACTTATGCGCAGGATGTATGGGATGATTCTGATGCCAGCAAGTCCAGATCGGAGAAAGATCGTAAATAGTCACGAATGAAAACAAGTCGGGGTTCTCATCTGTTGCGCGAATAAAAGCTTCATTGAGAAGATTCATTCTCGCGGGAGCGTCAATACCGTAATCCCAAGGATAAATAAGGGAAGAGATTATGGGGAATCTCTCTTTATCAAAACCGAATTTTTCGCTGTAAACACTTTGCATAAATTTATACAAAGCAAGATAATAATCTGGTCCGTCGCCGTTATTGCTCTCACCCTGATACCACAAAAGGCCTCTGAATTTAAGCCCGAGAACAGATGCAGTTTTGTCATTATACAAAGCAAATGCCTGGCTTGCATTACCCTCACCTTTTGTATTCCATTCAGATTCGGGAACGATGCGGTTCTTCTCGCCCATAAGTTTTTTGATTTGCGGATCATTTTCAACTTCGGCTCTCGGCAGCCAGTTCTCGATAAGTGAACCACCGACAGAGCTGTCAACTATACCGACAGGCACTTTTCTACCCAGAATATTGAAAAGTTTTCCCGCAAAAACAGTGGCAACCGCAGAAACTCTGACAAGCTTATCCTCACGAGTGAGATCAGACCATTCACCGAACTTCGAATCAGAGGGTTCATACGGGAAATTATCAGATGCAGGGCTCGTATCAATTCTGTAAGTTCTTACCGTATCAAAAGAGATCCCCTCAAGATATTCGGGGAAATCGGGCTGTTCACCATTAGGCATTTCCATATTGGACTGACCGGAAGCAAGCCAAAGCTCACCGAAAAGGATATTTTTCAAAACGGTCTCTTCGCCATCATCAAGAACGATCTCAAATCGCTCAAAGGAAGATTCGGGACATTTCAGAACAAGACGGAAGTTACCCTGACAATCAGCAACCGTTTCCGCAGTGGAGAAAATTTTCTCACCGGAACGGATAGCCGCATTAACAACCGAATCAGACTTCGCAACACCCTGTATTTCAAGATCTGAACCACCCATAAAAAGTGCGTTATCAGCAAAAACTGAAGGTAATTTCATAATACAAACCTCTTTTCATCAAATAATGGTACTCATATGTCTCGTCACGTGGCAGCCCATGTTCAGAGCGACGGGCAAGCCTGCGATGTGGGTCGGGTATTCTTCGATATTCACAGCAAGAGATGTAATATCCCCGCCGAACCCTTGAGCGCCGATTCCCGTTTTATTGACCTCGTCAAGGATACGTTTTTCAAGATCGGCATAACGAGATTTAGGATTCCGAACATTTGAATTTCTTATCAGCGCTTTTTTGGCAAGCATCGCGGAATATTCAAAGTCACCGCCAATACCGATACCGATAACCACGGGTGGACATGGTTTACTGCCTGCGTTTTCAACAGAATCCACAATAAACTTTACAATATCGTCGTCTGTCGCAGAGGGATTGAACATTTTCAAGGCACTCATGTTTTCACTTCCGAAGCCCTTTGGTGCGGCAGTTATTTTGACCTTATCCCCCTCAACAATTTCAGTATAAAGAATTGCAGGGGTGTTATCTCCTGTATTTTTCCTTTCAAGAGGATCCCCAACTACGGAACAACGCATATAACCTTCAATATAAGCCTCGGAAACGCCTTTATTTACCGCATCACGCAAAAGTCCGCCTGTGAAATGGACATCCTGACCTATCTCCATAAATACAACCGCCATGCCTGTATCCTGACAAATTGGGACATTCAGCTCTTTTGCGGCTTCTTCATTTTCAATACAACATTTCAAGGCGTATGCGCAACCTGAGCAAGTCTCTTTTTCCGCAGCGCTTTTCATCAAAGCGGAAATATCTTCCGGTAAAAAATAATTCGCCTCAATAAAGAGTTTTTTCACCGTTTCACGCACTGTATCGACATTTATTTCTCTCATTTTAACCAATTCCTTTGCGAGTAAAGGGGTAATGTGCAAAAATCAAAAAGATACTTTGGAACTTTGTCGTATGTAAGCCGACATAATTCATGTATTTTCACACCTTGCATCTGCTATAATATAGTAGATGTTTTACTCCCTTCATTGACCCCATATTTTTTACTTTCTTCATTTTTTTCTTTATCTTTGCCGCCTCGAGAGATCGGGGCGGTCTTTCTTACAGTGACATCAGCTGTTTATAGTTTTCAGCAACATCGGCAAAAGTGAGATCGTCCCAATCAATCTCATAAAGGAAGCGACCTTCATAGTCAACATCTTCAAGAACATTGATCATACGTTTCCAATCGACCTTACCCTTACCGGGAAGCCAATGACGTTCATCAACAAAATCATAGTCGGAAACGTGAAGAGTAATTATTCTGTCAGCAACAGCTCTTATATAATCTTCATTATCCTCGGAAAGATTGTGGTTCATGTCAAAGCATACTTTAAGATCGGGAATACGTTCAAGGAAATAAAGCATTTCCACGTGATCACGGCAAAGACAGGTTCTGGGGAGATTTTCCAAAGCCAACTGCATACCGAGCTTGTTTGCGGTTTCCGTCAAAGCCTCAATAACTTTGCATCCGCATTCCAGTCTCGCAGAACGTTCCTCTTCCTTATAAGGTTCTCCGCTGGGATGAATTACAGCTATTTTAATACCTGCCGCAGCCGCAGCTTTCATTATCATGGACTGGAGCTTTACAGTAAACAGATCATTTTCAGGATAAGTTCCGTCAATCATTGTAAAAGGAACAAACGGAAGATGCACAGATGAGATATTAACGCCGTGAGCCTTTGCAAATTCAACTATTTCAACGGACTTTTCAAAGAAATCATATTCAAAGAAGGGTCTGAGATCACCTGAAGACAGTTCGATCTCTGTAATACCTGCATTTCTGAGCTCATCAAGCTTAGCTCCGTCAGTAACAACGGAAAATCTCACTGAAACGGCAACTGGCCAGTTTTTTCTTGTAGACATAGTAATTCTCCTTAATATATAAATATATTGTTTGAGGCGGGGAAAACTTTTTTAACGAAAAAAAAGTTTTCCCCGCACCCTTTTCAAAAAACCGATGCTGAATATCTGAATAATAATATGAAAACACTTAAACTTTTCATTATTCGTCATTCACTATTTATTTAATAATAACAGCGCCTTCGTTATCCACTTTTACGGGCTGAACAAGCCAAAAATGCTCAAACTGACTCACAAAATTACGAATCTTATCTTCAACATTTGAACCAGCGGGATTCACAAGCATGAGTGTAGGACCTGCGCCGCTGAGGTATCCGCCGTAACTGCCGAATTCCGCAGAAGCCTTAAGGATCGCTTCCATTCCCGGAATAAGAATTTTTCTGTAAGGCTGATGGATCTCATCCTGCATTGCAATTGAAAGAGCTTTAAAGTTACCGCTCATCATAGATGCAACAAGAAGAGCAACTCTTGAGCAGTTGAAAACCGACTGCTCTTTTGTGTAAGCTCTGGGAAGAACTGCTCTTGCGTCAGCAGTAGACAGAGGAAAGTCAGGAATAAGAGCTAAAAATTCAAGTTTATCGCTTACATCTATCTTTACGTACTCAAAACGTTTGCCTTCGGAAGCGCCGACGACCATACCGCCCTTGAATGCGGGAGCCACGTTATCGGGGTGACCTTCACATTCAACAGCTATATTCATAAGATATTCACGGGAAACTTTATTACCAGTAAGCTCATTTGCCGCCAAAAGACCTGCAACTATACAAGCCGCACTGCTGCCCAAACCTCTCGTAAGAGGTATTCTGTCATGTTGCTTAAGAACGAATTTGGGCAATGTTGCACCTGTAACCTCTGCAAAATGATTCATAGTCCATATTATTAGATTTTCTTCATCCAAAGGAATACGCTGATTTGCACTGACTCGGGGATCAACAAGGCAATTACTTGTTACAAGAGGCATATCTTCAATACCGTCTTCTTCCGTGTAGACCTCGACCTCGTTATAAATATTGACAGCCAAACCTGCCGTGTCGAAACACGGTCCCATATTTGCACTGGTTGCCGGAACTCTGATCTTAAACATAGTTATTTCCTCTTATTTGAAAAGTTTTGAAAGCTCGTTCACATCGGGCTTAAACTTCTGGATCTGCATATTGTCGTTTACTACGACGCTTGTGTCTTTGAGACCGTTACCTGTAAGGATACAAGCGATATCGATCTGTCTGTCTCTTTCGATCTTGCCCTCTTTGACTTTCTTGATAAGACCTGCGATAGAGGCACAGCTTGCAGGCTCTGCAAAGATTCCGTCTTCTGCGGCAAGAAGTCTCTGAGCTTCGAGAATCGCTTCGTCACTGACTTTATCAATGGAACCGTTACTTTCGTCTCTTGCGGCAGTAGCGAGTTTCCAGCTTGCGGGATTGCCGATACGGATAGCTGTAGCAATAGTTTCAGGGTTGGGGAATACTCTGTTTTCAACGATGGGAGCAGCGCCTTCAGCCTGGAAGCCTGTCATTTTAGGAAGATTTGTTACTTCCTTATTAGCATAGTATTCTTTGAAGCCCATCCAGTATGCGGAAATGTTACCTGCGTTGCCTACGGGGAGCATAAGATAATCGGGAGCTCTGCCGAGAGCGTCACAAATTTCAAATGCACCTGTCTTCTGACCCTGAAGTCTCCAGGGATTGATGGAGTTAACGAGAGTTACGGGCTGAGTTTTGGAAAGTTCAACTACCATGTTGAGAGCGTCGTCAAAGTTACCGTCGATAGCAATAACTTCAGCACCGTAAATGATAGCCTGAGCAAGCTTGCCGAGAGCTATCTTCTTATCGGGAATAAGAACATAAGCTTTCATACCTGCAACTGCGGCATAAGCAGCAGCGGAAGCGGAAGTGTTACCTGTAGATGCGCAGATAACAGCCTTAGAACCAGCTTCGTTTGCCTTTGTAACAGCCATGGTCATACCTCTGTCCTTGAAAGAACCTGTGGGGTTGAGACCTTCAAACTTTACGTATACATTAGCGTTTGTCAGACCGATAGCCTTGGGGAGATTTTTAAGTCTGAGGAATAGTGTGTTACCTTCGTTAAGTGTAACTATCTTGCTCTTATCTTCAACTGCAAGATATTTGCTGTATTTGTTTATCAAACCTTCGTACATTTTTTTAACCTTCTTTTATAAAACTATATTTTTCAAGCCGAAAAGTTCGGCGATAAGTCTTTGTTCGTCAGCTTTATCTTTCGGTGCAATACTTCTCATAATATTGCCCTTGGATGAAACTCTGAATGTTTTGCCGTCATAGGAATTCAATCCGACGGTAGTTTTAAGTGCAAGCATTGGATCCTTGTTGAAAACGGAATCGGGACTCTTTTCGCAATAGAAAGAGGGCTGCAGGAAATCCACGGAAAGCTGAACCTCATCTGTGAAAGCATAGAGCTTTTTCCACTCTGCCATCATTTTTTTCTGCCAAAGGATCCAACCGAGAAAGGGATCGTTTTCAAATTTATAATCGGCAAAACCGTCATTCTGGACTTCATTTTCCACGATTCTGAGTGGGATTCTCGGAGATTCGACCCCGATACCTACGTCACAGGCATATGCTCCGTCGGGAAGCTGAACTTTGAGGACTCTGTGGCGTCTCATGGGGATATTTTCCTCATCGAGAAGGAATCTTGCCAGATGATCCGTAACATCATAGTTCAGAGAACGAAGAAGAGCTCCGAATAAGCCGTTAATTTCGAAGCAATAACCGCCGCGTTTGCAGTTTACAATTTTATCGTAAAGGGCTTCAGTTGAAAGATCCAGAGGTTTCCCTTGAATTATATCAAGATTCTCATAAGGTACTGCCATATAATGAGATCTGTGCACTTCTTTAAGAAATTCAAGGGTAGGTTCTCTGTCCTCGGTCGTAACACCGATACGCTGAAGATACCTGTCAATATCAAAATCAAACATCAGTTATGTTCCTCCATATGAATTGCCGACAGGATATTGAAAAAAGGTCAGCATTCACATTTCTTATAATCTAACAGAAGGGACATGAAAAGCCCCATTTTTTCTGTACAAGATATTATATCATTTACTTTTTTGAGTGTCAAGCGAAACAGCCCTTTTGTTATAAATATTTCATGAAGCAAAGAAGTGAAGAGCATCTCAAGGAATCAAAAAAGACTCTCAAACCGACAGCATTATATTTTGTTGAAAAATTGTTGTTTTTATTTATAGAACTTTCTTACTGATTATGCTATAATAATGATTAATGGAAAATCGCATACAACCCAAACAGAAAAACATTACACATACCATATAGAATCAAGAGGTACTTATATGCTGATAAAAAACAAAATGATATCCTTACTGTTGGCGCTGGTCATGCTCATATCATTGAGCGCACCGTTCAGCGCGGAAGTTTCCGAAGAACTATCCATAGAAGTTGACTTCACAATGATGTCTCAGCCGAAATACATTTTCGAAATGACAGCGGCAGATATAAAAGACTTCTTTGAAAAGGAAACAAGACAAGTGATCTTCAATCCCGCAACAACGACTACGGAAATCGGAACGTTGAAGATCAACGGAAACTACCATTTGAAAGATGTTACGATCCTCTCATTCAAAATAACGGACGCAAAAGATCACGTAAAAAACGATATTGCCACTGACCTTCAGACATTGATGTCTGACATTTTCGACTCGGCAACCAAGAGCGTAATGAAAAAACAGGTATCCACATGCATCTATACATATGCATGCGATATGAAAATGGAAACTCTCAACGAAGAACTTTCCAATGCCTACATGAATATAGCTTTTTATTTCAGCGACAGCATCGCAGACTTGGAATCAAAAGTAATCAAAACATTTGTCAGACCCAAAGTGAACGAATGGGCACCGCTTACAAACATTGAAAAAATCATGATGCTCAACGCATTCATTCTCAACGGTCAGTTTTCATATGACACAGATCTTGAGATCAGAAAGAGTACAGTAAAATTTCTTGAAGACAAAGAAGGCGTATGCGAAGAATATGCAGGTCTTACAGCTCTTTTCCTTGACGAAATGGGTTTTGAAAACATCGTCATAACAGGCAGAGCTAAAGACGACAGCGGAGCAATGGTTCCGCATACATGGAATATGGTAAAAATTGACGGTCAGTGGTATCACCTTGATATACTCTGGAACGGTCCCATAGATAAAGACGGAAAGCATATTTCTGTTAACGAAAAGTATTTACTTAAATCCACAAAAACTTTCTCCGCAGATCATTCTGCAGATGCTGAATATCTGTCTTATACAAAACTCGCAACAAAAGACTACACTAAAACAGAAGATGAAGAAGTCTTCAACCCTGCTATCCCAGGTCTTAACGAACGTGAAGATGAGATCCTCAAGCTCATAAATCTTCTTAATGAGGCATACGACATAATTGCAAATCATGCAGCCGAATATACTCAGGAAGATATAAAGAACCTCAATTCCATATACAGCGATGCCTACAACGTATATATCAATGAAAACTCTACCGTAAACGATATAAAAACAGTTCAGGCAATGCTCACCACAGCAATGTCTTCCCTCACAAAAGCCGATGCGGTAAACAAGGATAATCTATTCTACACCTTGGGCAGAGCTTACGAAATGCTGTTCTATCCCGATGTTGCGGCTCTTTATCCCGCATCTTCACTGAGAGACCTCGAAAAAGTTTACAACAACGCAGTTAAAGTTTACCAGGATGAAAATGCAACACAAAACAAAGTAAACAGCGCAAACTGGACACTTTGGAGCAAAGTTCAGGAAATAAAGGATTCCATAAAAGAACCTGAGATTCCTGTTGAACCCACAGTTCCCGTAGAGCCCACAGTACCTGTCGAACCTACAGTTCCCGAAACCCCTGTTGAACCAACTGATCCCGTTGAACCCGATAACCCAACAAACCCCGATACTCCGGAGCCAACAGATCCCGATGACCCCACAAAACCTGAGGATCCAGTTGAACCTGTAGACCCGAATGAACCCGATGATCCTACTACTCCCATTGATCCCGTGGATCCTGAAGATCCGGTAGAACCGAGTGTTCCCGTAGATCCCGTTCCACCCGTTGACCCCATTGGACCGAGTGAACCTACAGAACCGATCAATCCTGTAATTCCAGGCGATGACCAGGGTGAAGAGAATAAAATATCCACAGATATCATCATATATGTAGCACTTGCAGTGCTTGCAGCAGGCGGAATCGTTTTCCTTATAATCGACTCCATCAGAAAACGCAAAGAAAATGCTGTCGATGAAGAAGATACAACCTCCGAAAATGAAGTTTCCGTAAGTGCGGAGGTTCAGGAAAACACCGAAGAGCCAGAAGTTCAAACAAACAACGAAGTTCAGGAAAGTGCTGAAAACAGCGAAGTCCAAACAAACAACGAAGTTTCGGAAAATGCTGAAGCCCAAGAAACCGAAACCTCAGAAGAAGCTCCTGCGGAAGATGTTTCAACAGAAAAAGATCCTGTAGATAATGGATCTGAAGAAAACGATGAAAACTTTGTTGTTTCTCCAGCAGGTCATGTATCGAAAAAAACAGAGTCTGAGCAGAAAGAACAGAAAGAAGAGATCGCTGAGCCTGAGGCACCAATCGTCACTCCCGTGATCACGGAAGAGGAAACACAAAAGGAAGAACAGCCTAAATCCGAAGAAATTGAGGAAAAGTCTGACGAAGAAGCCGAAGCAAAAGAAACCGAAATTCCCGAAGTTATCCCCGTGCCTGCAGAAGAGGAAAAACCTGAGGATAAAGGCGAAAATGAGGTTGCAGATAAAGCAGATGCGGAAACCGCAGAAGAACCTGTTCCTGACACAGAAATTCCCGAAACCGAATCAGAGCCTGAAGCGATAGCAATAGAAGAGGTCTGGGAAGAAAAATCTGCCGATGATATACTCGAAAAACCCGAAGAAGTTTCCGAAGAAGAGAAACTTTCGGTCGTCCAGATCCAAGAGGATATTGAGGCAAACAGAAAATCAGCTGTTAATATTTTAAAACAGATAAAGAAAAGAAAAAAGGAGATAAAAGACAATGAAAAAAAGTAAAACAGTAGAAGAATTCAAGAAGTTTATAACCAAAGGCAATGTAGCTGATATGGCTGTCGGTATCATCGTCGGCGGCGCATTCCAGAAGATCGTAACATCTTTCGTGAACGACCTCGTAATGCCTATCGTAGGACTCTTCACAGGCGGTGTAAACTTCAACGATCAGTTTGCGATCCTTAAGCTTCCCGAAGGTGTTGACGCAGCACAGGTAACATCTCTTGAAGTTGCAAAAGAGCTCGGCGTTACAACTTTGAACTACGGATCATTCATTACTATCGTTCTCGACTTCCTCATCCTCGCGCTTACAGTATTCTTCCTTGTTAAAGGTATCAACAAGGTTAAAGAAAACGCTGAAAAGCTCAAGAAGGAAGAAGAAGCTGCAGCAGCTCCTGCAGCTCCCACAACAAAGAAATGTCCCTACTGCTGCACAGAGATCGCTATCGAAGCTACAAGATGTCCCCATTGTACATCTGAACTTGACAAATAATTCGAAAAACTATAGGGGGTAGCTCAGTTAGATGCAGAAGGCGCGATTTGGTTCTCGTCGGCGTACGTGGGTACGGTAGAGAGCCAAATCGAGACTAAAAAGCCCCATATAA
>SVMT01000033.1 GCA_015067305.1 Oscillospiraceae bacterium | reverse complement strand
CGGCAGCGGGAGCTGCAGCAGGTGCGGGAGCAGCGGCAGGAGCAGGTGCTGCGGCGGGTGCGGGTGCTGCAACAGGAGCAGCTGCAGGTGCGGCAGGAGCTACAGCAACAGGTGCGGAAGCAGCGCCGACTTCTTCTACTAAAACTTCATATGCTTTACCGTTTACGGTAATATTAAATTTTCTCATTAGTAAATTTCCTCCATTTGCCGAATCGACGGCTATTATTTTCAGATTCTTCTGAATGATTTTATTCTGTATTTGGATGTGGGAGCAGCCTGTTCGTAATAAGCTGCTACTGCTGCGGCGATAACTGCTGCAATTTCATCGTCGTTTTCTGCCGAAACAGAAGGCAATGTAGCTGCGGGAGCTTCGGATCTAACGGGAGCAGCCTTGGGAGCTTCGGGAGCTTTTTTAGCCTTGTTGGGAAGAGTATAGAAGAAATACTCAAACGCATAAAGCACGCCCATAATAATAGCAAGAACCGCAAAAACTATCAGAATACCGATAACTGCGATCTGAAGACCGTAACCGAGTTTGCCCCAAATATCTTCTGGTACGTTTGCAGCACCTTCAACTGCGGCGAACATCACGGAGAGAAGTATGTTTTTCATGGTCATACCTCCGATTATTCTTTGTCCGCAAGCATATCAAAGCCGCTGATAAGAAGCTGTCTTGTTGTGTTGATCTCGATGATATCGTCAACATAGCCTCTCTTTGCCGCTTCGTAAACGGAAGCGATTGTCGTTCTGTATTTTTCAATAAGAGCTTCTCTTTCTGTTATTGGGTCACCGGAAGTCTGAACGAGTTCCTGTGCGCACATAAATACAGCGCCTGTTTCAGCAGGAAGAGCCGCAACTTCAGCTGTGGGATATGCGTAAACAAGGTCTGCGCCTGTTTCTTTGGAACACATGGAAACATAACCGGAACCGTATGCTTTACCCATGATAAGTGTGATCTTGGGAATTGAAGCGTTGATGTAAGAAAGTGAAAGCGCAGAAGCGTCTTCAATATTTTCGCCCGCATCGGGAACGAAACCGTTTGTGTCAACGAGTGTGAGTACGGGGAGACCGAAATCTTCGCAAAGAGAGATGAACTTAGCAGCTTTCTTTGCAGCGTCGGAAGTAAGAGCCCCACCGTTTTCACAGTTCTGGTTTGCAACAACACCTACTGTCATGCAATCGAGATTGATAACAGCTGTAACGATGTTTTTAGCAAAACCTTTATAGAATTCAAGCATTTTGCCGTCGTCTGCAATAGAAGCGATAACGGACTTGACATCGTAAGAATCTGCGGAGAGAATAGCTTCGATCTCAGGAACGAGACGGTTAGCATCGTCAGCAGTTACGGGAACATCGCACATTGTTGCGAGGAATTCCTTAACAGCCGCAACAGCAGCTTCGTCGTTTTCGCAAATTTCGCTTACTGTACCGTTAGCGAGAGCTTTGTCAGCGGTGCCTGCCTCGACATCGTTAAAACGAGCTTTTACAACATCGGGAGAGGACATGAAGAGTTCTGCGCCCTTAACGATAACGGAGTAATCAGCCATTCCTGAAAGGAAAGAAAGGGGACCTGAAGCTGTGCCGAATACTACGGAAGCGTGAGCACATTCACCTGAAACCGCATTGAAAGCGGAAATAATTTTGCCGTAACCGGCGAGAGCGTCTACACCTTCGTGGAGACGGATGCCGCAACTGTCAAGCATTGAAACGATAGGAGCCTTTGCCTTCAATGCCATAGCGGCAATATCACAGATCTTTTTACTGTTCATTTCGCTGATGCTTCCCTTGAGGACAGAAATATCCTGAGAGAATGCGAAGACGAGCATACCGTTGACCGCGCCGTAACCTGTTACAACGCCTTCAGCTTCAGCATCTACGCTGTTAAGCTCTGTGGGACGCTGTTTTACAAATGCGCCGGTTTCTACAAATGTGCCTTCGTCGAACAGAAGCTGTAATCTTTTTCTTGCTGCACTCATCTTATCGGGAGCGCCTTCAATAGCGGCTCTCTGTCTAAGAAGTTCAGCAGTTCTACCCTGAACATCCATGTTCGATAATACCTCCAAATGATATTAGTTTATAAAAACAAACTTTAAAAATTATTGGTGAGAAAAGACTTGTCCGTGCCGAACTCGCGGAATTCGGTAAATTTTGCCGACACGAATAAATAAAATTTCCTCTATTATATATTATACAGCAATTCCGCAACTTTTTCAATGGATATCTTCCGATTATACCGTGAAATAATTGTGAAATCCCCTATTGACAAGCAGAAAAATTAGTGCTATAATATATTTGACCGAAAAAACCGAAAGGACAGATGAAAAATGGTATACGACAACATTAAAAATCTCGAAAAATACACAGCAGGGGACGACCTCGTTTCAAAAGCAATGAAAGTCATCGGAACACTTGACCTTGAAGCACTCGAAGTGGGTAAATACTCCGTTGACGGCGACAAGCTCTACTACATGATCCAGCAGTACGACTCCCACAAATGGGAAGACGGCAAGTTTGAGACCCATGACCACCACATCGACATTCAGCTTGTCATCAAGGGCGAAGAGACAATCACTTTCGCAGAAAGAAAGGACCTCACCGTAAAAACACCCTACAACGACGTAAAGGATATCACTATTTACGATGACTCTTTCCGCGGCAAGGACTATATTCTCCGTGACGGCGACTTCATGATACTTGAACCCGACGACGGACATAAGCCCGGAAACTGCCTCACCGAACCGTCACCTGTCAAGAAACTTGTATTTAAAGTTCTTTGCTGATAATTTAATATTGGGATCATTTACGGGGGAAGAACCTTTTCGGAACAAGGCTCTTCCCCCGCACCCCTTTCTCCAAAACTCGCAACAAAAAAACAATATTACAATGAGGTTGACCCATTTAGAGATAATGGGACGGGGCTGGCTCATTTAGAACCAATTCCGATTTATATTGTTAAGACAATCCCTCAGTCGCTTCGCGCCAGCTCCCTTTACACAAGGGAGCCTTGTTTTAAGCCTTAGTTTTAATAAGGTAACCCGTATAATATATAAAATTACATTTATTAGGCGAAAAAAGTTGTACTATTTACAGGCTCCCTTGTGTAAAGGGAGCTGGATTTCCGTAGGAAAGACTGAGGGATTGTCCCATTATCTCTAAATGAGCCAACCCCGTTTGATTACACAAGGCAAGGTCAGAAATGTCGTTCACAAAAATTTTGCACTCTGCATTCTGCATTTTGCATTTTTTTAGTGGAACTTTTTTCTTTTTTTGTCGTCTAACAGGTAAAAGAAGATTATTTCACTTAACGGAGGTGAAACCAATGTGGATCATATAACGTTTTAACATTGTTAACAACTAAATTTTAAACCACAAAAAAAGGAGTATCAAACAATGAAAAAAATACTTTGCTCACTAATCGCCATCTCCATTTTATGCTTATCCCCACTGTATACATTCGCTATTAATATCCAAGAGATAGAATCAAAGATGATTGAAGATTTATTCTCACAGTTGGACACTCTATCACTCAAAAAAAACACATTACTATCAAATCACAACATAGATTTTGAAGAATATCAATTATTATCAAATAATCTCTATGAAAAAAAGACTAACGATAGATCAAATTATCCAGCAGAAGTATATTCAACACTAAAAGATATTTCAAATAAAAAAGCGGAAATTGAAAAAAAGCTATTCAAATTAGGAATAGAAAAAATAACTGATGATAACCTATACTATTTAGACGAATTAGGGTGGGACGACAACGTACAAATTGAAGGATATAACAACATAAAGTCGATCCCTCCAGATTTAGCTGAATTTGCAAATGTTTATTCCATATATATTTACAATGGAACAAGATATAATTCTCAAAACATACCTTATTCCTATAGGTATATTAGAGTTGTTGACGATAAAGGATATGGTGGTCTTAGAAAGGTAGTCAGTCATTTCATGACAGGAGAAAATCCCACACCCTCAACCGTGCAACGAGCATTAACTTATACTTATAAATATTGGGGGACAACACTGCTCACCGAAGTCTTTCCACCATTAATGGTAGCTGACTATTTAATTGGAATGTTTACTGACATATTTGATGAAAAAGTAGAATTTTACTCTAGCGACGTATATCAACTTGTTACAAATATAACTACAACCATGTTTTATTACTACATATGCGACCCCGATGCAGCACCTAATTGGAAATTAGTCGGCGTTGATGCTAAAATATCAGTTAGTGAAGTCCATCACTTTTACTCTTCAGACTCTGATGGTAATTCAACATATGATTTTAAAGAGCGAAATTTCAGCGGATATACGGGCTGGAGTTGGCATGAATACATAGATTACTACCTAGAAAATCCCAATGCCCAAACTATAGTACACAGAGCTGGAAATTTTGGGTACTATATTCCGGATAATACGATTCTTGATGTATCACCCAAATTCGCACAAATCCCATTATTTTTAATGAAATGAAAAATATTATGAATAAAAAAAGTTTAACGGTTTGTGCTGTTTTATTAGCCGTTGTAATACTCTTGATCCTAACTAAAATATACACAATCCCAATAGAGATCAACACAGAGAAACCAATTTGTTCTCTAAACGGAGATGTCAAAACCGTAGAATTAAATCTGATATGGCAAAGATACTTACTCAGAGGCAGTGAGGTTCAAGGTTCAATAACTGTTGACGGAAAGGAATACCGAAGTATATACGGCTCATTTAAAGACAACGGAGTTTTCAGACGAGATACAGAACCTCCGAGTTTTTGGGAAGGACTAAAGGATAAAATAACAGGAAATCATTATTACAGACATGTATTTTTTGAATCAGCAGACTATCTTGAGGGAAATAGTGACTCATGGGATTTTTTATCAGTTGAATTTTCGAACACAGATTTTAATGAAATTTGTGTTTGGATAAATGCCCTAAATGAAGCAGATGAGAATATCGGTTTCTACGGACCTGCATCTACTACAGATGAAGCGTACAACATAATGAAAATATTACAGCAAGAATCAAATAAATAACAACTTGAAAGAGAAATGATTTTTTTCGTTTCTCTTTTCAATACTTCAACCTACAGTCACAAAAATTTTGCACTCTGCATTCTGCATTTTGCATTTTTTTAGTGGAACTTTTTTCATCTTTTGTCGTCTAATAAGTAAAAGATAAACAAAATACTTTTTTGGAGAGTGAAAACAATGAAAAAACATCTTTCAACAATAGCATTATTACTCGTGGTATTCATGATTGCAGCCTGTTCACTTGATGTGGCACCGAAAACAGACCCCACACCGAGTAACATCAACTACAAGGATATCGAATACTTCTCCGACGAGGCAGAGCTTCTGAGCTATGTGGACGAATATTTTGTGAACCATATAGTTTATGACTATGACGAATCAATATCTGTCCCCGAAGTAGTACCTGCTTTACCAATGCCCACACCTGTACCTGTAGAACCGTCTACTGCCCCGATTGCGCCTTCTCCTGCCCCAGTTGCACCCAGCGCACCCTCAGCAACAGGCAAAAATGAAAGCGTTTCAGATTCCGTAACAGAAATAGAACCGGATGATGTATCTTCAACAAATGTTCAGGTTGAAGGTATTGACGAGGGTGATATCCTCAAAACCGACGGAGATTTCATTTACATCATCAACGGTGACCGTTTTACAATTATCGACATCAGAGGCGAAGAGCCTGTAGAATGTTCAACGGTAAATATCAGCACCGAAAACAACTACCGCTACATAAACGAAATGTACATAAAAGGCGACTATGCAATATTGATCTACAACGAAAATGTAGCCGAAGAACACAGATATACAGACGGCTCCAAATTCGTTGACGATCCTACAGGAACATATGTACCCCAGCCCTATATTTACTACACATACAAAAACTACACAACCATAGCAATATATGATATCTCTGACAGGGAAAACCCCTTTGAAACAAGAAAGCTCTCATTTGAAGGCAGCCTCGTTTCTTCAAGAGAAATGAACGGAAAACTCTATATTGTAAACAACAAATATTTTTACCGCTACAACACAATGCCCGCGGTCACGGATATTTTGCCCGAGATCAACGACAGCATTACAGGAGACTGCACTCCTGCGGTAACAGATATAGCAAAATGTATCTGGGATGAACCGCAGACAAATATCATGACCATTGCCATAATAGACTATCATTCCGATGAAAGTCCCGAAACTTTGCACCTTCTCGGAAGCGGTTCAGATATTTACATGAACTCTCAGAACCTTTACGTTTTCAGCAATACATGGACAAATAACGGTTCTCAGACAGAGATCGCAAAATATTCCATAGCAAACGGAATTCAGGCAATCGGCACAGCAAGTGCACCGGGTTACGCCTCGACCCAGTTCTCCTATGACGAATACAACGGCAAATTCAGAATTGCAACCACCGCGAACATCTACAACGGTGAGAAATACGTCAACATGAATAATATTTATGTTTACGACGAAAACCTTGAGCTTTGCGGAAGTCTTACAGGCCTTGCGCCCGATGAAAGCATAAAATCCGCACGATTCATGGGCGACACGGCATATCTTGTAACTTTCAGACAGGTTGACCCCTTATTTGTAATTGACATGAGCGAAGACGACCCCGTAGTCCTCGGAGAGCTGAAAGTTCCGGGATTCTCCACATACATGCACCCCGTAGGTGACGGTCTGCTTCTGGGAATCGGCAGCGAAACCATTGATAAGGTTTACGGTGATTGGGTATCTACTTCCGTTTCAGGACTTAAAGTATCCCTTTTCGATGTTTCAGACCCCATGAACCCCACAGAACTTGATGTTGCAAACTATGTAGGCGGCAAGAACGCTTACAGCGTGGCAAAAG
Source organism: Oscillospiraceae bacterium (assembly GCA_015067305.1). Lineage (GTDB taxonomy): Bacteria > Bacillota > Clostridia > Oscillospirales > UBA644 > HGM12619. The sequence goes on along the minus strand of SVMT01000033.1, from coordinate 15,746 downwards.
ACAACCACAACGCTTTCGTATATTCAGCAAGCACAAATACGGGATATTTCCCACTTACCACTTACGATGAGATGTGGAACCACACAGACACCCTTGCAGAAGTAAAAATTACTGAAGACGGACTTGATGTAAGAGTTGCAAACCTGGAAGAGATCTACAACTATTACTCCGAATCGAGAGTTTGCTATGCGGGCAAGTATATCTATCTCTACAGAAATTGCTCAATAACGAAGCTTGACAGAGAAAGTCTTGAATTCATTTGTGAAATCAACCTCACTACCCCTTGACAAATCAAAAAAATAGTATTATAATTACGGTATAGAAATATTCCGTAATTATTTGTTTAAGGAAGTGGTATCAATGTGGTTCATCTTCGCGTTGCTTTCCGCTATTTTTGCTGCGCTGACTTCCATCCTTGCAAAAATGGGAATAGACGGAGTAAATTCCAACCTTGCCACAGCAATAAGAACAGTAGTGGTCCTGATTATGGCATGGGGAATGGTTTTTCTGACAAATGCGCAATCGGGGTTGGCGGATATAAGCAAAAAGAGCTGGATATTCCTGATCCTTTCAGGCCTGGCAACGGGAGCTTCGTGGCTGTGCTACTACAGGGCACTTCAGTTGGGAACAGTTGAAAAAGTTGTACCCATAGACAAATTAAGCGTTGTTTTCACAATAATCATGGCATTTGTTTTCCTGCATGAAGAACTCACTTTGAAATCAGTCATTGGGTGTCTTCTTATAGGTGCGGGAACATTATTCATGGTACTATAAAAATCAATACAGAAAGCGAGAAAATAAAATGAAAGCAATAGTAACGATCAGCGGCTACGGCGATAAGACGATCAGAACCATGAGCTTTATTGAACACATCAAAAAGCTCTCCGAAAAGGACTGCCCCAAAGTAGTATTTCTGCCCACTGCGGGCTTTGACAATTTCACACCCGAAACGGAAGCTTATCAGGATTTTGTTGACGCAGGCTGTGATGTCCATGTGCTCAAGCTTTCCGAATACAAAAAAGGAAGCAAAAAGCTCGAAAAAATAATCATGTCCGCAGATATCATTTATGCAATCGGCGGTAATCTCATGAGAGTTATGAGTGAATTTACAAGAACAGGAGCTGACGAGCTTTTCAGACGTGCCCATGAAGAAAACGGCGCAATTCTTTGCGGTATCAGTTCAGGAGCAATGTGCTGGTACGACAGAGGCTACGACGACTGCGGCCTTGACGGTTCTTTCATGTTCGTAAAATGTATGGGATTCCTGCCCTACAGTTTCTGCCCCCACTATAATGCAACAAAATGGAAGACATACACAGAAGCGGTAAAATACCAGAAATTCCCCGGCATTTCAGCTGAAGACGGCGCGGCGATCGAATACAAAGACGGAAAATTCACAGTTCTCCACGAAATGGAAGACCGTCACGCATACCTCTTCCACCCCGAAATGGATTACAAGAAAACAAAACTCAACAAAAAAGCAACTCTTCTCAATAAGGGAGTTCCCACTAAAGAATAATTATTCAAAACTATCAATAAACTCAGAAAATAACAGGCACGAACATATGTAAAATAGTTCGTGCCTGTTAACTATACGGTGAAAGTTTATTATGTCTTTCAAAAAACTTATATACCGCAGATCATATTAAAATACTGTAAATATCAGCGTTACTGAATCTTAATTGAACTTTTACAAGATCAATATCGGGAAGAGGCTCCATGCCTTTCCATCTCACGGGAATATAACAGTCGCCGTAAGAGGCGCTGTCTTCGTTTATGGGAATACAATTTTCATGTGTGTATCCCGAAATCACGTTACCTTTTTCATCAAGAAGTGCAACCGTTATTTCGCCGCCTTCAGAATCGGCATTCAGACAGAGTTCACGTTGTTTTTTGGGCAGAGCGACAGTTTCGAGAACGGCAGTCTTTTTTTCGCAAGCAGTCTGACATGCAAATCCGACACGTCTCATAGAAACTCGTCCTATACCGTTAAAACCTGTATCATCAGCGTGCTTTGCGCTCAGCGCTCCATAGTAAATGATCATTTGCGTGTCATGGATCACAGGAGTAGCCGCCATGGGAACCATGCCTCCGTCGAACTTGTTTTCAGGTCCGCGTCCAATAAACATATGTCGCCACGGTCTCTTCCAATGGATCCCGTCCGAAGAGAAAGCAAGCTGGAGCTCTATATATCCGCGCTCATCATGGATAGGAACATAAGCGAGATAATATCCGCCCATCGGAAAAGCACGGAGTCCCTGAATGTTCGCTGTCGGACGGTCAAGCTCGTCTGCTTCGAGAACGACGGATTTTTCCGTCCAATGAACCATATCAGTACTTACCGCACGGCATACCACACGTTTTGTGTACCACGCACCTGACAGAAACCCTCCGCCACCGTCATCGGCAGCGGTGACATTACTTTTAATACAGATTTTTTTATCTACACTTACAGAACCGCCCTTTCCGTCAAAAACAACAAAGGTACCGTCGATCTCCGTCCAACCGCCATCTATTTCGGTACAATCAAAACCGATCGCATAATGTTCAGCCTCACGCATTCCATTCGGTGCGGTATCGTCCTTTTCAAAACAGGTGAGTTTCCATAATTTGTAGTACAGAACATATTTGTTCAGATTGCTGTCAAAATACCAATCGTTAATATCAGACGTAAATGCGTCATACTGCTCCGTTTTTGAAATGTTAAAGCCATCCGAAGAATAATGGACATAATTGTAGTAATACCTTTTGTTATTACCGATATCTTTTTGACTGAATCCGAAGCTCTTGTATTTTTCATCCGCAGGACATTCAGCAAAAGGATCAAAACTGAACCTCGGATGGTTTTCAGTCTGCTCTCTGGGAGGTTTGTACCAGTTCAGACAGTCTTTTGATTCGACATAGCCGTCACGGTAGAAATACATACCGAATGCGATATAGTAGAAACGATAAAGTTGCTCTTCAGGAAACCATACAATATCTTTTCCTGCTACTAAATAAGGTCCCCAGCCTTCCCAATCCTGCGTTTTTACGATAATTGGGTTTGCAGGATCCTTTACGGGGCATTTAGGAAGAAGAACACAATTTTCCGAAGAAGCGACAATATGTTCATCTAAAAGAAGATATCCTTGTTTTTTGTTCAGATAAAGAGGTTTGGTATACATATCATATTCCTTTCTTGCCATTCCCATGTACACTTTACATCATATCGCAGCCGATTGCGTAGATGTGTGCTTCACACAGTTCGATCTTGATCTTGCCCTTTTTACCCACAAGACCGTCAACGTGGATCTTTTCAGAAAGTTCATTTCCGTAAAGCTCTTCGGTTTCCGCAATGACATTATCTTGCTCGTCAACAAACGAAAGCTTTACATACCCGTAAGCAGAAGTTTTATAGTTTATAAATATATCGTCCGATACAAATTTCAACTGTTTTGTTGTAACTGTACCGCCATTGCCGTCAGCATATGCAGACATTAAACGGTATTTGGGAACAGAATATGCCCAAAGTCCGTCATCATCCCACATATAATTCTTTTCAACGTAGAAGTAGAATTTATCGTTCCTGCAAATAATTCCGCCCGAAGTTATAAAATTACGCTGAGACCATTCATGTTCGATCAGACCACCTGCAAGCCATGCGTCTTTAACCATTCTGTCCCAATAAACACCGTCTCTTGAAGTCATAAGCACAGCATCGGATATTCCGACCTCATCGATTGATTCTGATTTTTTTCTGGAACGGTGGAATCTCATCGGAATTGAAACCATAATATGCTCAGCACCAGGGACTGTGGTTGCGGCATTTGTGTAAAGTTCATCTGTGGGATGTCCTTCAGCATACCGATTCTCTTTCGGTCTTTCCCAATGGATAAAGTCCTCCGATGTACAGTTCTGAATGGAACGGATACCCTTATATTCTTTATCATCTATTTCATAATCCTTGTCAGGATCATACCAATAACGGGAATAGCAATGGTAAAGACCTGTTGAGGGGCTATAGAATGCCATATTCATGGAATCGAAGATCCCTTTTGTAATTACACCCTTATCGTGGAGCAAATGCCAATGGATACCGTCGGGGCTTCCGAACACGTGTATGCCTTTCACGGGAGACTCGCCACCGATCGCCTTGTAGCGTTCATCGGGCTTGCAATTCGGGTTTTTATCATAAAACGGCGCAAAGTTGTGGCAGAACTCATCCATTTTTATAATATTGTTTTCCTTGACCCCATCATATTCGATCTCATTAACGGGATAACGCTCAAAATGAAGACCGTCATCGCTTACCGCAAGGCACGCAGTCTGGCGTGGATCGGTGTCCAAAGCGCCTGTGGGGAATCCTCTGTAATAACATTTAATGTTTTCACCATCATCAAATATTGTAAGTCCAAGAGAGCCTTCACCCTCCCAAGGCTCATCGAAGCCAATGACTTTTCCTTCATCCTGAGGCGGATTCAGACGAAAAGACACGTTATTTCTCTCCGCTATAAGATATTCATCGACAAAAAGTTCAATTCTTTTACCCAATTCGATCATATGAACACAACCTTTTTTATTTTATTATAACATAAAAGAATTAAAAGTCAATAGGTTTAATAGAACAAATAAAGAATGATTTAAATAATTTTTGTGGAGACGACCTTTTTCACAAAGGAATAAGGTTGTCCCCATAATTTGTATCTATAAATCATTCTGATAATCCCAATATATCATGGAAATATACAAGTGTGGAATACAAATATTTCCTATCAAACTCACGTTTATGAAGAATTTTTTCTCCGCGAATATGAATAATATAAGAATTTATGTATTCCAAAACCTCGGAAACTATTATATCAATGTTTTTCATAGCCTCATTATATTCATCCTGATCCACAACAGCTTTTGAATCATCAAAATATTCTTCTTTTTTTATTAAAACTATTTTTGTGTAATCCAATCCCGATCTCGTTTCGGAAGAACGTTTTGTACCCCTGAAAAGAAATGCGTTTTTATGAGGAATGGAGGATCGAAAAGGAATACAAATAGTATAGTCATGAGATTCAACTAACAAACAGGAATAAGGGCGACCCTGTTTGTGCATTAACTCAGGATATAAACTTTCGGGATAATCTGCCATAAATGACGGCGACAACTGACGAACAGTCACTTCAAACTCCATATTTCGCACCTCTGTAAAAAAATCAGGTCAACCGAAAAACGGTTGACCTTTCAAATCTCTTCGCTCGGTCATTTTTTATTTTACCGATGTGTCAGAACCGTCACACATCATCTTCGCTCGGTCAATTTTTATTTTACCGACGAGTCAGAACCGTCACTCGTCATCATACAGCGAAGCTGAAAGATATACTTTATCTCTCACTTATATTATATCCGAAAATATCGGTTTTGTCAAGTACCTTTTGGGGTTTTACATTAAATTCGATTTTACTTTATTCCAAAGTTTCAAGATACTCTTCAAGGCAGAGGCCGCTGTCTTTGATGAGTTTTGCGTTTTCGATGCCGACGAAACGGTAGTGCCACGGCTCAAAAATTATCTTGGTTATGTCCTGCTTATCTTTTGGATAGCGGAGAATGAAACCGTATTTGTAAGCGTTTTCCGCCAGCCATTTTGCCGCATCCGTTTCTGCATAACCTGCGTCAAGAACCTGATACGATGGGGTCACAACGTCCATGCAGAGACCTGTCTGATGTTCGCTTGTACCGGGGATTGCGATTATCGTAGCTGTTTTTGCGTAGGCATCCTCAGCAGACCAACCGTTTGAAATGTAGTAATTATATTTATTCTCAAAAAGTGTTTTCTGGAGAGATATTGCTCTGTATGAAGAACAAAGCTGAAGCGTAATTCCCTCGCTTTTCGCATCGGAGATCATCTCACGTGCGTAGGAAGCGGCGCGTGCGTCAAGCTTGTAATTACCCTGAACTGTCTCAAGTTCACCCACTTCAAAATCTTCGGGAAGAGGATTGCCAACATTTGCAAGAATAAGAAGAGGGTCATTTTTTGAGGAAACATAAGGAGTTTCAGGTTCTGAGGGAGTTTCGGGAACTTCGGGAGTCTCAGGTTCCGAGGAAGTTTCGGGAACTTCGGGAATTTCAGGCTCAACAGGTTCGGGGTCTACGGGAACTGATGGCTGCTCAGGCTCTTCCGTAACGGGAGTTTCACCTTGCTCGGGATTCTGAGTATTTCCCGATTCAACGGGGATCTGAGGTTCAGACGGCGGTTCGTCGGGAATAACATCACCCACATTCGCATCTTTTGACTGAGGCTCATTGGGCTCATTATTTTCTGTCGGCAAAAATATACACAACAATATCAAGCCTATGCCAAGAACGATACAAATAACTGCCGTTAATATCATAGGCAAAGAAGATTTTTTAAATGTCAATTTCCATTCTACCTTTCGTTTTTTATCGACATTATATGAGACGATAAAAACGGAAAAATGTTCCGTTTTAAAATTTGAATTTTTTACAAACCCAATTCATCAAGGACCTGAGAATTAGTCAGATACATAATATCATCATGTCCTGAGATCTTCTTGAAGAACTCCTCAATAACTTCCCAGTTGTCGTAAGGGTCAAGTTCATAAGCATGTCCCCAGACATAAAAGAGACCGCTTTCCGCTTCGATGAATTTATCCGCAAGCTCAAAAAGCTTCTTGTTAACCCTCAAACCGTCAGCTACGTCAACATGACACGCAGTAGGATTCCAGATAAGAGGATTTTCGGGGAGATCAAAAGTTCCCGTACACTCGATGGTTCTTGCGTATCTGATGCCCTTTTCTCCGAGGCGACGGGCAGTTTCTTCGTCAAAACATCCACCGGGGTAAGCATGACCGTTTACTTTGTAACCCACAAGGGCGGAAAGAGCTTCCATATCACCGACAACCTCTTTTGTGAATCGATCCTCGTCAAGTCCTACAAGAGATGGGTGTGTAACGCTGTGAGTTGCGACCTCGTGACCGGCATAAAGGTCTTTAACTTCTTCCGGCTCTATGTGGAAATGCTCAAAAGTTACTCCGCAAGCGGTATGAATATGAGTTCTGTCGGAAAAGATTCCCGAATTCACATTGAAAGTACATTTGAGTCCGTACTTATTCAAAAGAGCAACGAGCCTTTTGTCCTGCAAAACATTATCATCGTAGCTCAGTGTAAACATTTTCTTTTTCATTATGTTGAAACGACCTTTCGTTTTTTATTTATGATACCACACAAACGTACAAAATTCAAGTGGTATGAGATAAAATAACGGTGAATTTTTTCTGTAAAAACGACAAAACATAGCTTGTGACAAAAATAAGTATGAAATAAATGTAAGATTTTATAATTTGTTCGCTTTAGGCTATTGATTTTTTCGGAAAAATAGTATATAATATAATATGGAAGACGGGTCTTGCGTGACCTTGCGTGTGAACCATGTCAGGCAGGGAACTGAGCAGCATTAAGCACTTACGAGGTGCACAGCAAGGAACCCGCCTTCCTCTTATTATATTAAAACAAATAAAGGTATCTTTTGAATCAAAGAACAGAAGATATCTCTATAATTATATCTATAAAGATTCCAAGGGGAAACAAATGCACTACGCACTTTACAGGAAATACCGTCCGCTGACTTTTTCCGATGTAGTCGGTCAGAACCACATAACAAAGACTCTTACAAATCAGGTATCGACAAATCAGCTTTCACACGCTTACCTTTTCTGCGGCACACGCGGAACGGGTAAAACGACTTGCGCAAAAATACTTTCGAGAGCAGTTAACTGTCTGACACCGATCAACGGCGAACCCTGCAACGAATGTGAAGTCTGCAAGGGAATTCTTGACGGAAGCATTTTCGACGTAATGGAGATCGACGCGGCATCCAACAACGGTGTTGAGAACATCAGACAGATACGTGATGAAATAGTGTACACCCCCGTAAAAGCAAAATATAAAGTATACATCATCGACGAAGTTCATATGCTTTCACCGGGTGCTTTCAACGCACTGTTGAAAACTCTGGAAGAACCTCCCGCACACGTTATTTTCATTTTAGCGACGACAGAATCCCATAAGATCCCCGCAACTATCCTTTCCAGATGTCAGCGTTTCGATTTCAGAAGACTTTCGGTAAAGGACATCTCCGACCAGATAAATAAAATACTCAAACTTGAAAATAAAACTGCGGACGAAAAAACAGTCCGACTTGTGGCAACTCTCGCCGACGGTTCTGTCCGTGATTCCCTTTCTATCCTTGAAAAAGTCGCAGAATCCAATTCCTACGAGGAAGCGGAAGCGCTTCTGGGCGTTATAGGAAGAGGAAAACTTTACAATATTGCGGAAAGCATGGCAGACGAAAACATTGATGACCTTTACAAATTCGTTGATGAGCTTTATTTTTCATCAAAGGACCTCAGCCTGATGATAAATGAGCTGACAGCGGTATTCAGAGACCTTTTGGCTGTAAAATCTGCGGTGACAGCGGATAATTTCCTTGACAAAAGCGAAGAGGACATCAGAGCTTTGCGAGCTTTGGCGAAAAAATATTCATACGAACACATCGTTTACGCAATGGATACTCTTTTTGAAGCGTCAAATTCTTTTTCAAGAAGTCCCGACAAGCGTGCGGCGGCGGAGTTGTGTCTTGTGAAAATTGCAAAACCTGTATTTTCCGAAAGCAACGACGCTCTCATTGCAAGATTGGGAAAATTGGAATCCCGGTTAAAAGACCTTGAAGTAAACGGAGTAAAGACCGTTCAGATACCCGAACAGCAGGCACAGGTTCAGCCCGAACCGCAAAAATCAGAACAGATAAAAGCGGAACCGAAGCCCGAAAAGATCGTTACGGAGAAAAAGATCCCCCCAATGCCCGAAGAGCCTCCCATGCCCGACTTTGACGACAGCATGATACCTCCCCCACCGGAAGAATATCTGCCGCCCGTACCAGCGGACGAATTTTTTGAAGAGGCTCCCATTCCCGAAGAAAAGCCTCTCCCGACGGCAACAACTAAACCAATTCAGGAAAAGAGACCTGAACCGATACAGAGATCAGCCCCCACAGATGTGAATCCCTCCGATGAAGAGGGCGGTCCGTGGCAGGAGCTCATGGCGCTGAAAGATATCGCAGATACAGTACGTGAAAAAGACAGAGGACTGTGCGCACTTCTGGCAAACTACTGCAGAGCTGTATACAACAAAAAACAGGTCGTATTTCTCTGCGACAACGACAGAGATCTGGCAGAACTGAAAACGCCGCAAAATATGGCTATAATTTCCGAAGCGCTTGAGAAAAACAGACGCGTCGGCTATGAAGTTAAAGTTGCTAAAGGCAACATCAACGAATACGTAAAACAAAACTCAACATATGACAATATTGAAAGCAACGGATATTTCGACTTCAACTGATATCCGATGCAAAAGAATGAAAGGCAAGGTATAAACACATGAAAGTAAGAATCCCACAGGGTCCCAGCCAGCAGGAACTTCTGAGAAAAGTACAGCAGGCACAGGAGAATATGGAAAAGAAGCAGGAAGAACTCAACAACAGAGAATTTGAAGTTACTTCAGGCGGCGGCATGGTAAAGATCACAATTATGGGCACAAAAGAAGTTAAGTCCATCAAGATCGACCCTGCTGTTGTAAGCAATGAACCCGAAGATATGGAAATGCTTGAAGATATGCTCGTTGCGGCTGTAAATGAAGCTGTTTCTCTCGTTGAAAAGACTACAAGCGACGAAATGGGCAAGATCACAGGCGGACTTAATCTCCCCGGTATGCCCGGCATGGGTTTCTAAAAACAGACCATGTCATACCAAGTCAACGCATTGGAGATCCTTGCGGAAAACTTCCGCAGACTTCCCGGTATAGGCGCAAAATCCGCACAGAGATTGGCTTTTCATGTGCTTAACATGCCAAATGAACAGGCTCAGGCTTTCGCGGAAGCCATAATCAACGCAAAAAATCAGATCCACAGATGTCCCGAATGTTGCAACCTCACCGACAGCGAAAAATGTACTGTCTGCGGTGACGCAAAAAGAGACAGGTCTGTAATTTGCGTAGTTTCCGCACCGTCTGACGTTATTGCCATCGAAAAGACAGCAGGATTTAACGGACTGTACCATGTACTTCACGGAGTTATTTCCCCGCTTGATAACATCGGCCCTGCAGAACTTTGCATAAAAGAGCTGGTTCAGCGTCTCGGCAACGACGAAGTAAAAGAAGTAATTCTGGCAACAAGTCCCACAGTTGAAGGTGACACGACCGCCCTTTACATCGCAAAACTCATAAAGCCACTGGGAGTTGCGGTAACAAGACTTGCTTACGGAATTCCCGTAGGCAGTGACCTTGAATATGCAGACGAGCTGACACTTTCAAAAGCAATAGAAAACAGAAGAGAAGTCTGAATTCCGAAAGGATAATAAACTTGTTTACAAACATAACACCTACGGACAAACACTCTGCGGCGCAGTACAGCCCATTGGCTCTGGCTTATCTGGGCGACAGCGTTTATGAGCTCAATATCAGAGAGCATTTACTGCTCAAAGCAAATAAATCAAACGGAAAACTGCACACAGAAGCGTTAAAATACGTCAGCGCTTCGGCTCAGGCGAAATTTTTTGAACAGATATCTCCGATACTGACGGAAGAAGAGCTTGCAGTTTTCAAAAGAGGAAGAAATTCAAACGCATCGCCCCATAAAAACAGCGATGTGGGAGAATATAAGACCGCAACAGGACTTGAAACCCTCATAGGATATCTGTATCTTTCGGGACAAAGCGACCGATTGGAAGAGTTTTTCAAGATCATATTTGCGGAAAAATAAAACTAAAATATTTACATAACAGAAAGAAGAGGAGACACCGATATGTTTAACTCTGAGATCCTTCCCGATTGGCAGGATATAAATGTAATTTCCAAGAACAGACTCCCCTCCCGCGCATATTTTATTCCTTACGGAGATCTTGAAGCTTGTCTTGATTCCAAAATCGAAGCACGTGAAAATATCAAGTCCGACAGATTCATGCTCTTGAACGGAATGTGGGATTTCAAATACTACAGATCTGTGGTTGATGTTCCCCACGATTTTGTCACGGCAGACCTTGGCGGAAAGGAAGAATATGTTCCTTCCGTATGGCAGGCTCAGGGCTACGAAAAATGGCATTACACAAACGTAAATATACCCATTCCCGTTCTGCCACCCCATGTGCCCACACATAACCCTGTAGGTATATACAAGAGAAAATTCACCGTTCCCGCTTCTTTCAAGGGAATGAACGTCAAAATTTCATTCCTCGGCGTTGTAAGCGCATTCCACGTTTACATCAACGGCGAGCTTGTGGGTTACGACCAGGTAAGCCATATGACAGGCGAATTCGACATCACGGATAAGCTTGTTGACGGTGAAAATGATATCTGTGTCATCGTTTATAAATGGTGTAACGGTACATATCTTGAAGACCAGGACTTCTTCCGCTGCAACGGTATTTTCAGAGATGTTTTCCTTATGGCTCAGCCCGAAAAGTCTGTTGAAGACTTCCGCTTCACATCTGAAAAGATCGAAGACTCCGCTGATTTCAACGCAAAACTCAATGTAAAAACATCCGCTGACTGCAAGGTTAAAATGACCCTTAAAGACGGCGATAAAGTCGTATACGAAGAAGAAAAAACATCAGAAAATAATGCGTGTGAATTCAATTTCAATGTTGAAAACCCTGTTCTCTGGAACGCTGAAAAACCATACCTCTACACACTTATCATCTCCGCAGATGACAACGAATTCATCAAGCAGAAAGTCGGATTCAAAACTGTTACCATCGACGGCGATGTATTCAAGGTAAACGGTGTTGCAATCAAGATCAGAGGTGTAAACCGCCACGACAGCCACCCCGAAAAGGGCTATGCGGTGGACTTCAACGACATGCTCAAAGACCTCACGGTTATGAAAACCCTGAACGTAAATGCCATCAGAACTTCACACTATCCAAACGACCCCCTCATTCTCGAACTTGCAGACGAAATGGGCTTCTATATATTCGACGAAGCGGATCTTGAAACTCACGGTCTCCACGACTGGAGTTTTGCGTCTCAGCATCCTGATTGGACAGAACAGTATGTTGACAGAGCCGAAAGAATGGCTCAGAGAGACAAGAACCACGCAAGTATAATCATGTGGTCTCTCGGCAACGAAAGCGGCTGGGGCTTCAACCACGACAGAATGGCGGACAAGATCAAAGAGATCATTCCCGGTGCAAAAATTCATTACTGCGAACACAAAACACAGTATGATGTTCACAGCAGTATGTATACAGACCCAATAATGATGGAAAAGATCGCAAAACACGAGGATACAGACTGCAGATCATTCAAGGGTGAAAACCTTGTGAACGATAAGGCTCCATTCTTCCTTTGCGAATACGCACACGCAATGGGTCTCGGCCCCGGCAGCTTCAAGGAATATTGGGATCTCATCTACAAATATCCCCGTCTCATGGGCGGTTGCGTCTGGGAATGGTGCGACCACGCAGTTGCTCACAAGCAGGATGACGGAACTGTTACATACACATACGGCGGCGACCACGGCGAATTCCCCCACGACGGAAACTTCTGTGTTGACGGTCTCGTTCTCCCCGACAGAACTCCTTCAACAGCGGCTCTTGAAATGAAACAGGCTTACAGCCCCCTCACAGTTGAGCTTTGCGAAAAATGCGGCAAGATCAAGTTTATCAACAGACTTGACTTCACAAATATTTCAGAATATGACCTTATCTGGGAACTCCTCAAAAACGGTAAAAAGGTTTCCGAAGGCAAATTTGAAAATATCTCTATCGAACCCCACGAATATGCGGCTATTGAAGTTCCCGCAGAAATTTCCGACGACGCTGAATATGCGTTGAATATCAAAGTTATGGACAACCGCGGCAAAGTATATCTTGCAAAAGATCACATCTGCGCAACTCACCAGATCGTACTGAACAAATACGAACCCAAGGCTGACTGTATTTGCGACGAACAGCTCAAGGTTGAAGAACTCCCCTGCTGTATCAAATTCGCAGGCAAAAACTTCACCGCAAAATTCTCCAAGGCTGACGGCACCTTTGAAAGCTATATCTTCAACGGCAAAGAGCTCATCAATCAGGAACCTCAGTATCCCGAAAGAAGAGGTCTCGTAAGACTTCCCGCAGGTATCAAGCCAAATGTATGGAGAGCTAAAACAGACAACGACAACTTTGATGTCAATATTCTCGACAAGATGTGGCAGACCGTAACAGAAGTAAAACTTCTTTCCGCAACAGAAACTGAAGCTAAGATCAAAGTTCTGATTAAGCTTGCCGCACCCAGAATCGACGCTACCGCAAAGGTTACAGCCGAATATCTCATCAAAGGCTGCGGAGAAATAACCGTTACGGAACTGATCGAACCCGAAAGACCTAACATGCCCGAACTTCCCAGATTCGGCGTTCTCTTTGAAATGTCCACCGAATTTGATAAATGTACATGGTACGGCAGAGGTCTCAACGAAAGTTATCCCGACCTGAAGCTGTCTTCAGTTCTCGGCGTATTCGACAGCAATGTCAAGGATATGCACAACTATTACATCAGACCTCAGGAAAGCGGAAACAAGAGCGAATGCAGATATGCAGTTGTTCACGACGGCGAAACAGGTCTTGCTATGTATTCAGAAACACCTTTCCACTTCTCGGCTCACAGATACACCGTGGACGATCTCTGCGAATGGAAACACGCTGAAGACGTTAAGGATATGGGTCTCACTCAGGTAAGCGTTGACGGTTTCATGTGCGGTATAGGAAGCAACAGCTGCGGTCCCAAACCGTTACAGCAATATCTCCTCGACGGAAATAAAGCATATAAATTCTCTTTCAAGATCAAAGGCATAGACCTCACAAAGGATTCTGCCGAAGATTATTGGATGAAATAAACCATAAAAGACCTCCTCTCACGGGGAGGTCTGCTTCAAGAAAGGGAATTTATCATGGAAAACACCATAGAAAATATCAAAAAATTCAGAAAAACAAAATACGCCTGTTATTTTTCTTATCTCGCAATGGCATCGGCGTTCAGTCTGCCACCAATGCTGTTCATCACATTCAGGGAAATGTACGGCATCTCCTACACATTGCTCGGTTCTTTGGTAGCAATAAACTTCTGTACACAGCTTTGTATTGACCTGATATTCAGCTTTTTCTCCAAGAAATTCAACATTCACGCCTGCGTAAAAATAATGCCTTTGCTGACGACTTTGGGACTTCTGGTCTACGCGCTTATCCCCACATTTTTCCCGAATGTGGCATACTTGGGTTTTGTTATAGGAACTATCATGTTCTCCGTCGCGTCAGGATTCAGCGAAGCGCTTCTCAGCCCTCTGGTGGCGGCTCTGCCCTCGGATAACCCTGAGCGTGACATGAGCGCCCTGCACTCCCTTTACGGCTACGGCGTGCTTATGGTGGTCGTAGTCAGCACCCTGTTCCTCAAACTCTTCGGCACGGAAAACTGGATGTACCTTACAATATTCTGGGCATTGCTTCCCCTGATATGCTTCGTGCTTTACAACATCGTACCCCTGCCCGAAATGAACCTTTCCCACAGCGGAGCCTCAAGCTCAAAAGGTTCACAGAAATTCGGTCTGGCGCTCTGTGTTATGTGTATATTCCTCGGAAGCTGTGCGGAAAACACAATGACGAACTGGATCTCAGGCTACATGGAGACCGCCCTGAACATTCCCAAAACTGTGGGTGATATTTTAGGCATGGCACTGTTCGCAGTCCTCTTGGCGCTCACAAGAACCTTATACGCAAAATACGGCAAGAATATTATCAAAGTTCTTTTCCTCGGAATGCTCGGCGCGGCGATCTGCTACCTCGTGGTTGGATTCTGCTCCAATATTGTAATTTCCCTTATCGCCTGCGTATTTGTCGGCATATGCACTTCAATGCTTTGGCCGGGAACACTCATTATGATGGAAGAAAAGTTCCCCAACATCGGCGTAGCGGCTTATGCGCTCATGGCGGCAGGCGGGGACTTCGGCGCATCTATTGCACCTCAGGCAATGGGCATAGTAGTCGATACCGTTTCGGCAAGCAGCTGGGCGGCGGAACTCGGTTCACAACTTTCAATGACCTCAGAACAGATAGGCATGAAAGCGGGAATGCTCTTCTCCGCAATCTTCCCCATACTCGGAACATTTTTGGTACTGTATATAAGCAAATACTTCAAGAAAAGGGCTTAGGTATTAGGTATTAGGTTTTAGGTTTTAGTAAATTTATTACGCTTATAAAAACAGAAGCTACCGCGAATTTCGTTGCGGTAGCTTTTATAATAAAAAAAACTGTAACCTTACTAACACCTAACACCTAAAACCTAACACCTATATCAAAAGGGCAGTATATCGTCCTCACCCGGAGCGACGTAATAATCCCTTTTTATTGTTTTTTTCTGATAAAGATAATCTTCAAACTTTGAGCCGAATAATGTGGACGGCCTTAAATACTTCTCGTATTCCGTCCCCTGCCATTCGGCTATTTTTTTATCTATGACCGTAATGAAATGCTCCTCTTTGAAGCCCTCTTTGAATCGGGCATTTATATGCCTCAAAGTAGTTTCGTTTTCTGCTGAAAAATTGGAATCCGTCTTTTCATTCAAATAAGAAATAATATTTTTTGCTTTTTCTATATCTCCAAAAGCTTCGCTTTTGCGGCTGCGCCGAGCCGAAGGCTCATTATCATTTTCATTATCATATACATTATCAT
>SVMT01000005.1 GCA_015067305.1 Oscillospiraceae bacterium | reverse complement strand
TATACTTTTTCTCCAACTCTTTGCACACAGTCCTCTGAGATATATTTATGAAGCTCATCAAGCAGGTTTTCGGAGACAACCACTTCATAAAAATATTTTATAATGTCTTTGTTGCTCATTGCACATCTCCTTCGTCAAATTCTTATTTATCGGTGAGTTCAACGTATAATAATCGCTTGCAATTATTATATCATAAATACGAAGAATGAGTATTTTATGATATAATTAGCAATTTCGCCGCTACCGCTTTATATAAGCGGCGAATGCGTATTTTAATCAATATATAATGATTGCTTGCAATTATTATACCATCTTTTTGTAAACTTTTCAACTCACATCGCGCAAAATCACGCTGAAGGGATCTCAGTTGCTTCGCAGCCCCTCTTGTCGTGCCTCAGATTCGATCTCTACTTATAACTAAAAAACATCTCACACCATATGGCGTAAGATGTTTTTTTTGGCAGGGGCAGAAGGGATCGAACCCTCGGCACGCGGTTTTGGAGACCGCTGCTCTACCTGCTGAGCTATACCCCTGTATTCAATTTTTTGCTGTCTCAAAATCAGCTTATATATTATAGCACATAAATCAATATTTTGCAATAGGGTAAAATAAAACTTTTTTTTACAAAATCAAACGTATAGATTTCATATAAATAATCTGCATTAGAAAGAATCTCTTAACCGTATCTTAAAAAAGCCTTAAACTCTTAATTAAATATATCGGCAGGAGTGTGAACTTATTATTAAAAGCCTTGATATTTTACCTAAAATATAGTATAATATGAGAAATAACTATAATCTTCAATCAGGAGACTTTAATGAAAAAAATTATTGATGCTGTATTTTCAAAACCGATCACTTTCATTGCGGTGCTTTCAGTGATCATAAATGTCTGCATCGAAGTTTTAAGCAGAGATTCATTGTCATCATTTTTATCTTATATAACGCAGTCCCCTATTACTTTTCTCTGCAATACAGCAATAATCATGCTGACACTTTCGGTTTCCTTGCTTTTCAAACGGCGTATTTTTATCATTTCGGCAATAACGATCCTTTGGGTCGCACTTGGTATCGCAAATAAATTTATGTTGGTTTCGGGAAACACACCACTTACGATTTTCCATATCGCAAACTTTGGTTCCGCAATAAAGCTTTCAAGTATCTACATGACTATTTTTGAGATAGTCCTTCTGTTTTTGGCAATCATTGCCGCAATTCTTTTGGGCTGTTTTCTCTGGAAAAAGATGCCTAAAGCCTACAGAAATATGAAAAAAGCTCTGTTTTCAATAGTCACGCTTTTTGCGATCTGCTCATTTATCGGATTCAATGCTTCAGCAACAGCACCTGACTTTTCAGACCTTTCCTCAGCTTATGAAAAATACGGATTTGCATACTGCTTTTCTTATTCGGTATTGAATATGGGCATTGCTCAACCTCAGGAATATTCTCCTGAAGCTGTAGAAGAGATCGTTGAAAAGATCAACATTGAAGATACTGTACCTGAAATCAGACCTAATATTATTTTTGTTCAGCTGGAATCTTTTTTTGATGTAAAGACACTCAAAAATATCGAGCTGAAAACAGACCCTGTCCCTAATTTTACAAAGTTGAAAGAGGACTTTCCTTCCGGATATCTTACGGTCTCTTCAATAGGCGGGGGAACTTCCAACACGGAATTTGAAGTAATGTCAGGCATTTCACTGTCAAACTTCGGAATAGGCGAATATCCGTATCTTACATACCTCAGCGAAAATACATGTGAAACCGTTATGAGAAATCTTTCAGAATACGGTTATACATCAACTGCTATTCATTCCTATACGGGAACTTTTTATCAAAGGCATGAAGTATTCAAGAAACTCGGATTTGATCGTTTCGTATCGGAAGAATTCATGAATATAAAAGAAAGAAACCCTTTGACCTGGGCAAAGGACTCTCAGTTCTTACCATATATCAAAGAATCTTTAACCTCAACTGAAGGTCCTGATCTCATCTATGCAATAACAGTACAAGCCCACGGCAAATATATTGCGGAAGAATGTGAAAATCCTTTTATTATCAACTCAAACATTGACAAGATCATTGAAAATCAGATGAACTATTATATAGATCAGATCAATGAGGTTGATATGTTTATAGCTGATCTTGTCGAAGAGTATTCCGAATATGATGAACCGACTGTTATAGTATTTTTCGGAGACCATCTTCCCGCATTAGAGATCAAAGACGAATATCTTGAAAACGGTGATATATACAAAACAGAATATGTTATCTGGTCAAACTTTGAACTTGAAGCAGAAGACAAAGATGTTGAAGCTGATATGCTTTCAGCAAGAGTCACTTCACTTTTGGGAATGACCAACGGAACAATAAATAAACTCAACACTTATTACGGTGAAGATGAAGATTTCAAATTCATGTCCAATATGTTGGCATATGATATTCTTTACGGTAAGAATTACGCCAATGCGCAGAAATATGAACCCACAAACATGGAAATGGGACTTGGAATGACAGAACTCACCCACTACTATTTTGAAGACAGAGATCTGTATGTAAAGGGAACAAACTTCACTCCCAACAGCAAGATCACAATAGACAGAGACGTAAAAAACGATACAGAATTCATAGACGAAAACACTCTTGTTTTAAGGAATTTTATAACATTTTCCACATCAAGGATATCTGTTGCTCAGGTAGCAAGTGACAATACTGTACTCGCAAGAGCCAATATTCTTTTGTGTGAAGCTCAGAATCCCATAAAAGACATAATCGCAGACCTTAATTAAAACCACATAAAAGGAGATACCAATGAAACTCAACACAGAAACGATCCTTAATAAAAAGGAGATCCTTGACATTCATTTCAGAGATGTCTCATACAGTCCTTTATTCTCAACCACGGGTCTTGTTGCAGAAAACGATTTTAACGGAATCGGCTCTATTGTCCTGAATTACAACAGAAAATGCAGAACCATATGGGAGCCGTTCATCAAATTTGAAGACGGTCTTGTAAGAGTCCCTTCTTCCATGGAAAAACTTTCTTTTGCAAAAGACAACAAATCTGCAACGATAGCATATTACGGCAGAGATATGTTTGTTATCAATACAGAGAACACCGAAAGCTTTGAGATCTGCGGGGAAATTACTGAAAACTGTAAAGGTGTCTGGGTTGAATCAAAAACAGCAGACACGGTTGTCATCAGAGGATATTCACTCAACGGAGATGCAAGAGACCCTGACCAATCAGTTCCTTACAGATTGGGCATAAAGGCAATAAAAGGAACAGTATGCGAAAATGACCGCAAAGTAACTGTAAAAGCAGACGATTGCGGCAAAGCTTATGTTGCCGTTGTGTTTGAGGCACTTGATACTTCAGAAGAAAGCATTTCCCAAAGTCTTCTTTCTGCTCCCGAATCCATTGATAAAGCCGTAGAGATATCAAAAAATTGGTTCACAGAAATGCTTTATGATTTTGAAACTGAAGTTGAAACAGAAAAAGAAACAGAGATACTTACGCATGCAATAAAAGGTCTTTTGTTCAATGCTACCATAGGACAAGGCATGCTTAACGGTTATGTTTCCGCATATCCCAGCAGAGGTGAATATCCAACACATTTCCTTTGGGACTCCTGCTTCCAGAATCTTGCACTTGAATATCTGAATCCCCGTCTTGCAAAGGATTCTTTGCTCATGTACAATCACTATCAGAGAGTTGACGGGAAATTTCCTCAGTTCCTTTGTTCCACATGGGCTCGTCCTCACGAAACACAACCAGCGCTCATTGGTTGGGCAACGCTTAGAATAGTGAATAATTCCAAAGAAAAAGATATGGATTTCATTGAAAAAATGTTCGTTGCTCTGGAAAGGAACAATCAATGGTGGCTTAACCAGCGAATGACACGTCACGGAGTTATCTATTGTCCTCACGGTCTCGAAACAGGTCAGGACGACTCTCCAAGGTTTGACGAAGGTCCGATCCTTGCCATTGACATGAACAGTTACTTACTCAGTCAAATGAGAGCCACGGCTGAACTTGCAAAGATCCTCGGAAACTGCACTGCTGAAGAAAAATGGACGAAAAAAGCAGATATTCTTGCCGAAAACATGGTAAAAGTAATGTATGACCCCGATCAGAATATGTTCTTTGATGCTGACCCCGTTACTGCAGAACGCCGCACTATATGGAGCGCATCAGGATTTCTTCCCCTTTGGGCTGGTGTTGACATTGGCGAAGATAAAGCAAAAGCTATGATAAAAGATCATCTTTTGAACGAAAAGAAATTCTTTGGCAGAATTCCTCTCCCCTGCATCGCATACGATCAAGCGGAATATAAACCTGAAAAATGGTGGAGAGGCCCCACGTGGATGTCTCTTTCATGGATGGTAAACGAAGTTCTTTTGAAATACGGTTTTGAGGCGGAACACAGACATGTTTGTGAAGCATTCCATGATATGATACTCAAAGACGGAAATCTCCGTGAGCTTTTCAATTCCCAGACAGGTGAAGGTCTTGGAGCATACGACCAGGGTTGGACAGCAGCAGTTTTCGTAAAACTCCACAAAATGCTCAGAGGCTAAAAGTTAAATATAATTAAATACATGAGTTATGGGGAAAACCATTTTTTGTAAAAATAGGTTTTCCCCATTCCCCTTTCCAAAAAAACTTTTACCGTACTCTCTCACAAATGTATTCTAAAATAAACAGATACTGCTTAACAGATTCCCCTGCAAATTCAGAGAAAAGCGGAGTTGGAATTTATTACAATTTTTTAAAACAGGGCAAATGTTACAAATGTCAAAAAAAAAAAATAAAAGCTATTGACAGAATAGTTGCAAGTATGATATAATATACTCAGTAAAACCCAATAAAACAAAAAAAGGAGTATAACACCATGAAATTCAGAAAAGCACTTTTAGTCCTTGGCTTATCAGCCTTGGCATTGACTACCGCTTGCAGCAGCGACGAGCCTCTGCCCACTGTGATGTCATTCAACACGACAGCAGCGGATGCGGCAAAGGTGGTTGAAATGATTGATTCGATTACAGTCGCAGATATGACAACGGAGCAGGAAATCGAAAAAATTTACCTTGCATACTGTAATCTTGACGAAAGCACACGTGAACTTGTAACAAACTACGACAAGCTTACCGGATACAGAAAAACCATCAGCGAACTCTATTATACAGAACCCAAATTAGGTTCCAGAATGGACAGAACGAAGATAAATATCGGTACATATTGCTTCAATCCCCAATGCTGGAACGACGAAGGTGTTCAGGCACTTGTGGACTGCGGTATCGACTTCATCGCTAATGCTTCCTACGACAACACGCTTTTAGACCTTTTGGATAAATACGGCGTCGGTGCGTTTGCCTCCGGTGTTGTTCCCGGTTGGTACACAGGCGGCGGCAACCCTGCACCCGCAAATGTAGGAACAGCAAGCACAGCTCTTCCGCTTTCCAGTTATGAAACGGCTGCAGCAAATTTTGTTGACCGTGATTGCATTTGGGGTATTGACCTTGGTGACGAGCCCTGGTCTCAGGACATACCTCACTTCGCAGAAATTATTGACTACTGCAAAGAAGTTTTCCCCGGTAAGATTCCTTACTTGAATCTTCTTCCTCCCCTCTATCACTATAACAGAGGACAAATGTATCTTGACGGAGTGGAAATCGGTCATATCGACTCCTACGCACAATATGTAAAGGCAGATTATCTTTCTTACGACCAATATCCGTACGGCGACTTAGGTATTGACATTGATAGATTCAATGACTTCTATGCGGGAATGATATTTACAAGCAAGATCTGCAACGAAAATGATATGGATCTGTGGACTGTTATTCAAGCGAATTCACAACATGGCGCTTATCTGACAGAAAACCAGCTCCGTATGCAATTAGGCTTATGTCTCGCTAACGGCGTAAGAACCATTACCTGGGCTTGCTGGAATGCAGGTTGGTTTGACTACAACATCGTAGACTCCCAGGGAAAATTGGGTGATGTTTACTATTCCCTCCAGAAAGTCAATGCAGACATTGATACTATCTCTTTGGTATATTCCAAATACTATATCGTAACAACAGGCGCAGTAGGTCTTGAACCGTTGAAATTAACAACAAAATCCGAAAGCTTAAAGTATCTCCCCACAACTGATACAACATTGAAACTTTCTGAAATCAAAAACTGCTCTGTTTCAGAAATTACAACAAGTGAAAACGTAATCGTAACCGCAGGTTATTTTGAAAAGCTCCAGGGCGAAGGCTCCGCAATCATGTTCGCAAACACAACCAACTTCTGGGGCGATACATGGTCTAAGCTTTACTGGTGCGACGACAGCCCATCTGCAACGGTTTACTTCACAGTAAAAGACCCCGAAGCAAAAGTTATGGCTTACTACAACGGCGATGCCTTTGAACCCGAATACGTCGAAAACGGTCAGTACAGATTAACTATCGGCAACTGCGACAATGTATTCGTTACAATCGAATAATAAAAAAGAGGTTGGTTCGTCAAGACCAACCTCATAATATTTGTCCTTTAGAATATAAAATACGCTTCCCTTTCGTTCCCACACGGTTAACGGCACCAGTTTCGGTCAGAACAAGAAGAGCTTTTCCCGAATCAGATTTCCTAAGTTTCGTTGCCTTTGCGTAATCGGCGGAAGTGAAAATTTCGGGTAATGAATCCGGTACAAACATTTTATAATCTTCCGTTCCACAAATTCTGACCTCATCAATCAGACAAGTCGGAATTATATCGACCTTTGTTGCTCTTTTTTTCTTATCCTTACCGTAGCCATCGGCATATCTGTATTCATCGCAATTCACAAGAGCACAGATAAAAGAAAGGTTATCGTTTTTGAGAAATTGCCTCAAGGAATAAAGTTCCGGCAAAATGTTGTAAACAGAACCTTTTTTCGGAGATCTTGAAGTTGAAACTATTTCCCCTGTTTCAATATCCGCCCAAATAATATGTTTTGAGACAGTTACAGGGTAAACAACCGTAACAGGACTAACAGATAAAAAGGATTCAAGTTTCGCAGTCATTCGATAAAAAGCCTTTGATTGGATCTCATAGATACCGTCTTCACGTACAACATCGGCAATATACCTGCCTACATTCGCTTCGGTGGAATGAAGTCCTCCGTAATAAAGCTTTAAGGTATGGTGAAGAGTTTTTTCTTTATAAGTACCGATACTTTCACGGTTTCTCGAAAGCGCTGTTTCCAACGCCTCCGAGAAGCTCATTCCATCAGATCTTTTCATTGTAATCAGGAACTATATCTTTGGCTCTTGCACAATATGTTTTATAATTTGCGGGATCATTTTCTTCTATCTCGAAGACACGACAACCTCTCATATCATCATTATTATAACAATCATAGCAAAGAGCTGAATTATATCCAAGCTGAATTCCACAATATGTTCCGCAGAAATCATTGATATGGTCATGTCCACAGAAGATACCCCTAACGTCTCCTCTCAAAAGTGCCGCAGCAAAAAGACCGCTGTTAAGCTCACTGCAAGCAATTTTCTCACCGCATTCACCGACCATTCCCGTTTCAATGGGGTTCTTTACAATGACAGTATGTCCGGGGAGAGGAATGTGAAAATACATTATAGAAGGAACTTTTGTGCCACAGTATTCTTCAAGTTCTTCAGATGAACTGTAATACCATGCGACCTGATCGACTTTTGGGTTATCATATCCCGCACCGTTGTAAAGAGGATCGGGAAGTTTCAATTCATTTTCTTTGAAATTCGGGTGTTCCCAATCACAGATATCTATAGTACAACCGGAATCAAAACCCCATACATTGAAAATTATTTTATCTCCTGCAGTATTTTTTATCGGAAGCATATGGTTTCCTGTTCCTCTGAGCTTTGCAGGTCCCGCTTTTGAAATACAGTTTGGATAAGATTCAAAGATAGGCTGAAGTTCAGCGTTTGGAATAGAGCCTTCCCTTTCATGATTTCCGTAAACATTCGCCCAAGGAATATTATTTTTTTCAAGGACCTCAGTAAATTCATCAAGAAAAACTCTTATCGCTTCTTCTGTTCTGAGTTCCGCATCAATATCGAAAACATCACCGCTGAAAAGTACAAGATCCGGTTTGAGATTAAGGATCATTGCATCGAAATCTCGTTTAACCCTCTTATCGTAGACTTTTCCACCATGAATATCCGAAAAAAGTGCTATTTTAAATTTACCGTCTTTAAATCTAAGTTCTTTTTTTAACTGAAGATTTTCCTGAAGCATTATTATTCCCCTTTGCCTCTGTAGTCAGGAACTATATCCTGTGCCTGAACGCAATATGTTTTGTAGTTTCCGGGATCACTCTCATCAAGTTCAAAAACACGACAGCCACGCATATCATCAGCATTGTATTCATCATAAGCGAGTGCAGAGTTGAATGCCAGCTGAATTCCGCAATATGTACCGAGGAAGTTGTTTACATGGTCATGACCTACGAAAATACCCTTAACGTCACCTCTTTGAAGTGCGGTGGCAAAAAGTCCGTAGTTCAATTCACAACAAGCGATACCTTCTCTGCATTCACCCTGCATATTAGTCTCTGCCTGATTGAATTTCACAAGTCTGTGTTCGGGAAGAGGAATATGGAAGAACATAAATGAAGGAACCTTTTCACCACAATATGCTTCAAGCTCTTTGGAAGATTTATAATACCAGGAAACCTGATCGTATTTGGGATTGTCGTAGCCTTCGCCGCCGTAAAGTGCTGTGGGGCGTGGCATTCTTACGTCACTTTCGGTATAGTTGGGGTGGGCAAAGTCACAGATATCAATAGTACCGCCTGAGTCAAGAGCCCAGATATTGAAGATTATCTTATCTCCCGCAGTGTTTTTAATTGGAATCATATAATTGGAATGACCGCGTTCTGTATCCGAGTTTTTCTTCATAAGGCAGTTGGGATAAGACATAAAAATGGGAAGAAGTCTCTCATTTTCAAAAGCGCCTTCACTTTCATGGTTACCGAAAGCATCTGCCCATGGTATATTGTTGGTTTCAAGAATTTCCGTGATATAGGTGAGGAAAGTTCTGACGTCTTCTTCTGTTTTGAGGTTTGCTCTTGTGTGAAACATGTCTCCGCTGAAAAGAACGAGATCGGGTTTGAGGTATTCAATCATTGCGTCCAGATCTCTTTTCAGTCTCTTATCGGATTCCTTACAGCCGTGAAGATCGGAGAACATCGCAATTTTAAACTTTCCGTCTTTGAAACGGAGTTCTTTTTTAAGTTCAAGATTTTCTTTTAACATAGTCAATTACCTCATTTCAACTCAGATTCGGAAAATATCTCTGTCATTTTAAACATATATGTATTGATATTCCAAGGATCTTTTTCGTCTATTTCAAAAACTCTTCCACCGAGCATATCTGCATTCCAATAGGTATTGTATCCCATGCCGCCGTCATAGCCAAGCTTTATGCCGCAATATTCGCCGCAGAAATCGTTTATATGTTCGTGTCCGCAGAATATTGCCTTAACATCGGCACGGAGAAGAGCCGCAGAGAAAAGACCGTAGTTGAATTCACAGCAAGCAACAGTTTCTCTTTGTTCTCCAACCATTCCCGTCCTTTCGGGGTTTCTTGTAATAAGAAGGTATTCGGGAATGGGAATGTGGAAATACATAAGTGAGGGGATCTTTCTGCCGAAATGAGATTCAAGAGCCTTAGATGAATCGTAATACCATGTTACCTGATCGGGACCTGCATGGTCATAAAATGTGCAACCAAAGTTATTCGGCAAAATAACCTCAGATTGTTTCAGATTCGGATGTCTGTCTCCGATACCCGAATGAGAATCAAGACCCCAGATACCGAAAATGACCTCGTCACCCTCTGTAGCCTTTACTGGCAGGAAGTAGTTACCTGTGCCGTCAAGATCTTCGGGACCTGCTTTTGAAACACAATTAGGGAAGCTTTCGTAGATCTCCTGCTGAACAGCATTAGGGAAGCTTTCTCTGTCGTGGTTACCGTAGACATGAGCCCAGGGAATATTGTTTTTCTCCAGAACTTCTGTAATTTCAGAAAGGTAAGTACGCAGCTCATCAAGTGTCGCACAGCCGTCATTACCGCCGATGATATCACCGCCTAAAAGAACTATATCGGGTTTGATCTTTTCAATGGCAGCATCTAGATTTCTTTTCAGCTTGGGATCATAATTTGTGCATCCATGAAGATCGGAAAACATTGCGATTTTCAATTTTCCGTTTTTGAAACGGAGTTCTTTCTTTGTTTTGAGAAGTTCGTTTATCATTTGTTTCTCTCCTTTTAGTACATACTGTATTCGCAGGCATAATCGTGCATTCCGGGAATCGCAGCAAGTTTTTCATTGTCAAGAACCTTGTGTAGGTACGTTTTATAATTTGCAGGATCATTTTCGTCTATTTCAAACACACGGCAACCCCTCAGGTCAGGATGCATATAAACATTAAAACCAAGCGCACCGATATATCCAAGATGAATACCTGCATAAGTTCCGCTAAAAGTATTAACATGGTCGTGACCGCAATAAATACCTTTGACATCGTTTCTTGCAGTAACAAAACCGAACAGACCGTAATTCAACTCTGTACCGCAGATCCTTTCTCTATGTTCACCTTCCATGCCTGTTTCCTCTGGATTTCTGACAATAAGATTGAATTCGGGAATAGGCTGATGGAAATACATTATAGAAGGAACTTTTTCGCCGCAATACTTTTCAAGTTCTACAGAAGTGTTGTAGTACCACATTATCTGGTCGGGACGACAATGGTCTGCATCATCACCTGTACAGAAATGATTTGGAAGGATCGTTTTGTGTCCATTCACCGTACTGTTATAACGGTGAGAATCCATACCCCAGACATTGAATTTGATCTTATCACCCTCTGATGCCTTTATGGGAAGCATATAGTTGCTGACCCCGTGAATATTCTCAGGACCTCTTTTTGAAACGCAGTATTCATATTGCTCATAAATATCCTGCTGGTCACTTTCGGAAAGTCCTACTTCCCTGTCGTGATTTCCGAATACATGAGCCCAAGGGATTTTTCGTGATTCAAAAATATTGGCAATATCATCAAAAGAATTTCTGAAAAGCTGTTCAGACTGCAAATGGCTTCCGCCGCAGACATTGTCACCGCCGAGGAGAACAAGATCGGGCTGCAGTTCCTCTGTAAGTTCTTCAACACCGAGAACCGTTCTTCTGTCAAAAGTAATCTTTCCATGAAGATCTGAAAACATTACAATTTTAAATTTACCGTTTTTAAAACGAAGCCCTTTTTTAGTTTTAAGATTTTCTTCAAAGGTCATTTTAATTACCTCTTTCCTTTTATTTATATACAATAATCGTGCATATCTGGAATAGCACAGAGAATTTCGTCATATACGCTGTCTGCCGTAAAACAGAAAAGACCTCAGTTCATTTTGTTCACGGCAGGACTCTTCATTTTTTTCGGCGATAATCAGTTTTAAGATTTTCCTCAAAAAACTTTTATATCACCGTTATAATTACTGATTCTTTGGTCCAAAACGGGATTCAATATACTGATCCATATATTCAAGACGTTTATGAATGATCTCTTTCATATAAGAAAGATCAGTTGTATGACCGCCTTCGGGCCACTTTTCAAGATCTCTGGCATAAGCACCTGTTGAGAGCATAAATGCCTGAATATCGTCTATTCTCTTCACAATATTGTCTTCATTGAGAACATCTTCACGCAGAGTTGTCCATCTTGTGTAGCAATAATCGTCCGCGCCTTCATAAACTTCAAGAACTCTTTTTGAATATTCAAAATTATAGATATCATCAACTACACTGTCATTATATCTGAAATGCAAATAAGCGTCTCCATCCCATGTAAGACCGTAAGTCAGGTCGAAATCCCATGGAGTAAGATATATCTTAAATATATCAGCATCTTTTTTGAAGGAAATGTAGAGGTTCTTCCAGACATTATCACCTGCGCAGATGAAATTAGTAAAGAGCCAATGGTCGACGGCATTCTCCATATCTACCCAACTGCCGATCTTATTAAGCATAACTTTTGCCGTTGATTCATAAACGCCTTCCATAAACATTGCCATGGGATCCCATGCTGCCTGAGTGATATCTTTTGCTTTGGGATATTTAATTGACATTGTTTCCTGTTCAGCCAATGCAACGGTATAGTCAATATAAAGCTCTGTATTTCCAAGTGTTCTCAATACTTTAGCCTTGGGTTTTGTCCATGAATGGATCTTTACAAGGACATCTCCGTCAACCATGTTGAGCTGTTTGCCGTCAATGGGTTCAAGGAGTCCGAACATTCCCCAATATTCACCGTTGATGATAAGTTCGATATATTCCATTCTTGTTCCGTTGTCCATGTCGTAATCGTTTTCTTCAAGACCGAACATTGCCCAGGTGTCTATACTGAATTTCTCACGGACTTTTGTCTCTTCTGTATAAAGAGGTACAAGTATCCAGTCATCTTCCGTACGGAGTCCGCAGAATGAAAGATGATTATTCTGTTCCTCGCCGTTAACATCGGTATAGCGAAGATTTATTCTCAATCCTTTTTTAAGATAACCAGCGTCAACTGTAGAACCGCCTCTGTGATGCAGATAAGCATCTGAACTCTGATATACGGGAGTTCCCGCAACAGATGCAGGTTCGTACATAGTCAGACGGCAACCAACATCTTCTTCATCAATGGGGTTATCGGGATTTGATGGCGGTTCTTTAGTATCAACCGTCATAATGGGAAGACCGGTAAATACAATGGAATATTTATTGAATTCACCATTAATAATGTGAACAAGCGTGAATTTTTTGCTGTCTGCAACTGTATTTGCCTTAGATTCCGCAGAAAGTCCGTCGTCTGTCAGAATATAAAGTTTGCCGCCGATTTCCGAAGTCAATCTGTTGTCATCCCAGGACTCGGAAGCAATGTCCACGGGAAGAAGGTATGTATTTTCGTTTGCATAATAAGGTACAGGATTTCCTCCGAAAAGAAGCCCTGCTCCTTCGGGATCAAAAATGGGAGTATTGGAAGTTTCCAGCTGAGAAAGTTTTTCAGCCGAAATGACCTCAATGCCCATAAAGCTTGTCTCCGAATAGGTTGCAATTGGTGCGCATGATGCCAAAACGAAAATAAGTGCTGAGAAAAGTGCCAGAACGATAAGTTTTGTGTTTTTCATAATTTATGCTCCTTTATTAAAAATTAAATAGTTTTCTTGTATTTTCAGCAGTGATACGGGCAATACTTTCAACAGTTTCCCCTTTTATCTCTGCGATCTTTTCAGCCACATAACGTACATATTTCGGCTCATTTCTTACACCTCTGAAAGGTACAGGAGCCATATAAGGACAGTCCGTCTCGATCATTATCCGGTCAAGAGGAACGGCTTCCACGGCAAGCAGAAGCTTAGAAGCATTCTTGAAAGTTACCGCACCTGTAAACGAGACATAAAAACCGAGTTTAACAAGTTCCTTTGCCATTTCGGCTGAACCGCTGTAACAGTGGAAAACACCTTTGTTTCCGTATTTCTTAACACCGTCGAAACATTCTGCGTGGGCTTCCCTGTCATGGATTATTACAGGCTTATCCAACACCTTCGCAAGTTCAAGCTGGCGGGCAAACCATTTGCGCTGAATATCCTTTGGGGTGAAATCATAATGGAAATCAAGTCCGATCTCTCCGAGAGCAACGCACTTTTTGTGGGAGAGCATTTTTGTAAGTTCCGAAATATCATCTTCCGTCATTTCAGAACACTCGCTTGGATGTACTCCTGCAGCTGCATATATGAAAGGATACTTTTCTGCAAATTCAATACTGCGTTTTGAGCTGTCCATTGTTGCGCCGATATTTATAACGGTATCGACCCCGTTTGCCGCAAGGGAATCTATTACCGCTTGTCGGTCTTCGTCAAATCTTTCATCATCAAGATGGGCATGAGAATCAGTAAACATTATCAGTCTTTCCTTCATTTGGTTTCAGTGAAAATATCTGTCATATATAGTATATAATATTTTCAGCCAAATGTCAACCTTTATTTTTGCTATAAAGAAATTTTCCTTGACAAATTCTAACATTAGTGGTATAATATATATGAAATAATATTAAACAAAAGGTAAGGGATGAAAATTATGGCTATAGAAAAAATGTTCAGAGAAACTCCGTTCAACGGATACAACAGAGATGATGTCAATGCTTATGTAAGAAAGCAGGATGAAGAATTCAAAGAACTTGAATCCGAATTGAAAAGACAGTACGAAGAAACAAACGAGGAAAACATCAAATTGAACGACCTTGTTAATTCTCTCAACAAACAGATCGAAGACAAAATTCAGGAAAATCTGGAATTGACAGAAGAAGTTCTTCGTCTCAAAAATGCTGAACTTGAACAGAATAACTGCATATGCGAAAAGACTGCTGTGATCGACGAGCTCCAGAAGAAAAACAGAGAACTTGAAGAGCTTTACAACAGTCTCAAAGGTAACGCGGAACATCAGGAAAATATGCTCAAGCAACAGGAAACAAAACTTTCAGACCTCAGCGACAAAAACAAGGAATTTGAAGCAAACCTCCAGAGCTATATCCAGAACGCAAACAAACTCAGAGAAGAAGCTGAAGCAGGACTTGCAATCAACACCAAGATCGCAGATCTCAACAAGATCATAGCTGAAAAAGACAACAAGATCAAAGCTCTTGAAGCTAATTGGGAACAGTGCAAAAAAGACTATATGCTTTATCAGGAAGTTAAAAACAGCGTAAGCAAGATCACAGATGAAGCAAAGAAACAGGCTGATTCAATAATCGGTGCAGCTAACGAAAAACGAGAAAAGATACTCGATGAAGCAAACGATGCGGCAAAAGGCATTGTGGAAAAAGCAAAAGGCGGAACAGTTGAAATAAAAGAAATGCTCACGAATTTGAAGAAAGCAGTTCTTGATATCAACACAAAGATCGAATATGCTGAAATGACCATGGAACTTGACCAATATGTTGATAAGCTCAAAGAAGAGCCTGCAGCGGAAGAAAAACCCTCCGCCCACGATGAATTGGTAAGACTTCTCGGACTCAATCTTTAATACTGAAAGGCAAAGAAATGAAACAAATTTCAACCTACGACCTGGAATCTTTCAAAGAACTTAAAGCAGGTGAATCCGTTTCTCTTTCAGGAACGATATATACTGCCCGTGATGCGGCACATAAAAGGATATCGGAACTGATAAAAGAAAACAAGCCATTGCCCTTTCCCATGAAAGGTGCTGTCATATATTACGCAGGACCAACACCTTCAAAGGACGGAAGAGCTGTGGGGTCATGCGGTCCGACGACATCTTCACGTATGGACAAGTTTGCACCTCAGTTTTACGAATTGGGAATGGCGGCAGCTATCGGCAAAGGAGACAGAGACCCCAAGGTAGCAGAAGCCTGCGGAAAATTCGGCGGCGTATATCTTTGTGCTATCGGAGGGGCAGGGGCTTTATGCTCAAAAGCCATAATTTCTTCGGAAGTTATTGCTTTTGAAGATTTAGGCTGTGAATCCGTAAAAAAAATGACGGTAAAAGACTTTCCGCTTATAGTCGCGACGGATTCTACAGGTGAGGATATTTTCGAAAAACGCAAGCTCTCTTGATTGTTCAAAACAATGACACACAATTCCCAAAATAAAAGTACATAATAATATCAAACACATTACATACAGGAGTTATATTATATAATGAAAAATGAAAAAACAAAAAGAATCATCGTATCAGCCATTGCAATAGTTCTTTGCGTAGGCATTCTGATAGGTATTCTTTTATCAGCATTCTATTCCATTCTTTGAGTCTGACAACAAAGGAGATTCTCATGCAAGAAAAAAACAAAAACAGCGACAGATCCTTGAACGGAGCAA
Source organism: Oscillospiraceae bacterium (assembly GCA_015067305.1). GTDB lineage: Bacteria > Bacillota > Clostridia > Oscillospirales > UBA644 > HGM12619. Next base: position 87,764 of record SVMT01000005.1, on the reverse strand, counting down.
AAAAAGATACTTTCACACAAAACACAGATAAAAAAGTGGAAGTCCGTTCAAAAGAAGAGATACGTGAGATGCGTAAAAAAGCTGAAAAGATCAAAGGACATTATTTCAGAACTTTTTACTACGCATTTGCAATGTCGTTCATAGTTTTCGGACTTGTCGCCGTTCTGTATTTTGTATATACACAGGATAAAAATATTTTCGGTTTTTCCGACAGATATTACGAGCAGGCGTTGGAATCCATTGAATCACATAATTTTGAGGAAGCGGAAAAAGCCCTTGTAAACTGTCTGGAATTTGACCCGACATACGAAAAAGCGAGAACAGAACTGATCGAGCTTTACGAAAAAGAGCAGAAATTCAACGAATGTGAAGCTCTCCTTGAAGAAAGTATAAAGATGTTCCCAAGAAGAGAATATTATTACAAAAAAATGATTTCGGTTTTGACGGCTCAGAACAAAATATCTGAAGCTATTCAATTTTCGGAAAACATCTCTTCAAGCTATATCGTAACAAAGCTTACGGATACACGACCTTCAAACGTAAACTCTATCCCTGACCCCGGAACATATGACAGCGCAATTTCCGTAAAGCTTACAGGGCACGATAAATCAACAGTATACTACACGACAGACGGTTCCGCACCGACAAAAAACAGCAAGGCATATGACCCTGCAGTTCCGATAATAATTGAAAAGGGAACTGTTACAATACGTGCGGTAGCTATAAACGATGCAGGTCTCATTAGTGATGAATATAACGCGACTTACAGAATTTATAACGCCAATACTGCTTATATTTTCCTTGACGAAAAAATAGAACAAATGGTTCGTGTTTCGCTCAATAAACCAACTGGAACGATATATTACCGTGAACTTGAAAACATCAAACAGCTGAGCAATGCAAAACGAGGAGATATTGAGATCACAGGTGAAATACAAACCCTCAACGACCTTCTCGTAATGCCAAATCTTTCTGAAGTTGCACTTTATAATGAGCCGTCAATCACTGATTTCAGCCCTATATTCCAACTTAAACAGCTGTCAGACCTTACACTTTCAGGCTGTAATATTGACGACGCAACGATAAAAAGATTCGGAACGCTCGTTTGGCTCTCAACATTAAATATTGACAACAACATAATAACAGATATCTCTTTCATGAAGAATATGTCTATTCTGAAATCATTCTCTGCGGCAAACAATATGATAAAAGATATTTCTGTTCTGTCAACATTTACAAATCTGAAAGAGCTAAACCTTTCCAACAATCTCATAACAGAGATCGACAGTCTTTCAGCTCTCACATCGCTAAAAAAACTGGATATATCCTATAATCTTGTATCAAGCCTTTCTCCCATGTCGGCGCTGACATCCATAACAGAACTGAACTTCTCCGGAAATACGATCAAAGAACTTGATCCAATTGCAAGGCTCACAAAGATACAGATCCTTATTTTAAGCGATAATCCAATTACAACACTGTCTGCTCTTTCTAACTTCACAAGCCTTGAAGAACTGAGGATCGACGGATCACTGATCGTTTCTCTCTCAGAAATCGCGGGAATAGAATCGCTGAAGACACTCGATTGCAGCAGAACATCCGTTACGGATTTTACACCAATGGCATCAATGAAGGTTATAAACCTCACAGCGATGCAATCTGCAATCACCCTTGCAGACTCTTTGGCATTGGCATCATCTGTTGAAGTTCTCAATATTTCAACAAACAATATTCTCGATGTGACACCGTTCACATTCCTTGAAAATCTTAAAGTTCTTAATATCTCAAACAATCCCGTTACAAACATCGGAGTTCTCACTTCATGCAAAGAACTGTCAACTTTAAGTTGTGCGAATGTTCCGCTTACTCAGGCTGATGTTGTGGAATTCCAGAACGCGGGAATAACGCTTGTTCAAAGCAACTGAGAAAACAGACTTTAGATAAAAATAATACAAAATGAAAGGAAATATAAAATGGAAAAAACTCTCAAGTACGGCAAATTCATTGTACTGATCCCAATACTGCTGATCTTAGCGTTTCTTGTTTTCACCAGCTTTTACACAGTAGGCGAAACAGAACGCGCAGTAATCACGACTTTCGGAAAAGTTACCGCTATCAAGGAAGCAGGTCTTCAGTTCAAACTGCCCTACCCGATTCAGGATGTTTACAAAGTAGACATGACAACAAGAAAAATAACTATCGGTTACGGTGAAACTTTGAATTCATCAAGCTATGTAAAAGAAGAAGAATCCAAAATGATCACAGGAGACTTCAACGTAGTTTCAGTGGATTTCTTCATGGAATGGAAAGTTACAGACCCGCAGAAATATCTCTTTAACTCAAAAGATCCCGCAGGAATCCTTAAAAACGTAGCACAAGCTGCGGCAAGAGATGTTATGGGTTCTAAAACAGTTGATGAAGTCCTCACAACAGGTAAAGTTGCGATCCAGTCAGAGATCAAAGAAATGATGGTATCAAGACTTGAAATGTATGACATCGGTATTCAGGTGATCGAAGTCAAGATCCAGGACGCTGAACCTCCAACCACTGAAGTTATAGCAGCGTTCAAAGCTGTTGAAACAGCAAAACAGGAAAAAGAAACTACTATCAACGTAGCAAAGGCGTACGAAAACTCTATTCTCCCCGAAGCTCAGGCTCAGGCAGACAAGATACTCAAAGAAGCTGAAGCTTTCAAAGAACAGAGAGTAAACGAAGCTGAAGGTGAAGCGGCAAAATTCACCGCAATGTTCAACGAATTCATCAACAGCAAAGAAGTCACCAAAAAACGTATGTATCTTGAAACAATCGAAGATATCTTCCCCGACATTGAAATCTACATTGATGCAGGTAACGGCTCAATGGAAAAACTCATGATCGTCGGCGAAGATACAAACAAAGAAGCGGCATCTGCCGTAGTAGGAGGCTAAGCGCATGAAAAAAGCAGTATCACTCGTTGTAACAGTTGTGGTTATCTTCATTGCAGCGATCCTCCTTGTAAACTCAATGTATATTGTTCGTGAAAACGAATACGGTGTAGTTAAGCAGTTCGGAAAGATCGCGGTTATCAGAGAAGAAGCGGGTCTCTATTTTAAGATCCCCTTTATCGAAGAGTTCTCAACTCTTCCCAAAAATCTTCAGATGTACGATGTTCCCTCCAGTGAACTTCTCACATCGGATGCTAAATCCCTTGTAGTTAACAATTACGTAGTATGGTACATAGAAAACCCTGAAAAGTTCATTCAGAGAATCGGAACTATTTCCGAAATGGAAAACCGTCTTGACGCTACGATCTACAGTGTGGTAAAGAACACAATGGGTACAAAGCTCCAGAGCGAGATCATTTCTGCGGCTAACGACGAAGGCAACAGAAACGCAGTTAACCAGCAGATCACAGAAGAAGTTACACAGAATCTTAACACAGAATACGGTGTTACAGTTGTTTCAGTTGAGATTAAGAAGCTTGACCTGCCCTCCGACAACGAAAGCGCTGTTTACAACAGAATGATCTCCGACAGAAACCAGATCGCAGCAGCACTTACTGCCGAAGGTGAACTTGAAGCGTCCAAGATCAGAAACGAAACAGACAAACAGGCTTCTATCATTCTCAGTGAAGCAGCTGCTCAGGCTGAAAAAATGAAAGGTGAAGCTGAAGCCGAATACATGAGAATTCTTGCAGAAGCTTATAATTCCGCAGAAAAACAGGAATTCTACGAATTCTACCGTTCACTCGACGCAATGAAAGTTGCACTCTCCGGTGGCAAGAAAGTAGTTATTCTCCCTGCGGACAGCGACATCGCAAAGATCCTTATGGGTGAATGATTTAAGTAAATAATAAATAATTTATGGGAGAACTTTTTTCTTTTCGTGTGAAAAGTAAAAAGTTCTCCCAAACCCTTTCAAAAAAGAAAAGCAAGTATTCGGATACAAAATTGTATCCGAATAAATAATTCAACCCAATAATTCAAAGGAGATCCTTATCTTTTCTGAAATGAAATCTGACAAAACGAACAGTCTCTGTTTGGTTTTCTAAAACAGAATCACCTCTGAGGTCTGAATTATCTCCGCTATCGCAAACAAACTGTTTACGAAACTCTATAATCCTTTCATTTCTTATAAAATCATTTTTTACTGCTTTTAATTTATAACGTGCCATAATACTCCTCCTAAATAATCAGTTTTTTAAAGCGATATAATTATAACACATAAAAGTCTAAAAGTCAACCCTTTTGAGTTAACATTTTTAACTCAAAAGAGGTATAATATTATTAAAAAAATATAAGGACAATTATTTATGACTATCGGAGAAGCTGTAAGAATAAGAATTACCGAATTATGTTCGGAACATCACATGACCGTAAACAAAATGGCTACGGTCTGCGGAATCACACAATCCACGCTGAATAATATTGTCAGCGGAAGAAACAACAGCGCAACTGTCTCGACAATTAAAAAGATATGTGACGGATTAAATATCACAATAATTGATTTTTTCAGTGCTGAACTTTTCAGCGATTTAGAACAGGAAATAAAATAAAACTATAACAGCTAACGCTTTTATTGCGTCAGCTGTTATTTTTTATCTTTAAGAATACTGTTCGTTAAGCACGCCAAAATTTTTTTGAAGGGAGAGCGGGGGAACAATTTTACAAAAATGCTCCCCCGCAAAAATCCATTAATATATATTTTTTACTTAGCTGCCACGGAGCCTGCAAGTTCGCCGTTGAAGTAGAAAGAGTATTCCTCGCCCGAAACCATTTCGGGTGTTGAGACAAGGATGCAGCTGTAGGATTTTGGTGAAGTGGTTTCAAAGATCAGATTACCTTTTGAATCTGTTATCTTTACGATTGAATTCGCAGAACCTGAAACCCTGACAAAAGTCCTCGCCTGAGTTGAACCTGATGAAACATCCTGAGCCATTCCGAAACTGCCCATCGCAACAAATGTACCGCCATTCATTAGGAACTCAGAGGTGTAGTCAAGAGGTCCGTTTCCGCTGTCGGTAGGTCCGTATACCACAGTATATCCGCCAGTCACGGTAAGACTTCCGTTGGAGTCCACACCGTCCCCCGATGCGTTTACAGTCAATGTACCGCCTGTTATGGTTATTGAACCGACGGGATTTTCAAACATTCCACCACCGAAACCGCCCATGCCGCCTTTGCCTCCAAAGCCGTTCTGTCCGGGTCTTCCGTTCATTGAAGATTGATCTGAGCCACCTGCAGCATTAAGTCCGTCATCAGACGCTACCACGCTGATAGTCCCACCGCTTACGGTGATGTCAAGCCCTTCGATGCCCTCATAGCTTTTTTCAACGGTGATCTTTCCGTCAGAAATAAGAAGATCTGTATCTGAGTGAATTCCATCGTCACCTGAATTTATAAGAAATGTACCACCACTTATCGTAACCGACCCATTTGAATGAATTGAGTCGTCAGAGGAATCTATAGTAAAAGTACCACCGCTGATAATTATTGAATTCGTAGCTTTTACAGCTTTTGCGCTGGTGGATTCAGCTGTAGTTGTATCGTAAGAAGCAAAGGGATCGACACCTTGCATATCGCCAAAACCATTCATGCCGTTTTCTGGCATTTCGGGAGGATTTGTTTCGTTTGCAGGAATATTCTGATCAGGAGGAGTCATTCCCCCACGATCTCCGCGACCGCCGCCAAAACCACCCATTCCACCGAAGCCACCCCAATTTCCCCATTGGGAATCGGTTTGAGAACTGCTGTTTATACTACCGCCACCGCTTACAAGAATGAAGTCTCCGCCACTGATATTTATATCGGTTACCGCCTGAATAGCATCCATTCCAGCATTTATTTCGATCTTTCCACCGCTTATTTCTATATATCCCTTGCCTTCATCGGTCTCATTGTTTGTTCTGATACCGTCAGAGCAGCAATATACCGTGATATTACCCGACTCGATGTGAACAGAATCTTTACCGCGGATACCGTCGTCTAAAGCTTCGACATAAACGGTCGATTCTCGTATTTCAAGATCGTCTTTTGAATGGATACCTTTTTCAAAATTACCTTTTACATATAAAGTTCCTTCACTTTCTATCTCAAGATCATCCTGGCTGTATACCGTGGCATTTGACTCATCAGTTTCAGATCTCGTGGATGCGTCTGAAAGAATATTGACGGAATCTTTTGCAATTTTAAGTTCGACCTTATCACTTGATTGGACAATGTTTACAGCCGCAGTTGTTGAAGAGGTAATATCCACACCGTTCAGAACCAAAGTAACTTTTTCAGCACCTGTAGAATCGACTACGATCTGACCGTTGGAAAGCTTTCCGCTGAATACATACGTTCCGCTGTTTGTAACAGTTACTGTGTTTCCGTCAACCGAGACATTTTCACCTGAAATATCAATGCCGCTATCAGACAATGAAATAATTGCAGTTGAATCCTTGTTATATGTTCCAACGGTAAAACTTTCGGGAAATATAATATTTGAAATGAGATCCACATTCTCTACATGATCAGTGTTTTCAGGGTCCTTTGTTTCCGAATCGGAAGCAGTAGGAGTATCGGTATCGGGGTCTTTCAGATCATCAGGCTCCCAAGGCTTGCCGCAAGATGAGAGCAAAAATACCGCCGCCAGCACTAATAAAATCTTTTTATTTTTCAATTAAACATTACTCCTTTCTTTTTACATTTATATTCTACACCGAAAAACTGGAATCTCAATGAACGTAATATGACGATTAGGTGAAAAATTGAAACGTTTTTTAGGAATTGAGTTTTTCCATAACTTATTTGCATAATACGAATTAAGTCAATAATTTGACATAAATATATGGTATAATTAAAATGAAGTAATTTAGGCTTCTATAATAATCTATTTTGGAGTTGACATAATATGAGGAAAACAAAGATCGTATGTACTATCGGTCCTGCAAGTAAAGATCCTGTAACATTGGAAAAAATGATAAAAGCAGGTATGAGCGTAGCAAGACTTAACTTTTCACACGGTACATATGAATACCACAAAGAAGTTTTGAATACTATCAAGGAAGTAAGGAAAAATCTTGAAATGCCCGTGGCTACACTTCTTGATACAAGAGGTCCTGAAATTCGTTTGGGAATGTTTAAATGCGACTGCACGGAACTTATCAAGGATTCAGAATTCACCCTCACCACAAATGATGTTGAAGGGGACTGCTCCATTGCATCAATAACCCTAAAAACTCTTCCCAAACAGGTGGAAGAAGGTACAAAAATCGTTCTTGATGACGGAAGAATAGAGTTGAAAGTTCTCAGAACAACAGATACAGACATCGTTTGTAAAGTCATCAATGGCGGTCCCATCAGCAACAGAAAAGGTGTGAATCTCCCCCGCCATCATGTTGAGATGCCGTTTCTCAGCGATAAGGACAAGCAAGATGTTCTTTTCGGAATTGAAAACGATGTTGATTTCATCGCCGCATCATTTGTCCGCTGCAAAGAAGATGTTATTGCTTTAAGAAAATTCATTGATTATAACGGTGGACATGACATCAGAATTATTGCAAAAATCGAAAATATGGATGGCGTTGATAATTTCGACGAAATTCTCAAGTACAGTGATGGTATAATGGTAGCAAGAGGCGATATGGGCGTTGAAGTTGAATTTGAACGACTCCCCGGTCTCCAGAAGAGATTCATCAAGAAATGCTATCAGTCAGGAAAAATGGTAATTACCGCAACTCAGATGCTTGAATCCATGATAAAGAATCCCAATCCCACAAGAGCTGAGATCACTGACGTGGCAAATGCTGTATTTGACGGAACTTCCGCAGTAATGCTTTCGGGAGAAACAGCAATGGGCGACTTCCCCGTCAGAGCCGTTGAGGTAATGGCTAAAATTGCAGAACAGGCTGAATGTGACGCATTTGATATGGACATGTACAGCGGAATCAAATACGAAATGGACGTTACCGATACAACAAACGCCCTTTGCGATGCAGCTTGTATTACTGCGAGAGACATTAAAGCAGATGCTATCATAGCTCTCACAAAATGCGGAACAACCGCACGAAGAATGTCTAAATTCCGTCCGTATGAACCCATTGTTGCGGCTACTCCCCTTGAAAAGACTTTCCATCAGCTTGCGCTTTCCTGGGGTGTATATCCCGTAATCGCAAGACTTCAGACAACTTCGGACGAGCTTTTCCAGCACGCAGTTGACTGCGCAAAACAAATTGATATCGTTCAGAACGGCGACAAAGTAGTAATTGCCGCAGGTATCCCCCTCGATACGTCGGGAAGTACGAACATTATCAAGGTTACCCATGTGGGCAGACAGTAAGAATTATACTGTCACAAAGATTTTACAATTTTAAGTGGAACATTTTTTCGTTTTCATCGTCTATTACTTTGGCTGCGGAAAAGAGTTCCGCATAAAATAAAAAAATAATAAAAAAAGAATGAGGTACAAAACAAATGAAAAAGTTTCTTCTCACAGCACTTGCGATCATTATGGCTTTCTCCATGTTCGCATGCACAAACAACAACGATGACAACAACGACCAGGGCGGCTCTAACGCTGAGCTTGCAGCAAACGCTTCTCTCGAAGACATCGCAAAAGCTCTCATGAACACATACGCCGAATACACAAACATTCGTGCAACATATGATGATTACATGGTAGATATGCCCGAAGAAGAACAGATCTCTTACGAAGAATTCCTTTCTTATCAGCTTTCTGTTATGCCTGTTGAAGCAGGTTCCGAATGGCTTATGGGTTTCACAGAAGTTCCCACAGGATATTCTGAAGCTTACTGCTACCAGCCCATGATGATGGGTCAGGCTTTCATCGGCTATGTATTCCGCGTTGAAGAAGGCACAGATGTTGAAGCTTTTAAAACAGCTCTTACAAGCACTTGTGACCCCAGATGGAACATCTGCACAATGGCGAACACAACAGTTTGCGAAAACTACGAAAACATCGTTTACTTCTCCATGATGGTAGTTGCTGACGCTGAAAATCCCCACGGTTTCACAGCAGAACAGAAAGATGGTTTCTACAACGTATTCGTTGAAACTATTGAAAACTCCGCAAAATAATTTGTAGAACATAAGATCTGTAAACGGATTGGGAAATATCTCAATCCGTTTACTAAAAAACAGAATCAAGGAGAAAACCATGCTATTTTCAAGTATCAGCTTCCTGTATTACTTTTTTGCAGCGGTGCTTTTGCTTTACTTTATAGTACCGTTCAAATTTAAAATATTCAAAAAGAAAAGCGGCGAATGGGTTTATTTTGAAGCTAAAAACTTCGTGCTTTTCATTTCAAGCTTTTTCTTCTATTTTTACGGTGAACCTATTTACACCATTCTGATGATAGCTACGACAGTTTCAAGCTATATTCACGGTCTTTTGATCGATAGATTCAGAAAAACTGTATGGTCAAAAGTTTTCTTGTGGACAAGTGTTATCACAAGCCTTGGAGCTTTGGGATTCTTCAAATACTCAGACTTTTTTATCAGTAACGTAAATGGTTTGTTTAACACTGAATTCGGACTTCTCGGTCTTGCGTTACCTATAGGTATCAGCTTCTATACTTTCCAGACACTCAGTTATACCATTGACGTTTACAGAGGAGATGCAAAGGTTCAGAAAAGCTTCATAAGACTTGCTACATATGTAGCACTTTTCCCCCAGCTTATTGCAGGTCCTATTGTAAGATATACCACAATCGAAGAAGATCTCACAGAAAGAAAACACACGTTTGAAGGTTTTGCAAGCGGTGCAACACGTTTTGTTATAGGTCTTTCCAAAAAGGTATTGATTGCTGATACTTTAGGCGGTCTTGCAAATTCTTTGAGAGCCTCCGACGAACAATCCGTCGTAATGTATTGGGTACTTGCAATAGCATTATCTTTACAGCTCTACTTTGACTTCTCAGGTTATTCCGATATGGCTATAGGTCTGGGCAGAATTCTCGGTTTCAGATTCCTTGAAAACTTCAACTACCCCTTTATTTCAAAGAGTATTGCAGAATTCTGGAGAAGATGGCACATGTCCCTCGGTTCATGGTTCAGGGACTACCTTTACATTCCCCTTGGTGGTAACAGAGTTCCTATAGGACGTTGGATATTCAACACTCTTGTTGTATGGTTTGCAACAGGTTTCTGGCACGGTGCTGACTGGACTTTTATTCTTTGGGGTCTCTACTTTGCATTGTTCCTTGTGCTTGAAAAATTCTTCCTGAATAAATTCTTTGCTAAGATTCCAAGAGTATTTTCTCACATTTACGTTGTTGTGCTGATCCTTATAAGCTTCGTGCTTTTCAGCGGCAACGGTATTACAGGTGCGATTACCGATATAGGTTCCATGTTCGGTGCAGGAGGCATACCTTTCTGGTCTGCTGAAACGGGTTATTATCTTGGAGGATACGCTTTTGTATTGGCAGCAGGTTTGATCGGAGCAACTCCTATCGTTAAGAACACTGTTCTTAAACTAAAAGAAAATAAAACCTGCAATATGATCCTCAATGTGATCGAACCCATATTCGTAGTTGTTATGCTTCTTATCGTAACTGCTTATTTCGTAGACGGCTCATTCAGTCCGTTCCTTTACTTTAGATTCTGATGGAGGTAAAAATTATATGAACGATAAAATTAAAAATATAGTTGTGACCTCTGTGTTTGTTACATTTATAGCATTTTTTGTTGTAATGTGTGCAGTGTCATTTTTCAATCCCGTTGAAACTTCCGAAGCTGAACGCCGTCCTCTGGCTCAGTTTCCCGATAAGATCACATGGGAAGGAATAATTGATAAAACAGTAATCAACGACTTCGAGGATTACAGCGTTGACCAGTTTCCTTTCAGAGAATTTTTCAGAAACATTAAGGCTAATTTCCAGCTCAATGTTTTGCAACTAAAGGAAAATAACGGTCTTGCAATTGAAAACGGTTACATCGTAAAGATCGAGCAGGACTTCGTTGATAAAAACGTGGACTACTCTATCGGAAAATTACAGGCTTACTACGAACAGTTTGTTAAGGATAACGGCGGAAAACACTATATTTCCCTTATCCCCGATAAAAACTATTTCTTGGGTAAGGACTACGGATACCCCGCACCCGATTACGAAAGCCTTACAAATAAGGTTACGGAAGCTCTTCCCAATATGAAATACATTGATATTTTTGGAGAGCTCAAACTTGAAGATTATTATCTGACAGATACCCATTGGAGTCAGGACAAGATCCTGGGCGTTGCAGACAAGCTTGCAGGCGCTATGGGCGTAGCAGATAAACTTTCAGGAGAATACAAAGAAAATGTACTGGAAGGCTTCAAGGGCGTTTATTACGGTCAAAGCGCATTGAAACCTGCCACCGAAAATCTTGTATACCTTACAAACGACATTCTTGATTCCTGCACAGTATTTGATTACGAACGAAACACCACAGGCAAGATCTACGATCTGGAAAAATTCAACGGAACAGACGGTTACGATGTTTTCCTTTCGGGAACGAAACCTCTTCTGAGAATTGATAATCCCAATTCAGATTCCGATAAAAAGTTGGTCATTTTCCGTGACTCCTACGGTTCAAGCATCACTCCCCTTCTCGCTGAGGCTTACGATACGATCTATATCGTTGACATCAGATATATTGATGCAGGTATGCTTGGATTTTACGACAAGATGAACATGGTTGATTTCGAAGGCGCAGACGTGCTTTTCCTCTACAGCGCACTTATCCTCAACAGTAATTCATTCAAATAAAAATAAAAATATTCAGAGGGGAATCTTCTCAAAAAGAAGATTCCCCTCTGAAAACATGTATTTTTATAACTTATTAAGGAATGATTTGATTCGCTCATTTTCGGGATTTACAAGGACCTTTTCGGGAACATCATCAATAAGGACTACGCCTTTATCCATGAAAATTACTCTGTCCGAAACTTCCTCAGCAAAAGACATTTCATGAGTAACGATTATCATTGTCATGTTTTCCGAAGCAAGCTCTTTCATAACCGTAAGAACTTCGCCTGTAAGTTCAGGGTCAAGGGCTGAAGTTGGCTCGTCGAAGAGAAGTATTTCGGGTTCCATCATCAAGGAACGTGCAATGGCGACTCTCTGCTTCTGACCGCCTGAAAGGCTTGAAGGCATTGCATCGACCTTATCAGACAACCCAACCTTATCCAGGAGCTTTTCACAGCGTGAATTCAGTTCTTCATTACTACGTTTCAAAACGCATTTGGGAGCAAGGCAGAGGTTCTCACGGACACTCAAATGAGGAAACAGATTGAAGTGCTGAAAGACCATTCCCATTTTCAAAGAACGTACTCTGAAAGTCTTGTCATCTATGTACACACCGTTTTCAACCAGAGGCTCATCGTCAATATAAATACTTCCGTCATTGATTTTTTCAAGTCCGACGATACTGCGCAATATAGTACTTTTTCCCGAACCTGACGAACCTATTATGGAAACGGCTTCGCCTTTTTTTACTCTGAAGCTGACGCCTTTTAAAACTTCATTATCTCCAAAGCTTTTTTTAATATCACATACATTTATCATAGCCGCACACCTCAGAACATAAATTTCTTCTCAAGATACTGGAAGAGTTTTGTAAGCCCGAATGTAACGAGCAGATAAAATATCGCCGCAACGATAAATGGGGTAATATTACCCGCCGTACCGTTGACAAGGGACTTTGTAATATGAAGGACATCGGAAATACCTATCGCAGTAACAAGAGCTGTATCTTTTACAAGAGTTATTGCTTCGTTGCTAACAGGAGGCAATACAACCTTGAACATCTGAGGCAAAACTACCCGAATCATGGTCTGCCATTTTGTAAGACCAAGGACTTTAGAAGCCTCATACTGACCTTTGTCAACAGACAAAAGACCGCCTCTGAATATTTCGCAGAAATAAGCCGCATAGTTAAGCACAAAAGTAACGCAAGCAGCAGTAAATCTTTCCATTGCCAGATATTTACCTATAAAAGGTAATTTTGTAATTCCGAAATAGAAGAAGAACAGCTGGAGCATAAGCGGAGTGCCTCTCATAAGAAAAACATAGCCGCGTGTTATTGCACGAAGTACCGGGTTTTTGCCGTTAGACATGAATGTACATAGCAAACCGAGGGGCATGGAGAACACTAAAGTTATGATAAACAGAGCGATAGTGTAGCCCATACCCTTCGATATCCCGGTGATTATATTAAATAGAAATTCCAAAATACTCACCGTTGTTTAATTATTTATTTGTTATTACTCAGCATCCTGGCTGATCATGTATTTACCAACAACTTCATCAACCACGAAAGCATCAACTCTGCCTACTTTCAGGTCAAGATATGCTGCGTTGTTATTATCAAATTCTACAAGATCGCCGAAAGAAGCAAATGTTTCAGCGTCAGCCTGCATTGCGTCAATAGCGGAAGAACCTGCCTGAGCTGCTACTTTTTTGCCTGCAAGATCTGCTTTTGTTTTGATACCTGAATCTTCGCTTACGATGATGATCTGTCTGTTAGCGATGTAGGGCTTGGACATATTCATTTCTTCAACTCTTGCGGGAGTAATGCTCATACCGTTCCAGATCATATCGATCTTACCGTCATTAAGTTCCATTTCTTTTGCGTTCCAGTCAATGGGCTGGATCTCAAGTCTTACACCGAGTCTTGCTGCAACTTCTGTTGCAAGGTCGATATCGAAACCAACGATAGTACCTGTTTCATCTCTGAAACCCATAGGGGGGAAGTTTTCGTCAAGACCGAGGATCATATAACCCTTGTCAAGGATCTTCTGAAGAGAATCGTCACCGATATCTTCGATAGGTGCAGGGAAATCTACGTTTCTGAGCATAACATCTTCGCCGAACCATTTTTCTGAAATTTCGCCGGCTTTACCGTCAGCGATCATTTCGTCAATGATCTCCTGAACTCTGAGAGCAAAAGCGTTGTCTGTCTTTCTGAAACCGATAGCGTATTCTTCAGCACCGAAATTTTCTTCAAGAACTACATATTTTGCAGTATCACCTGAGCATCCTGCAAAAAGAGCAAGGCACATAACTACCGCTAAAATAAGTGAAATTGTTGCAAAAACCTTTTTCATGATTAAATATCTCCTTTATTTTTTACGGAACAAGTAAAAATGTCTCCGTTGTTTTTACTACGGAGACATTATACCACATTTTTAATTAAATTGCAAGTGCTTTAAGCAAATAAATTGGTAAAAATTTTGACATTTTAAAGAAATAAACTCATATCATCAAAAAATCCCGTTTTTGTTCTTAAAACATGAGCCGCAATTCCCTCAGCAATATTCACCTCACATACCTGAGAAAGAGCTGTAAACAGCGCATTTGAATTGACTTCGCAAATGTACGGTTCACCGTCTTTTCCCAAAAGAATGTCAAGACCTGCAAAATCAAGTCCCATAAGACGTGTTGCGGAAATGCAAAGTTCTTTTATCTCATTGCTGATTTCAATTTTCTCAGCAGTACCGCCAATGGCAATATTTGAACGGAAATCATTGGGATTATATCTGAGCATCGAAGCATAAACTTCGTCACCGATCACAAAAATTCTGATATCCTTGCCCTTGCTTGCAGAAATAAACTTCTGATAAAGGTGTGAGTGAGCATAATATTTGCGCTGAAATTCCGTTATACTCTCAACAGTTTCCAAAAGGAACACTTCCCTGCCCTGTGAACCGTCAGCAAGTTTTGCAACAACGGGGAGTGAAAGTTTTTCTGCTATATATTCGGAATATCTTGCAAAGAATTCTTCATCGGGGAAAAAGGTTTTCGGATAAACTTCCGTTTCAGGCTGAGGAAGATCTCGGAGCATTTCATTTGTTCTGCATTTATCACCGCAAAGCTCTATTGCTCCGATACTGTTAAAAAGGCGTGTTCCATTGAGTTCAAAACGCATTCCCAAAGAAATATCTTTATCGTAAAAAACACATTTTCCTCCGTCGGGAAGTTCTTTTCGCATCAGGAGTTCCGCATTTGTAAAAACTTCCGCGTCGCAACCTTTTTTTGTAAGTTCAGCGGCGACAGCATTACATTGACCGACGAAATGTTTTATTGAATGATTGTATACAAGTGTGACCTTATCCATTTTTCTTACCTTTATATTCTAAAACCTCTTCAAGAGCTTTCATTACTGCTATCTTGCCGCTGTGATATGTAAGCCCCCCCTGCATATATGCAATATACGGGTCTTTCATGGGAGCATCTGCAGAGAGTTCGATGGAAGCACCCTGAACGAATGCTCCTGCCGCCATAACGACCTCATCGGAATAACCGGGCATAGCCCAGGGTTCGGGCGTTACGTAGCTGTCAATGGGAGCTCCGTGCTGGATTCCGCAGCAGAATGCAAGAAGAAGGTCAGGATCACGGAGAATAAGTGACTGAATTATATCCTCACGTGGTTCTGAGGGCGTAGGTGAAACATCAAAACCGAGACTTCCGAAAAGTTCTGCGGCAAAAAGCGCTGTTTTCACTGCCTGACAAACTGTATGAGGCGCATAGAAAAAGCCTTGGAACATATTTCTGTTTTCGTTAAGGGACGCACCGCATTCCTTGCCTATACCGACAGAGGTAAGTCTGTAAGCGCAAAGTTCAACAAGTTTTTTCTTGCCTGCAATGTAGCCGCCCGTTCTTGCAATACCGCCACCCGGATTTTTGATAAGAGAACCTGCAATAAGGTCTGCACCAACTGCAAGAGGTTCTTTTTCTCTTACAAATTCACCGTAGCAGTTATCCACCATAACGGGAATATCACCGTGTTTTTTTACGTTTTTGCAGATCTCACCGATAGTTTCCAAAGGCAAAGTAGCTCTTGAAGTATAACCTCTTGAACGCTGAATAAATACAAGTTTAATGGAATTATCTTCAGCAAGGACTCTGTTTATCTCATCATAATCAGGTGTACCGTCGGGTTTAAGTTCAGTTTGTCTGTATTTTATACCAAAATCCGCAAGGGAACCGTTTCCCGCTTCACCGCTGATACCGATAGCTTCAAGCAAAGTATCATAAGGCGCACCACTGACAGAATACATTGTATCTCCAGGACGAAGTATGCCGAAAAGAGCAGTTGAAAGTGTATGGGTTCCTGAGATAAAATTAGATCTTACAAGAGCATCTTCAGCCCCAAAAGCCTGTGCAAAAACAGCATCAAGCACATCTCTGCCCTTGTCGTCATATCCGTAACCTGTTGTTCCGTGAAGCATCGCTTCGGAAACATAATTATCCCAAAAAGCTTTCAGAACTTTCTCTGTATTCAATTCACATATTTCTTCCGCACGTCTGAACTGTTCAGCAAGATTTGCTTCCGCAGCGGCTGCGGCTTTTTTAATTTCCAACATTTTATTGCCCCCAAAAAACTTTTATTTATACTTATAAACTATTATACCTGCTATAATAACGGCAAGCCCGATAAATTTATTTATACCGAAAGGAACTTTTTCAGTTCCGAACAAGCCGAAGTAATCTATTGCGCCTGCAACCGCAAGCTGAGAAACCAATATCACAGAAACTGCAACGGCAGGACTTGATGCACCCATTGCGAGCATTACAGTAACAGTAATTGCGACACCGATAACACCGCCCAGCCAATATACAGGACTTGTACTGAAAAGCTCTGTTATATTACCTTTTCCGAAAATCCATGCAACGATAAAGGATAACAGAAAAGCTGTCCCTTGCACAAAAGCGTTAGCTTCAAGAAGTCCTGTTTTTTCACCGAGGCGTGTATTCAGAACACCCTGAACACTCATTGCCGCACCTGCGATTATTGCCCAAATAATACCTGACATAAATCTCACTCCTATAACATTCAACTATAACCGTAAAAGATATTACGGTTATAGTCTTAACATTATAAATGAATTTATGCTTATTTTACATCAACAGTTATTTCACCGTCGGAAACACCGAGAGATATCTTCTGAGGAATGATATCTGAATTGCACATTTCTTCAACGACTTTATCTTCGATATCTTTCTGAACCACACGGCGAATATTTCTCGCACCGAATTCAGCACTGTAGCTCTTATCGGAAAGAACTTCAAGAACCTCTTCAGAATACTCAAGTTCAACATCTCTTTCGGAAAGTCCGTCCTTGAGTTCTTTAAGAGAAATTTTAACTATGTCGGGGAAAATTTCTCTTGGAAGAGGGTCGAAAGTTATTATCTCATCGACTCTGTTAAGGAATTCAGGTCTTAGGAATTCACCTAAAGCCTTTTTAACTTTTTCCTCATTAAGCTCTGAGGAAGATTTATTGAATCCCGCAGAACCGCCCTTGATATTAGATCCAGCATTTGATGTCATTACGATTATTGTATGTTCAAAGCTTACAGTTCTTCCCTGTGCGTCTGTAATACGACCGTCATCGAGAACCTGAAGAAGAACATTGAGAACATCGGGATGAGCCTTTTCGATCTCATCAAAAAGAACTACGGAATAAGGTTTTCTGCGAATTTTTTCAGTAAGCTGTCCTGCTTCATCATAACCCACATATCCGGGAGGAGAACCGATAATTCTTGAAACAGAATGTTTTTCCATGAATTCACTCATATCAAGGCGAATAAGAGTTTCGGGAGAATCGAAAAGCTCCTTTGAAAGAACTTTTACAAGCTCTGTTTTACCAACCCCTGTAGGTCCTGTAAAGATGAATGAAATAGGTCTCTTTCTGGGAACAAGACTTATTCTGCCACGCTTTACAGCTGCGGCAACAGCCTTGACTGCTTTGTCCTGTCCGACTATTTTTTCTTTTATGGAAGATTCGAGACTACGGAGTTTTTCATTCTCCCCTGCTCTTATCTTTGATGCAGGGATACCCGTCCAGAGTTCAATAACAGCTGCAACATCGTCCATTGTAACTGAAACATCGTCGATCTGTTTCTGAAGTTCAGTAAGTTCAGCTTCGAGACGGTAGAGTTCCGAGCGTTTCTCAGCAAGTACGGCGTAATCACTTTCCTCAGGAGTTTCTTTTGCTTCGATAGCTTCTATTTCAGCATTTATATTTTTACGTATCTGTTCTTTTTTGAAAGATTCCTCATAAATAGGATTTTTCAAAACAGCCTTGGAACAGGCTTCGTCAATAAGGTCGATCGCCTTATCGGGAAGGAATCTGTCGGTAACGTATCTTTCAGACATCTCAACGGCTTTTTCCGCAAGGATCATAGGTATTTTTATGTTATGATAATTTTCATAATACTTTTTAATACCCTTTATCATTTCAACGGATTCTGAAACAGAAGGTTCATTGACCATTACAGGCTGGAAACGGCGTTCAAGAGCTGCATCCTTCTCAATGTGCTTTCTATACTCTTTGAGAGTTGTAGCTCCGATAACCTGAATTTCGCCTCTTGAAAGGGCAGGTTTCAGCATATTTGCCGCATTCATCGTACCTTCGGAGTCACCTGAGCCCACAAGATTGTGGACTTCATCAATGACAAGGATTATATTTCCCACACGTTTGACTTCTTCAATAAGTCCCTTGATACGGCTTTCAAACTGACCTCGGAACTGAGTCCCTGCAATAAGCGCTGTAAAATCAAGGAGATATATCTCCTTACAAGCGATCTTTGCGGGAACTTCTTTTTTAGCGATCTTTATAGCAATTCCTTCTGCGATGGCAGTCTTACCAACACCGGGTTCTCCTATAAGGCAAGGGTTATTTTTCGTTCTTCTGTTAAGTATCTGAAGAACACGTTCGATTTCCTTATCTCGGCCTATAATATTATCAAGTTTACCGTTTCTGGCTTTTTCCGTGAGATTCTGGCAAAACTGAGAAAGGAATTTCAATTCAGGCTTTTCATTTTTTTCCTGTTTATTTTTCTTATCTTTTTTCTTATCCTTATTCTCCTGATCAGGAGCAGCGCCACTTGCAAGTCCTGAACCTGAACCACCCATGAAGTTTTCCATGAAATCAAGGCTGGGAGCGCCACCCTCGGAAAAATCCTGAGAGTTGGAAAGCTCCTGGAGCATCTCTGTGAGCTGCTCATTCATCTGTTGCATTTCCTCTTCTGTTCCGGGGAAGCCTTTCATAAGGTCTTTTGCAGGATTAAAACCCAACTCTTTTGCGCATTGAAGGCAAAGGCCTTCTCTGATGGGCTTACCATTCTCTATTTTAGAAATAAAAATAACTGCAACTCTTTTATTGCATCTGTTGCAAAGCATATTAGGTCTCCATTCTACGACCTTGAAGTCGTACTGATTTATTTTACGGCTTTATTTTTCAAGCTTTCTCTTTCAGCTCTTTTACGGGCATTGTTTATGCTCACCGCTTTTGTAACATAGTTTATCATTGCATACAAAGATATAAGCACTGCAACCGCAAACAAACAGCTGATAAATATTGTATATGCTGTATTGTTTACAGGCACAAA
Organism: Oscillospiraceae bacterium; assembly: GCA_015067305.1. GTDB lineage: Bacteria > Bacillota > Clostridia > Oscillospirales > UBA644 > HGM12619. Next base: position 68,410 of record SVMT01000005.1, on the reverse strand, counting down.
TGAAAGAACAAACGCAGAGAAGAATAAACTTGAAGAGAGTTTACCGTACCACTTGGAAGCTATGACAGCTTTTGTTTTTTTATAAAGAATCACCCCGCCGCAGATCATAAAAAGTTCTTTAGCCATGACTATAAAGAGAAGCCAATAGCCAACAACACGGTCAATACAAAGACAAGCTATCGTAGACATATGGAAAAGCTTATCTGCAATGGGGTCGAGAACTTTTCCGAGATCTGTTATCTGGTTGAATTTACGCGCTATATAACCGTCCACAAGATCCGAAAGTCCGGAAACTATAAGTACGATCAAAGCAACTGTTTTCATACCCGGAGTAAAATAAATTACACAAAAAATGGGCACTAACAAAATTCGAATAATACTGATAATATTCGGTATTGACATTTTAAATTCATTTCCTTTATTTTGAATTGTGATATATTATCATTCCCAAGTAATGAACAAAGTGTTCAGGGGATTATATTCATTGAAATGCTTGTAAATAATTGTATTCTCAGTTATCTTCTGACGGCTTTCAAGAGTTCTGTCCTTCATAAAATAATTGGAACCGATATTCACCACCGCAACGACTACAAATGCAACAAGGAAAGAGTTCAATATACCAAAGATAACGCCGCCGAGCTTATCCAACTGACGAACTATGGGAACATTTACTATAAGATCGGAAAGCCACCACAATACTGATATTGCAATGCAGCAGATCACAAATATCAGCGCAAAAGCAATAACTCTGCTGACGATTGCAGAAAGAGGAGAGATCATCGCATCTATTACAGCGGCTTTTGCCTGTTCTATGCTCTGTTGTGCGATAGTATTGTACTGATCAGAAAGAGTCTGAACATCAAAACCGAGAAAATCCGCAATATTTGTAAAGAATTCGGGAAGATCTCTGAAAAGAGATTCCAGATCAAGATCCGCAATATTTGCCGTAACGTTATCCGCTGTAGGTGAAAGTTCATTTACGAGCCACTGACGAAGAGGTCCGTGAACATAGGTGTTATCAATGTAAACACCAAGATTTTCCGAGAAAATAAATGCCACTATAAGTGAAACAACTTTCCCGAAAAGACCGATGATAGAACGTATCAAACCCTTGTTTATACCCATGCTTATACACATAACAAATATTATAACTATTGCCAGGTCCAACCCTGTACTGATTGCTATATCCAAAATAACCGACCTTTCTAATTTGTCTGATGATACTCAAAAAGTTCCGATGAATCTATTTCGTTGATCTGCTCAGGTTCAATGAGAAGAGCGAAGCCTCTCGAAACAAGTATCTTGAACACGTCAGGCGAAACCTGAAGGAGCCCCACTTCCTGACCTTCCAATCCAACTGTAGTTACAGTTCCGTTTCCAAGAACGAAAAAGTAACCGTTGAAAAATTCTATATCTCTGTAACCTATAAATATTTTTTCAAATTCCTTGTTGCCGTCTGTATCTATTACAGTTATCCTGTAAAGATTTTTTACACTGTCTTCAACTGCAACAACAACTGTGTATTGATCAAACTGCTTATATGTAAGAATTTCAGCAGAGCCGTAATTGAAAAGAGTTTCATACCCTTCATCCCGGAAAGTGATTATATCCAAATCCGAAACTATCTCCAAAAAAGAGTCGTTCTTTACATATGCGGACATTGGAAAACGGTTTTCCGCACATACTACCCGCCTTTCTTCACCAACCTTGTAATTAAGATCGATCACATACGTATCAATATTTTCATTATTCGGTTTTACCGCAACAACAGAAACTGTGTTTCTTTGTGTAAAACCAAGATACATCAGGTAGTAGTCCGCAGAATACCACTGCATGACTTCTTTAAAATCATCGTTATATACTGTGACAAGTCCTTTATAACCGTATTCCTCAGTTATAACAGCCGTATACCCACTATCGCTTACAGCAACATTAAGTATATTATTTTTAAATGTTTTTTCCGTGATCTGATCAAAGCTGTCAAAAACAGAAAGCTTTTTTCCGCCGAGATCGAAACAGATAAGATTATTTGCCGACGCTAAAAGCACAGGTTGTTTATATCCGATGCTGTGGGATGAAAATTTCACCATATCGGCACTGTATATTGTAAGTGTTCCCGTTGAAAGAACAGCAAAACCGTCTTTAAAAGATATTTCCTCAGCACCCTCGTCATACATAAGGGCTACTCGCTTCTGCGTTCCTTCCGCATAGGATTCGGTGAGAGTCTTTTTTAAAGTAAAGGTAAATCTTTCAATATTATCCGCAGAAAGATAAGATGAGTTTACCACAAAAAATACGACGATATATATTATTATTGTAACAAAAACAAGGCGTTTTGCCAAATACAGCATTTTTAAAGTTTTATTCGCATCTTCTTTCAAATTTACTTCACCGTTCCTTTCAAAAGAATCCGAAAACCGACATTCAATAATTAACTTCTTTAAGATAAAGCCCATGTGGCGGAGCTGTAAATCCCGCCTTATTTCTGTCCAGGGCTTTGATTATATTTTTTATATCTTCAGGTCTTATCTTTCCCTGCTGGACCTCAAGAAGAGTTCCTACCGCTATACGCACCATATTGTACAGGAAACCGTCGGCGGCGATATTAAAAGTAACAAGGCCGTTTTCCGCGGCTGAAACTTCTGATTTGTAAACAGTTCTTACAGTATCGGTTATCTTACTGCCTGAAGCCATAAAAGACCTGAAATCATGGGTTCCGACAAAATACGATGCCGCATCATTAAGCAGATCAATATTCAACGGATAACGGAGAAAAAGTGCGTGATTTCTCAAAAACGGAGATCTGACACCAGTCGTATACATTCTGTATTCATATTCCTTGGAAATTACAGAATATCGTGCATGAAAATCTTCGGGTACTTCCCTACAATTTTTCACGACAACATCGTCCGGAAGATTAGCATTTACAGCTTTGACCATGGTTTCGGGGTTCATATTGCTTTCAGCTTTGAATGAAATAAAATAATTCAACGCATGGACGCCGCTATCTGTGCGGCTGCAGCCTGCAACATTTACGACCTCGCCGAAAACACGTTGCAAGGCATGGAGCATTACACCGCCCACAGTCCTGCCGTTGTCCTGAATCTGGTAACCGCAGAAATCTGTTCCGTCATATGAAATACAGATCAAATAGGAACGAAGCATCGGAAAACTCCTTAAAAACCGTATATTTTAATAGGATTCAACATAAATATCATCAATACAAATACTATAACAAGAACAGCTAACGCAATGAAATCGTAACCGTGCAATTTATACTGTGTAAGGTGTGTACGCTTTACAGTTGATGTACCTGTATAACCTCGACATTCCATTGCTACCGCAAGCTCGTCCGCACGTCTGAATGCAGAAACGAAAAGCGGAATGAGTATTGGAGTAAGGGCTTTTGCACGTTGAATAAGACTTCCCGTTTCAAAATCCGCCCCTCTCGCCTTTTGGGCATTCATTATCTTGTCTGTTTCTTCCAAAAGTGTTGGAATAAAACGAAGGGCAATGGTCATCATCATTGAAAATTCCTGAACGGGCACCTTTATCTTTGCAAGGGGAGACAAAAGTCTTTCCAGTCCGCCCGTCAAAACGATGGGAGAGGTTGTATATGAAAGAATAGATGTTCCCAAAACGAGAAGAAGTATTCTTAAAACCATGAATATTGCAGTTCTGATACCGTTAAGTGTTATTTTGAAAATCCAGAACTGAACAAGAGGTTCTCCCGCAGAATAAAAAAGATTCAGTATAGCGGTAAAAACAACGATAAACAAAAGAGGTTTAAGACCTCTGAAGTAGAGCTTTACGGGAATTTTTGTCAATGCAATTACCGCAAATGTAAATACTGCCATTACAGCATAACCGACTGCGGAATTCACAACGAAAAGCAAAACGACATAAAGCATTACGAGAATTATCTTCATTCTCGGATCAAGCCTATGAATGATCGAGTTTCCGGGGAAAAACTGACCTAAAGTAATATCTTTTATCATTTTATTTCCCCCTTTTGTCTGAGTCTCAATATTTCGGCACAAGCCTGTTCGGGAGTATAAACAGATGTATCAACATCGTAACCTTTGGCTTTGAGATCAAGAAAAATATTAGTTATCTGAGGAACATTGAGTCTCATGGATTTAAGTTCTGCGGAATGTTTGAAAACTTCACGGACAGAATCGTAAAATGCCACTTGCGCTTTATTCATAACAAGGACTTTATTGCAGTTCTTTGCAACATCTTCCATGCTGTGAGAAACGAGAAGGACTGTAGTTTTTTCTTCTTCATGATATTCTTTTATTCTGCTGAGTATCTCATCTCTGCCCTTAGGGTCAAGTCCCGCTGTGGGCTCGTCCAGAATAAGAACTTTCGGACGCATTGCCATGATACCAGCAATGGCAACACGGCGTTTCTGACCGCCTGAAAGTTCAAAGGGGGATTTATCGAGAACCGATTCGCTGAGTCCGACAAATCTGAGAGAATTCATAACACGTTCATGGATCTCTTCTTCGCTGAGCCCCATATTTTTAGGTCCGAAAGAAATATCTTTTTCAACAGTTTCCTCAAAAAGCTGATATTCGGGATACTGAAAAACCAATCCCACATTAAAACGGAGATCTCTTTTGGAAAATTTCTTATCGGAAGTATCCTGACCGTTGAAATAAAGCTTTCCTGAAGTTGGCTTGAGTATGCCGTTAAGGTGCTGAATAAAGGTACTTTTTCCCGAACCTGTATGACCGATAACGCCGATAAAGTCACCGCTGTAAATATCCAACGTAACATTATCGACAGCTGTTTTTTCAAAAGGTGTCGAGATACCGTAAGTATGTGTAAGATTTTCAGCTCTTAAAATTGGTGTTTCCATTTATATTCCATCTCAATACTTATTATTTATAAGGTCTTCAATGACCGGTACGCATTCTTCGTCTGTTAGAACGGCAAGGGGAACTCTGAACCCACTTTCTCTCAATTTAAACATAAGAGAAGTGCTTGGAGGAACATCAAGCCCGATACTTGAAAGAAGTCCAGCATTCTGAAAAACGTAATGCGGTTCATCGTCAAGAAGGACTTCACCCTCATTGATGACAATTACCCTGCTTGCCTGAGCAGCCTCGTCCATGTAGTGAGTAATAAGGACTATAGTGATTCCGTTTTCATTAAGTTCGTGAAGTATCTTCATTACGGAAGCACGGCCTTTGGGGTCAAGCATCGCTGTGGGTTCGTCGAGGATAATAATTCTGGGTTTCATGGCAAAAACGCCTGAAATTGCAATTCTCTGTTTCTGACCGCCTGAAAGCTGATGTGTGGCGTGCTTGGAAAACTCGGACATGCCTACCATTTCAAGTGCTTCATCAACACGTTGCCTCATTTCATTGGGTTCAACCCCCATGTGTTCAAGAGCAAAAGCTACGTCTTCTTCGACTACTGTTGCAATTATCTGGTTATCGGGATTCTGGAATACCATTCCTGCGGTTTTTCTGATATCACCCAGCCTTTCTTCATCGGAAGTATCCATACCGTCCACAAAGACTTTACCGCTTGTGGGTAAAAGGATCGCATTCAGATGCTTTGCGAAAGTTGACTTACCGCTGCCGTTATGACCGAGAACAGCAACGAATTCGCCCTCGTTTATTTCAATATTTATATTTTTTAAAACTTCTCTGCCTTCGTCATAAGAAAAACAAAGGTTTTCGGTTTTGATTATACTCATTAAATTTCGTGCCTTTCAAAGCTTATTCAACGGTAAAAAATGCAGAAGAGCCGCAAGGAAGAACAAAACCACTGTTCTTGACAGGGAGACCTATTTCGTCAAATGTAACTTTACCTTTATCTCCGTAGCGTTCTTTCATCACATAACCGAGCATATAACCCATACAGCCTGCGGAAAGTCCCGTAGTGTATGAATTAAGAAGGAAGAACAACGGCTCGTCGGACATGATCGAAACAGTCTTCTGGAGAAGTCCGTAGATCTCTGTTTCAAGTTTCCATATCTCACCGCTCGGACCTCTTCCGTAAGAGGGTGGGTCCATGATAATGGCATCATATTTCTTGCCTCTGCGGAATTCTTTTTCAACAAACTTTACACAGTCATCAACGATAAATCTGATATTTGAAATACCGTTCAATTCAGCGTTTTCTTTTGCCCACTGTGTCATACCCTTGGAGGCATCAACATGGCAGACCTGAGCACCTGCTTTTGAAGCGGCAACGGAAGCAGCACCCGTATAAGCAAACATATTGAGGACTCTGATATCTCTGCCGCTGTTTCTGATAAGCTCAGAACATCTGTCCCAGTTCACAGCCTGTTCGGGAAAAAGTCCCGTGTGTTTAAAGTTCATGGGTTTTATTCTGAATTTGAGATCTTTATAATTTATCACAAAGCTTTCGGGAAGCTTATTTACGACCCATTTACCGCCGCCCGTATTTGAACGGGAATATACAGCATCGGGGTCTCTCCACACATCCGAAGTTTTGGGTGTATTCCAGATGACCTGAGGGTCGGGACGAACCATTGTGTATTTACCCCAACGTTCAGCCTTTTCGCCGCAGGATGCGTCAACAACTTCAAAATCTTTAAATCCGTCTGCAATCAGCATATGATAACCCCCTAAATAGAAATATACAAAAAATTCATCTTATATTATACCACTAATTTGCAATTAAGTCAATAGGCATTTTTTTAAGATTCTTTTATATTTACAGCAAATTAAAACAAGTATAACCTAAAACATCAAATCATGAATGAATGTCAAAAAAGTATGTATAAAAACTTCACAAAATACTCTCACAATAAAAATATACAGAAACAGTCTACTAAAAGTCGGATTTTGACTTGACATAAACAAAAAACAGTGCTATAATTACTGCAATTATAGGAAATATGACCACTCACTGCACGAGCATAACCCTGTCAGTCTTCGGAGACCGCAAATATTCCGTCGGAGCCACACCTATGATCTGCTTAAAATTTCTGTTAAATGTTCTTAAAGAACTGAACCCTGAATTAAAAGCGGCTTCGGCAACGGATGATCCGTTAAATAAAAGCGTTGCGGAATGACAGACTCTGAGATACCTGATGTATTCGGGGATCGTCATACCTACAGTTACAGAAAATTTTCGGCTCAGACTGTCGGCATTCAAGCCCAAAGCATCTGCAACTGATTCAATGGATATCTCTTTCCGAAAGTTATCGGAAATATACCTCAACGCATCAAAAACGCTGTCTCTTTTTCCATTCTGACGGACGGAGAATTCGCAATGTTCAAGAAACGCTTCAGTCAAAACAGCAGAAACTGTTCTGGCAATTATCTGAGAAATTTCCGAAGCCTTTGGCCAAGGCAACAAAGTCTCCAGATACGCTAACATCTCCGCAGAATAGCGGACACGGCGGTCCACTACCGAATATTCCGCAATATACGTCGAAAAGCTTTCACAAAGATTTAATGAGACCTCAATGATGATCGTATCATTCTCTTCTTTGGAGTTGAAAGAATGTGGTTCATAGGGTTCAATAAAAACTCCGTACCCTTTTGGTATTATATATTCTTTACCGCAGATACACATATTCAAAACACCGTCGGTAACAAGAACGAACTCTATTGATCTATGTAGGTGTAATGGAAAAGATACCCTACTCCTCTTTTGATAGTTAAACAGAGACTCCACTTTACTGAATAAAAACAAACTCATCACCTCTCAGACTATTTTAGCATAAATCTGATCAAAATACAAGCCCTAAATAATTATTTTTTAAGGAGAATTCAATGAAACTTTCAGAAAAACTCTCACCTCTTTTTGCTGACATATCAGATGCCCTTATTGAAAACGAAGACGGGATGGCGCGTGACCGCCGAATATCCTTTTTCCTTCGTTACGTGTCAGGATTTATTTCAATCCTTGTAACGGGAAACTATTTCACAGGATTACTGCTTGCTCTCGGTGCGGATGATATGTTCATCGGCTATATGTCAATGGCAACATCTTTCTGCAGCTGTATTCAGTTCATATCACCGCTGTTCATTGAAAAAATGGCAAAACGAAAAAAATTCTTTGTCATCACACAAATACCTTATCATTTTATAAACATAGTCCTCATAGGAATAATTCCTCTTTTGCCCATAGATGGCGGAACAAAGCTCGGTTTTTTCATGGCGGCAAACATAATCGTGACACTTATCGGAGGGTTCCGTTCTTCGGGGATATCGATCTGGCTTATGCAGTGTCTTCCCGACTCGAAACAGAGCCATTATTTTGCATATCTCAGTCTTGGAAACACACTCATAAGCACCGTCACATCATTCTGCGCAAGCGGACTTCTTGATACCTTTGAAGCAAAAGAAATATCACTTTTCGGCATAGATCCCACAATTACTGCGATCCTCATTCTTCGTGTTTTTGCTCTTGCAGCTGCCGTTGCTGAGATCACTCTCTATTCAAAACTGCCCGAATATCCCTATAAAACCGACGAAATGAGCAAGGCTAAAAAAGGATTGAAACTACTTCTCCTCCCCCTCAGCAACAAAAAATTCATGATGACGATCTCAATCGCATTTATATTCAATTACACCTCCGCTATTATATGTAATTTCTACAATGTGTACATGCTGGATGTTATTAATGTATCATATACATTTATGTCCGTTTGCAGTATTGTTGTCGCTCCCATTGCCGTACTGATGATGCCTCTCTGGTCAAAATATGTTCACACAAAGGGCTGGCATAAAGCACTTCCTGTTTCGATCTTCCTGTTCTCCTTTGCGTATCTTCTGAACGCATACGTTACGGTAAATTCCGTAAATATCGTTTACCCCATAATCCAGGCAATATGCCAATTCGCATATCCTTGTGTTTCTCTCGTATTTTCATATCTGCCTTATATCAATATGCCCGAAACAAACAGAACTGCTTACAACAGTTTTTACGCACTTTTGGGAACAATAGCAACATTTCTCGGAAGCAGTACGGGAACATTTTTCATGGGGGCAACAAAGGGTAAGACAATAAACTTTTTCGGACTCAATATGATGAACTATCAATACATAAACCTTTTGCAGTTCGTTCTGATGCTGGGAATAGCTCTGTATATCGTACTCAACAAAAAGAATCTTACAAACAAGAAATAACCGTAGAAAATCACTTCAGAATTTGAAGTGATTTTCTACATGATATTACCCAAAGGTTGAAATCATCGCACGACAACATTTCACAAAAAAGCCACATACGGAGGGGTAGACAAAGGTAACACATTGTGATATAATATATATTGTAAAAAAATCATATATAAGGATGGATGAAAATGAAAATCAAAAGATTTGCGTTAGCTATTCTTGCAGGATTATTATTAACTTCCTGCTCAGGCGAACCTGTCGAACTGATGAACTTCATTGATGAATCTTCAGGTATAGACTATGAAGGTTATCAGTGCTACTACTTGAGCCGTGTCAGCGATAACGCAGATACACATATTCTGGACTACGACAGAACAACTCTTCAGGGTGAGGCTCTTATCAAAAGAATTGACGATATCAAAAACGACATCAATGTTGAGGTCATAATCGACAAAACTTATGATGAAAGCACTTACCAGACAGCAGCAATGTCAGGTCTTGTTAAAGCAGACATCGTTTCGATATTCTACATGAACGCAATGCAGGTACTTGCTTCAGGCGGATTTTTGTATCCCATAACAGATTTTCCTGAATACATAGACCTGAGTGATACTGAAAAGTACGGAGGTGCAAACGTTCTTGAACCTGTAATGATAAATTCCGTACCATATGCAGTTCAGCCTCTTTATTGGCCGGGTTATCAGACCACGGATAATATGATACTTGTAAGCAACACGGATATGCTTTCAACAAACGGTATCACAAATTTCCATGAATTCTACGAAAATGAAACATGGACATGGGATACATTCGAAAACGAACTTTTGAAAAAATTCAATGTAGAAAGATCGGACGGTCCCCTGCCTGCACTCAGCGTTAAAGAATCCGAATTTTTCGACATGATGATCTACTCCAACAATGTTCAGTTTGTAACCAAAAACGCAAACGGAGAGAATGTTGCAAACACATTGCCCGAATCATTCATTACCGCATACGATAAAACTCTTGAATGGCTTACAACATACGAAAACATTGATTCCGACAACAAATGGGTAAATGTTGATGACTTCCTGAACGAAGACGCTGCCGTTACTCTGGCTCAAGGTTCAGTTGTAACTCAGGGTAGCATTGCTTATAAAGAAAGTTCTTTCAAATACAACATCATGCCTTTCCCCTGCGGTCCCGATGCTCCTTACGGAAAATGGGCAAACTTCATAATGTCAATGAGAGGAGCAGGTATTGCAAGAGCAAGCTCAGAACCCACCATTGCAGCGCATACACTTTCACTTCTCCTTGAACCCTTCGAGGATTTCGGTGGAAGAAACGGTCTTTCGGAATTCTATAACACCTCCGTATTCCTTTCAGAAACAGATACTGAAATCTTCTTCGACATAATGGATGACGTGCGTTACGACTACACCTTCTGGAATCAGTCAGATATCGGAAGAGAAATGGCTTGCAAATTCGGCGAATCCGCACAAAACGGAAAATCCGTCACGGAAGCATACGAGAAGTTCAGATATCTTCTTGAAGAAATGGTATACGATTATATCCTTCCCAACTACGACTACATGTACGAAAATTACTACTATCAGTTTGAACAGTAAAAATTAAAAACAAACGGTTAACGTAAATATTTTGATATGCACCCTGAATTTCAGGGTGCATATCATTTACATTAGCCATTCATTTTTATGAAAATAATTATTTAATGTTTTCAAGTTCAGCTTCAACTTTACCTATTATAGAGGACAAGCTTTCAGAAACAGTACCCGAACCTTTTGTTATATCTTCCAATGAATTAAGAATAACATCACGCACTTTGTCAAGTTCCCCGTATAAATACGTATAAACAGCATTGTCTGCCATATCTAAAACAAAATCGTAATCTTCGGGATGGAAAAAGTAATAAGTTCTCGTTTCGTCAGCCAAAGCGTTCATGTCTTCCTCGGAAAGCTCCGAGCAAAATTCATTCAGGAATGAAGACATTTCATATTCATCGGATGAAATGGGAACCGCTATACAATTACTAACAAAAATAAAGCTCGAATATGTTTCTCCGTAAACAGCATCAGGACCGTAAGGCATACACATAAAGGAGAAACCTTCATTCATTTCATTCAAAGGGAAACCTTCTCTGTTTGAAGTTCCGACCCACGCACCGCCGAGCCAAAGGGAACTTCTTCCGTTTGAAAAGAAACCTGCATTTGTTCCATCATAATTGTCTTCAAATACGACCCCTGTATCATAAACTTCCTTAGACCACTCCAATGCGGTTTTTGCTTTATTGTCATCAAGAAGATTAAACTTCAATCCTCCGTAACTGTCCTCAACAAGAATGGAACTGCCGTTCGCAAAAACAGCGGTCAGTGGAAGTTGGCAAAGCTGACCCATGTAATGAGTCATACCGTATATGGGAGTATCTGCATTCATATCTGAAACACTTACAAGATAATCGGGGAAATAATCAAAAGTCCAGTTTCCCTGCTCCAGAAGTTCCTTTGGTGTTGGCTGACCGAATCTTTTTATAAGAGCATCATTTACCATCATAACACCTTCAAGAGAACCGTATGTACTTGAAGCTGTTCTGGGTTTAACCCCAAAAACCTTACCCTGATAGGTTCTGTGTCGCTGATCCTGAGCGGAACCCCATTTGGATTCATTTGAAAGGTCGATGCCTTCCATTTTGTTTATATCATAAAGAACATCCGCCTCTATCAGATCTCTTAAAACCGCAGTATGGGTATAAAACATGTCTGTTTTGCAGTTATCTGAAATTATGCTTGCCAAAACATTTTTAAAATCAATAACATGCTCTTTTATTTCACAGTTAAGGCTGCTCTGAACCCTGTTTATTATCTCCCACTGAGTATCTGCCTTGGTGGAAGTATCCTCGGGAATCGGCACAAGACCGTCGCTGTTTATTTCCTGCACACCGATATAAACAGTACGGCCTCCAAAATCAGCTTTTGAAAAGTCAGAAGCGTCCCCCATAAAAGACAAAAGCTCCGGAGCTTCGGCTGCGCAAGATGTCGTCATTGCAATAAATATACAAATTGCAATAATGGAAAAAATTTTCTTTCTCAATGTAAGCTCGTCCTTTCATTCATTAACATACAAATTGCCACACTTCTGCGGCGTATTTGTGGATTCTTTACAAAAATTAAAACCCTATTTACATTTTATCATAAAACTTTTAATAAATCAATGGATAAAATACACATCAATATGGAAAAAAGTTACATTGCATTTTTTCACATTAATTTTTTCTCTGTTATTGACAACAAAGAGATTATATGATAAAATATATTTGATACAGAAAGGAATGATTCAAATGACAGAATGGCTCATGCGTACGGAAATGGCGCTGAATGGTGCGGAAAACTTAAAAGACAAAACTGTAGCGATAATAGGTCTTGGTGGCGTAGGAGGTTACGTCTGCGAAGCGGTTGCAAGAAGCGGCGTGGGGACGATAATTGCCGTGGACAGAGACACAGTTTCCCTTTCTAACATCAACCGTCAGATAATCGCAACAAGAGATACTGTCGGACGTTCAAAAGCTGAACTTTGGGCTGAAAGAATTCACTCCATAAACCCCGACTGCAAGGTTATTCCCCTTGACCTGTTCTATCTGCCCGATACCCGTGAGGAACTCTTCCGATATAATATAGATTACATTGTTGATGCAGTTGACACGGTGACAGCAAAAATAGACTTGATCGTTGAGGCGAAAAAGCGCGGAATTCCCGTTATCAGCAGTATGGGGTTCGGAAACAAGCTTGACTGCAGTAAAATCAGAATATGCGACATATACGAAACCTCAGGCTGTCCGTTAGCAAGAGTAATGCGCCGTGAAATGAAGAAAAGAGGCATCGACAAACTGAAAGTTTGTTTCAGTGACGAAGAGCCGCTGACTCCCCTTTTTGAAGACCCCGAATCAGAGGGACAGCGAAAAAAGTCTCCCGCTTCCGTGGCATGGATACCTTCAGCCGCAGGACTTTTCATTGCAGGCGAAGTTATAAAAGATTTGTGTAAATAGAATTTATATTTTTAGCGGGAAAACCTTTAATGTATGCGATACATATTTGTTTCGCGAAAGGTTCTCCCGCTTATAAAAACTTTTTATTTACCTATATAAGCAATGACCACAGCGCCGGGACCTGCATGAGTTCCGATAACGCAACCGACATTACAGGTTACGATGTTCTTGTTTTGCACAGAATCTGCCATTGTTTCTTTCAGGACTTCAAGGTCTTCCGGGCTGTTGGTATGACCGTAAGCGAAAGCCTTTGTTTCATCAACGGGATTTGCATCAAAGTAATCCTTAATGAATTTCATTGCCGCTTTTTTGCCCTTGACTTTACCTGTAACATTAACGATTCCTTCCCCGTTCTCGACACTTATCATGGGATATATGCCCAATATCGTACCAAAAGTTGCCACTGTTTTTGAAATTCTTCCGCCCATGCAAAGGTATTTCAAAGTGCTGAACATTGCAATAAGTCTAACTTTTGATTTTATTTCATCAATATATATTTTAATTTCTTTTGCGGTTTTACCCTCGTCTCTGAGTCGGACACATTCCAGAAGAAGCACCGTCATACCGACCGTAAGCTGTTTTGAGTCTACAATATTTATTTTGTCGCTGCCGATAGTTTCTGCTGCTATTCTTGCAGACTGGCAAGTACCGCTGAGATTTCCCGAAAGAAAAAGTCCGAGAACTTCGTCACCGTTATCAATATGCTTTCTGAAAACATCTTCAAAATCCGCAGGATTTACCTGAGAGGTTGTAGGCAATTCTGCGGAAGCTTCAAGTCTCGAATAAAACTCCGCAGGAGAAAGCTCCGTTCTGTCCTTAAAAGATTCGTCTCCGAAGAGGACTGTGAGTGGTATCATTTCAACACCAAGCTCATTAAGTTTTTCGATCTCAAGATCACAAGTGCTGTCAGTAATTATTTTAACCATAAATATCAGTTCCTTTTATCATCAATATTATTCTCCGTATTTTTCCTGAAAAAAAGTTCTCAGGTCACTGAGAGTATCAGCCAACAAATACGCCTGATCTTCAGAAAGTCCCGAAAGAACGCCCGAAACCATATCTCGGTGAAATTCTTCATGAAGAGCCTGGGCATTTCTTGCCTTTTCAGAACATTTCAGTTTTACGACCCTTTTATCATTTTCCGCCTTTTCACGGATTATATATCCTTTTTTTTCAAGAGGTATTATTGCAGAAGTCAGAGTTCCCGCCGTTACCCGTCTTTTCTTTGCGATCTCGGTTACTCTTGTATCCTCCGAATTTTCTTCAGCCAGGAATATCTGTTCAATAATATGCATCTCGTTGACAGACAGGTCTTTAAATGTTTTAATTATAAAATTTTCTTCGATTTTCAGTATGTCGTTGAAGACTTCTACCAAAAAAGAATTTATAAGCTTTGGAGTTTCAGCCATCGTATTTTCCTTTCGTAAATATTTTGAATATCAAAACACTTTACATAGTATACACTATAAACAGGATTTTGTCAATAGTATTTTGAGGTTCAAAATAAATATTTTTATGACTTTTCTGCAAGACACCACTGTTACAGATAAAAGGTATCGATAAGAAACTTTCTTAAGTTATTGTAAACTTTTCAGCGAAGGGCTTGCATTTTTCAGCAAAAAGTGGTATACTGTTAACAAGAGCGGATTCAAGTCCGCTCTTTAAAGATATTTTTAGATACTTCGACGGGTGTTTTCCCGACTGCGAAAACGAAAGGAACGTAATTATGGCTTCCGTGGTTGAAACGGTAAAAGAACTTGCAAGACCCATTACAGACGAACTCGGTCTGGACCTTTGGGATGTGGAATTTAAAAAAGAAGGCTCAAGTTATTTTCTCAGAATCTTCATTGACAGAGACGAAGGCGTTTCAATAAATGACTGCGAAAATGTTTCAAGAGCCATTGACCCGATCCTCGATGAGGTTGACCCCATTGAACAGAGCTACTGTCTTGAAGTTTGTTCAGCAGGACTTGTAAGAGAACTGAGAACAACGGCTCACATCAATAAATTCCTCGGAAGAACCGCTGAGATCGGATTCTATAAAGTTCCCGACGGTCTGAAAAGTAAAAAAACAGAAGCTGAACTCGTTTCCGCTGATGACGAAAACATCACTATTAAAATAGGCGAAGAAGAAAAAACATTTGAAAGAAAAGCAATTTCTAAAATCAAAATAGATTTAGTTGACTGAATTACGGAGGATATCAATGAACGCAGAATTTTACGATGCTCTTGAATTGCTTCAGCAAGAAAAAGGCATTCCCAAAAGCTACATGTACGAAAAGATCAAAGCGGCGATAGCGTCTACGATCAAAAGAGACAAACAGATCCCCACTGACAATGTGGAAGTTACATTCAACGAACTCAAGAAAACTGTAAGAGTTTATGTTAAAAAGACAGTTGTTGAAGACGTTATCAATCCGACAATCGAAATGTCCATAGAAGAAGCTCAGAGCATTAAGGGTTCCTATCAGATCGGCGATATTGTAGAGATCGACTACAACCCCGCAGATGTGGGCAGAATCGCGGCTAAAGTCGGTAAAAACGTTATCATTCAGGCTATCAACGAGGCTGTAAACGGCTCACTCATTCAGGAATTCGAAAGAATGAAAGGGACTGTTATTTCCGGTACAGTCAACAGAATAGATGTACGCAACAAGAGCATATATCTTGATATAATGGGATACGAACTCCCCCTCAACGAAAAGGATATTATTCCAGGTGAGTCTTTCAAGGACGGCGAAAGAGTTAAAGTTTGTATCGCCGACGTAAGAAAAAATTCCAAGAGCCAGGAGATCGTTCTTTCCAGAACTTGCCCCGACTTCCTTAAATGTCTCTTTGAGATCGAAGTTCCCGAAATTACAGACGGCGTTGTTGAGATCAAATCCATTTCAAGAGAAGCAGGTTCACGTTCAAAAGTTGCTGTTTGGTCCAACGATAAAAACGTTGACGCAGTAGGCTCCTGTATCGGTGCTAAACAGGCTCGTATAAATGCGATCCTCGAAAACCTCAACGGTGAAAGAATAGACCTTATCAAATACAGCGAAGATCCTTCCGAATATATCGTTGCGGCACTCTCTCCCGCTGAAGTTAAAATGCTGGAGATCGATCCCGAAGCAAAAACATGCCGTGTTGCAGTTGCTGTTGATCAGCTCTCCCTTGCTATCGGTAAGACAGGTCAGAACGTAAGACTTGCCGCAAGACTTACAGGTTATAAGATCGACATCGTTGCGGAATAATGAAAAAAAATATCGAAAAGCCAAAGGGCAGTTTTTTCAGAACCTGCACAGGCTGCGGTACAATTAAGAATAGATCAGAGTTCATCAGAGTTGTCAGACTTCCCGACGGAAATGTGGTTTTGGATAAAACAGGAAAGTTATCAGGTCGCGGTGCATATGTTTGCAATGATGCAAAATGTATCGAAAAGGCATTGAAGACGGGAAAAATGGCAAGGACATTGAAAGCTCAGGTCCCGGAAGGAATTTTAAACGGATATGACAAACAGTAAATTCGAGTCTTTACTCGGAATGGCGAGAAGAGCAGGAAAAGCAGTTCTCGGTTACGACAAAATAAAGGCTTCCGGCAAGAAATATAAACTAATTATAATATGTTCCGATGTTTCGGAGCGAACACTGCGTAACGCAAAGCTTTACATAAGCGAAGACGGAACTGCGGCGGAACTTCCGCTGACAATGTTCCAGCTGGGTAAAATTCTCGGTGCGGAAAAAGTAGGAGTTGCGGCAGTTGAAGACGAAGGTTTCGCAAAAGCGATCCTTGAATCCATAAAAATCAGTGAATAACTGCATGATAATTTAAGCATTATATTTAAAGGGGAATATTGATGGGTTTACACGACAAGTACAGACTTCATGAGATCAGTAAGGATTTCAATCTGAACAGCAATGAGATTCTTGACATTCTTACAGAATATTTCGGTGAAGCAAAAACAAACCACATGACAGCTTTGAGCAAGGAGAATCTTGATCTTCTTCTCGACAAATTCATTCAGGATAACGCTTCCGAAGACGTTGCGTCTTATTTTGCCGCTATGACAGGTAAAAAAGAAGCGAAGAAAGCAGAACCCAAAAAAGCTGAGGCACCTAAAAAAGCAGAAGAAAAAGAAGCTCCCAAGAAAACGGAAGCTAAAAAAACTACACCAAAAAAAGAAAAACGGCCTAAGACTGAGGTGAAAGCTGAAGAAAAAACAGCAGCTAAACCCGAAACCGCAACTAAAAAAGAAAAAGCTCCTGCTGAAGCTAAAAAAGCTCCCAAAACTGAACAGAAAGCGAAATCTCCCGAAGCCAAAAAGCCTGCGGCTGAAGAAGTTAAGAACGAAAAAACTCAGCCTGTTCAGCAGCCTAAAGCTAAACCTCAGACAAAGCCCGAAGATAAAAAGGAACGTTTTGAGAAAGTCAAATCAGACCTTGCTTCCGGCGACAGAAAACAGAAAGAAAACAAACCTGCTGCAAAACCTCAGCAGACAAATACCCGTATAAACATTGCCGCAAACAACAACGACAGTGACTCCCCTGCTGTTACGGTTGCAGAACGTGATGACAAACCCTCATCTGTTCCAGGCGGTAAATTCACAAAAGTCGTTGACACAAGAACTCAGATAAACATCAACCATTCAAAATATGATGAAAGACTTAACGATATTGCAGGTAACCAGGGCAACAGAGACTACGGTAAGAGCAAACAGAAGATCGTTAAGAAAAACAAAAAACAGGATCAGTTCAAATCCAAGAAAGAAGACGAACAGGCTCGTCTTAAGAGAATTGAACAGTACGAAAAAGACAAGAAAAAGCACCTCAGTAATATCGTACTTCCCGAACAAATGTCTGTAAGCGAACTTGCGGCAAAACTCAGCGTAACAAACGCAGAAGTCGTTAAAAAGCTCATGATGCTCGGAATTATGGCATCTGCATCTCAGATAATCGACTACGACACAGCGTCACTCGTTGCGGAAGATTTTGGCGCGACAGTTTCAAAAGAAGTAATCGTTACTATCGAAGATAAACTTATCGATGACTCCGAAGACAACGCAGAAGACCTCATCGAAAGAAGTCCTGTTGTAGTTGTTATGGGTCACGTTGACCACGGTAAGACTTCTATTCTTGACGCAATCAGAAAAACAAATGTTGCATCAGGTGAAGCAGGCGGTATCACACAGCACATCGGTGCTTACACTGTAACAATCAACGAAAAACAGATCACATTCCTTGACACTCCCGGACACGCTGCGTTTACTTCAATGCGTATGAGAGGCGCACAGCTTACAGATATAGCAGTCCTTGTTGTTGCAGGCGATGACGGTATCATGCCCCAGACAGTTGAAGCTATCAACCATGCAAAAGCTGCAGGAGTTCCCATCATTGTTGCAGTAAACAAAATGGATAAACATGACGCTAACTTTGATAAAGTTATGCAGGCACTTACTGAATATGAACTCGTTCCCGAAGAATGGGGCGGCGATACTATCTGTGTTCCCGTTTCTGCTCTTACAGGCATGAATATCGACAAACTTCTCGAAATGATCCTCCTCGTTGCGGAATTCAAAGAACTCAAAGCTAATCCAAACAGAGACGCAAAGGGCGCAGTCGTTGAAGCAAGACTTGACAAAGGCAGAGGTCCTGTTGCAACAGTTCTTGTTCAGAACGGTACTCTTCGTCAGGGTGACAGTATCGTTGCAGGCACAAGTTTCGGCCGTATCAGAGGTATGATGGACGATAAGGGAAAGAGAATCACAGAAGCTCCCCCATCCACTCCCGTTGAGATCATCGGTTTTGCAGAAGTTCCCTCCGCAGGCGATATTTTCCATGTTGTTCAGGATGAACGTATGGCAAAAGAGCTTGTTGAACAGAGAAAACACGAACAGAAAGAAGAACTTTATAAAAATAAATCCGCTGTATCTCTTGATGACCTCTTCAATCAGATTCAGGAAGGTAATATGAAAGAACTGAACATCATCGTTAAAGCTGACGTTCAGGGTTCTGCAGAAGCAGTCAAGGCATCTCTTGAAAAGCTTTCAAATGAAGAAGTAAGAGTAAAAGTTATCCACTCCGCAGTTGGTGCTGTAAATGAATCTGACGTTATGCTTGCCTCCGCATCAAATGCGATCATCGTAGGTTTTAACGTAAGACCTGAACCCAACGCTAAGAAAGCGGCTGAAAAAGATAAGGTAGACCTCCGTCTTTACAGAATCATTTACGACTGTATCGAAGAGATCGAAACTGCTATGAAAGGTATCCTTGCTCCCAAATTCAGAGAAGTTGTTCTCGGTAATGCGGAAGTACGTCAGACATTCAAGGTTTCCGGCGTTGGTACTATTGCAGGTTGTTATGTTCGTGACGGTAAGATCACACGTTCAGCAGGAGTACGTATCGTACGTGACGGTATTGTTATTTACGAAGGTAAGATCGACTCACTCAAGAGATTCAAAGACGACGCAAAAGAAGTTGCCGCAGGTTATGAATGCGGTCTCGGCATCGAAAAATACAACGACCTTAAAGAAGGCGACGTAATCGAAGCCTATACAGAAGAAGAAATCGAAAGATAAACCATTCCGGATGGTAATAATATTGCCGGCGCAGCTGATTCCAGGCGACGGACAGCTGCGTCTTTTTTCCGGCAACAGTCGCTAAGGACAAAAATGGCAAACTACAAAAGAGACAGAAGAAACGAAGAGATCAGACGCGAAATAGCAGAGATCCTCAAAGATATAAAAGACCCCCGTATACCTTCAATGCCGTCCGTTAACTCATGCGATGTGACGGGAGACCTTGAAGAGGCAAGAGTTTATGTAAGCTTTTTCACTCAATATGATGAAAAAGAAGTAAAACAGGGACTCAAAGCATCTGCGGGGTATGTGAGAAAACAGTTGGCGGAAAGGCTCAACCTGAGAAACTCCCCCAAGATATACTTTTTCCTGGATCATTCCGTGGAAACAGGTGCAAGAATAAACGAGATCCTCAGAGGACTTAACACAAAAGATTCGGAGTAAATCCGAATCTTTAAATCATAAAATAAAGGTATTTTCAATGTATAACGAAGAAACGATAAATCTTTTCAAAGAAATTTTCACCAAAGACAATATCAGAATTATTGCCCACCGAAGTCCCGATGGAGACACTTTGGGCTCATGTTTTGCGCTCTGTGAAGTTTTGAAAAACATGGGAAAAACTGCGGAAGTTGTGTGTTCTGACAAAGTGGCGGACAAGCTGACACTTCTCACAGACGGAAATACGGAACTCATTCCAACTTTTACTCCAAACTGCATTGTTTCAGTTGACGTTGCAACGGCGGAGCTTTTAGGCAAAAGTTACTGCGATATGGCTTCGGAAGTTGATTACGCAATAGACCACCACTACACAAATACAAATTTCGCAAAAAATCTCATCATTGACGGAGACTGCTCTTCTGCAGGAGAATTTCTGTACTATCTGCTTGAACAGGCAGAAATTGAAATTCCTCAAAAAGCGGCAATGCTCCTTTATTCGGCGATTGCTTCAGACACAGGATGTTTTAAATTTGCAAACACAATGCCCGAAACCCATGAAGCGGCAGCAAAACTTCTCAGATACGGTATAGAAATTGAAAAAATAAACAAAATACTCTTCGACGAGGCAACCATAGACTATATCAGATTTGAATGTGAAGTCGTCAATAATATGAAAATTTTTGACAATAAGATCGTATTTTTGCCTGTAACGAAAGAAATGATGGAAAAATACAATATTCAGGACGGTGAAGCAAACGGTCTTGCATATTTGCTCCGAAGAATTAAAGGCGCTGAAATAGGTGCAACGCTCAGAGAGTCCGATGAAAAGACAAGAATTTCACTCCGTTCATTCGGAGACGCAAATGTGGCTGAAGTTGCGGCTAAATTAGGTGGCGGTGGCCATGTAAAGGCTTCGGGATGCGGAATTGTCGGAAGCCTCGAAGAAGCAACGGAAATACTACTGAAAACCATAAAAGAAACCATTGAATTAAGGTAAAAACCATGATTATTCCAATTCTAAAACCTGCGGGAATGACTTCTCACGATGTTGCGGCAAAGCTGAAACGGGCTTTTCCCATAAAACCGAAAATCGGTCACACAGGAACTCTTGACCCGATGGTCACAGGAGTCCTTGTTATCCTCACGGAAAACGATACAAAACTCTCGGATATTTTGCCGTCAGATAAAGCATACAAGGCGGTAATGAAGATAGGCGTATCAACCGATACACAGGATATTACAGGCGAAGTAATGGAAACCTCCGAGAAAAGACCTTCATTTGAGGAGATCCTGACGGCGGCAAACAGTTTTATCGGAGAATACAGCCAGATTCCACCCATGTACAGTGCTGTAAAGAAAAACGGCGTTCCGCTGTACAAACTCGCAAGAAAAGGCGAAACGGTGGAAGTTGAAGCAAAAACAGTTAAAATATATTCCATTGAAAACGCCGAAATGCTTGTGGAAGATGAATTCGCCTTCGATGTAAGTTGTTCAAGCGGTACGTACATAAGGACTTTATGTGCGGATATCGGAGAAAAGCTGGGGGTCCCCTGCTGCATGAAGTCACTTATCAGAACAAAAGCAAACGGTTTTTCGGCAGATCAGGCAACAGAGCTGGAAAAAGCCATAGAACTTGCTTCCGAAATGAAGATCGGAGAGATCTCAATCCCGTATGAAGAAGTTTTCAGAGAAATGCCCAAAGTGATAATTCCCGATAATGGACTGAATTACTACATGAATGGCGGAAGACTTGCATTGAACAGATGTGAAACCGATAATTTCGACTCGGAAACCTATACAGCTTTCGATAAAAGCGGAAATTTCCTCGGACTTGCGGGTATAGCAAACGGAGAATTTTTCGGAAAGTGGAAAATACAATAACAAAGGAAGATAGATTTGAGCACAATAGATCCGAAAACAAGCAGAGTTATCGCCGTAGGGAATTTCGACGGCGTACACCTCGGACACGTAAAAGTGCTTAAAGCGGCAGCAGAATCTGCAAATAATAAAAATGAAAAAGCCGCCGCAATGACATTTGAGCCTCATCCAAAAGACTATTTTTGCGGAGAAGGAACCGTAAAAAAAATAACAGATGAAAAAACAAAAACACAGCTTATTCTCGAAACGGGAATAACAGAACATATAATCGAAAAATTTGATTCCGAACTTGCCAATATGAGTTCTGATGAATTTGTTCTGATGCTCAAAAACAAATACAACTGCACGGAAATAGTATGCGGTTCAAATTTCAAATTCGGAAAAAAAGCCGCTTACAGCACGGAAGACTTAAAGTTCTCCTGTGAAAAATTCGGATTAAAAACTACTGTTTGCGTTTACGAAGAGGGTTTCAGCTCCACAAAGATACGGGAATTTCTGACTGACGGAGATGTTGAGACTGCGGCAAAGCTTTTAGGCAGAAATTACTCTATCAGGGGAACAGTCCTTCACGGAAGACATATCGGTACGGAGATCGGTTTTCCGACAGTTAATCTGACCTCGGAAAAAGATCTCATACTCCCCCGTTTTGGTGTTTACGAAACAAAAGTAATATTCGGGGAGTCTGTTTTTCAGGGGATAACAAATGTCGGACTTGCACCTACAGTTTCTGATGACAGTACAAACATCAGAACAGAAACTTTTATACTGAACACAAATATTGATCTTTACGAAAAAGAGATAACGGTCGAATTTATTAAATTCATCAGACCCGAAAAAAAATTCGGATCTCTTGAAGAGCTCAAAAATCAGATCAAATCAGACATAGAGCAGATTGGCAAATGATTATTGTCCTAATTGTACAAAAAATTCGGTTGAAAAGAGACATTTTTCTAAATTTTAACGAATACCTATTGCAAGTTGTACAAAAATATGATAAAATAATTGTGCTATCTGACGAAAACCCATATAAATAATTCGTCAGCAGTTATTGAGAGGAGCAAGCAGTTAAAAATGTCAAGCAGAGTATTTCAAAGTGTTATTCAACAGATAAAGGGCAGCACTGACAGAATTGTCGGAGTTGTTGACGATCAGGCAAATGTTATTGCAAGTAATGATCTCAGTTTAATAGGTCATTCTTTGGGTATAAATCTTAATGAAGCAATGTCTATGACGGATATTGCAGTCATTAACGGTTTTACATATCATGTTATCGGTTCAAGGATCAAAATCGAATATGCCGTTTTCGTAAAGGGTTCGGATGCGGTAGCAGATTCTCTTGCAAATATTATGTCCGTAACACTCAGTACGATCAAGGAAATGAATGACGAAAAGAACGATAAAACGAATTTCGTCAAGAATGTTATGCTTGAAAATATTCTGCCAGGTGACATCTATACAAAATGTAAGGAGATCCACTTTACCGCGGAAGCTCCCAGAGTTGTTGTACTCATAAGACTTCTTGACAGAACAGAGATCTTTGCATATGACATCATACAGAGCCTCTTCCCTGAAAAAACAAGGGACTTCGTCATCAATGTCGGAGACAATGACATAGCACTTGTAAAAGAAGTACGTCCCACGATAGAAATTAAAGACCTCGAAAAACTTGCACGTTCAATCGTTGATACACTTAACAGTGAATTCTATACACGTGCGGTGATCGGTATAGGTACAATAGTTTCTTCCATAAAGGACATTCCCCGTTCTTTCAAAGAAGCTCAGGTGGCAATCGAAGTAGGAAAAATATTCGATGTTGAAAAAGTCATCATGTCTTACTCAAATCTCGGCATCGGCAGACTTATCTACTATTTACCCACAACACTTTGCAATATGTTCATGAACGAAGTTTTCAAGAAAGGTTCCATTGAATCTCTTGACCATGAAACTCTGTTCACGATACAGAAATTCTTTGAAAACAACCTCAACATTTCCGAAACATCGAGAAAGCTCTTCGTACACAGAAATACTCTTGTGTACCGTCTCGAAAAGATCAGAAGACTTACAGGACTTGACCTGAAGCAGTTTGACGATGCTATCGTATTCAAAGTTGCGCTTATGGTCAGAAAATATCTCTCTTCAAATCCCACTAAATTCTAATTTAAGTCATCTCAGTCTTTTGAACAAAAAACGACTTGCCTTCGGGCACTTGGAGAAAAATAAATGATATTATTTAAAAACGTATCCAAAGTGTACAAAAACGGTACTAAAGCTTTGGAAAACATAAATATAAAAATTGAAGACGGCGAATTTGTTTTTATTACAGGACGCTCAGGCGCAGGTAAAAGTACAATGATGCACCTGCTGACTTGCGAAGACACCCCAACAGAGGGAAGACTTGAAGTCAACGGAGTTGAACCGAAAAAGCTTTCACGCAGACAGATACCCAAATATCGCAGAGGTATCGGCGTTGTATTCCAGGATTTCCGACTTATCCCGACAATGACAGTTTACGACAATGTTGCTTTTGCAATGAGAGTTGTAGGAAGAGGCGGCAGAATAATCCGTGAAAGAGTGACCAGCGCTCTTGAGCTTGTAGGTCTTTCCCATAAAGCACGAGCTTATCCGGAACATCTTTCAGGGGGCGAACAACAAAGAGTTGCGTTGGCAAGGGCGATAATCAACAGTCCGAAGCTTATTATTGCGGACGAACCAACCGGTAATGTTGACCCACAGATGTCAATAGACATAATGAAACTGTTGAATACCATCAACAAAGAAGGAATCTCCGTTGTAGTAGTAACCCACGAACAGGCACTTGTCGATGCTTTCCGTAAGCGTGAAATAAGGATCGAAAACGGAAAAATACTCTACGATACAGGCAGACCTGCAAAACCTGCAGCAAAAATCGCAAAGGAGGAATCGGTTTCAAATGATTGACAGTTTATTCTTCCTCATAAAATCAGCTTTTAAAAATGTTTTTAAAAACTGGCTGTTAACGATAGCTTCAGTTTCAATACTTGCTGTATGCCTTGTGGTTTTGGGCAGCGTGATGCTGATAATCGGAAATATAAATATTTTCATTGATGAGATAGGCGATGAAAGCCAGATCGTTCTTTACATAGAAGAGGACCTGACAGTTGATGAAATAACAAATATCAACAACAGTCTTCACGCTATCTCAAATATCGGAAATATAAATTATAAATCAAATTCGATGATACTTGAAGAATACATGGATTCTCTCGGAGAAGATGCATGGCTCTTTGAAGATCTTGAAGCTGATACGTTCAGAAATTCTTTTGTTTTCAACATAAAGGATATTGAAAAATTTGACCAGACGATCTACGAAGTTGAAAAGATCGAAGGCATAGCAACGATAAAGGAACGCAGAGACTTGGTACAAAGGATCGTAGATATTAAAGAAGTTCTCATGTTCCTGTCTTTCTGGATAATTGCAATATTCCTCATTATATCACTGGTAATCATTACAAACTCAGTCAAAGTTTCCGTATATGCGAAAAAGCAGGAAATATGGCTGATGAAATATGTCGGAGCTACAGATGCCTTTATCGAAGCACCGTATTTCATGGAAGGCATAATAATCGGGCTTGTTGCAGGAGTGGTTGCAATACTCACGCAAGTATATGTTTACAATCAAGTCCTCTCCCCCATTCTTTCCGATCTCGGATTCATAAATCCAATACAGATAAACTCAGTAATGTCCATAATAGTTATCGGATTTATTATTGCAGGAGCGGTGGTCGGAACAATAGGCTCTGCATATCCCGTAAAGAAATACTTAAACGTATGATCCACAGAATAATCAAACAGACTATAATGCCTCAAGAGGGGCATTATAGTGTTGTTTATAATATGAAAGGTTAGTCACTATGAAGAAAAAAGGCGTAAGAATCGGTACTGTATTCTTCCTGATCGTTGCAACGATGCTTGTTACGGCAATAGGAACATACTATTATGTCAGCCAGGTCATAAATGATATCGGCAGAAACCAACAGATGTATCAGAAATTGGACCTTATCAACTCTGTTATTTCAAGAAACTATGTTTTGTCAATAAATCTTGTTGACGGATACGACGACATCATCAACGGTATGGCATCAGGTTATATCGAAGGTCTCGGAGATGAATACTCCTACTATCTTGATGAGAAAAACTTCAAGGCAGCATCTGCAGTTACTGCTATTTCAAACGTTGATATAGGTATTCTTTATTCATTCGACCCTGCAACAGGTGGCATAAAGGTAGATCACCCCAAAGCAGGTTCCCCTGCGGCTCTTGCAGGAATCGAAAAAGGAGATATAATCCTCAGCATCAACGGTACAAACGTTACAGAGGACGGATACAGAAGAGCTGCTGCAAAACTCAGCGGAGAATCAGGTTCAACTGTTTCCCTTGCTGTTCTTAAATCTTCAAACTCTGAACTTGTTGCTGTTGACATTACAAGAATGGAATATGTTCCGCAGACCGTTTCACACAGAATAATTGAAAACGGAATCGGATATATTTATATAAACGAATTTGATAAAACAACACTTTCATCTTTCAATGCGGCTGTGGATCAGCTGACAGAAAAAGGCGCAAAGGGTATAGTTATTGACGTAAGAAACAACAGCGCAGGTGATTTTGCTTCAGTTGTTGATGTTCTTGACAGAATAATGCCTTCAGGTATTATTGTTTCAGTACGTGAACAGAGTTCCGATACTCCCACAAGATATTTCTCGGACGATACAAATCTTATGCTCCCCCTTACAGTTATTCAGAACAGCGGAACAGCAGGCGTTGCGGAAGTTTTCTCTTCAGCGCTCAGAGATACTGACAAAGCTGTTGTTGTCGGAACTGTATCCAAGGGTGTAGGTGTAGGACAGAGGGATATTCCCCTTTCCGACGGAACAGCTATAAGACTTTCCGCCTACGAATACGTTACACCCGCAGGTGAAAGATTCAACGGTGTGGGAATCACGCCCAATATAATAGTTCAGCTTGACGAAGATAAAGAAGCTCTGCTTCCAAATCTCCCGGAAGAAGACGATGTCCAGCTCCAAATGGCTGTAGACCAGCTGAAAACAATGCTCGGTATACAGGACTAAAAATAAACCTTTAAGGTCTGAAAGGCAAGGTCTTGATCTTGAAAAAAACTCTACCAACTATAGTAATAACAGCAGTAATTACAGCAATTATCTGTTCAGTCGTCTTTTCGGTATTTACGCCGAAAACCATCGGTGATCTTTCCGAAGAGGATTCTGCTTTCCTGCAGAAATTCCACGCACTGAAAGAATACATTGACGAATATGCAATACATGAATTTGACGAAGAATACGCACAGGATGCGGCACATCTTTACTATATGACAGGTCTCAAAGATGATGCTTATGCGTACTACTTCACAAAAAAAGAACTTCAGGAATATAACACCGAAACTCAGGGAAATTTCATGGGAATCGGTATCAATGTAATGACACAGACTACGGTTCTTGAGAACGGACTTTTCATTTACAGAGTTATCGGAGGCTCTCCCGCAGAAGCGGCAGGTTTGATGACAGGTGATTACATCATCGAAGCTGACGGAGTTTCATTTATCAATCATCCTTATGAAGATGCTGTTGATATTCTTCTTGACGAAGAAGGTACGACAGTTGAACTGAAAGTAAACAGAAACGGCGAAGAAAAATCTTTTTCAATCACAAGAAAAGCTTTTGAACAGAGAAATGTAGAATATAATATTTACGACAACCTCGGTTATATAAGAATTTATCAGTTTGCTGAAAACGCAGATGAACAGTTCCTTAATGCTTTGAATTCACTTCTGGCAGAAGGGGTTGAAGGTATAATCTTTGACGTAAGAAACAATCCCGGTGGCGAACTTCAGACTGTATGCAACATGATAGATATGCTTATTCCAGGCGGCGAAGAGATAATCGTAATCGAATATAAGAACGATGAAGAAATAATATATTCAACAAAAAACAGAGTGGCGGATATGCCCTATGTGGTACTGATGAATAACGATTCAGCAAGCGGAAGTGAACTTTTCTCATCTTCCCTCAGAGATATTCTCGGAACAAAACTTATCGGCGAACATTCCTTCGGTAAAGGTGTAGGTCAGACCACATGGCCACTTTACGACGGTTCTGGTATAAAGATAACAACATTCAAATATCTCACAAAAAGCAGAACAGACTACGATCAGATCGGACTTGTCCCCGACTACGACTTAGCTCTCGACGACAAATGGGATATGGAATATTACACAATGACATTTGAAGATGATATTCAGCTCCAGAAAGCGATATCAGTCCTTTCACAAGAAATAGGTTAATTTAAAATATAATAATGATTAAGGAGATAAATAAAATGAGCGCAAAGATAGTATTGACGGTAGAAGGTCTTAAGAATCTTGAAGACGAACTCCGTTACCTCAAAACAGAAAAAAGAAACGAGATCGCAGAAAAGATCAAAGAAGCAAGAGACTTCGGTGACCTTTCCGAAAATAGCGAATACGATGCAGCACAGAACGAACTTGCGATTTCCGAAGCACGTATCAGAGACATTGAAGAACAGATCAAAAACGCTGTTGTTATCGATGCTAATGAACTCACAACAGATCACATAGGTGTAGGTACAGCAGTTCTTCTTCTCGACTGTGAATTTCCCGAAGACGAACCTGTTAAATATACGATCGTCAGCAGAACAGAATCCAACCCCGCAGAATGTAAAATTTCAGACCAGAGTCCCATGGGTATGGCTCTCATCGGCAGAAAAAAGGGTGACACAGTTATCGTTAACGCTCCCGGCGGAGATTTTGAATATAAAGTCCTTGATATTGAACTTGCATAACATATAAAACTAAGGAGACAGAAAAACAATGGCAGATGAAAATGTAGTAATCGCGGCAGAAGAATCCTCAGAAGTTAATCTCAGCGAACAGATGAAGATCCGTCGCGAAAAACTTGCCGCAGCAAAGAACGCAGGAAGAAATCCCTACGAAATCACATCCTTTGATGTAACTTCCTACAGCGAAGATATAAGAAATAATTTTGAACAGCTCGAAGGTTCCGAAGTAAGCATTGCGGGACGTATGATGAGCAGACGTGACATGGGTAAAGCCAACTTTATCGACATTGCAGACAACAAAGGCAGAATTCAGGTCTACATCAGAAAAGACGATGTTGGCGATGAAGTTTTTGCGGACTATAAGACATGGGATATCGGTGATATCGTAGGCCTCACAGGTAAAGTTTTCAGAACACGCAGAGGCGAAATTTCCGTTCATACAACGGCTATCAAACTTCTTTCCAAATCACTTATTCCCCTTCCCGAAAAATTCCACGGTCTTAAAGATACAGACCTCAGATTCCGTCAGAGATATGTTGATCTCATCATGAACCCCGACGTGAAGAAAAACTTCATTATCCGCGCTCAGTTCATTAAATTCATGAGAAAATATCTTGATGATATGAACTACATTGAAGTTGAAACTCCTGTACTTAACACTATCGCAGGCGGTGCATCTGCCCGTCCTTTCATTACTCACCACAACACACTTGACCTCAACATGTATATGCGTATCGCAACAGAGCTTCCTTTGAAACGTCTTATCGTTGGCGGTATGGACAGAGTTTATGAGATCGGCAGAATCTTCAGAAATGAAGGTATGGATCCCAAGCACAACCCCGAATTCACCTCAATCGAACTTTACCAGGCATACGCTGATTTCCACGATATGATGGATATTGCAGAAGGTATCATCTCAGGTGCAGCAAAAGAGATCCATGGCACATATGAGATCGAATGGATGGGCGAAAAGATCGACCTCACACCCGGTTGGAGAAGACTCACAATGGTTGATGCAGTTAAAGAATACGTAGGTATCGACTTCAATGCGATCACAGACGACGCAGAAGCTGTTGAAGCAGCAAAGAATATCGGTGTTGAACTTGCTGAAACTGCAGACAAAACATGGGGTAATGCACTCTACGCTTGCTTTGACCAGAGAGTTGAAGAAAAACTTATTCAGCCAACATTTATCACAATGTACCCTGTAGAAGTATCTCCCCTTACAAAGGCAAGCCCCGCAGACCCCAGACTTACAGAACGTTTTGAACTTTTTGTTTGTCACAGCGAACTTGCAAACGCTTATTCCGAGCTTAACGACCCCATCGTTCAGAGAGAACGTTTCATGAAGCAGCTTGAACTTCGTGACAGAGGCGACGACGAGGCAGAAATGCTTGACGAAGACTTCCTCACAGCTATGGAATACGGTATGCCACCAACAGGCGGTATGGGTATCGGTGTTGACCGTGTAGTAATGATGCTCACAAACAACGACACTATCAGAGAAGTTCTTCTCTTCCCCACAATGAAACCCCTTGATAAATAATTCAATACTGATATAAAAATATCATACGAAGCGGAGCTTTCGACTGAAACCGGATAGAATTATCCTCTTCGGTCGGAGGCTCTTTCGGCAAAATATAAAAAACATTAACGGAGGTCTTAACTTGACAAAGAAAATTGAACGGGAAGCCGACAGATATTCCCATGACAAATGGTATGAAAATTTTTGGTATCACTATAAATTTCACACGATCGTCGGAGCTGTTCTGATCTTGTTCATTGCGATCATGTTCTACTCATCAAACATGAGAGATCCCGTTGACATGTACATTCTGTTTATAACAGAATCTCCCGAAGTCTATACCGAAAAAGAAGACGCTTTGACGAAAGTCCTTACTGAATACGCCGCAGATAAAAACGGCGACGGCGAAGTAAATTTATACATACAAAACATCTATATCGGTGAAGAATTTGACAGTACAAATATTTACCAGAACAAATCATTTATAATGACCTCTCTCCGTTCCGGAGACTGTATGTTTGTAATTTCCGAAGATTACGGCGCACAGTATTTGTTTGACGGTGAAGCTTGTTCGAATCTAACCTCTGTATTTCCCGAATATGCAGACGAAAACCTTGCATATGAGGGTACTATGTGGAACTGGTCTGACTCAGACTTCTGGAAAGAACATAGCGAATTTTACAAAGCCTTCGGCGAAATGCCCATTTATTTCGGGCTCAGAGCATTTGAAGGAACCATCGCAGAGACGACAGATCACGCAAAAGAAAACTATAAGGTTGCAAAAGATCTTCTTAATGCGATAATCTCAAACACTAAACCTGAATAATATCTGACTCCGCAGGGAACAATACTCACATCTGTATAAAGGATGTGTATTGGTTGAAAAAGCTGAAAGCTGTTATTTTAGCAGGAGGAGCAGGAACGAGACTGAAACCGTTGACCTGTGATACTCCCAAACCCCTGGTTCCCGTCTGCGGAAGTCCTTGCATATATTATATTTTAAATCTGCTCAAGACTCACGTGATCGACGAAGCCTGCATTACTCTGCAGTATAAAGGTGCCGAGATAGAGCGTGCGGTGAAGAATACCGAAGAATTGTCCCTGCATTTCGTTACGGAAAATGAGCCGCTGGGGACCGCAGGATCGGTCTCAAACTGCAAAAAATTCATCGACGGTGAATTTTTAGTTATTTGCGGAGACTGTATCTGCGACTTTAACTTGACAGAAGCCACAGAATTCCACCGCAAACACGGAGGATTGGCAACTGTAATACTGACAAAAGTCAAAGAACCGCTTGAATACGGGGTTGCAGTAACTAATGAATCAAACAAGATAGTAAGATTCATTGAAAAACCCTCATGGTCGAGAGTTTACAGCGACACTGTAAATACGGGAATTTATATTTTTTCAAAAGAGATATTCAATTATATTCCCGAAAACGAATTTTGCGATTTTTCCAAAGATGTCTTTCCGAAGCTTCTGGAGAACGGTATCAGCATATACGGATACCTCGCAAAAGGCTATTGGTGTGACATCGGAAACATTTCCTCGTATATGAATTGCACCAAAGATATCCTGGACGGAAAGCTGAAATTCAGGGCAAATATCAAAGCTTTGGCACAGAACAATACTCACGATACAAATGCGGTGATCAAAGAACCCGTGTTTATTGGTGAGAATCTTTCTGCCGACGGTACGATCATCGGACCGTATTCTGTGATTGGAAGAGACTGTGTTCTCGGCAAAAATGTCAGAATAGAAAACAGTATTCTTTTTGACGGAGTGACCATGGAGGACGGGTCTTCTGCACGGAACTGTATCATCTGCAAAAACGCTGTATTGAAAAAGGGCGTATCCGTGGGTGAGCATTGCGTCATTGGAGCAGATTCTGAGATCGGAAAAGATGTCATTATCAGCGCAGGGGCTAAGATCTATCCAAAAAACATCATTCCCGAATATACTTTCATAAAAAGCTCAGTTATTGACGGCTTAACGGATATAAATCTCGAAAACGGCAGAATAATATTAAAAACAGATAAGATCCGTGACAATTCGGTTCTATTGAGGATCGGAACCGCCTTTGCATCTGTCATAAAAAAAGATATAGCCATAGGAATAGACCCCAATAATAACTCAAAGGATCTGATGAGTTCTGTACTCGCAATTTGCAGCGGAATAATGTCTGCGGCAACAGGTATCTTTGATCTGGGCGAGTGCGACATAAATATCTTTTCCTACGCTGTACGTGAATACGGTTTTGGCGGAGGTCTTCATATCGGAGAAGAACAGGACAATACGGTTCTGACTCTCCTGGACAGAGACGGTCTCCCTTTCGGAAGAGAAAAAGAGCGAAGCTTTGAATCAGCATTTACATCAGGTGAATTTGAACCTGTAAAAAGCGGAGATTTCAGATCATTTAAAGGTGTTGAAAAGATATATGAAAAGCGATTCAGCGAAAAGATCGAAACTCTTGAACCTGTATATGCTTTTGTTTCAGCGCCGAATTTCATACTGAAAAATCTTAATACAAAGCAGAAAAAAGAAAACAGCGAATATATTTACATCATGCCTCATAGGCTGATCGTTCAGACTAAAGACCGTGAGGCGTATGATGATGACTTGATAAAATGCGTTACGGCATTCTGCTGCGGAATGAATGAAGGAGAAGTTTTCATTCCGTACAATTACCCGACAGCTGTGGATGCGGCTGCAAAAAAATACGGTTTCCGATGCAAAAGGCTTACTCTTGAAGACAAAGACAGGGTTAAGCTTTACAAAATGACGGACACTTATTACCGAGCGCTCTGCCTTTTGAATTTTATGGCAAAACATGGTCTCACTTTCGGAGAGATCGCAAAAAGTATGCCGGTTTTTACGTCACGCCGCAGAGAGATAGAAGTTACCTCAGACAAGGCAACAATTATGCGCGCCTTATCCGCTGTAAAAGGTCGGGAATTGGTAGAAGGGGTAAGGATCCGAGAAAGCGGAGGAACAGTTCTGATTATCCCGCAAAAAATAAAAAACGCATTCAGTATCTGCGCAGAGTCGGAAGATTCGGAAACAGCCGCAGAATTATGCGACTTTTACGCAAAAAAACTTAAAAAATAACTAAGACACTTTGTGTTCCGATAGGTTCGGAGCACCGTACATATAAAATAAAACAGACCAAGGAGGTCAAGTATTTGAAAAAAATAGAAAAAATAAGAATCATCCCATTAGGCGGACTTAATGAGATCGGTAAAAATCTGACACTTGTGGAATGCGGTAAGGATATCATAGCTTTGGACTGCGGTATGTCTTTCCCTGACGACGACATGCCGGGTATCGACTATGTTATTCCCGATATGCAGTATATTGTGAAAAATAAAGACAGATTCAGAGCCATTTTTATAACTCACGGTCATGAAGACCATATAGGCGCTATCCCCTACCTTTTGAAACAGATAAATGTGCCTATTTACGGTACAAAAATGACCTTGGGCATTATTTACAACAAACTCAAGGAATTTGGTTTGGAAAATACAGCAGAACTCATTGAGGTTCCCGCAGGTGCAACAGTTGAACTTGATTGCCTTGATGTGGAATTCATTCACGTAAACCATTCCATTGCAGACGCCGTAGCCATTGCGCTCCACACCCCACGAGGTGTTATCCTTGATATGGGTGACTTTAAAATAGACTCTACCCCGATCCAGGGAGATATGATAGATCTTGCAAGGCTGGGTGAACTGGGCAAAGAAGGCGTAACCTGCCTCCTTATGGAATCCACAAACGTGGAACGTCCAGGATACGCAATGAGTGAAGAAAAGGTTCACGGCTCTTTGGAAAATATTTTCCGCAAAGCTTCCGAGCAGAGGATCATCGTTGCTACTTTTGCTTCAAATGTACACAGAGTTCAGTCAATAATCGACACAGCAAGTAAATTCGGTAGAAAAGTTGCTGTCAGCGGAAGAAGCATGATAACAGTTCTTGAAGTTGCAAGTCAACTCGGTTATATGAATATTCCCGAAAATGTACTCATCGATATTGATATGGTAAATGTTCTTCCTCCCGAAAAGGTTGTTATCATTACAACGGGAAGCCAGGGAGAGCCGATGTCTGCCCTTTACAGAATGGCATATTCCGACCACAAAGTCGTTGAAATAAACAACCACGACCTCGTTATAATTTCCGCAACAGCTATACCCGGCAACGAAAAAATGGTAAATAAAGTTGTTAATGAACTCTACAGATCAGGTGCGGAAGTTGTAAACGATGCGATATCCGAAGTTCACGTTTCAGGTCACGCTTGTCAGGAAGAATTAAAGCAGATATTTGCGCTGACAAAACCGAAATACTTTATTCCCGTTCACGGTGAATACCGTCACCTCAAAAAGCACTCAAGACTTGCCATGTCAATGGGTATTCCCGAAAACAATATCATTGTGGGTGATATCGGTGACATCATAGAAATTACCGACGAAAAGATCGAAATAGTCGGTACAGTACCTGCAGGAAGAATTCTTGTTGACGGTCTCGGTGTCGGAGATGTTGGAAATATTGTACTCAGAGACAGAATGCACCTTTCTCAGGACGGTCTCATTATTGCAGTTGCAATCGTTGACGACGAAACAAGATATCTCACAACAGAGCCTGAGATCATTTCAAGAGGTTTTGTTTACACTAAAGAAAATGAAGAGCTTTACAATGCGTTGAAGCAGATAACGGAAGATACAGTATTGAAAGAAGCCAACAGAGGGCATTCCGCAGACTGGGAATACAGCGCAAAAACAGCACTCAAAGACACGCTTACAAAATACGTTTACGAACAGACAAAGCGTAAACCGATGATACTTCCCGTAATAAAAACCATATACTGATAAGGAATCCTTAAAACGAAAGGACCTGATAATTATGATAACATCAATCAATGAAGTTAAAGACAAAAACATAACGGTCATCGGATTTGGCGTAAGCCACCGTCCCCTCGTGAAACTGCTCCTGGAAAAGGGCGCAAACGTAACCGTCAGAGATAAAAAATCTGTGGAAGAGCTGGGCGAAGAAGCATTGGCTCTTTCAGGAAAAGTTGAATTCATCACAGGTGAAAAGTATCTCGAAAATATCGGCGGCGAAATAGTTTTCAAAACCCCGGGTATGAGAAACGATAAGCCTGAATTCATTGAAGCGGTAAAAAACGGCAGCGAACTGATCTCCGAAATGGAACTGTTTTTCAGACTTTGCCCCTGCAAGATTTTTGCAGTAACGGGCAGTGAAGGCAAAACGACTTCAACGACTCTTATTTATAATTTTCTCAAAGCTCAGGGCTATACCTGCCATTTGGGCGGAAATATCGGAAAGCCTTTGCTCCCCGATATTGAAAGCATTAAACCAGAAGATTTTGCGGTGGTTGAGCTTTCATCTTTCCAGCTTAATGATATGACCCAAAGCGGAAATATTTCCGTAGTGACAAATATCACGCCAAATCACCTTGACTGGCACACTTCAATGGACGAATACATTGAGGCGAAGAAAAATATTTTCAAATACCAGAACGAAAAAGGCGTTCTTATCGTAAACAAAGACGATGAACTTGCACTTTCCTGCGCAAAGGAAGCCAAGGGTGAAGTGAGATATTTCTCATTCAAGGGCGAAACGGAAAACGGTGTATACCTTGCTGAAAACGGCGAGATCATTTCAACTGTCGGCGGCAAAAGATCCGTAATAATGCACAGAGATGATATCAAGCTCCCCGGAGACCACAACGTTCAGAATTATATGACAGCTGCGGCGGCAGTCAGCGGCTATGTCGAAAACGAAACGATCAAAAAGATCGCAAGAGAGTTCGGCGGCGTAGAGCACAGAATGGAATTTGTAAGGGAATTTGAGGGTGTCCGCTACTACAATGACAGTATTGCCACCACCCCCACAAGAACCATTGCAGGACTTAAGGCTCAAACTCAGAAGATAATTATTATAGCAGGCGGTTACGATAAAAACCTGGACTACTCTCCTCTTGCACCGTATCTGGTAAAGCACGTAAAACATATGGTACTTTGCGGCGCAACCAAAGAAAAGATAAAGAACGCTTTGCTTAACTGCAAAGATTACGACCCCAAAGAACTCACCGTAGAAGAAACCGAAGACTTCAGATCGGCTATCTATGCCGCAAGAAAAGCGGCAAAGGCGGGAGATATAGTTTATTTCTCCCCTGCAAGCGCAAGCTTCGATATGTTCCCCAATTTCGAAGTAAAGGGAAGATTCTACAAGGATACTGTAAATAATTTTAAGGAGAACGAATAATGACGGCATCATTCAAAGAGCTTTCGGAAATTCTTGCAGTTGAATCCGAATGCGGAAACGAAAGAGCTTTTGCCGAAATGATGGCTGAAAAGCTTTTGGAATTCACAGACAAAGAAAACATTGAAATCGACAGACTCAACAATGTCATTGCGTACATAGGTGACAGAACAAAGCCCGTGGTTATGCTTTCAGCACACCAGGATGAGCTTTCACTTATTGTAACGAATATTGAAGAAAACGGATTTTTGAGAGTGCTGAACATTGGCGGAACTGACAGAAGAACGCTCCTTTCGGGAGAAGGCTTGCTGAAAGTTAAGGCTGACAACGCATCAGGATATGAAATGCTCCCCGTTATTTTCTGCAACACTCCCCCGCATTTGCTTACCGCAAACAGCAGAAATAAAATCCCCGAATACAAAGAACTTTTCGTTGATACGGGACTTCCTGCGGATGTTGTAAAGCAGAAAGTCAGACCCTCTGACAGAATTTACATTCAAGCACCTATAACGGAGCTTCTCAACAACAGGATAGCCGCAAAAGCTCTTGACAACAAGATATGTGTTTATGCTATTATGACAGCGCTGAAAAAACTGAAAATGGCGATCAAGCACAATGAACTTGACGTTTGCATTGCAGTTCTTTTTGCTTCTCAGGAAGAAGTTGGATCAAGAGGCGCTTGTGTAGGAACTTACAATATTGATCCTGACGAAGCTATTATCCTTGACGTTACTTTTGCAAAACAGCCGGGAGTTTCAAACAGTGCAGAGCTCGGAAAGGGTGCTGTGATCGAATATTCCACAATTTTTGATAAACAGCTCACAAATAAGATAAAAAAAGCCGCAGACGGCAAAAAGATTCAATATCAGCTTTGGGCTGAAGGCGTAAACATGGGAACAGACGCAGATATGGTTCAGACCATGAGATGCGGTGTGAAAACAACTTTGGTTTCAGTCCCCATAAGAAATATGCACACTCCCGTTGAAGTAGCTGACCTTTCCGACGTGGAAAGTGCGGCAGACATAGTAGCTGCTTATATTGAAACTTATCTGAAGGAGGACGTTAAATAATGGACGAAATGCTTAAAACTCTTTGTACGAAAAACGGCCTCAGCGGTGACGAAGGTGACGTAAGAGATTACATAAAAGAGCTTATCACCCCCTACTGCAAAGAAATTATCGTTGATAATCTCGGAAACCTCATTGCATACAAAGAAGGTAAAAAGACTCCCGATTTTACCGTTATGTACGATGCTCACACGGACGAAACAGGTTATTACGTTAAAAAAATCGGTGAAGACGGACTTATTTATTTTGATTCCATCGGCGTAACGGCGGCAGTAACTCCAGGGAAAACAGTTACCGTTAAAGCAACCGCAAGCGGCGAAGATAAATTCATCGACGGTGTTATAGGTCTCACCCCCATTCATATGACAAATGCGGAAAACAGAAGCAAGGTTCCAAACATCTCCGAAATGTGCATTGACATCGGTGCGAAAAGCAAGGAAGATGCTGAAAAATACGTTGCAATCGCAGACAGCGTTTACTTCAAAAGCGAAGCAGGAGAATTCGGAAATTTCATCAAAGCAAAAGCCCTTGATGACAGAGTCGGCTGTTACGTTCTTATAAAAATGATTATGAGCGACATTGAAAACAGCGCATGGTTCTCTTTCTCCGTTCAGGAAGAGGTCGGTTGCAGAGGAACTCAAGCGTCGGCTTACAGAATTAAACCCGACTATGCGGTTATCGTTGAAGGTACGACTGCGGCAGACATAGGAAACGTGGAAGATATACGCCGGGTTTGCCACGTAGGCGAAGGTGTTTCACTTTCTTACGCTGACAGCAGAACTGTTTACGACCCCGAATTTATCAGAAAAGTTGCAGATGCAGCTGATAAAGAAAATGTAAAATGGCAGTTCAAAACTTACGTTTCAGGGGGCAACGATGCGGGAAATATTGAAAGAACTGCGGCAGGAACAAAGGTCTGCACGCTTTCAGTCCCCGTGAGATATCTCCATTCAAGAATATCGGTAGCATCTGAATCCGATATTGAAGCGGCTTTTGATTTCTGCAAAGCCATAGATAAACATTGCTTTTAATGGGCAAAGAAAGGTCTGAATATTATGGAATTTACCAATATAATGAAAAAACTCAACGGTTTCGTTTCCCCCTCAGCTAATGAAAAACAGCTTCTTTGCTGCGTAAAGGAAATGATTTCCGATTACATACCCGAAGAAGATATAAAATTTGACACTCTCGGAAATCTTATTGCAGTTATGGGTAAGGGCTGCGGCAAAAAGGTTATGTTTTCCGCACACTCCGATACTATCGGTGTTATTGCGCACAATGTTGATGAAAAAGGTTTCGTAAAAGTATCTCCGCTCGGTGGTCTTAACCCTAAAACTCTTTCGGGTAGACATATTCGCTTCACAAACGGTGTAAACGGTCTTATGAATTTTGAAGAGGGAACTCTTGAAATGGGCAAGGCTTATGTTGACATCGGCGCAAAAAACAGAGAAGAAGCTATAAAAATGCTTCCTCTCGGCACGGCAGGCTCCGTTGTGGGTGAAGTTTTTGAAATGGGCGCTGAAGACGACAAGAGAATCGTTTCACCATTCCTTGACGACAGAATCGCAGTTGCAATTCAGATCGAAGCAATCAAAAAACTTTACGAAGAAAAAACAGAGCTTAAAAACGAAGTTTATTTTGTGTTCTCCGTTCAGGAAGAGCTTGGTATCAGAGGCGCAAAAACTGCGGCTTACGGAATCGACCCCGATTACGGCATTGCAATTGACGTTACAGGTACGGGTGACACACCTAAAAATGATGCTCTTAATATGAAGTTGGGCGAAGGTGCGGCAATCAAGATCAAAGACCAGAGCGTTGTCTGCCACAAGGAAATGGTTGATTTCCTCGTTGATACAGCAGAAAAAAGCGGTATTAAATACCAGTATGACATTCTCCCCTACGGAGGAACCGATGCAGGAGCTATTCACCTCACAAAGTGCGGCGTTTATTCAGGCGGTATTTCTATCGCAACAAGATACATTCATATGCCCACGGAATCCGTTTCTATCAACGACTGCAAAAACTGCGTTGAGCTTATCTGTGCCGCAGTAAAAGCAGGTTTCACTTTCGGAAACTGATATGGTACTTGACGAACTTAAATTTTTCCTGGAAAACAATGTTTCGGATTTTGCGGCTGTAGAACTTGATGAGCCTTTCAAAGGTTACAAGTATGTTATTTCTATGGTTATAAAGCTTTCAGACGGTGTTATTTCCGAAATTGAGGGCGAGCCAACTCACACATATTTCCACCATTATCGCTCCGTCAACAGACTCCTGGACGATGCGGCGCACAAAACGGGAATGATCCTCCAGCGAAACGGCTACGATTTTTACCCCATTGCGGCATCACAGTCAGTAAACGAGAAAAAAGATAAACGTAGCGAAATGAAGCCCACCTTTGCGGGAGTTTATTCCCACAAAAAATCCGCTTGCCTTTGCGGTCTTGGCGAAATGGGATTGAACAATCTGTTTATACACAGAAAATTTGGTGCGGCTGTAAGACTTTCAACAGTTTTCACAAATTGCCCCGAAGTTTTGGAATTAAAAAGTAAAATCGCAGATGAAGAAAAAATCTTTTCCTGTGATAATTGCGGACTTTGCGCAAAAAAGTGCCCCGCAGGGGCTATCACTGCCGACGGCTTCGACCCGAAAAAGTGTAGTGACTATATGAAAAACGCTTTTCAGCATATCGGTCGTGGAGCTGTGTGCGGCGTGTGCATAAAATCGTGTATGAAAAAGGCATAAATCCGAACAAAATATGCAAGTTAGCTTAGGCTATTGACATTTTGCTTTTTAGGTGATATAATATTAATACCAAAAAGGTATGATTTACCTGACGGTACTATATACAAACAAAAGGATCTGAATATAAATGAGAATATACGCAGACAATGCGGCGACAACAAAAGTAGATAAAAGAGTTCTGGAAAAAATGATGCCCTTCTTTTGCGAAATGTACGGCAACCCCAGCAGTGTGCATTCCGCAGGACAAGAAGTAAAAGCGGCTATTGACGAAGCCAGACAGCAGGTAGCGGACGCTATCGGATGCGAAAGCAAAGAAATTTACTTTACAGCAGGCGGTTCCGAAGCCGATAACTGGGCGATCAAAGGCATTGCAAAAAAATACGCGTCCAAGGGTAAACATATAATTTCCACAAAAATCGAACATCATGCGGTTCTCCATACTCTTGACTCTCTGAAAAAAGACGGCTACGAAATCACACTTCTTGATGTTGAC
Organism: Oscillospiraceae bacterium; assembly: GCA_015067305.1. Lineage (GTDB taxonomy): Bacteria > Bacillota > Clostridia > Oscillospirales > UBA644 > HGM12619. The sequence continues at coordinate 27,431 of SVMT01000005.1, read as the reverse complement.
AGCGAAGGATTTATTAACCTTGAAGAGCTTGAAAATGCAATCCGACCCGATACAATACTCATAACAATAATGTTTGCGAACAACGAAACAGGAGTTATGGAACCTATTGCGGAAATCGGTAAAATAGCTAAAGAACACAAGGTTCTTTTCCACACAGACGCAGTTCAGGCAGTCGGTCATGTTCCCGTAAATGTTAAGGAAATGAACATTGATATGCTCTCCATGTCTGCGCATAAATTCAATGCTCCCAAAGGTGTCGGCGCTCTTTACGTAAGAAAAGGTATCATAATGCCAAATCTTATTGACGGCGGCGGTCAGGAAAAAGGCAGACGTGCAGGAACGGAAAATACTGCGGCGATCGTTGGCATGGGCGAAGCTATCAAAATTGCCGTTGAAAACATGGAAGAGGAAAGCAAAAAGGTCGCTTACCTCAGAGACAAGCTCCTCAACGGACTTATGGAAAAGATTCCCGAATGCAAGCAGAATACTCCCAAGTCTGATAAGCGTCTCCCGGGTATCGCAAACCTCAGCCTCAAATATATCGAAGGAGAATCAATCCTTCTTATGATGGATATCAAAGGAATTTGCGCTTCCTCAGGCTCAGCTTGTACTTCAGGCTCACTTGACCCCTCCCATGTGCTTCTTGCACTTGGTCTCGACCACGGCACAGCTCACGGCTCAGTAAGATTCAGTCTTGACAGGTTCAATACTGAAGAAGAAGTTGACTATATTCTTGAAGAGCTTCCCAAAATTGCGGAAAGACTCAGAGAAATGTCTCCCCTTTGGAATAAAAGATAACTCACCACGAAAGGAAAATGTATAATGTATAGCGATAAAGTAATGGATCACTTCACAAATCCCCGTAATGTAGGTGAAATTCCCGATGCTGACGGCGTTGGCGAAGTTGGCAACGAAAAATGCGGCGATATAATGAGGATCTATCTTAAAATAGACAACAACATCATTTCCGATGTTAAATTCAAAACATACGGTTGCGGTGCGGCTGTTGCAACTTCTTCAATGGCAACAGAACTCATCAAGGGCAAACCCCTCGAAGAAGCTCTAAAATTGACAAATAAAGCAGTTGTTGAAGCCCTCGACGGACTCCCCCCTGTAAAGATCCACTGCTCCGTTCTTGCAGAAGAAGCAATTAAAACGGCTATTGCAGACTATTTGACAAAGAAAGGTCTTGACCCGAAACTTTTCGGAATCGACCTTAAAGCTTGCACAGGTTGCTGTGACAGTTGTCATGAATAAAAGCGTTGTTCTGGGAATGAGTGGAGGAGTTGACAGTTCATATGCCGCTTCTCTGCTGATATCCGAAGGATACGAAGTCATCGGTGCGTACTGCATTATGCACGAATTTGCTGAGGAAGGTTTATCTGACGCAAAAAAAGTGGCGGAAAGCCTCGGAATTGAACTCCATACTATTGACCTCACCGAAAAGTTTGATAAAATAGTAAAAAATTATTTTACAGACTCATACTCCAACGCAAAAACACCGAATCCCTGTATAGTTTGCAATCCTACGGTCAAATTCAAATCACTCTGCGAACTTGCAGACAAGCTCGGTGCAGAGAAAATAGCCACAGGGCATTATGCAGGAACGGGCTTTGATGAAAAATCGGGCAGATATTACATTAAAAAAGCGGCGTACAAGGACCAGAGCTATATGCTTTGCCGATTGACACAGGAGCAGATTTCAAGAGTTATTTTCCCCCTTTACGGAACTGAAAAGGACGACAACAGAAAAGCGGCGGCTCTGACGGGAATTCCACTTTCAGACAAGCCTGACAGCCAGGAAATTTGCTTTATACCCGATAAAGACTACGCAAAATTCATAGAAAACAGAATAGGAAAATTCCCCGAAGGCGAATTTTGGCTTGAAGGTGAAGACAAAGTTGTTGGAACCCACAAGGGTCTTATCCACTACACCGTCGGTCAGCGTAAAAATTTAGGTATCGCATTGGGCGAAAGAATATATGTCAAAGGATTTGATATTCCGAAAAACCGAGTAATTCTCAGCCGAAAAGATGTGACCGATAACAGCGGACTGACTTGTGAAAACATTGTATTCCAGGCTCTTGCACCCGAAACGGAGAGTTTTTCTTCCGATGTAAAAATTCGCTATGCGCATAAAGGTGCGGCGGCGATATCTGCAATTTCCGACGGAAAGATCAGAACTGAATTCTGCGAACACCAGCGGGCTGTAACACCGGGACAATATGCGGTTTATTATGAAAACGACAAGCTCCTCTGTGCAGGAGAAATAATTCAAAATATATAGAAACGGAGCTGTAAACCATGGTAAAATACAAAAATGAAATGAGATCCGAAGAACGTCCCAACATGAGAGGCGGAAACGGAACAGTTAAAATAACTCACGCCCTCGAAAAAGAAGAGATCAACGGGCCATTGAGACTTTGCGCAACTCTTACACTTGAGCCCGGTGCTTCTATCGGCGAACACATTCACGAAAAGGAAGATGAAATTTTCTACATTGTTTCGGGAACTGCAAAAGTTATGGACAACGGCGTTGAAAAGATCGTTTACGCGGGAGACTCCGTTATTACGGGCAACGGCGGAAGCCACAGCATCGAAAATATCGGTATAGATGATCTCGTTGTTTTTGCAACTATCGTTACATACTGATATTCAAAAATAGGAGATTATTCATGAAAATAAAAGTCATATTATTTCTGACCGCAATTATCATGTGCATACAATCTCTTGCAGGTTGCACAACGACCCCTTTGGAATTGGTGGACTTTATGCCTGAAGAAAAAACATACACTCACGACTCCCCTCCTACGGTATACATAATAAATGATGTAAGATATATAGGTGAACCGACCAACAATGAAGATTTTAACGATATGGTTCGCTTATATACGACTCTGCAAGGAAGACTCAACAAAAACGCTAAAGAGAATAACTTCTACGTATATCAGATGTTCGACTCCAATGACAGATTCTGGCTTGACTATATGATGGAAGAAGGCAAGATGTTGGAAAATGCCCATATTGTGGAATTGAACACATGGACAGACATATGGAATGCCTTCGGGAACTACATAATTGAAGCGGGAATCGTACTTTGGGACCCCGATGCACCTTCAACATCAAATGTTGCCTCTACAATATGCTCTGTTGACGGATATCTTCCTGTAAGGTACGACACAGACCCTGACAGTATGTATTCATGGCTTACATCAAATTCCGTAGAAGTAAAGTTTTCTCTTGTGGATATGTTCACAGGCGAGTTGGGAACAAAGATTGCTGATACAGACATAGACTCATCAGGCTCTATCAAATGTGACCCGTACCTCTGGGCTATTGAAAAATACCTTGACAAAACAAACGATACAATGCTTGCGTATACTCTGGACGGAGCTTCGACCGTTGAAACAAACCCCGTGTATATAAAAGCAACGGAAGGTACTACCCCGAATGTAAACCAGATATACAGCCACGATTATTTCATTTACAACGAGTGTTTCTTTTTCGACCTGACTTGTGTGGATTCGGAAACTCCCTGCGATGACCCCAATCAGCCATTGGGAACTGATGCAAAGACTTTACATAAAATACTCCGTGAATTCACTAAAACAGATATAGGAAATATGAAACGCCTTATAGGCTTCCCGCCATGGTATGTTAAATATACTGTTTTCAACAATAACGGAAAAACAGGTGAAGTCGAGCTTGAATGGGCGTTTACGGAAGTTCTGTCAAGCTACAATATAGTCAAGGAAGCGGATGCGGCTCATCCAAGTTGGGTGACAAACGCCTCTGTCTACTGTCAATATGAAAGCACCGTTGAAAAATACGTAAACAACGATCCACCTCCAAGCATAGATTACGACGAAAACACACGTTATTTCACTATATATATCGGTGACTATGACTCGTCCGCATGGCTAAAGGAAATGGTTCCCGCATGTTTCACAAGCGAACAGAGAGGACAGATCCCATTGATGTGGGCGTTCAACCCAAATCTTTCCGACAGAGTTCCCATGATCTTCGATTACGTTTATGAGAACAAAACGGATAAGGACTATTTTATTACAGGCAACAGCGGCGCAGGTTATGTTATGCCCACAATGATCGAAGATCTGAATATGTGGACGGAATTCAGCCGAAATTACATGAACAAATTTGACATGGACATCGTTGGATTTATTATCAACAAAGAAAGCATAACAACCCGCGAATTAAAAGCCTTTACTGAAATATCTCCTTACGGTTCATTCCATAACGACGGCAGGAAATTTATTACCGTTCTGGATGACAAGTACGTATATACATGTCTCAGAGATATATATCCGGGTCAAGGTGAAAGCCACCTCGAATCAATGTACGATTACTTTGTTAACGGAACAAAAAACGGATCAAATTTTGCGGCATTCAGAACAATAAGACAGTATACTGAAGGCCTTGTAAAGCTCGTCAACGACTTCATCACTTATGCTGAAGCGAAAAATGACGGTTATAAATACGAATACGTGGATATGTACACGTACTTTGATCTGGTTCGCCAGTCAGGACAAGGCGAATATATATACAGTTAAGCACAAATAGTTATATATTAAATTTATTTAGGGTTAATTTGCGGGGAAAACATTTTTGTAAAATTGTTTTCCCCGCAACTAATACCCGCAGGGTATTTGTGATCTTATCAAAAAACTTTTACCGAGCAAAGCTCAAATATTGTATATAAAAAAGTAATAGCTAACGCAAATAATAAATTTATGAACGTTAGCTATTTAGTCATTTATAACTGCCTAAACTCGCTTTTCTTTTTGAAAAGGTTTAAGGGAAAACTTTTGCTTTTCACGCGAAAAGAAAAAGTTTTCCCTTAGCAACACAATATAAATATTATTACTTCTTTCTTGAAATGAACCAATCGAATGTCGGTTTTTCAAGGTATGCTCTGCACCAACTGCCGTGTCCCTCGTGAGTGTAAAGAGTTGCATGGAAGTCGGGTGCGTTCACCTCTTCGAGCGCTTTTTTCATGGCGTGGAAGCTGTCGGAAGGAACTACAGTATCGTCATCGCTGTGGAATATCCATGTGGGGATATGTTTTATCATGTCAGCCATTTTCGGGTCAGCGCCTCCGCAAACGGGAACTGCCGCCGCAAGAAGATCAGGCTGATACATCATGGTAAACCATGTGGCAAAACCGCCCATAGAAATTCCTGTCATAAGGATCCTGTCCATGTCAATGCTGTATTTTGCAAAGATCTCGTTGTCCAAAAGATCATAAAAGAGGGTCATTGGCACGGAAAGCTGGCATGATGGACAGTATTCGTAAACGCTGTGACCCCAATCGGTCTCCACCCAACGGTGGTCGGGATGACATTGAGGAGCGATAAGAATGAACTCGTCTTTCAATTTTTCGTCATTCAGAATGTAATAAAAATATCTGTTTGCGTCTTCAGCATGGAGCTGCATATTGTTTGTGCCTCGCTCCCCTGCGCCGTGCATGAAAATCATAACAGCGTATTTCTTGTTGCTGTCATAGTTTTCAGGTACATAGAGCCTGTACGGAAGAGTGACGCTTTCGCTGATTTTTGGGTTCGTGTGAACCATAGGTTTCATAATGTCATTAATATTCATGATATATTTCCTCTTTATAAAATTTTCCTATTAACATAATACACCAAAATCAGCAAAAAGTCAAGAGGAAAAACAAATTTAATTTATCAGCGACCGTATTTCTTCGGGAGTAAGGTCACCGTGGAGTGCCATATTCAACGAAAAAGCCAAAAGACGGGAAGCTTTGCTGACGAGAACATCAATGTCACGTGGAGTCACTATCATATTTGAAGATGATTCGCCCAGAGCGTGGCATACGGTCTGATAAGTTATCACGCCATTTTTAACAAGTTCGGTCAACGCTTTTGAGTTAGATTCCGAACAAAAAGCCTCAAAGGCATCGTAAGTCAGCGTCGCTGTGTCTATGACCGTTGGAACTCCGATGGAAATAACGGGAATACCAAGAGTTTTTTTGCTCAATTCCCTGCGGTGATTGCCAACGCCTGAACCCGGAGAAATGCCGCTATCACTCATCTGAACCGTGGAGCAGACCCTTTCGGCACGTCGTGAAGCAAGAGCGTCAATGGCGATAATCAAAGACGGTTTCGTTTTTTCCGCAACAGCTTTTACGATATCTACAGTCTCTATTCCTGTTGTGCCCAGAACTCCGGGAGTAAGGGCAGAAAGTTCACGCAAAGGCAATGTACTGTAGACCTCCGGAAGATGGCTTTTCAGATGTCTTGTAACTATCACACCGCTGAGAGTCTGAGGTCCGATAGCGTCAGATGTGAGATTTGAATTTCCAAGTCCCACAAGCATGACATTTTCCGAAAGGTCTTCACCTACAATAGTCCTTATTTTATCTGCGATAATTTCCGTTGCGGAATCAAAAACTGTATCGTCTTCAAAGGCGGAGCCGAAATCCACCGTAATATAAGTTCCCTCAGGTTTTCCTATTTTTTCCGAGGCTTCCCTGTTCAGTATTCGGACTTCACGTATTTTGATTCCGTTTTTTTCTGAAGTTTCATCGTAAAAACCGTCCTCCTCGGTCAGTTTTCTGAATTCTTTGATCTCTGCCGCAAGGTCTGTTCTGATACCATTTGAATTCATTACAAAACATATCCTTTCTTGTAAATAAAAAACGAAAAAAGCTATTTAGCCCCTTTTTTGACTAAATTTTATGCTATAGTATTATACAAAATATTTTAAACCAAAAAGGAAGCAATAAAAGTGGAAATTATTAAAAAATTTTTCAAGCGTTATTTTGTTGATGCAATGTCATATATGGCTTTGGGATTGTTCGCAACTCTTATTATCGGACTTATTATCGGTCAGATCGCAAAGATTCCCGGGCTTGGAACTCTTTCACAGCTGACAACAGTTCTTGGCGCATCTTCACCTGTAGTCGGCGCGGCAATAGGCGGGGCTATCGCATACGGCCTCAAAATGAAACCACTCACAGTTTTTTCAACAATAGCTGTCGGCGCTATCGGTTACCAACTCGGTGGACCTGTCGGTGCATACGTTTCGGGCGTTGTGGGTGCTGAGGTTGGAAACATTCTTGCAGGAAAAACAAAAATTGATATAATCATTACTCCGTTTACAACTATCGTTTCAGGAGGACTTGTGGGTGTTTTCGTGGGTCCTTATCTGAATCAGTTCATGACCTCTTTCGGTAATTTTATCAACTCAACAACAGAACTTCACCCTATTCCAATGGGTATTATCGTTTCCGTTCTTATCGGTATGGCACTTACTGCTCCCATAAGCTCTGCGGCAATATGTATAACCATTGGGCTTGACGGCATTGCAGCAGGTGCGGCAGTCGTAGGCTGTTGCTGTCAGATGATTGGCTTCGCAGTTGCAAGTTTTAAAGAAAACGGCTGGGGAGGACTTCTCTCACAGGGTATCGGAACATCAATGCTCCAGTTCGGAAACATTATGCGTAAACCTACAATATGGTTAGCGCCAACATTGGCTTCCGCAGTTCTCGGTCCCATATCCACACAGGTTCTCGGAATGACAAATATACCTTCGGGCGCAGGCATGGGTACAAGTGGCCTCGTTGGTCAGTTCGGAGCTTTCGCAGCAATGGGTGAAACTATGGAACCTTGGCTCTTTTGGCTCGAAGTTATCCTTATGCATTTTGTTCTTCCTGCAGTGCTTACGCTGGCATTTGACGCAGTTTTCCGTAAATTAGGTTGCGTAAAACACGGCGATATGAAACTTTCAACAAAATAAAATATAAAGAGTAAATATATGGGGAAAACACTTTTGTAAAATTGTTTTCCCCATATCCATTTCAAAATACTTTTACCGAGTAACGCTCAATTAAACAGATTCAAAAATTCAACAGGTTTTTGCAGAATCTGTCAAGCACGGAAGAAAAAATCATAGAGCAATTACTACAAAAAATTCATATTTACAGTATTGATAAGTACACAATATAGTGATATAATAATTCAGAAAACAACACGATGTAGTTTTAATAACAAAATACAATACTTTTGAAAGGCAAAATTGATGAAACTTTCTTTAGACCTTGGCTCAACAACGCTTAAATGCGTGATTACAAACGAAAACGGCGAAATAATCTACAAAGATTATGTCCGCCACTATTCTCAGATAATTTCCACTACGGTGAAACTTCTTGAATCCCTTTCCACTATGTATCCCGAAGAAAAATTTGACATTGCAATGTCCGGCTCTGCAGGTATGGGTATCGCCGAAAAATGCGGTATTCCATTTGTTCAGGAAGTTTACGCGACACGACTTGCGGTGAAAAAATATCTCCCCGAAACCGATTCCGTAATTGAGATCGGCGGCGAAGATGCTAAAATTCTCTTTCTTTCAGGCGAAGACGGTCTTGAGGTTCGTATGAACGGTTCTTGTGCGGGCGGTACAGGTGCATTTATCGACCAGATGGCGACACTTCTGGAGATAACTCCCGACGAAATGAATGAACTTGCAAAAAAGAGCGAAAAGACTTATACTATCGCTTCACGTTGCGGTGTTTTTGCGAAATCGGACATACAACCACTTCTTAATCAAGGAGCGCAAAAATCTGATATTTCCGCAAGTATTTTTGCCGCTGTTGTGAACCAGACCATCGCAGGTCTTGCACAAGGTCGAGAGATCAACGGAAATGTTGTTTATCTTGGAGGACCGCTTACTTTTATATCCGAAGTCAGAACAGCCTTTGACAAAGCCCTGAAGCTTAAAGGGACTTGTCCTGAAAATTCTCTTTATTTCGTAGCTATTGGAGCAGGACTTGCAAATACATTCGTAACAATGACACTCGATGAGGCGGCTGAGAAAGTCAGAAGCTATTCTGCGGCTGATACATACAAGGCTTGCCCTCCCCTTTTCAATTCAAAAGAAGAATATGAGGAATTCAAAAAACGTCACGACCTGAAAAAAGCAACACTTTCAGAAAAAATAGAAAACGAAAGCGTCACGGATACATATATCGGTATTGACGCAGGTTCTACTACGGTCAAGGCAGTGGTTACGAATCCCGAAGGAAAAATCCTTTATTCCATCTATAAGCCAAGCAGCGGCAATCCCGTAGGGGCTATCAGAGATTTTCTCACGGAAGTTTATGAAAAATTCCCCAATATTCACGTGCTTTCCTCTGCGGTAACGGGTTACGGTGAGGAGATCATCAAAAATGCTTTCGGCGTTGATCTTGGTATCGTTGAAACTATCACACATTTCACAGCAGCCAAAAAGTATCTTCCCGAAGTTGATTTCATCATTGACATCGGTGGGCAGGACATCAAGTGCTTCAAGATACATAACGGAACTATTGACAACATTTTCCTCAACGAAGCTTGTTCGTCAGGTTGCGGTTCATTCCTGCAGACTTTCGCAGGGGCGTTAGGTTATTCCATTGAGGAATTTGCGGACCTTGCGCTTTTTGCAGACAGACCGGTTGACTTGGGGTCACGCTGTACAGTGTTCATGAATTCATCAGTCAAGCAGGCGCAAAAGGACGGTGCGACAATTGATTGCATCTCCGCAGGTCTTGCTATAAGCGTTGTGAAAAATTCAATTTACAAGGTAATCAGAGCTACAAGTGCAGATTCGCTCGGAAAGAACATTGTAGTTCAAGGAGGTACTTTCCTCAACGACGCAGTTTTGCGTGCTTTTGAGCTTGAGATCAAAAGAAATGTTATCAGACCTGAGATCGCAGGACTCATGGGTGCTTACGGTGCGGCTATTTATGCGGCGGAACACAGAAAAAATACAGAAAGTACGATCATAACATCTGACAAGTTAAAGACCTTTACACATCAGGTTCAAGTCGTAAATTGCGGCGGTTGTTCCAATAATTGCTGCCTCACGATCAACAAATTTTCCGATGGAAACAGGTATATTGGAGGTAATCGCTGTGAAAAGCCACTTTTGAAAGGTAAAACAGCAGAAGAGGAAGAACTGAATCTCTTTACTTATAAAAGAGAGAAATTGTCAAGCTATAAAGCTTTACATGGCAAAAGAGGTACTATCGGTCTTCCTATGGGATTGAATATGTACGAACTGCTTCCGTTCTGGCATACCCTCTTTACTAAGCTCGGTTTTGAGGTGAAAACCTCCCCCGAATCCACAAGAAAACTCTACCTCAAAGGTCAGAACAGCATCCCTTCAGACACAGCATGTTACCCTGCAAAGATTATTCACGGTCATGTGCAATCACTTATTGACAGCGGAACAGAGACTATATTCTATCCCTGTCTGACTTTCAATTTTGACGAAGGTCTGGGTGACAACCACTACAACTGCCCTGTAGTTGCCTACTATCCTGAGGTCATCGACGCAAACACAAAGGATATAAACAAGGTAAAATTCATTCACGATTTCTTTGACCTTTCACGTAAAAAAGAGTTCCCCAAGAAGATATACGAAAGTCTTGAAAAACATTTCGGAGGTTTCTCTTTCGGTGAAGTAAAGGCGGCGGTGAAAGCGGCTTATGCTGAATATGAGACATATATGGCAGATGTCCGCAAAAAAGGCGCAGAACTCATGGCAAAGGCAAAAGCAAAAAACCAGCCAATAATTATCCTTTCGGGCAGACCTTATCATCTTGACCCTGAAATAAACCACGGCATCGACAAGCTTATCTGCAGTCTGGGTGCGGCAGTTATAACGGAGGATTCCATAAGTCACCTTGTTCAGAAGTTCAAGACCAATGTACTTAACCAATGGACCTACCACTCACGTCTCTATGCGGCGGCAAAATATGTGGCTGAAAGCAACGACAGCATGATGAATCTTGTTCAGCTTGTTTCTTTCGGCTGTGGCGTTGACGCAATAACAACAGACGAAGTGCGTTCAATTCTGGAAGAAAAAGAAAAGATATACACTCAGATAAAAATAGACGAGATCACAAACCTTGGCGCAGTCAAGATCAGACTCAGAAGTCTCTTCTCTGCGGCAATGAATCAGAAAGGAGCAAAATAATGGAAATCGTTCCCTTTACCGACGAGATGAAAAAAGATTATACTATTCTCGTCCCCAATATGCTCCCCGTTCACTTCAAATTGCTCATGGCAATGCTTGAAGAATACGGCTACAAAACAAAACTCCTGACAAATGAGGGTCCCGAAGTCATTGACACAGGGCTGAAATATGTTCACAACGACACATGCTACCCCGCGTTGCTGGTAATCGGTCAGATGATAAATGCGCTTCAAAGCGGAAAGTACGATCTCAAAAAGACAGCATTGCTTATTACTCAAACAGGTGGTGGTTGCAGAGCGTCCAATTACATTCATCTTTTGAGAAAAGCTCTTGTCAAGGCAGGAATGGGACATATCCCCGTAATTTCCCTCAACTTCGCAGGTCTTGAAAAGGACAGCAGTATGAAAATTACTCTGCCTATCCTCAGAAAAATGATCTCCACAATGGCTTACGGCGACCTGATGATGCTTTTGAAAAATCAGACACGACCTTACGAAGTCAACGAAGGCGACTGCACAAAGCTCATAAATTCATGGGTCAAGGAACTTGCAAATCAGTTCAGACACGGCAGAGGGCTCTCCATAAAAGATCTTGAACGCAATATGAATGCCATAGCAAAAAGCTTTTCCGAAATCAAAGTTATCAGAACAGAAAAGGTAAAAGTCGGCGTTGTCGGAGAAATTTACGTAAAATACAGCAGTCTCGGAAACAACAATCTCGAACAGTTCCTTTACGAGCAGGATTGCGAAGCGATGGTTCCGGGTATTTTGGGTTTCATCATTTTCAAAACCGACAACCGAATCGAAGATGCAAAGATCCACGGCGGCAAAAAGATAATGAAAACTGTCTGCGAATTCCTTGTGGGATATCTGAAAAAAATTGAAAACTGCCTGATAAATGCGGTGAGCAAATATCCTCAGTACCATGCACCCATGCCCTACGCTGAAATGAAAAAGCTTGTTGACGGCGTTATCGGTTACGGCACAAGAATGGGCGAAGGTTGGCTTCTGACAGCGGAAATAATGGAGCTTATCCTCTCAGGCTACGGAAATGTTGTCTGCGCACAGCCTTTCGGTTGTCTGCCAAACCACATCGTAGGCAAAGGCATGGTCAGAAGAATAAAAAGGCTTTATCCGAAGTCAAATATCGTGCCAATAGACTATGACCCGGGTGCTACAAAAGTAAACCAGGAAAACAGAATAAAGCTCATGCTTGCAGTTGCACGTGAAAACAAGGAAGAAGCTGTTGCGGCAGAGGAAAAAGAACCAGCATTGACACATTGAGGTAAGACAAATGGAAAATAAAAAAGCATTTACAGATGAAGAAGTGAAGAAATTCCTTTTCAACACGCATCTTAAAAACCATTTATTTGAATATGTACTGAAGATCCTGCTGAAAATTGCGTTTGCAGCGCTGATCGTTTTCGTTTCGGGCGGCACGGACTATCTGATTGCAATTTTTATCGGCTTGATCTTGGGCATAATTGAAGTGGTAATGGAGCTGAATTCCTATAAAAAGGACTACATAGAGCTTGAAATAGCGAAGAAAAACAGTAAATAAATCATTTAAGAGAGAATTTTTCTTTTTGGAAAAATTCTCTCTTTTTGCTATTGACAAAAAACCAATATTGTTGTATAATTAAATAAAAAACGAGGAATACCACCTATGAAAGAAATTATTTTCCCCCAAAAAAGGGAGCTCAAAGGACCACCAAACATAAAGAAAAACGGGATAATTTATCCCTGCGGCAGCGAAATGTCAGTTTTTGTACACAACGGCAGGCTGAAATATCTTGTGAACCATTGGCAGGATTTTGCCAACAATATCGGAACAGCAACTGTCGGTGACTACGAAACACGCAAGGAATGTAAGCCTTTCGGCGGCGAATCGGGCTTTTACTCCATGTATTACGAAAACGGAACGACATACGTTTTCGGCACGAACAAAAACAACGTCTGGCTCTACACCTCAAAGGATCTTGAAAATTGGACAGAAGGCAGAATAGTCCTCACTTTCCCCGAAAACTTCAAGCTTTTCAATACCGCTGTCTGCAAAGGCGATGACGGATACAGGATCGCTGTGGAATGTGGATACGAAAAAGACAAAAATGGAAAATCCATGCCCAACGAGTATATCGGAAACGGCTTCACGGAATTCTTTGCAAAGTCGGAAGACCTGGAAAACTGGGAACTTTTCCCCTTTGAAAACGCATATACGCCTCAAAGATACAACGCCTGTCCTGCAATGGAGTTCTGCGACGGTTATTACTACATGATCTGTCTCGAAGAGCTTCCCGCATTGCGTTATGCTCCGTATATTTACAGGACAAAAGACTTTGAGACATGGGAAATAGGCTTTTACAACCCGCTTTTCGTACCATCACTTGAAGATCTCAGCCCCAAAAAGGGTGTTGAAATACCGCAGGAGATGCTCGATGAATGTTTCTGTCATCTGAATACAAACAACAGCGACATTGATCTCTGCGAATTTGAGGGAAAAACATATATATTCTACTGCAATGGTAACCAGGGCAACACGTGGGGCGGACTTTACTGCGAAGCCATTTACGACGGACCTCTGGCGGAATTCCTGAAACGAAACTTTGAATAAGACGCTCAAAAACCCTACTCCAAGAGGAATAGGGTTTTAATCTTTTTACTCAATATCAGCATTTATCTGTTCAAGCAGGCTGTATAATTATCTTTCTGACATAAAGATCGTGCAACGGTGCAGATACATACTGAATTTTTCCCGATGCATATTCTCCTGTATGTGCCGCATGAATATGACCCGCAAAAACAGAAACCACAGAACCTTGCGGATCGCGGACAAGAGCGCAGAATTCTTTAGAGGAATCGGACATATTATCTGTTTCAAAAACGAAGTAAGTATTGGGTTCACCCCAGCGTTTTTCGATATCCCTCATCAAAGGCTGAGAATAAAAAGGTATATGAACCAGCAAAAATATCGGAAGACCTCTATGCATCTGCTGTTTAAGAAGTTCGACCTGATGTTCGCTGACTTCATGTTCGGCATTATCTATCCCAACGATGAGGAATTCACCGTAGTCCTTGACCCAAAAATCTGAACAGCCCTGCATAAGAGAACTCATTTTATCCCATGAAACCTGAGATGACTCTGCCTCGTCATGAGAAATTATCCAATGTTCATGATTTCCGGGAGTATACAGGATTTCTGTCGGCAATGAATTATATTTCTCCAAAAACAAATCAAAATTACTTGGTGAATAAAAATTCATGCAATCCCCAGCCATAAGTACTGCATCTACAGAGACATCCGATTGAAGTATCTGTTCCTTCAACATATCCATTGTCTCTTCAGGTAAAAATCCCGCAGGACTCCATTGGCGATTTTGTTCCTGTATCATGGAAAGGTGTTCTTCGGGTTCGTCGGAATTGCCGTAAGAGACATGGATATCAGAAACTTGCAAAAATACATACTCTTTAGAAAGATTGGGAAGTTTTATAACAACATTTTCAATTTTCATAGTAATTCCCTCAATAACATAACTCCGTGAATAATGCTATTTTGTAAAATGGTTGAAATCAATAAATATCTTTATATTGTCCTCGCTCCATTTTTACTCAATATCAGCCTTTACGTTATTTGCAAGAATCGTATTTATGTTTTCTTCACCATCAATAAGTGTTTTAAGTCCACTTGCCATGATGTTATCCATAAAGAGGCGTTTGATCTTGCCTTTCATCTTGAATTTCAGGAGAGTGCCACTATTTTCGCCGTCACGCATAACGAAAACATCACGGAGAACAAGGTTTTCGATGGGAAGCTCGACTGTAATATATTCACAATCGGCTGCGGAATCATCCTCTTCAATAATTTTAAGGTCTTCGATGAAAATATTTTTCATCTTAGGCATTTGATCTTCGGGAAGTTCATACGCCATTTTACCGCAACGGTCGCCAAGTCTGAATAATGTTCTGTTATCGTAAGGCATATGGTGGCGAACATTCTTTACTGTCAGAGATTCGATATTTCCGCCGACATCAAAAAGCATAGGTGGCTGATAATTATATACAGGTTCCACCTGACGCAGGTCAACATTTTCAATAAAGATATTTTTGAAATTGCCGAAATTACCATCTTCAAACCAGGGATTTATATAAAATCCGAAAGAAGTATATGTACCGACAATATTTCGTATCGTAACCCTGTCCAAAGAACCACCCTTTCTCGTCAGCATTCTGATAGATTGGTCAGCCGAATCGTGGTAAACACCGTCAATAAGGACATCGGTAATGGAAGAAACAAGGTCGCATTCATCAGGACCCAGATTCATGAAGTCATCGCCGACTTTACCACCGACATTTTTAACGGTAAGGAACTGCCCCGGACCCCAGAAATGGAAACCGTCCTGATTGTTAGCTCTCATGTAATTGGGAAGATCCACCCAAACATTTTCAATTAAAACGTGCTTAAAACCACCTATAGTTACGGCAAAAGTTCTGAAATCGCAGACAACAAGATCTCGAATCGTAAGATTTTCAACACCATAAAACTCAAGCCCAAATATCCAATGACATCCTCTTACAGTTCCGACTTCAGCATCAGGATCAGCGGGGGTCACAGGCATACCGGAATCTTTAACATCATGAACCTGATTTTTACAGTTCTGATTATAAGTACCGCCAACAAGCGTGATATTTCGAGTTTTAAGACTTCTTGTATCCCATATTTTATTTGTAATGACAGCTCTGTCGGAACCTGCTTTCTGATAAAAACCGCATTCCTTTGAAAGACACTCTATAGTCGTATTAGATGAAACAGTAAGCCCTGTAATGAGAGCAGCTCCGTCCATAATAAGTTTCACACCGCAATCATCACCTGCAATATCAAGAAGTTTTTGCAGTTCAGATGTAACATCCGTACCTCCACCGGTGTGAACATTGCTGTCAAGCGTTACATATTCGCTTGCTAAAAATGTTTTAAATTCCATTATTCTCCTCTTTTCTATTTAGTAAAATGGCTGAAATCTATTTCGCCGTGACCTGTACGGGCAATAACTTCTTTCTGCATTGTGTCGGAAAGACGGACAAAGAAGTCGCTGTAGCCGCCGATTCTGACCACAAGATCCTTGTACTGTTCGGGATTTTTTCTCGCCGCAATGAGTTTAACAAGATTTACGGAGTTGACCTGAAGTTCAAAACCGCCTCTTGCCATGAAGACATCCACAAGGGAAATAAATTTATTTATATTGTCCTCGCTCCAGTTTGCGGAGGAGAATTTGAGATTTACGGCAATACCGCCAATGAACTTTTTGTGATCCCATTTTGTAGAGGAAAGAATGGACGCTGTGGGGCCGTTTTCTTCCCTGCCCTGTGCAGGACCTGAACCGTCACCCAAAGGGAAACCCTTACGTCTGCCGTCGGGAGAAGCCATTGTTTCTTTTCCGAATTCATCGTGCTTTATCCAGCAGAAAAGGCTGGGAATGAATTTGGAATCAAAATAAGCCTTATATCTGGAGGTCTCTTCAAATATCCAACCGCCGATCTCCTCAACATTGCAGTCGCAGACATCAATGTCGTTACCGTATTTGGGCAACTTGCATATACGCTTGTAAATATCCTCGTATCCGACAAAATCCGCTTCAAGGACCTTGGCAAATTCAGCAAAAGTTAGCTCTTTATTCTTGAAAATAAGCTCTTCTATGACAGTAAAAGCATCGGAAAGGTTCGCAACACCCACGAAAGAAGGCATTATCCAATTATAACGAGCACCGCCCATGTCAATATCCTTGCCGACAGAAAGGCAATCATTAACGAAACAAGAAACGAGGGGATCGCCGCCGCTGTGCATCCTGTTTATACGCATACGGTTATATGAGATACAGTTATTTTTTATTCTCTCTGCAAGATATTTTTTGTAAGAATCTTTCAGCTCAGCCATGCTTGCGAATTCAACAGGTTCACTGCCGTTTTCTTTAACGCCCATAACGTCCAGAAGAAGCTGGATCATATTCGTATAGGGACTTGCGACCCACGCAGCAGAAGAACAGCATGGTGTAATTTCAACACATGTACTGTGAATGTAATTGCACGCCTCTTCGGCAGGAAGTCCGTAGTATTTCAATCCGTCAGTTATAGTCTCATCATTGAACAATGCAGGATGGGAATGGCCCTCAGAAAGAAGCTCACAGGCAAGTTTTTTTATTGCAAAAGGAGTATCACTATGGTAGCAAAGACCGATTCCGGGATAGATCATGGAAACATCACGGATACTTTCAAGGAACATATAAGTCAGTTCATTTGTCAGGTCATTACCGTCCTTGTCTCTGCCGCCAACCATAAATCCGACAGCAAGACCTGAACAGATATATTCATTGAACATTAGACAGGCACAGTTTATAAGCTCCTGAGCGAAATCTTTTGTCAGGGTGCCGTTTTCAATATCTTTTCTGTAGTATTCAATGAGATACGCATCGGGTCTGCCCCACTGATAAAGACCTTTCATGGAGCAAGTGAGAAAATGAACGCTCTGGAGTGCTTCCCAAAAAGTTTTTGCGGGATTTGCAGGTACATTTTTAAGGTTTTCAGATATCTGAACGAGTTCGGCTTTACGCGTAACATCATCGCATTTTTCAGCCAATTCTGCGGCATGGGCAGAATAGTTTTCAGCTTTCTTCAGAAGCCCATTCAAAGAACGGAGACAGGATTCATAAAAATCTTTCTTTTCAAGATCTTCGGGATCTGTGGCATCAAGTTTGCAGATATAGCCGTTAATTTCGTCAATAACACCGTTCACACCTTTTTTCAAAAGTTTCTCATAGTCTACAGCCATATGAGCTGTCTGACCGTGGATTCTCGGAGCAGAAGATTCACCGTACTTCTTAAGCAATTCAAACTCAGCAGCAGATTCTTCGGAAAGAGGTCCCTCATAATATTTGCCGACAATGAGTTCGCCATCGTCAATAACGGGAGTTTCGTGCGCAAGGACGTATCCCTGACGATAGCCCACTCTGCCTATATGTGTTGTTATTCTGTTACTTTCAGCCCAGCCTTTAAGGGTCAGATATCTGAATTCATCGTTATCCCAGCTCTTTATTTTCCCTTTTGAAAGAGTTCTTTGACGTAGCATTTCAAGTCTTTCGCTTCTCAAATCTATACACATCCCTTTAATTTCAAAAAAATCTTTTCACATAAAAAGTATAGCATAAAACTACAAAAAAGTCAAGTAAATAAAACGAAAATAAGCAAAAATGATCCCGACCGTTTCCGATCGGGATCTGAGTATTCAGTTAGATTATAATTTCGCCGTCGAAGATAAGCTCTGCGTTACCTGTCATAAATACAGTTTCATCTGTGTATTTTACTGTGAGGTCGCCGCCCTTGAGTTTAACGGTGATATCCTTATCCTTGCCGCAGAAACCGTTTTCAGCAGCAGCAACTGCCGCAGCGCAAGCGCCTGTACCACAGGACCAAGTTTCACCGATACCTCTCTCCCAAACACGCATCTTAATGGTGCTGTGGTTAAGAACCTGAACAAATTCAACATTGATACCTTCGGGGAAAAGTCCGCATTCTTCAAACGCAGGACCGATCTTCTTTATGTTAAGAGTTTCAACGTTTTCAACAAAAACAACACAATGGGGGTTGCCGGTGCTTACGCAGGTGATATTGTATTCAGTTCCGCCGATATTAACGGTTCTGTTTACAACTTTTTCGCCGTCAAGTTTTACAGGAACAGACTTGGGATCAAGTTCAGCCTTACCCATATTTACCTTTGCGTGAGTTACTTCTTTTCTGTGAACGTAAAGCTCGATAGACTTGATACCGCTGAGAGTTTCAATGGTAATAGTCTTATCTGAAACCATTCCGTGGTCATAGAGATACTTACCTACGCAACGGATAGCGTTACCGCCCATTTTACCTTCACTGCCGTCACGGTTGAAGATTCTCATTTTTGCGTCAGCAACTTCAGAGGGGCTGATAAGAACAACGCCTTCGCCGCCGATACCGTAGTTTCTGTCGGAAAGTCTTACTGCAAGACCTTCGGGGTTGTGGATCTTCTGATCGAAACAGTTGAAGTAGATGTAGTCGTTGCCGCAACCTGCCATTTTGGAGAACTTGAGTTTTTCCTTTTCGGATCTCATATCGTTAATATCAACAAGTTCGATGGAATGCTCAGAATAACGGCTCTTGAGACAATCAGCCAAAGCGTGAGCAGTATCAATGGAAGTGAGGCAAGGAATACCTCTTTCAACTGTCTTTCTGCGAATTTTAACGCTGTCTCTTGTGGGGATCCTACCCTTGGAAGATGTGGATACAACGTAATTGATGATACCGCTTTCGATAAGTGAAAGTGTATTATTTTCAGCAGATTCGTGGATCTTGGGCACGAGAGTTACGGGGAGACCGACTTTTGCGATAACCTCGGAAGTACCCTTTGTGGAATAGAGTGAGAAGCCAAGGTCGTAGAATTTTTTAGCGACATCAACGATCTCGTTCTTGTCGGAGTCTCTTACAGAGAGGAACACGCCGCCACTCTTCTTCATTCTGTAGCCTGCGGCAATAAGACCCTTGCAGAGAGCTTCTTCCATTGTGCTTGCAATGCCGAGGACTTCACCTGTACTCTTCATTTCGGGGCCAAGGTGGTTATCAACGTCAATAAGCTTTTCAAATGAGAAGATGGGAACTTTAACTGCAATATAGGGTGATGAGGGGTAAAGACCTGTGCCGTAGCCCATATCTGCAAGCTTTTCGCCGAACATACATCTTGTTGCAAGGTCAACCATAGGAATACCCGTTACTTTGGAAATGTAAGGAACTGTTCTTGAAGAACGGGGGTTAACTTCAATAACGTAAATTTCGTTATCGTAAATAAGGTACTGAATATTTACAAGACCCTTTGTATTAAGGGCAACTGCAAGCTGTTTGGAAGCGGTAATAAGCTTTTCAGTAAGCTCGTCGGAAACGTTCCACGCAGGGTAAACTGCAATGGAGTCGCCTGAGTGAACGCCTGTTCTTTCGATATGCTCCATAATACCGGGAATGAGGATTTCTTCACCGTCGCAAACGGCGTCAACTTCAAGCTCGGGACCCATAAGGTATTTATCAATAAGAACGGGGTTTTCAATATTATGTGAAAGAATAATCTTCATATATTCTTTTACGTCAGCTTCGTTGAAGGCGATAATCATATTCTGACCGCCGAGAACGTAAGAAGGACGGAGAAGAACGGGATAGCCGACTCTTTCAGCAACTGCGAGAGCTTCATCGCAAGTCATAACTGTTTCACCGCGAGGACGCTTAATAGAGAATCTTTCAAGAAGTTCGTCAAAACGTTCTCTGTCTTCTGCGGCGTCGATACTGTCGGGAGGAGTACCCAAAATGTTTACGCCTGCGGCAGTAAGTGCTTTTGTAAGCTTAATTGCTGTCTGACCGCCGAATGCAACCACTGCACCGTATGGTTTTTCAGTTTCAACGATATTGAGGACATCTTCGGGAGTGAGAGGTTCGAAGTAAAGTCTGTCAGCAGTGTCGAAGTCTGTGGAAACGGTTTCGGGGTTGTTGTTTACGATTACAACTTCGTAACCAAGCTTCTTCAAAGAACGGCAGCAGTGAACGGAAGCGTAGTCAAATTCAATACCCTGACCGATTCTGATAGGACCTGCGCCGAATACCATAACTGTCTTCTTGTCGCTGTTTTTCTTTTCGATGAAGGATTTTGCTTCGTTTTCTTTATCATATACGGAGTAGAAATAAGGAGTCTGAGCTTCAAATTCTCCTGCGCAGGTGTCAACCATTTTGTAGGAAGCCTTCAGCTTCATTTCTTCGGGGATCTTGCATCCGCAGAATTCTTCGATCACCTTATCGGGGTAGCCGTATTTTTTAGCCTGAATATATTTTTCACCGTCAAGACCTTCTGCAAGGGATGCTTCCATTTTGCAGAGATTCTTCATCTTGCAAAGGAACCATTCGTCAATTTTGGTAATATCGTAAATGGTGGAAATTTCAACACCGCGCTTGAGTGCTTCGTAAACCACGAAAAATCTTTCGTCGTCAACGTTATAAAGCTTGGACTTAATTTCTTCGTCGGAAAGTTCCTTGAGCTTTGGCATATTAAGGCTTGTAAGGGAAATTTCAGCACCGCGGACAGCCTTCATAATAGCCTGCTCGAAGGAAGTACCGATGGACATAACTTCGCCCGTAGCCTTCATCTGAGTACCGAGAGTTCTCTTAGCGTAAACGAATTTATCAAAGGGCCATTTTGGAAGTTTAACAACCAAATAGTCAATAGCAGGTTCGTTACAAGCGTAAGTTTTGCCTGTGATTGCATTTGGGATTTCGTCAAGCTGGTAGCCGATAGCGATTTTTGCCGCAACTTTCGCAATGGGGAAACCTGTAGCTTTTGAAGCAAGTGCGGAAGAACGGGAAACTCTGGGGTTAACCTCGATAACAGCATATTCAAAGCTATCGGGATTAAGAGCGAACTGGCAGTTACAGCCGCCGTTTACTTTAAGCTCGGAAACCATTTCAAGAGCAGCGGTTCTCAGCATCTGATATTCTTTATCTGAAAGTGTTACTGCGGGAGCAACTACGATTGAGTCACCTGTGTGAACACCGACAGGGTCAACATTTTCCATACTGCAAACAGTGATGATATTGCCTACGCTGTCACGGATAACTTCAAATTCGATCTCTTTCCAACCTGCGACGGATTTTTCAATAAGGACCTGACCAATAGGTGAAAGTCTAAGACCGTTTTCTGCAATTTCATGGAGTTCTTCGGGATCACGAGCCATACCGCCGCCTGTACCGCCGAGAGTGAACGCAGGGCGAACGATTACGGGATAACCGATACTGTCTGCAAATTCAATGGCAGAAACAACATCAGTAACGACCAATGAAGGGATAACGGGCTGACCGATCTTCATCATTGTGTCTTTGAAAGTCTGACGGTCTTCGGCTTTGTCGATAGTTTCGGGGTCAGCGCCGAGAAGCTTTACGTTGTGCTTAGCAAGGAAGCCCTCTTTTGCCAACTGCATGGAGAGTGTAAGACCTGTCTGACCACCCAATGTGGAAAGGAGTGAGTCGGGTTTTTCTTTTTCGATAATACGTTTGATAACATTAATTGTAAGGGGTTCGATATAGATCTTATCCGCCATATCGTTGTCTGTCATGATAGTAGCGGGGTTGGAGTTTACGAGAACTACTTCGATACCTTCTTCACGGAGAGCTCTGCACGCCTGTGTGCCTGCGTAGTCAAATTCCGCAGCCTGACCGATAACTATAGGACCTGAACCGATAACGAGAGTCTTTTTAATGGATTTATCTAATGGCATCAGTTCTTACCTCCTTTGAGCATTTTAACAAATTCATCATAGATGAAAGCTGTAGCATTCATACCGCCTGTTGCCGAGGGAATGAACTGAACGGAAAGACCGTTTTTATATCTGATACCTTCGCAGGAACCGTCATTGATATTTGTGAAGATAACTTCCGCACCTTCGGGAAGAGTTTTATCGCAAACAGCGTAGCCGTGATTCTGTGAGGTAACGTAAATTCTGCCTGTTTCAAGGTACTTGGAGGGCTGATTTCCGCCTCTGTGGCCGTATTTCAGCTTGTATGTATCTGCGCCGTTGGCAAGAGCGAGAAGCTGGTGACCGAGGCTGATGCCGAGAACGGGAACATTTGCGGCAACAAGTTTTTTGATCTCTTCAACAACTGCGCCATTGTCTTTGGGGTCGCCTGGGCCATCGGAAATTACAACACCGTTGGAGTTCATTGCAAGAATTTCTTCTGCTTTTGTATCTGCAGGAACGCATATAACGTCACAACCGAGAGCGTTGAGGTATTCCTCCGCGTGGCGTGTAACGCCCATATTCAGAATTACGACCTTGTTAGCCGCATTCTCTACGGTATATTCAACAGTTTCTCCCTTTGAAACAACTGCAACGGGAGCTGTTATCTTGTAATCTTTAAGAAGTTTAGCGTCGAAGTTGGGGTCTGTGGTCAGAGCCGCATTCATAACGCCGTTATCTCTTACTATCTTTGTAAGAGCTCTGGTGTCAATGTCATAAAGACCAGGGACACCAAGATTTAATAAAAAGGTGGAAAGATCACCCTCACATCTGAAATTCGAGGGCTCTTCACACCATTCTCTGACAATATAAGCCTTTAAATAGGATTTTTCACCGATAGTTTCAGCGTCAATAACGCCGTAATTACCGATAAGCGGGAAGGTCTGGATGACTGTCTGCCCGCAGAAGTTGGGATCTGTAATTGTTTCAAGATAACCCGTTGCACCCGTTGTAAAAACGAGTTCGCCGATAACAGGTTGATCTTTGCTGATCGGTGCGCCGAAGCTTTTGCCTTCGAAAACATCGCCGTTTTCCAAAACAAGATAAATTTTGTTGCTCATAGGCTCTCCTTTTCTTTCTGTGTCTGAGACGCAGTCTTCCTACCACACCCGTGACTTCAAATACGTTCTTTACATACAGAAACCACTCAAAGGTGTCAAGACCACATCTGAGCTGAATCATATCATATTTATACCTATATATTATACTACAATTATGTAAAATTGTAAAGTGGGTTTCTATGATTTTTTTATGTCAAGGTGTGAAAATCATACGGAACAGAATCGAATCAGCTCAAAAAAAGATAAAAAAATATCATAATCGTAAAAATTTAAGCCAATCTCGGCGAAAAATGCAAAGAGTAATATTTTGCTCAAAAGTGAGAATACTATATCCGACGGCTGACTGTCGTTAATAAAATTCAAACTAAAAGGTGAATTAAAATGACTCATATTAAATGTACAGCAAAAACATGCGCATTCAACTGCGAAACAAGCTGCGCTCTCGGTGATATCCACGTTGGCGGAGACAACGCCTGCGATTGTTGCGAGACCTGCTGCGACAGCTTCTCCCCTTCTACTGAAACAATGGGTATTGCAAAAAATTCCTGCGACAGAACTTTCATCGAATGTGACGTGGAAAACTGCGCCCACAACAGCGAAGGCGAATGTTGCGCCGAAAATATTTCCATCTCAGGAAATCACCCTCGCACAAACTGCGACACCCAGTGCGACACTTTTGTGGAAAGATAATATTTCATGTCGTTTTTTCTCGGACGGAATGTTTTATCCCTCCGAGAGTACATATTTTACAAAAACTGCCAATAAGATACTCCGATAAAACAGCCCAAAGAGCCATTTTTCAAACAAATTGTAAACTCTCAATTTTTTTTGAGGGTTTTCTCTTTTTGCGTTGTATTAGTTAGATGTAGGGGATAAAAATAATATCCAACAATGAAAGGTGGAAAATAATATGTTTAAACTAAGCTTACTTGAAGGAATAAAAAACATTGATAAAAACAAGACGATGACATATCTTACTGTATTCCTTTTCGCTTTTTTGTTTTTATTGCAAGGATATACCTATTCATATTATTCAGTGAGTAGCGCACGTAATAAAGTTACATCTGAAGAAGCTTTTAATGATTATGAAATATACGAATTCGGACCGAGTATGGATGGTTTTAATATTTGGTTAGAGAACAATTATATGGACGAATTGCCTCTCGAAACAATAGAATTTACAGAAGCACTTGACCGTATTGAGCATTTAAAATGGGTTACGGAAATATTTACAGCTCTTGAAGTCTTTGATTTTAAAGGCAGTCTTGAAGTTTTTGCTGATCCGGATCTTTTGAAAGATTCTCATTTGGGTATGTATTCTTTAATTGCAAGTCCGAATTTTCATAAAGCAGAATCTTACAGAGTTATTAAAGGCAGAGATTTTACGGATGAGGATATGATCTACGTAAAAGGTAAACCACGACCGATTCTGCTTGGATTTAAGTATCAAGGAGTGTATGAACTTGGTGATATTATAAAAATATCAGATAAGACTTTATGTTTTGGAGATTGGGTAAGTGAGTTTGAGGTTATAGGTTTTCTTGAGGAAGACACCACGATTATTGACAGAGGTGGGTCTATAGTTTATGATCTTGATAATTATATAGTATTTCCGGCTATATACTTGTCGCAGGATGAATATGAGCAATTAGGTGATGACTTTAAGAACGGAGCTTTTAAAAGGTATATAGTTCAGAATTCGGATTATTTTACGACATTATTTAAAATGAAATTGTATATAGAACCTGAATATAAGGAAATTGTTTTGGAAGAGATTCAAGAAGCTCTGAATGAATATAGTGTAATTTCTCAAAGTTTTCGTTTGGTAAGCAGTGGTCAAGCAAGCTTAAAGCGAGCATCAAGAACAGAGGCGTTGACGGAATTTTTTGCTTTGGTAACATCCGTGACGATGATTTTCGCCGTTGCAACGGTATTGATCTCCATAGCGAACAGAGTCTCCCGAAACATGAAAGACTACGCTATCCACATTACGGTGGGTGCAACACGTGGAAATACAGTTTTGTTTATTGTTGCGGAAATGGCGTTAATTCTGACATGCTCAATTATTCTCGGTTTGGTTGCAACAAAATGGATGATGCACTACATAAATATGCCGTTCTATTTCTGGCCGTTCCTCGGCGTTTACGCTCTCACATCGGTCGTCATTCTTATCCTTTCCGCAATCGTCGCACGCATAGCTATGAGAAAATATGATATTTGTACGTTGATAAAATAGTTGAAAACACCGCATTTTTGAACAAATTGTAAACTCGTAATTTTTTTTGAGGGTTTTCTCTTTTTGCGTTGTATTAGTTAGATGTAAGGGGATAAAAAGAATATCCAACAATGAAAGGTGGAAAATAATATGTTTAAATTAAGCTTACTTGAGGGAATAAAAAATATCGATAAAAATAGAACTTTAACATTTCTTACTGTTTTATTGTTTACGTTCTTATTTCTTCTCCAGGGGTATACTTATTCATATAATATTTTAAATACTGAAATGCAGGATTTTTTATCCGAAGAATCTTTTTCACAGTATCAGGTTTATCGTTTTTCCGCAAAAATGCCTTCTTTGATGATTTTTAATATTGAAGGTTATAATGATATAGGGAAAGAGTTTTCAGAATTTTGTCAAGCATTGGATGAGATTGAAAATTTAAACTACAATCTTGTGGAAGAATCCCGATTTTACGTGATGGACTTTAAAGGACAGGGTACTTCAAATGAAGATGGAACTAAAACGATTTTTTCTTTAGAGTGCAGTCCAAGTTTTCACAGAACAGAAAATTACAGGGTCATATTGGGTAGAAATCTTACTGATGAAGATTCTGTTTATATTGATAGCGAACCACGTCCTATTTTATTAGGATATAAATTAAAAGACTATTATAGTGTCGGTGATATTATAAAAGTTTTACCTGATGACAACCCTAATAACATTACATATTATTTTGATTCATTGAAAGTTGTTGGTATATTGGCTGAAGATTCTACGTATGTAGACTGTTACGGTTCAACGATATACGATCTTGATAACACAATTATTTATCCCGGCCTTTGGATAAACTATGACGAGCTTTCTAATTATGAAAAAGATGTCAAAGAAAACGCTTTAAATATGGAGAGACTTGCATTTGACCATATAAAGCTGATGTTTAGCGAAGAACATAGAGAAGAAGTTGTTGGAGAAGTTCAAAATGCGCTGAATAACTTTTTGAGTCTATCTAAGTATTACAATATTGTAGACAGCAAATATGCGTTGGAAAAAATGGAATCAAGGTCTGCTGCTGTGATAGAATTTTCATCAACAATAACGACAGTTTTAATGGTCTTTGCGTTCATAACGGTACTTATATATATAGTTAACAGAATTACGAGGAATCTACGAGACTATTCCATACATATTGCTTTAGGAGCGTCAAGGGGTAATATTGTCGGTTTTGTTGTAAGTGAAATGTCTCTGATTCTTTTATGTTCGATAATTTTGGGGACTGCCGTGACAAGAATGGTTACTCATTCATTATATATTTATTTTGACCTTTTTAAGTTCCTCGGTGTTTATATTGCCACTTCCTTGTTTGTGTTACTGATTTCTGCAATTACAGCAGTTATCGCCATAAAAAGATCAGATATTTGTACGTTGATAAAATAGTTGAAAACACTGCATTTTAAACAAATTGTAAACTCATATTTTTTTGAGGGTGTTCTCTTTTTTGCGTTGTATTAGTTAGATGTAGGGGATAAAAAGAATATCCAACAATGAAAGGTGGAAAATATTATGTTCAAGATCAGCTTATTTGAAGGAATAAAAAACATTGATAAAAATAAAGTAATGACGTACCTTACTGTATTTTTGTTTGCGTTTTTATTCTTACTTCAAGGCTATACATATTCATATTATTCAGTAAGAGAAATGCTTAAAAACAAAAATGAAAACGAAACACTTCAGGAATATCATTTATATGCTTTGGGTTCCAAAATGCCACCTATTCAGATATTTAGATTGTATCCGGAAAATATTGATATTGAGA
>SVMT01000032.1 GCA_015067305.1 Oscillospiraceae bacterium | reverse complement strand
CAGACGGGCGACCCCTGTTACCCGCACCAACAAATAA
Organism: Oscillospiraceae bacterium; assembly: GCA_015067305.1. Classification (GTDB taxonomy): domain Bacteria; phylum Bacillota; class Clostridia; order Oscillospirales; family UBA644; genus HGM12619. The sequence goes on along the minus strand of SVMT01000032.1, from coordinate 23,479 downwards.
GATATAGCTTTTGCTATATCTTATTTTTTTGTTTTACAGGGGGCGAAGGGACGGGAGTGAATAATGTGCCGGGGGCACATTAGAGCCGTCCAGCGCTCCGTCCGCAGACGGGCGACCCCTGTTACCCGCACCAACAAATAAGATATAGCTTTTGCTATATCTTATTTGTTTATTTTACAGGGGGTGCAATTCACGCCGAAAAAACCAATGTTGTCTTTGTAACATAAAGAAGAATGCTGTCATAATATGTTAATGTAGCGGTTAAAAAACCGCAGAAAACCAAGAATGTGGAAACTTGACATAAACTTACAGGAGGTACTTACCATGTGCGGAAAGAACTATGTATTCTGGACACTTCTCATTGCGGCTGTTATCGTATACAGCATCAGTGAAGCAAATAACGGCTGTGGCTGCAACAACGGCTGCGACAACAACTGCGGCTGCTGCTAAGATTTTTAACTAAATAAACACTTTGTCGGGGAAAAGGATTTTTCCCCGAACATTGTTTTATATAAGACATTACAGCACATTTTCCAAAATATTCACAAAAAGGGTCTTGACAAAACCAATTCAATATGATATTATAATGATATCACAATAGTACTTGTGAACTAAACTTAAGGAGATATAAAGTATGAAAGAAAAAGTATTAAACAACAAAAAACACGGCATGGCAGTTCTTATGCTGGTCATTCTTCTCGGTGTTTTGTCTGTTATAGGCGTAGTTTTCGGAGGAATTATTCTTGATGGCGGCGGAAATCCCACATTGTTTGTTATCAGCCTTATCGTTCTCTGTCTTTTCTGGCTCCCCATTCCAGGATTGAAAGTTCTCAAACCCCAGGAAGCGCTTGTGCTTACCCTTTTCGGTAAATACGTGGGCACGATCAAGGACGCAGGCTTCTATTTCGTTAATCCTTTTTGCACAGCAGTAAACCCTGCGGCAAAAACAAAACTCAATCAATCCAGCGACGTTCAGCAGGTAAGTCTTCTCAACGTAAACGGTGCAAATACTTCCGTTGAGATCGTGGATAAAAAGCTTTCGCTTAAAATCATGACACTCAATAACGCCCGTCAGAAGATCAACGACTGTCTCGGTAATCCTGTTGAGATCGGTATCGCCGTAACATGGAAGATCGTTGACACGGCAAAAGCTGTTTTCAACGTAGACAACTACAAGGAATTCCTTTCACTCCAGTGCGACAGCGCTTTGAGAAATGTTGTAAGGATCTACCCCTATGACGTTGCGCCAAATGTTGACACAACAGGTGACGGTCAGGCAGACGAAGGAAGCCTCAGAGGTTCAAGCGAGGTTGTTGCTGAAAGAATCAAGAATGAAATTCAGGCACGAGTTTTTGAAGCAGGTATCGAAATTATTGAAGCAAGAATTACATACCTTGCATATGCTCCTGAGATCGCAGCCGTTATGCTCCAGCGTCAGCAGGCATCCGCAATCATCGACGCAAGAAGAATGATCGTTGACGGTGCTGTTGGTATGGTTGAAATGGCTCTTGAACGTCTCAATGAAAAAGGCATGGTTCAGCTTGACGAAGAACGCAAAGCTGCTATGGTTTCAAATCTTTTGGTCGTTCTCTGCGGCAACAAGGATGCTCAGCCTGTTGTAAATTCAGGCAGTCTTTATTAAAAATAAGGAGACATTCGTTTTGAAATTCAGCAAAATAATAGCTCCGATAATAATTTCAGCGATAATTATAACGTATTATGTGATCTACTTTTTGTTTTTGATGACATTGATTGACGGTGTATCAAAATATCTTTTAGGGATCATTCCATTGGTTCTCGCAGTCGTTATGATAAAAGTCTGCGTGGACAGAATCCGTGAAATAAAGAAAGGTGAAGAAGATGATCTTAGTAAATACTGATTATATCAGCGGTAAAAAGCTGGAAACTTTGTCCTTGGTAAAAGGAAGTACCATCCAGTCAAAACATATAGGAAGCGATATTTCTCAAAGTTTAAAAACATTGGTTGGCGGCGAATTGAAATCCTACAACGAAATGATGAACACCGCGAGAGCCTTGGCAACAAAAAGAATGGTAGCCGAAGCAGAAGAGCTTGGCGCAGATGCTGTTGTAAATATCAGATATGCATCCTCGGCTGTTATGCAGGGTGCTGCAGAGGTAATAGTGTACGGTACTGCAGTCAAGTTTATTAACGAATAAACACGGTTAAAGATTTTTACTTAAAAAATGACGTGAAAGGATCAGTGCGATGAACGAAAATCAGAAAAAACAAATACCGCTTCGGCTTTCACCAAAGCTCTACGAGGCAATAGCCGCATGGGCGGAAGACGATTTTCGCTCCGTAAACGGTCAGATCGAATATCTGCTTTCGGAATGTGTCCGCCAGCGCAAAAAGAACGGGAAATATGTTTCGGACGAATTGGATAAACCACTTGATATTGATATATGAAATTAACGGAGAAACTTATTTGTTTCTCCGTTTTATTATATCAAATTTACCTATTAAGCATTATTCCTCTGTGGGGATTTCGATGCTGTCGTAAGCAGGAAGCAAAAGAATTTCCGAAACAATGGCATTGTGGTCGGATACATATTGGTCGTTTACCGTAGCAGGCATGACTTTGTAAGACTTTACGGAAATGTATTCGTTTACAAAGCAGAAGTCAATAATCGGACCTTCTCCGTTTTTGCGGCTGTAGCCATTGAATGTGCCGGTGCTTTCTCCATATCTGTTCGTGGGTTCAAAGCCGAAATCCACAACTATATTGTATGCGGTTGCGCCTTCGGAGCAGTTAAAATCTCCCGTAAGGATAATTGGATATTCATTGCAGAATTTGTCCTGCAAGATCTGCGTGAGCCAATATGCCTGATGGTCTTGTGCAGGAGCGTCTGTTTCAAGATGTGTGTTTGCAAAAACAAATACCGTGCCGTCAGATTTGCGTCTGAGTACCGCATATGTCATGATTCGAGGGAAACCGTCGGTCGGATCTTCGGGATTTTTCCACTTGGATTCGATTTCCGGCGTATCCGTAAGCCATACGGTGTCAGATTCGATCAGATCGAACTTATCTTTTTTATAAAGAATATTGTTTTCTTCGCTGTATCCGAGCTGATATCTGCCTTGTCCCAGTTTAACGTAGCCTGTGCTGTCAATGTTCTCTCTGAAAAAGGGTTTCCAATCGTCACCGACTTCCTGCAGTCCTACGAGGTCAGGGGATTCTTCCATGATCTTGCTGAGAACAAGCTCCATTCTGCCGTTGCCGTATTCACCGTTTCTGACGTTGAAGCTCATTACTTTCAGCTTGACATCTTCTTCATTGAAAAGCTTCGCCGTTGCTTCGAGGGCTTCATCTATTTTTCCATAGTTTGAAACTTGGGCAAATTTAGCTTCTGTCAAGCCCTTGCAGTCATTTATAAGTGAATATATTTCAGAAAGCTTTGAAGTATCGGTAATCTCCCCCAAAGCTTCTATTCTTTCGGATATCTTTACGGGATCAATGTGGTCAAACGGACCTGCAATTTCTATAGGTTCCTGCTGTTGTGCACAACCTGTGAAAAGTGTTACAGTCAAGGCTGCTAATAATAAAAGTGCTATTTTTTTCATATTGAATACTTCCTTACTTTTAATATATCAATATTATATACTTTTTAATAGCGAATGTCAAGAGCTACCCCCCCCGAATTGTAAATTTTTTGTAAATTCTACCGTTCGGGAATTTCCACATTGTTTTATGCAGGCAAGATCAAAAGTTCTGAGACAATGGCATTGTGGTCGGAGATCCATTCGCCGTCAATTTTCCCGTCGCACACATGGTATGAAACTGCGGAAACCTTATCATTGATGAAGCAAAAATCTATGAGAAGTTCGTCACCGCCATAGCCGTTGAACGTATTCACATTTTCACCTGCTACATTGCTAACCGTATAGCCTGCATTTATTATAACTTTATATTCTTCGGAATCTGCCGTACAGTTGAAGTCACCTGTGATGAATACAGGATATTTGTCTCCAAAATTTTTTTCTATCCACGCAGTAAGGATCTTTGCCTGTGCTATTCGGGCATTAACGCCTATATGATCAAAATGAGTGTTTACGTGGAGAATTATCTGTCCGTTTTCCTTGATCTTCAACAACTGATAGGTGCAGATTCTGGGACAACAGGATTCAGGATGTCTGGAATAAACTTCGGGAGTGTCTGTTATCCAGAAAGTTTTCGATTCGAGAAGCTCAAATTTATCCTTTTTGAACATAATATTATTATTTTCGCCGTCTTTTTGTTCGTCTCTTCCGTGACCAAGCATTGTATATGAGTCGCCCAAAGCCTTTGTAATTCTTTCACAGGAAATATCAATACCCTCCTGGAGACCTATAATGTCAGGGGCTTCGGACTTTATTCGGGCAATTATTCTATTGTGTCTCTCTTCAATTATTTCGCCGCAGCTGATGTTGAAACTCATTACCTTAATTATGTTTTCCATATGTGTAACCTCATTTTAATTGAAAAATCTTCATTTAAAGTATAGCATAATACAGGCTGAAAGTCAATACCTTTTGTAAAATAAATAGCGAAAAAGCCCGTGCTGTGGATCCACGGGCCTTTTCCAGAGGTAGTCTATGACTAAAGAAACTATTAAGGATTAAGCTGTTTTATTTTCTCGGAGATTAAGCGGACGGAAATATTTTTCACCGCCGTGTAAGTCTGAAACCAATAAAATATGAAATGACCCGTCAGGTCTGAATCTTAATTTTTTATCCATAGTAAAAATCCTTTCCGATAATAATCTACCATTGTAATTGTAGCACATTATTTCTGTAAAGTCAATAGTTTGAACCTGATTTATGATAAAAAATAAATGGGTGTGGGAAAAACTTTTTTCATCTGAAAAAGTTTTTCCCACAAATTAGTTTAAATTATTATTTAAGGTACGTATACGTTTGAAATTACGGGATGATGGTCGGAGGCATAGTCACCGTTGACCATTTCGTTAAAGACTTCGTAATCTTTGACTATTACGCTGTTATCGCGGACGAAAATGAAGTCGATTTCGCTGAAGAAGTTCTCATCGTAATTCCAGCCGTGGTACGTTGTTTCACGTTCGCCATAATAGCAAGTAGGTTCGTAGCCTGCGTCGAGGATGTTCTGTATGGTTACAGAGTCAATTTTTGCATTGAAGTCTCCTGTCCAAAGCACAGGGATTCCGTTTCGTATGTAGTCGTTTATCATTTTTACAGACAGAATAGACTGTTGATTTTGTACGAAATCAGATTTTGCAGTGAAATGAGTGTTGACAAAAAGAATTCTCTGACCGTCGCTTTTTCTTTCAACCAATACGGATATAAGAATACGTGTTGCGTTATCAACTGTTCCGTCATATTCCTTTGCAAGTTTGTCATCGGATGTGAAAGTATATGCGTGCTGCTGGAATTCAACGATGTCAAATACTGATTTTTTTACGAGAATATCTCTTGCTTCATGTTCAAGACCCGGTACATCGGGTGTAAATGTCAGGAAATAGTATTTATCAGAAAGCTCTTCTCTTATGTAAGGGATCCATTTTCCGTCACTTTCCTGCAAACCGATAAGGTCTGCGTCGAACTGTTTTATGACAGTATCAATTCTTTCTCGGCGTTCCTCGCTGTAAATTTTTGTTTCTTTCAGGTTGTAGCTCATAACCTTGACTGTTATATCTTTTGTGTCGGGGATCTCTGAAAACTGTGCTACTGCCTCAGCGAATTTATCGTAGTTTGTAACCTTTTTCTTGTCCTCGGAAGAAAGGTTCAGATAGTAATTATACAACGAGTGAAGTTCATTTTCTGAATCTGCGGTGATTTCACCCAGATTATCAATTCTGACTACCAGCTCCTCAGCTGTCAGCTGATCGACAAACGGGATAAGTTCCGGCTGTGGTCCCGCAGGTGCGCAGGAGACTGTCGTGCAAGCGATGATTACAAGTAAAATTGCGGAAATAATGCGTTTCATTTGAGATTGCTCCTTTGAATTTTTTTACTTTGTAAGTATATCACATCTGAATACCATTGTCAATAGAAAAGTCTCTCAAAATCTGTTTTTTTAGAAAGTTTTACTATTTTATTACGGGTGGGCAAATTTTTATTGTCTTAAGGATGGCGAAAAAGCCCGTGCTGTGGATCCACGGGCCTTTTCTAGAGGTAGTCTATGACTAAAGAAACTATTAAGGATTAAGCTGTTTTATTTTCTCGGAGATTAAAGAGTATTTGCGGAACCGAGAACGTTTGTGATCTTGTGAAGAACTGTTTTCTTAACTTCTTCACGAGCAACGGAGAGGTAGCTTCTGGGGTCGAATACTTCGGGCTGTGCGGAAAGTACACGACGGATACCTGCTGTGAGAGCAAGACGAATGTCGGAGTCGATGTTGATTTTACATACAGCCATGCTTGCAGCTTTTCTGAGCTGTTCTTCGGGAATACCAACTGCGTTGGGGAGCTGACCGCCGAGGGAGTTGATTTCCTTAACGTAGTGCTGGGGAACGGAAGATGCACCGTGGAGAACGATGGGGAATCCGGGAAGTCTCTTACTTACTTCTTCAAGAATATCGAATCTGAGGGGAGGAGGAAGAAGGATGCCGTCAGGACCCATTGTGCACTGAGCAGGTGTAAATTTGTAAGCACCGTGGGAAGTACCGATGGAGATAGCGAGAGAGTCAACGCCTGTTCTGCCAACGAATTCTTCAACTTCTTCAGGTCTTGTGTAGGAGGAGTGTTCAGCAACAACGTCATCTTCAACGCCTGCGAGAACGCCGAGTTCGCCTTCTACAACTACGCCCTTATCGTGAGCATATTCAACAACTTTCTTTGTAACAGCGATGTTATCTTCGAAAGAATGGTGAGAACCGTCGATCATAACGGATGTGAAACCGCCGTCGATACAAGCTTTACAGATCTCAAAATCTGCGCCGTGGTCGAGGTGGAGAGCAAGGTCAATGCCGGAGTCAGCGATAGCTGCTTTAGCAAGACCGAGAAGGTATTCCTGTTTAGCATATTTTCTTGCGCCTGCGGAAACCTGAAGGATAACGGGGGATTTAGCTTCGCCTGCAGCGTCTGCGATAGCCTGAATGATTTCCATGTTATTGATGTTGAAAGCACCGATAGCGTAACCGCCTTCATAAGCTTTCTTGAACATTTCTTTTGTGTTTACAAGTGCCATAATGTGATGTCTCCTGTCAATTTTTTTATTACCATATTATTGTATCAAATACTTAGTAAAAAATCAAGCCCATACCATAGACAATTATGTTAATTTTTTAAAAAGTAAAGGCAATATATGACAGAAAAAGCATTTTTTCACTTAACGAACTGTTATTATCTTATAAAACACAGGGTAAGAAGCAAAAAATTCCGATAGCTTTGTGCGTGAAGATCTGCCGGGATCATTGATCCTGAAATTGGAAGACTTTATTTCTCCGCCGTTGAATCCGGTAACGAGTACCCAATGCTGACTGCCGGAATAGGTCTTTGCCCCAACAAGAACGGGTCTGCCGCTTTTCAGTTCGTTATAAATTTTATAGAGATAGTCGGAATTGCTGTAAGCTTTATAACTTGAGGGCCAATAGAGGTCACCCGATGAACTGTAATTCAGTTTTTTAGCCAAAGAGGCAGGTGTTACGGAATAACCGTAAATATAACTTTCCGCCATGGCGATACATGTGGTCACACAGCCTGCATTTCCCACAGTTCGACGTGAGTTGCCCAAAGTCACATTTGCCCAACGGCTGTCTTTCTGGTTGAAATAAGGGACATCAAGCGATACAGCAGAATATCCCGACGGAACTTCTGCCACATCCGAGGAGATATAATCCGTGTGGACATAACCTGTTTTTGTGCCGTCGTAGAGGATCTTTGCCCATTTTCCCGTAAACCAGAGAACATCAAAACCTTCACCGTTGGAAAGAGTATCTGTAACTTTATACCAAGTGCCGGAACCGCTTCGGACATTCAACGCGCCGCCATCAGTATCCACATAATAAACATCGGAATCAACTTCCGTTATGTACGACGCATCGGTGTATCCATATCGACCGTCAGAATATTCAACTTTCCACCAATTCCCGTTTTTGCCTTGGAGGGTCACATAGGAGTTCCGAGGCAAAGTTTTTATCACGGAAGCGGAATATGACGGAGAGGACCTTACATTAAGACTTCCTGACGTGGTTTTCACCAGCCCCACATCGCCGACAGCGTTCACCGCAAAGGTAGAACCCAACAAAAAAGTGCCGAAAACAGCTGAAAATACAATATTTTTAAACTTATTCAAATAATCAATCCTTTCTTTAATACCGAATTTCGAAATCCGCCTTATAATAATACCATATTTCCGAGTAAAAATAAACCCTCAAAATTTTCCAATCCATTTTAGTATAAAAAAGGAAATCGGGGTAAAAATACTCTTGACACCGATTTCAAAAGGATTGATTTAATTTATGTACATTAAAAAAAGTGCTGTAACTGTAGCAATTTGCTTCATTGTTGCGGGAGCTCTCGTGTTAGGTGGGTTCATTCTCAAGTCCCACGGAGGACTGTGCAAAATGCAGGATTCTGCCAAATATTCCTATCAGGAAAGCATAGCAGGACTTGCAGAGGGGCTTGCCAATATTGATTACGCATTGCAAAGATCCCTTGCGGCGGACTCTCCTGCCCAGACAATATCTCTTTCCGCAGAGGTCTGGAGAGAAGCGGGAATGGCAGAAATGTGCCTTGAAGCCCTGCCCGTTTACGAGCTGAATCTGGAAAATATCATGAAATTTTTCCATCAATCGGGGGAATACGCCCTTTATCTTGCAAAAAAAGCCATCGGAGGCGACGAACTTACCGAGCAGGAGAAAGAAAACCTGCGAGCTCTTTCGGAACAGACGAAGACTCTTTCAACCGCAATGACGGAGCTGGGCTACAGAATTCAGAGTGAAAATTCTGATTTTGACACGCTGACGGAGTTTCTGACCTACATCGACGAGCCACCCACGGAAGATTCGGAAACGGAAACCCCTTACGAATACCGAAATCCGTTGATGAAAATGGAATCCGATATGCAGATGCCTGAGCTGAATTACGAGGGAAATTACTCCTCACATCTCGGTAAAACGACCTACCAATTCCTTGCGGACAAGAACCTGATAAGTCAGGACGAAGCCAGACGGAGAGCCGCCTATATTCTCGACTGCGAGCCGAAAGATCTGAAAGCCTGCGAAGATGTAACTTCCAAAGAGCTCCAGCTATTCTGTTTTGAGGGCAGGAACATGAATATCTGCATGACAGCGGCGGAGGGGTACCCATATGTATTCAGCCGAAGCGGCACCGTTGCGGACATCAACATGACAGACGACGAAGCAATGGCGGTAGCGGCAAAATTCCTGAACAAACTGCAGTTCAGAAATATGGAGTTGTTAAGCACTTCGTCAAGCGGGAATGTTCTTCTGACAGAATTTGCCTACAGGCAAGGAGATGCCGTTTGTTTGCCCGACAAAATATTTGTGGGGATAGCCCTTGACACGGGAAAAGTATGCACATTTGATGCTTCCCAATATCTGAAAAATCATGTGACTGACAGGGATATCGTTCCCGAATTGCCCCTTGAAACTGCGCAGGAAAAAGTAAGTGAAACCCTGACGGTGAAAGACGGAAGACTTGTTGTCATCGGCACGAAAAGTTACAACGAGCCTGAACGACTTTGCTACGAATTCACCTGCGAAAACGACAGCGGCAACGGCGTGGTTGTATATATCAACGCCAAAAACGGAACGGAAGAACGTATTGACCTTATTTACTCAAATGATAACGGCAGTTATGTGTTGGATTGAGTGAAGTGACGATGTTTTTTTATGGGGAAAACCTTCTTTTCGCGAAAAAAGCAGATTTTCCCTGCTAAACGATATTCATGTCTGCCCACGCTAACTTTCTGCCGCTAAAAGCAAACCGCCCCCGCACAGACGTGCGGGGGCGGTATATTTCCTTGCGGGGAGTGAGTTTTATTAGTGCCAGGGGATCCATTCTTCGGGAATAGCTAAAAGATCAGCCTGTTCTTTGGGGTAGCGGAGATTTGTGTTTGCGGGGTTTGCACCAACGCCATATTTTAACATTTCATCAAAGAGTGCGGAGTTCTTTTCTCTTATAAGACTGTTATGTTCTTCAGCAACGAAATCGAAAAAGCTTTTTGATGCAGCGTCAATTTCCGTTGACGGGTACAGTTTTGCATAACTGTAGTAAAGATTCATGAGGTTTCCTCTTATGGAAAGGTTCTTCAAATAAGATATTTCAAGAGTTGAAACCTGAATCTTTGTTTTTTGAATACGCTGTAATTCAGCTTCATCTTTTGCGAGTGCTTCGGCTTTTGCGAAGTTTTCATAAGCCGTGTTTATAAAATTACCAAGAATATCTTCTGATATATTATAATAGTTATAATAAGGTTTCCAGTCATAATTTTGGGGATTTATAAAGTGATCTAATGTTATTTCTTCAGGTAACGGTTTATCTTTATCTCTTTTTATTTTGGTGTCGAATAATTCTGTAACATCAGGCCATGTAGCAGTGTGTTTTCCTTCAACTGCTTTCATAAGGTCATCAAGATATGCTCTTATATATTGCCAACCCTCACCGTAGAATCCTTCAAGGAAGTCATTGATATGGTATTCAAATTCTTCATCTGACATATAAGGATCCCAGAAGAGTTTTGCAAGCAGATAGCATCTCAGTTCACCGAATTCACCTGTTGTGGAATAAGAGTCTCCTTGATAGAAGATGCTCGTTACGTTCATATCGGCATATAACTTACAGTCCTTTTTCAATGAATAAAGGGCGGGGTATGGGAAAGGTGACTGGTCAAAGTTGGTGCTGTAGTCCCAGATAGATAATTCACATCCGAGTTCAGACCATTCTTTCAGCATTTGGTATGTGCTTTTTCCTGTATATTGGGATGTCCACCATTCCTGACATTCTTCTGTACCATGGATTATGCACTGTTCAATGGGTGCCATTCTTACAATTACATTTTCTCTGGGTTTTGTAATAGTTGGCGCGTCTATCGTTGCATAGTATGCAAGTGCGTCGATCTTGACATCTGGGTAATCGTCTTTTATGTTGTCTGCAACTGCATTAACAAAACGGAGCATTGTACCTGCATGTCCGCCCTCTTCAGCATCTGTCTGAGCGCATTTTTCACATTGACATGTATCACGGCTATCGTTTTCGGAAACAGAAATATAGTTGACATAAGGCTTTTCCGCAAGCATTTTTCTCACGCCGTCAATGGTAAGCTGAAGAACATCGGGATTTGAGAGACAAACCTGAGTCCAGCTACCGTTCCCTCTGATATTACCGTTTTTATCAACTGCGAAGTATTCGGGATGAGTGTCTATATATTGAAAGAAAGGAACAAAAAACTGCATTGAATGAACAAATTCACCACCGTGGCTCTGACCGGGATATGCAATACCTCCGCCAACTTCTTCGGAAAGTTTAACGTGTGTATTGTCGTTTATCTTCTGTTTTACGCTCCATTCGGGGTTCGTTGGGACCCAGTCGCTGAGGCGTGCGGAAAATACTGGAATCTGTTTGTTTTCTTCAATCTTGTCAAGTTCAATCGTTTTCATTTCCGGAACTTTTTCCAGCGTTGCGTGGTAGTAGCGAACACCGAGATATTCTTCAAGGAAAGAATATACGGAATAGAGAGTACCTCTCTGTTCACCGCCAACAAGCCAAAGCTTTGAACCTGTTGACTTGATAATAAAGCCTTCTTTGCCAAGTTCGTCTCTGTTGAATTCGCCGTCGGCTTCACGGTTTGTTTTACCGACCACGATTTCCTTTTCAACGGGGGCTGTTGCGTCTGTCACGATGGGAATTTCCACACCGCTGATCTGTTTCAGATATTTCTGAAGTTCTGTAGATGCGGTAACTTCCGAAATGTACGCATTTTCGCCACGGACAATTACGTAATCGGAAACGCCGTCAACCACAAGATTCAGAACGTCGGAAACTACTTCGTTACCGGGATCGTTGGGTTGAATGTCTTCCTGCTGTTGACCGTCGTCGGGTGTCTCGTCCACAACAGGCTCGTTGTTACATGCCGCAAGAACTGTCAACATCATGGACAGTGCAAGCAACATACTTAATAATTTTTTTGCCATTTTGGATACCTCCGTTTTAAATTTAGATATTAAAAATGCGCCCCGAAGGACGCACGAAAAAGTGTATTCCTCCGTAAGCTGCGACACTAACACAAACCAATTCTATAAAACAGATATGATTCTTCGAGAAAACACCTTTTACCAAGGTATTTTCTGTTTTATAGAAAAAAATATGTGTGTATTATGTCGCAAGTTAATTATACCATATGTCACATTATTTGTCAAGTACCTGATAAAGAATAATCCTAAGAAAAGAATCATATTATTGAGTACAACTAATAATATTTTTTTCGGAGGGCGGGAAATGGACGCTATTAAACAACGGGTCCTGACTATTGGGACATACATTGCGGAAACTAATGCTACCGTCAGGGAAGCGGCGGCGCTGTTCGGAGTTTCAAAATCATCTGTACATAAGGACATGACCGAAAGGCTTGAAGACATAAACCCCGGACTTTACGAGAAAGTCAGAAAAGTTCTCGATGTCAACAAGGCTGAAAGACATCTCCGCGGCGGCATGGCTACCAAGGAAAAATATCTGAAGCAGAAACTCCCCCACGATTTCACAAGATAATTATACCACAGATCACAAAATTTGCAAATACTACGGATCCCTTTTTGAGAAAAATTTCTCTTAAAGGGTTATTTCTTATAAAAAATGGGCAAAATAGGCAACTTTTCCATGTTAAAACCCATTTAGCTATTGACAACGGCGAAGTATTGTGGTAAAATTATGCTGAACAAGTATTTTCAAATAAAAAGGAGATAATTTCAAATGGTATTTTCCGATAGGATCTCAGGCGTTCAGCCCTCAGCGATCCGTGAAATATTCAAAGTATTGGGCGACCCCTCTATAATTTCTTTTGCAGGCGGTAACCCCGACCCCTCAACTTTCCCCGCAGACAAAATGGCAGTCATTGCCGCTGAACTTTTTGAAAAACAGCCATCTGCGGCTCTCCAGTACAGCGTTACGGAAGGCTACCCTGCGCTGAGAGAAAAAATCGCAAACAGACTTAAAACAAAATTTAATATCGGCACAGATAACGACTCTCTTCTCGTTCTCACAGGCGGACAGCAGGGCATCGACCTGACCTGTAAAGTTCTCTGTAACGAAGATGATGTTGTTATCTGCGAAGAGCCCAGCTTTATCGGTGCGCTCAATGCTTTCAGAACTTACAAAACACGTCTCCGCGGCGTTCCCATGGACGATGACGGCATGAACACTGACGCTCTTGAAGAAGTTCTCAAATCTGAACCCAGAGCGAAACTTATTTACACGATCCCCACTTTCCAGAACCCCATGGGAGTTACCATGTCCCTTGAAAAGCGCAAGAAAGTATACGAACTCGCTAAAAAATACGGCGTTGTAATTCTTGAGGACAACCCTTACGGTGAATTGAGATTTGCGGGCGAAGACCTCCCCTCTATCAAATCTTTCGATACTGACGGAATAGTTGTTTACTGCGGCTCTTTCTCCAAGATCCTCTCCCCCGGTATGAGAATGGGCTTCGTAAGCGCTCCCGCTGAAATTGCAGCAAAAATGACTGTGGGCAAGCAGGTTACAGACGTTCACTCAAACATCTTCTTCCAGATGCTCGTCAACAGATTTTTGGAAGAATACGATATCGACGAACACATTGCAAAGATCAGAGTTCTCTACAAAGAAAAATGCGAAAAGATGATCTCCTGCCTCGAAAAGAATCTCCCCGAAGGCTGTTCGATCACACATCCTCAGGGCGGACTTTTCATCTGGTGTAAATTGCCTGAATCCATCGACGCAAACGTGTTCTCAAAAGAACTTGTTAAAGAAAAACTCGCAGTAGTTCCCGGTTCTGCATTCCTCACGGACGAATCGGCTAAAACATCCTGCATCCGTCTGAACTACTCTATGCCTACACTCGAACAAATCGAAAAAGGTACGGAAATTCTCGGCAGATGCATAAGAGAAAAAATGTAAAAATAAAGGAACGGAAATAAAATGAGCGAAACAACAGCTAAAAAAACAATACTCAGCGGTATTAAACCCACAGGCAGTCTCAATCTGGGAGGATACCTCGGCGCAGTTAAAAACTGGGTAAAACTTCAGGAAGACTACAACTGCCTTTATATGCTTGCAGACCTTCATGCGCTGACAATAAGAATCGACCCCGCAGTTTTGCGCAGGAATTCCATGGAACTTTTTGCCCTCTACATTGCCTGCGGAATCGACCCCGAAAAGAATCTGCTTTTCTTCCAGAGCCACGTGCCTCAGCATGCTGAACTTTCATGGATACTCAACTGTTACACAATGTTCGGCGAACTGAACAGAATGACTCAGTTCAAGGATAAATCCGCTAAAAATGCTGAAAATATCAACGCAGGTCTTTTTACTTACCCTGTACTTATGGCAGCTGATATTCTTCTTTATCAGTCTGACCTCGTCCCCGTTGGTGAAGACCAGAGACAACATCTTGAACTCGCAAGAGACATTGCAACAAGATTCAACGGCGTTTACGGTGATGTTTTCAAACTCCCCGAAGGCTACACACCCAAGGTTGGCGCAAGGATCATGTCCCTCACAAACCCAACACATAAAATGTCCAAGAGCGAAGAAGACGAAAACGGAACTGTAAATCTCCTCGATAATAAAGACGCTATTATCAAAAAATTCAAGAGAGCCGTTACAGACAGCGAAACTTGTGTACGTTATGCAGAAGGCAAAGACGGCATAAACAACCTTATGTCAATTTACTCCGCAGTTACAGGCAAATCTTTTGAGGAGATCGAAAAAGAATTTGACGGTAAAGGTTACGGGGACTTCAAACTCACAGTCGGCGAAAGCGTTGCGGACTGCCTGGCTCCCATTCAGCAGAAATACAACGACCTTGTTTCCGACAAGGCACAGCTTGAAGCTATTTATAAGCACGGTGCTGAACAGGCAAGCTACATGGCAATGAAAACTCTCAGAAAAGTATACAAAAAAGTGGGTCTTATCCCCAGAGCGTAACGGCATGGCTAAAAATTCACTGAAAAAAGACCGTGACGGTAATATAATCCTGAAAGAACCACTGACAAAAAAGATCACAGTCATTGTAATGCTCGTTTTTTCAACGGTAATAGTCCTCGGTTCTGTGTGGATGATGATAAACGGAAATCTGTCCGTTATGAATATCATCAGATTAGTTCTTGGACTGCTGATTGCGGCGTTTTCGCTGTGGTCATTGAAAAAACGTGACATCTACATAATCACAAAAGAAAAATTTGTGGCATACGGCTTGTGGGAAGTTTTGCTCAAAGACATCGATACCGTAGTCTTGAACGACGCAAAATTTTACAAAGTCCTTGTCATAACGAGCAACGGAATGGAATATACCATAAACCAGGAATCAGTATCTGTTCCGCTTGAAAATGTGGCGGAATACCTCACCAAAAAACTGAAGAAAAAATAATCTCGAAAGGTAAAACACATCATGGAAAAGACCTCTTTGGACGAAAAATTGCTGACAGTAAGACCTCCGAAACTGAAAAATCTGCTTTATGCGCTATTGTTTGCAGTGTTGTTGACAGCAGGAATTTTTGCCGTAATTGCAACAGTTAAAATGCCCCCTGTCACAGCAACGGAAAAGATTCTGAACTGTTTGCTTTTTGCAGTCTCATTGGTATTTTCTCTTTTCATGTTTTCGGGAATGGCAGACAGCATCAGAAACATTTTCGCAATGCCCACATTCAAAGTAAGCGAAGAGGAAATTTTCATTTGCAAGTACGGAAAATCACCTCTTTCGGAGCTGAAAGACACCGAACTGAAAAAGAAAGGCAAAATACTTGTATTCAATTTCAAAGACGGTTCTTCCGCAGTTCTGCGCAGTCGCCTCTCTGATATTCCCCTGGAAACGGTGGTATATGCAATATCTTTGAGAAAAAAATAATATAAAAGTGATTATTTACGGGGGAAACCATTTAAAAATCGGTTTTCCCTGAAATTTTCAACCGTATATTCCCGCTACATTCCGCATATTTTTGATTGAAGGAGAAATCATATATGCGGGATGTTATTTTTGTACGAGTTGCGGCTTTTGCTCTGGTTTTCGGAGTCATTGCAGGCATTTTTTCGGCAAGTTTTTCCGAAAAGGAAATAATTGAAAATTACGGGGCGTGGTTTCCGGGTTTTTACGATTGCAACGAAACTGAGCTTTGGGTAAAATCCGTATTTTGCGGTCCGATATTTGTTTTTGGAATATTTCTAACGGGACTTTTTATCTTCGGACACCTTTTTGTATATCCTGTAACCTTTTATTACGGCTACACTTTCGGATTTCTGATTACCTGTACAATCATCTGTTTCGGAATGTCAGGCACGCCTTACATTTTATTCAGATTACCGTCAATGGCAATAACCTCCATGATTTTATGCAAAGGTTCAGGGGTAGCTGTAAGATTCTCATCGGAAACTCTTTCAGGTGCGGATTTTTTCGAACTGAGAACAAAGCTTTCAAAGTATTTGCGTCAAGGTATCGGTTATGTTATCCTATCTCTGTTCCCCATGGTTTATGAGGCAATTTTTGTGCCAAAAATCCTTATTTTATGGGATTCATTTTAAACTCTTTGTAGCAGGCATTGACAATATTCGACAGGTTTGGTATAATTAAATAATAAGCACAAAAACAAGGACGGAAAAACAAATTGAGTATATTTAAAGTTGACTATGAAAAAGAAGGTGCAGGCGTTTCTAAATACGAAAACGAAAGACCTGCGTTTATACGGTTCTTCTACGTTATCGGACACAGATTCTGGCAGATCGTAGTCCTGAATGTTCTTTACATTTTTGCCTGCTTGCCAATAATCACAATAGGGCCTGCAACTGCGGGTATGACTTATGTGCTGAGAAACTACTCTCAGGAACAACACGCGGATATGTTCAGCGACTTTCTGGACAAGAGCAAGGAACATTTCAAAAAAGGACTTCTGACTTTCTTTCTGACAGTTCTTGTGGGTATTGTCGCATGGGTAGCATTTAATTTCTACACATCGACAGATATGAACCCCACTGTAAGAGTTATCGCACTCATCGTAATAATTTACGTGGTATATATGCTGTTCGCAGTAAACCTCTATATTTATCCGATGATGGTATCTTTCGATCTGCCGTTCAAAAAAGTCCTCCGCAACAGCTGGATACTTGCAACATACAAACCTTTGAGAAATATCGCCATGATGGCGTTCAACATTCTTATTTTCGGTCTTTGCCTGTGGTTCTTCCCTGTTTCGCTTCCGGCAATTCTTTTCCTGGCGTTCTCTATCTGCAACCTGTTCAACAACTTCATGATCTATCCCCTGCTTGTAAAATACGTTGCAACACCCAAGGAAGAAGTTCCCGTAAACGAGGAAGATATCCTCTTCAAAGACAGAACATAATGATCAAAAAGGGAGAAAAAACAATGAACATCACAAGACTCGAACCCGCATATAAAAATTACATTTGGGGTGGAACCCGTCTGAACAAAGAATACAACAAAACAAGCCCCTACGACATCACCGCTGAAAGCTGGGAACTTTCCTGCCACGATGACGGTCTTTGCGTGATCGCTGACGGTGAATACAAAGGAAAAACACTTAAAGAAGTCATTGCCGCAAACCCCGATATTCTCGGCAAAAACGGCAAAGCTTTTGACTTTTTCCCCATTCTTATCAAGCTCATTGATGCCGCAGACAGACTTTCCGTTCAGGTTCATCCCGACGACGAATATGCTCTCGCAAGCGAAAACAGCTACGGCAAAACAGAAATGTGGTATGTTGTTGACGCTGAAGAAGGCGCTTCTCTTGTTTACGGTCTGAAAAAGGATGTAACCAAGGAAGAATTCCTCGACCTTTCAAAAAACGGAGGACTCATGGACATTCTCAACTTCGTTCCCGTTAAAAAAGGTGACGTATTCTTTATCCGTTCAGGAATGATCCACGCAATCGGAAAAGGTATCCTCATTGCGGAAATTCAGCAGAACAGCAACCTCACATACAGAGTTTACGACTACGACAGACGTGACAAGGAAGGAAACCTCAGACCTCTCCATGTTGATAAAGCGGCTACAGTTTCCGATTTGACAGAAGTTAAAGACGGCGGATTTGCAGACATCAAGCAGATCTCCGAAAATGTAAGAAGACTCAGCGAATGCAAGTATTTCACCGTAGACGAGATCAAAGTCAACGGAACACATGAGATAAGAAATGATGAAAGTTTCGTTTGCCTCACGGTAGTTGAGGGTGAAGGTAAAATTGCAGACCTTGAAGCAAAAGCAGGAACTTCTATCTTTGTTCCCTGCAGCGAAAAGGCTGTTATCGACGGTAAAATGACGGTGCTTGCATCTTACGTATGATAAACAAAAAGAAGTGACCCCATAAATGAAAAAACTAAAGAAAAACAAGAAAAATTCAGTCTCGGTCTTAAGCGGAATGATACTGATTACAGCCATTATCGGTTGTTTTCTGATTTCAAAATACGGAAACACGGAAGAAGTCGAAACTCCCAAAGTACCCTACTCTCCGCCGCATAATGTAACCATTCCGGACCTGTACAATTCATCTGAGAATATTCCCATTGAGAATATCCCAACGATAGTACCGTCGGATGGAGTTACTGACTCTGAAGGCGTAAATGAAGAGGATATGCTTCCGCGAGACAAGTACGGTCTCCCATATCCGCAAAAAGAACGCCCCGAAGATGTGCAGACTATGCTCGTTCAGCATACGGCGAAATCGGGTTATGAATACTTTGATAACTCGGTATTTCTCGGCGACAGCGTGACCCTTGGACTGAAAAATTACACAACAAAAAAGCGTAAAACCGACAGTTATTTTCTCGGAAATGCCAAGTTTATAGCTGTTGGAAGTTACAGCGTTGCGGACACCCTGACAGCTGTGGACTCACCCGACTCCATCCATTCGCTTTATAATGGAGTGATAACTCAACCCCAGGACATCATTGCGGACATGGGTGTAAAAAGGGTCTTCATCTGCCTCGGACTCAACGACGTGGGAATCTACACAAAAACAGAATATCTGAACAATTATTCCTTCCTCATAAACAGGATCAGAAAAGCGGTTCCCGATATTCAGATAGCAATTCTTTCTGTTACGCCTCTTACAGTTGAAGGCGAGAGAAAGATACTCTACAACGCAAAAATTGACGAATACAACAACGCCCTTGCGGCATTTTCAATCGAAAACGGTTGCTATTTCATTGATGTATCCACCGTGCTGAAAGATGAACTCGGATATCTGGCGGACGAGCTTTCAAGCGACAACTACTGTCACCTTGAACCTGCGGCTTACGACGCATGGCTGGAATACATGATGACACACTGTATTCCCTCACCCGAAGAAGAAGCGGCAATGAAAGACGCAAACGGCGGCGCAATTCACATCGACAAAGGTGTTCCCGAAGTCGAAGGCTGGGAAGGTTCCGCAGGAGAACCGTAACTTTATTGTGATATTATTTTTGCGGGGAACATTTTTGAAAAATTGTTCCCCGCACCCCTCAAAAAACTTTTACCGAGCAAAGCTCAAAACATAAATGCTGAACACTTATCTGCTGCCGCAACTACTCAGAAACGCTGTCAGCAGTTATTACTCACCGCATCTTTCACAGGAAGTGCTCACAAACGCATACCCCAAAAAACAGATATTAAGATTTATAAAATATTGAAAGGTTATGAAAACATGAAAAGAATCACTTGCGCAATTTTAGCGATAATTTCAATACTCTGCAGTTTTACAGCCTGCGGCGGCGACAACACACCGAAAGAAGTGGATGTCAACGCTGTATATAATGAGGTTGCGGCGGCAGTAACCATTCCCGATTTCATCGAACTGACTGAAAATGACATTGTTGACTACGTTGCAGTTGACACCGCAGACCTGAAACAGATGAAAGTTCAGATCAGCGCCGAAGCGATCTCCGCAGACCAGATCGTTATCTGCGAAGCCGTTGACGCAGCAGCCGCAGAAAGAGTTGTAGCCGCATTTGCAACATATCTCGACTCCGTGAAAAATCAGTTCAAAAACTACCTGCCTTCCGAATACGCAAAAATGGAAGACACCGAAGTTCAGCGAAGCGGAAACTACGTCTACTACGCAGTCTCTTCCGAGGCTGACAAAATCGAAGACATATTCGATAAGTATTTTAAGTAAAATTTGTATTTATTACGGGGGAAACTTTTTTCGCGGAAAAAAAGTTTCCCCCGCACCCCTTTCAAAAACCGATGCTGAAAGCAAAAAGTTATAAACAGTTTCAACGGCTAACGCATAAAATTACCTATCCGACGCAATATTTACGGCACTATATAGGTGTAATCATGATTGCGAAACATAAAAAGAAAGAAGTTGAAAAAATGAACGGTGAAGAGCTTCTTCCATATATTGAGCAAATATACCGATTCTGCGCAAAAAGGCTGAGCAATCGCCACGATGCAGAAGACCTTGCAAGTGAAATAATATGCCATGCCATTGAGGGCCTAAGTAAGTACAAAATAAATTCGCTTGAATCGTGGATATGGAGAATTGCCCATAACCGTTACGCAAGATTTATTGACCGCAAAAATAAAGAAATGGCACATTTTTCAGATAAAGAACTTTTCGAAATAGAAAACGATTACTGTACAATAGACGAATACGCCATCGAAAATGAATTTGAACCGATATTCCGAGCGCTTCATACCCTTTCGGCTCAATATAAGGACATTTTTGTTGACTACTATATCGGTGAAATGTCTGTAAAAGAACTTTCATGCAAATATGAACTGCCCGAAAGCACCGTAAAATGGAGACTTAATATAGGGCGCAGTAAGATTAAGGAACGGATAGGAGACAATACAATGAGCAAAATTTACAAAAGAATAAATTGGGAAACCACATCCTGCAACGGAAACATGGACACCTACAAATATTTACACTCTCAAGTTGCACGAGCTATTTGCCTTGCGGCATACGAAAAACCCGTAACCGTCGAGGAAATCAGCATTGCCACGGGACTTCCCACCATGTATATAGAAGATGAGCTTCCCAAACTTGAATACGGCGATGCTATTGAAAAAGTCGGAAGCAAATACAGAACAAATTTCATCATTTTTTCCTTGAAAAACAGAACAACTGCAGAAAATGATACCGAGAAACTCATAAAGACAGCCGCAGATATCATTGAAGAAATGCTGAAGAAAGCAGAAAAAAAGATTTCCGAAATAAATTTTTACGGTAACAACTTTGGCATAAAACGTCTTGGATATATCCTCGTTTCCTACCTTATCAGACAGAAAAAGGGCGGAATCATGGAGAAACTTAACCTCAAACGAGGAAATTACCCCCCAAGAAAAGACGGGGGCTACGGTTGGTTCATCGTTTCCGAAACTGCAGACGAAAACGAAGATCTTCCCGAATATAATTCCGGATGCAATGAGTCTGCAAACGAGACATGCAGTATCTATTACTATCATTTGGGTAAATACTTTGAAAAAGATATAACGCACCGAGGTAGCTCCCAATGGCTATGTGACAATAATATTATTCAGAAATGCTCCGACGGATTTATTCCCGACGACGTTATTTCCGATGAGGATATTGCTCGGTTGATTTCTTTGAATTTGGCAGTAAAAGACGGTAATAAATTTAAATTGAATTTTCCTTATTTCACGACAGCTCAATTTATGGAGCTTATAGAAAGCATCACAGTTGACAACTCTGAATTTGATGCGCTTTTCACGGAATATATTATTTCTCTGCGTAAAAGCTTTGAGAAATTTGTACCCAAACACCTTAATGATCAGATAAACCAATGGGTATCCTGTTATGCAAACGGAATAATCGCTCACATCACGGAAGAACTGATTTCTCAAGGTATTCTTGAAAAACCCGACGAGGAAAAAGTTCTTGTAAACGGGGTCTTCTGTGTTGAGGGAAAGTTGAAAAGTATCTAATACTACTAATTCCGAAGTTCCCGCATAACGTCGAAACACCTCTCATATACATAAACAGAGGTGTTCGGAATGAAAAAATTGATAATATGCGTAACGGCAGCGCTGATGCTTGCGAACTGCAATGTTCGGACGGCGGCGGAGCCTGAGATTTCCGCAAAAAGCGGGATAGTGATCGAATGTAAAACGGGAATCATACTTTACGAAAAAAATGCAGAGGAAATTTTGCCGATGGCAAGCACGACCAAGCTGATGACGGCTCTTGTGGCGGCAGAATTCGGAAACTTTGGCAGAATGATGACCGTTTCGGAAGCGGCAGCAGCGGTGGACGGCTCGCAGATGGGGATTCTGGCGGAACAAACGATCTCTTTTTCCGATCTTCTGTACATGATGCTTCTGAAAAGCGGAAACGATGCGGCGACGGTCATTGCGGAAAATCTCTGCGGCTCAACGGAAAAATTTGTGGAACTAATGAACGAAAAAGCTCTGGAATTGGGCTGTACAAACACTCATTTTGCAAATGTTCACGGTCTGCCGAATGAAGATCATTACACGACTGCAAAAGAATTGGCGCTGATTGCCGCCGAAGCCTACAAGAATGAAACCGTCAGGGAAATCGTGAGTTCAAAAACGAAAAAGCTCGATTATTTCAGCCTTGTGCTGGAAAATTCCAACAAACTTCTGGACAGCTACGAATACGCAACGGGAATGAAGACAGGTTTCACGAAAGCCGCGGGCAGATGCCTCGTTTCTTCAGCCGAAAAGGACGGTATCACGCTCATAGCCGTAACGCTGAACGCGCCCGACGACTGGAACGACCATGAAAAAATGCTTGACTACGGATTTTCACGTGTAAAGGTGTGCGAAATAACTGCTCAAGGGCAATATTCAGCCGAAGTTCCGACCTTAAACGGTGAATCAAAAGCAAAACTAATAAATACGCAGCCGATAAAGGGGCTTGAAATCGACGGAACACTATTACCGGCAGAAATTGAAGAGGCTCTGCCGAAAATGATATTTGCGCCTGCGGAAGCGGGGAAAACTTACGGTGAACTGAAAATCAAAGTTAACGGCAAAGTTTTCAGCTCCGTACCGTTGGCATTGGCTGAAACCGTCATCGAAAAATACGGAGAACAAACTTTCGCAGAACGCTTTTGGCAAAACTTCCGAAAGATATTATTAATTTAATTATATAAAAAGGCTTTTGGGGCTGGCTCATTTAGAACCAATTCCGATTTATATTGTTAAGACAATCCCTCAGTCTCTTCGCGCCAGCTCCCTTTACACAAGGGAGCCTGTAATAAATCCAACTCCTCATCTAAATACTGTAATTTTTAATATATTTATATGGGGAACCTTGTTGAAGTTGAGACTTGCAACAGGGCTCCCTTGTGTAAAGGGAGCTGGATTTC
>SVMT01000031.1 GCA_015067305.1 Oscillospiraceae bacterium | reverse complement strand
ATTTCAATGAATGTCGAGTTAATTCAAATTGTTATCAATTTGAATTAACAAAAGCCGATTTTATCGGCTTGTCGAAACGGTTTAGCGTTTCGACTTTCGATAATCATTATGAAGATAAAATTTATAATGAAAGGGTTTTACATATGAAAAAAGTCAGAATAGGCGTTCTTGGCGGCCACCGTGGCGGAAGCATGATAAATTATGCTAAAATGGCTGAAAATGCCGAACTTGTTGCTATTTGTGATAAGAATCCCGATGTTCTTTTACGTCAGAAAAAGGAATGCGGCGAGGACGGAATTTCTTATTATTCAAATTTTGAGGATTTTATTAAACACGATATGGATGCTGTCGTGCTTGCGAACTATGCGCATCAACATGCGCCTTTTGCTATCAGATGTATGGAAGAGGGCAAACACGTTTTCAGCGAGGTCGTTCCTGCTCAGACCATGAAAGAAGCTGTCGAACTTATTGAAACCGTTGAAAGAACAGGCAAAATTTACGCTTACGGTGAAAATTACTGCTTTATGTCAGGTCCCTACGAAATGAGAAAACTTTACCGTCAGGGTCTTATCGGTGAACTTGAACAGGCAAGTGCTGAATACATGCATAACTGTGAACCCATTTGGCATGAGATCACATATGGCGAACCTGACCATTGGCGTAACAGAATGTATTCCACATTCTATTGCACCCATTCTCTCGGTCCCATAGTTCATATTACAGGTCTCCGTCCCGTGAAAGTTACGGGTTTTGAAAGTAAACTCAATGAAAGACGTTACCGTGTGGGAAGTAAATGCGCTTCTTACGGTATCGAAATGGTTGAGTTTGAAAACGGTGGACTTTGCAGAAGTATTCATGGCAATATTTATAAGAACAATCTTTGGTATTCCATTGACGGCTCCAAAGGCAGAATTGAAACAGCTCGTGAAGATTCCCATCAGAACGGTGTTGGCCGTGTTTATGTAAGCTATGATGAATACAGTGGCGCTTACGATACTGAAAAACGCGAAGATTATTGTCCTGAGAACTTTGTTTCCGAAGAAGCTAAAAAATTCGGCCACGGCGGCTCGGATTTCAATATTATGTACAATTTTGTACGCAAGATTCAGGGCTTTGAAGATGCTGACATTATCGACGTTTACGAAGCCATGGATATGTTTTTGCCCGGAATGTTCGCTTACCGTTCCATTCTTCAGGGTGGCGTGACACTTGATATCCCCGATCTTCGTGATCCTGCTGTCCGTGAACAGTACCGCAACGATACGACTTGCACCGACCCCGATATTGCAGGTGATATGCTTATTCCGTCCTGCGGTCATGGCGATCCTGAAATTCCAATGGAAGTTTATGACAGAGTTCGTCAGAAATGGGATAACTTTAAAACAAGCAAGGAATGTTCTTTCCAGTAAAACCTAACTTTTATCCATGAAAAGATAGATTTTGTCTATTGAAATATACCTCTTTCTATGGTATAATAAAATAAAAACATAGAAAGAGGTTTTCTTATGGAAAAAATTAAGATTGGTGTATTCGGCGCAGGCAGAGGTAGAACGATGCTCGGTTTTTCGAGAGAATATCCTGATACAGAGCTTGTTGCTGTTTGCGACAAGGATGAATTTAAAAGAGAACGCGTAAAGCTGGAGATTAACGATGACAGCGTTGCACTTTATTCTGATTTCGATGAATTTTTGAAGCATGATATGGATGCTGTGGTTCTTGCAAACTATGCCAACGAACACGCACCTTTTGCAATCAGATGTATGGAAGCGGGAAAGCACGTTTTCAGCGAGGTATTGCCTTTCCAGAACTTGAAAGAAGCGGTTGAACTTATCGAATGTATTGAAAGAACTGGCAAAATTTACGCTTATGGCGAAAACTACTGCTATATGCCTGCTCCCTATGAGATGAAAAAGCTTTATAAGGAAGGTAAGATCGGTGAATTTGAATACGGCGAGGGCGAATATGTTCATAACTGCGAACCCATATGGCCTGAGATCGCATACGGCGAAGAGGATCATTGGAGAAATAACGGATATTCCACATTCTACTGCACGCATTCCATCGGACCTATCGTTCACATCACAGGTCTTCGTCCCGTCAAGGTTACAGGTTTTGAAAGCATGATGTCAGAGAGAAAGTTCAGATTCGGTTGTAAATCCGGACTTTTTGGTATGGAAATTGTTGAATTTGAGAACGGAGCTATTTACAAGAGCCTCCACGGCGGTCTTTACAAAAATAATATCTGGTACACAGTTTACGGCTCAAAAGGCAGAATGGAAACTGCAAGAGAAGCTGCTTGTGATGGAGATATTCACAGAATTTATGTGGATTTCGATGAGTACAGCGGCGCTTACGATACTGAAAAACACGAGGATTACCGTCCCACTCATGCTGAGGCTGAAATGGCTAAGGGCTATGGCCACGGAAATTCCGATTTCTACTCCATGTATAACTTTGTTCGTAAGATCAGAGGTTTCGAGGATGCTGACGTTATAGATATTTATGAGGCTTGCGATATGTTCCTCCCCGGTATTTTTGCGTACCGTTCAATTCTTGCAGGCGGAATCCCCATGGAAATTCCCAATCTCAGAGATCCTGAGGTCCGTGAAAAATACAGAAACGATACCGCTTGCACCGACCCGAAAGGCGCAGGGGAGCAGCTTCTGCCCACAACCTCAAAGGGGACACCTGAGATTCCTCAGGAAGTCTACGACAGACAACAGAAACTTTATGAAGAGTTTAAAGTAGAAGAGCTCAAAAAACTGAAAAATAAATAATTTTTATTAAGAAAGGACTTTTATTATGAATATTTGCCGATTTGTGCCTGCACACAGCTCTCCCGACGTGATAACCACATTGAATTTTGTGTGTGAACGAGGTGAATTCGTAAATAAAGGTCCTTTCATTTTTTCGTTTTATCGGATCTGCCTTGTAACAAAGGGCAAATGTACGGTCAAATTCGACAGAACACGTTTCGAGGTCAAGGAAAACGATGTTTTTGTGATCTTCCCCTCTGTGGAGTACACTCTCGAATGTGGCGACGACCTGAATCTCATGTATGTCAGCTTCATCGGTACGAGAGTCAGCGAGATTATGACGAGGCTCGGGATAACCAAAAAATGTTGTTTCTTTAACGAAATGTCCCATATCCGTTTTTTCTGGGAGCAGGAATTTTCCTGCAGGAACGAATTTTTGGATCTTGTCAGCGAAAGCGTTATTTTGTACACTTTTTCGGAGATAGGTCATAAGGTCTCCGCGGAAAAAGAGGATGACGAAACCGTAAAAGCCTCAGGTTCCATGCTTTTTGTCAAGAAATTTATTGATGAAAATTTCGGAGACCCCAACATTTCCCTTGAATCTGTCAGTAATCGTTTCCAATACAATAAAAAATACCTGTCTCATCATTTCAAACGTGTTTTCGGAATGGGTGTCAGCGAATATCTGAACACATTGCGTATAAGTTACGCTGTGTCGCTTATAGATCAGCGGCATCTTTTCGTGCAGGAGATTGCTTTCCGTTGCGGTTATAAGGATCCTCTGTACTTTTCCCGCGTTTTCAAAAAAACTATGGGCATTTCGCCGAAAGAAATGATCAAGATGAGGAATAAATAGTTTTCAGGATTCGGTGCTGTTGACAAAATAAAAATTATGTGCTATAATTAAGAAAAAAACTTATAGGACTGATCTTGATGAAATATTTATCCAACGAATTGAACGTAGGCGCAGAAAAGCCTTTCACCCTGT
Source organism: Oscillospiraceae bacterium (assembly GCA_015067305.1). Taxonomy (GTDB): domain Bacteria; phylum Bacillota; class Clostridia; order Oscillospirales; family UBA644; genus HGM12619. The sequence goes on along the minus strand of SVMT01000031.1, from coordinate 20,216 downwards.
TGCATGTCAGCGATACACATCTTTGTCTTGCGGACGACCGTGACTGTCAGCGAAAGATCGAGCTTGCAGAGCGCAGAACCACACGTTTTCCCGAAGCAGAAGCGACTTTTGAGGAAATGAAGCGTGTCGCAAAAGAAAAAAATCTGATCATTGCCCATACGGGAGACCTTTTGGACTTTGTTTCCGTGGCAAATATTGATGCTGCTAAGGTTTTCACCGATGAATATGATGTTTTCATGGCGGCAGGAAACCACGAATTCAGCCAATATGTGGGCGAAGCCTGGGAGGACGCTGACTACAGAAATCAGAGCCTCGAAAAAGTTCAGGCGGCATTCAAAAACGACATCAGGTTTTCTTCCCGAAAGATCAACGGCGTGAATCTTATCGCCATTGACAACGGTTATTATCTCTTTGAGCAGGAACAGCTTGACGCACTTAAAGCGGAAATTGCACTTGGCTTGCCCATAATTCTCTTCATGCACACACCGCTTTATGCAGAGGATCTGCTCCATTTCCACAGGAATCTGGAAAAGCACCCCGTTGCTTATCAGATGGCGGTCCCTGAGGAATATATGAAAAATTATCCCGAAGACCGCTACCGTCAGCAGAAAGCCGACGCTATCACGCAGGAAGCTTATGACCTCATTGTGGGCTGTCCGTTGGTCAAAGCGCTTATTACGGGACATCTTCACTTCGATTTTGAGGGTAAAGTCCATGATGATCTGCCCCAGATCGTTACGGGTTGCACTACTTTAAGAGAATTGCATATTAAATAGGTAGAAGACTGCGAAAAAGATTTTTTTGTAGTCAGCGGTTGCAGTACCGATGTTTCAACTCTTTCAGAATGTATTGAAAATTTGCAGCGAGAGGTTTCTGATTTGAGAACCCTATTACGGCTATCAAAATAATCGGCAGAGTTAAACAATAAAATGAAAGCTCAAAATCAAAAAGAAGTTTGACTTTTGTTTTGAAACGTGATAAAATATATTATTTGCTATTGAAAAGGGGATTTTGCCATGAAACTTGCAACAACTACAGGGGATTTTGAGCGTTTCGGCTGCTCAGTTTCCGAAAGTATCGGTCATGTTGCGGACGCAGGATTCCGATGTGTTGACCTGAATCTTTACCGCGAAGCGACTCCTGACTCATTGACTTTGTCTCAAAATTGGAGAAAAACTGTTGATGAATGGCAAAGAATTGCCGATGATCGTGGCGTAAAGTTTGTTCAATGTCATTCTGCGGGCGGAAATCCTCTTCAGAAAGACAATAATTATGAGTTTTTGCTTCAAGCTACTATCCGTTCCATCGAAATTTGCGGAATTTTGGGTATACCTAATACCGTTGTTCATTCAGGTTGGGGCGAAAATCTCTCGAAAGATGAGTATTTTAAGCAGAACCTTGAGTTCTACAGGCTTCTTTTGCCTGCAATGGAGAAAAATAACGTAAGTGTCCTTATTGAGAACAGCACCAAGAAAAATATGGGGGACAATTATTATTTCCTGACGGGTGAAGAAATGGCGGAATTTTTGCATGTGGCAGATCATCCGCTTTTCGGGGCTTGTTGGGACACGGGTCACGCAAACTGCGAGGGACATCAGTATGAAGACATAATGGCTTTGGGCGACGGTCTTCGAGCGATCCATTTCAACGACAACAGCGGTCGAGGCGATGAACACGTTCTGCCTTATTGCGGCACAATGAGCGTTGATGCTATCATGAACGGGCTTTTGGACAGCGGATATAAGGGTTATTTCACTTTTGAGGCGGATTCTACCCTCAGACCCTACAAATATTGGCAGGGAGACCGTCGAAGTTTTGGGAAAGAACGTGTAACAGAGGCACCCCTTAATGTTCAGAAGACTTTAGAGCGTGCAATGTACGAGATAGGCGAGTATATTTTGCGTGCATATGACTGTTTTGAATATTGATCTGTATAAAAAAGAGACTCATTCAAGAGTCTCTTTTATGTTTTATTCAGCAGTTATGGGATCAATAGTGACGAAAATTCCTTCGCCGTTGGGGACTGAAATGCTGTAAACTCCGTTCTCGTCGGGAGTGAGTTTGTATGCTGTGTTTTTGAGATAAGCTGTAACTTCCGCATTGGAATCGACAAGTTTAAACGTAACTTTCGCGTCCTGACCTTCATTTAAATATATTTTTCCATCATAATCCTCACCGCAGGCAAAATCTGTTGCATTTGATATCATAAAGGCTGTACCATTTCCGATATTTTTTTCAAAATAACCTATAATTACGGTTGAGGATTCGGAAGCTGTAATGTCTTTAATAACGTTTTGGTTGAATGTGTTTTCTATGTGTTTGGGAATTATGTTTGAGCTGTTGTAGTCATTGAAATAGGGGAATTGAGATGCGATATAGGTATCTTTATTGGTATATCTCATGTAAATAGGCGAAAGGGTTTTAATTTCATTGTTTACAGTTTTAAGTTTTTCATACTGTTGAGTGAAATTACCTGCGCTGTCAACGACCTGATTGTCTGCGTGCCACCAACCTGCTGTCCAGCAAGCCCAGTTGATAGCCTTTACACCATAAGCCATTGAGTTATATACCTGATATCTGAGTTGCTGAGTAGTTACCCATATGTCATTTACACTTGAACTTACTTGAGGCACAAACCAATAGTCCTTTCCTGTGTTGCTTGTAATATCTCCTAATGTTGCAGCTGCTTCAAGGAAATGTAAGCCACCTCTTCCGTCTTTTTCTAAGAAATTTTCAAACGAGAGCATATATAAGTCATAGCTTATATAATCTGTTTGTACTATTTTTTCGTAGTCTTCAATGTATCTATAATAGTCATAAGTTGGGTCATAGTCGGTGTCATTTCTCTCCCATACACCGTAAGCACCTATATGCTGACCGCTTGGAAGAAGATTTATATAAATGAGTTTATCCGGGAAAAGTTCCGCAGCTTCCTGACGGAGCAATTCCAAATGCTCGTAATCCCAAAGATGTGGTTCATCTGCGATTGCAAAACCAACAATTGCAGGGTGATCAACGAAATTTTCTGCATAAGATTGGTATGTTCCCAACGGACAAAACTGTGATATTGAACCTCTTGCTTCTACTGAACCTACGAAGAAGTGAGGAAGATAGTTTACATAAGTTCCGATTCCGTATTTTTCGCAAAGGTCAAGGAATGTTGTATTATAAGAACCACTGCAAATTACGTCAATATTACAGTCTTTGATTGCTTGAAAATGTTCGTCTGTCCAACATTGGCTGTTTACATTATAAACACCGATGAGAAACTGTGAACGGTCAATAAGTTTACCGCCCTGTTTGTTTTCGGCATCGGGGTTGTAAAGCTTTGCGATGGCTTTTCTCATTTCGTCAAGCTTTTCGTAGTTTGTAACTTTCGCTTTTGCGCTGTCTTCGAGGTCGCAGTATGCAATGAATGCCTCTTCGATCTGCCTTTCGGTGGTCAGATCAGCAATGGTGATGCTGTCGATCATTGCCACAACTGCGGCAGAATCCGTGTTTAAAAACGGGAGAAGTTTCGGAACTTCGGTTGCTGCATGTGCGCATACCCCGAAAGAACAAGTCACAGCAAGTGCGAAAGCTGCAAGTTTTGTCTTTAATTTCATAATACCATTTCCTTTCATTTTTCGTATTTAGGTGGGAAAAATTATATGGTATGTATATTATAGCATAAATGTATAAATATGTCAATAGGGTTGCTAAAAATGCAAAAAAAAATGACATTTTTTAAATGTCTTTAATGTGTATATTTATGCATTTTTTTATTCGGATCTTTTCAGGGGTTAAAATGGAGGCGGAACCTCAATCTTTTCTTGCGAAAAGAAAGAGGTTCCTCATGAAAAAATTCTTAGTAGAACGAATTATCTGTTGAGAATGAGTTTTGTGAGTTCAACGGGATCAACGATCTTGCCGTCTTTATAAACTCTCATGTTACCGGAAGCGATCTCGTCGATGAGGATAACTTCGTCGTTGTTGTAACCGAATTCGAATTTGATATCCCAGAGATCAAGACCGATGGATTTGAGGTCGTCAGCAACGATCTTTGTGATCTTGAGAGTCTGTTCTTTCATGCTTTCGAACATAGCAGGGCTCATAACGCCGAGAGCTGCGAGACCTTCGCCTGTTACGAGGGGATCGCCTTTAGCGTCGTTTTTGAATGTACATTCAACATAGCCGCCTTCAAGAGGTGTACCGTCTTCGATGTATTCGCCGTATCTGCGGATAAAGCTACCTGTTGCAACGAGTCTGCAGATAACTTCAAGACCGTGACCGAAAACTTTACCTGGGAGAACTTCCATTGTAGCGTCTTCGATGTTTGCGCTCACATAGTGAGTTTTGATGCCTGCTTTTTTGAGGAGTTCAAAGTAGAGGATAGATGTCTGGAGATTTGCCTTGCCGATGCCTTCGATAGTGAGACCTACAGAGTTTTCGCCGGGATCAAAAACGCCGTCTTTACCTGTGCAGTCGTCTTTGAATTTGAGCATAACGTTTCCGTTATCAAGAGCATAAACGTCTTTTGTTTTGCCTTCGTAGATTTTTTTCATTTGGACCATACCTTTCTATTGAGACTACGTGACCGTAGTTTTAAAATCTGAATTTGTGTTTTTAATTAAGAACCACACTAAATATTTTATCACAAAAAATGCTTTTTGTATAGTGCTTTCAAAAAAAAATCTTAATCATATTGCAAAAAATCCGAAATTTCGTAAATGAGTTATTCTTTCTGCATTTAAATGGGCTGATTTCGTCCTTTTATTTGCTTGTGATCTGTTTGAGCCAGATACCGCAGAGGTCTGTCCATGTTTTTACGTCTTCTGTGTCGGAAGCAAGCCCGAGGCCGTGAGGACCGTGGGGATAGATGTGGAGTGCAAAATCAACTCCGTTTTCTGCGAGGGCTTTTGCGTATTCCAAAGAGTTTCTTACGGGAACACAGTTGTCGTCTGCTGTATGCCAGAGGAATGCGGGAGGAGTATCTTTTGTAACCTGCTTATAGAGCGAGTATTTTTCTTTCAGTTCCGCAGAAGCGTTTTCTCCAAGGAGGTTGTCCGTTGAGCCCTGATGTCCGAAGGATTCCATATCAATAACGGGGTAACAGGGAACGGTGAAATCCGGTCTGCAACTTTCTTTGTCGATCTCGTCGCCGTCGTCTTTGCCGTAGTCAAAAAATACGCTTACCGAGGTCACAAGATGTCCGCCTGCCGAAAATCCGAGAACTCCGACAGCATCTTTTCTGATGTTGTATTTTTCAGCATAATAACGCACGTGTCTGATCGCTCTCTTCAAGTCCAGCTGAGGCGCAGGCTGCCTGTACGGAGCAACTCTGTAGTCCATTACAAATGCGTGGAAGCCGATGGAGTTGAGCCATTCTGCGATGGGTCTGCCTTCGTGGTCAGCTTTTCCTCCGTATCCGCCTCCGGGACAAACGATAACGCAGGGGGCGTTGGTGTTTTCCAGAAGATAAGGTACAATATTCGGTTCTTCCTGGTCGATAGTTTCATCCCAAAGGGGGATGTCCTTTTCCCAAAGTTTAATCATTTCTTTTTACCGCCTTTTCGTTTCTTTTTCTGCCTCTGAAGAATATCAGATATACCCAGAATGCCACAGCCACAAGGGCGATGATTCCGTAACCGCTGAGGAATGGCATATAGTCTTTAAGTGAATATTGATTCAGCTCTCCGTCTTCCATAAGTCGGATATAAACAGATCTTCCTCTGCCTATGGCATCAAAAGCCGCCATTGCGTAAAGTGTTGCGGTGGAGCTGAATTGCTCGTCTTCGGTGTACATATTGTACGAATAGTCGTCATTTTTGAATTTTACAAGATTGTTTGCAAGTTTGCCCCAATCCTCACCTGTAACTGTAACGCCTACATCCACAAGACCGATCATTGCGGCACAGAAAGTATCACATCTTCCGTCACCGAAAAGACCGTCTTCCGTTTCGGTGGATCTTATGTATTCTATGGTCTTGTCCAACGCATCTGCAACCGCAGGGTCTGTACCGTACATGGAAAGGACTGTCATTGCTCGGCTCGTGGATAAAATAGGGCTACCGTCGCCGATGTCAAAGCTTCCGTTCTCTTTCTGATAAGAAAGGATGTTTTTCACCGCTTTTTCGCTGCTGAAAAACGCATCGCAGGAATTCAGAGCCATAACGGAATATACTGTTTCATAAAAACCGCCGAATGAGCCGTCCTCTTTCTGGAGGTCGGAGAGTGCTTTTACTTCGGGGTTTTCCGCTGCTGTTTCTTTATTCAATTCACCTACGGAAATGAGCGCAAGTATCCTTGTGGCGGTGGTAAGCGCAGAAGTCGTGTCTGATTCGGGGATAAAGGGTTCGATCTCAACGAGGTTGAAAAATCCTACCGCAGAATACATGACCGTTTCGTTCCAATCGTTTACGGGGACTGCGTTCTGAACGATAAAATCTCTTGTGTAGGTTATTTGTGTTGTTGTGTTTATTGCCGTTGCGCTTGAAGCCACGGGGACACATAAAAATATCAATACCATCGCCATCATTGATGCGACGATTCTGACAAAACGGGATCTGTGATTCATTTGCAAGAATTCCTCCGCTATTTGTGGTAAGTTATGTTGTTATTTATGGTAAATGCGCGGTAGATCTGTTCCGCAAGCACGACTCTCATGAGCTGGTGGGGGAAAGTCATTTCCGAAAAAGAGAGCCTTGAAGATGAAGCTTTTTTTACCTCTTCGGAAAGTCCGTCCGAGCCTCCGATGACAAAAGTGATCTTTGAGTCGTTTTGCATAACGTTTTCGATCTTTCGCGCAAATTCCACAGAGGTACATTGCTTCCCTTCAACGCAAAGAGAGAAAACGTACCCCTGCAGGTGTTTCATTATTGCTGTTTTTTCTTTTTCGGGATCTGATTCAGGCGTTTCTATAACTTCAAAATTGCAAAAACGGCTCAATCTTTTCCCGTATTCTGCTATGGCATCTTTCCAGTATTTTTCTTTCAGATTGCCAACGCAGACGATCCTGATACTGACCATTTAAAGCCTTTCCGTTACGGTCTTACTTTACGTCCCAATTTAAGTTCAAGAGCGTCAATTATCATATCAGCGGCACCTTCCATACCGAAAGAGCCTGTTCTCACGCAAAGGTCGTAGTTTGTGCAGTCGCCCCAAGTGAGATTTGTGTGGAAACTGTAGTAGTTTGCACGTTTTTTGTCTGTTTTGATAATAAGATCGTCAACTTTTTTCGTTTCAGCACCGTATTCATTCGTGATCCTGTTTACACGGTTTTCGTGAGAGTCTGATACGAATACTTTAAGGCAGTTGGGGTAATCTCTCAGAACATAGTCTGCACATCTGCCTACAAAAACGCCGCCCTGTTCGGAAGCGAGTTTTTTGATGAGATCTGTCTGTATCTGGTAGACCTTGTCTGTCAGGGGAACAGTGGAGTCGCCCCAGTAAACGTACTGACCGTCCATTGCGTAAGCGCCCATTGCGAGAGAATAAAGAAGGCTGTTTGTGGGCTTTTCGTCCATTGATTCAAATACTTTTTCGCTCATGCCGCTTTCTTTTGCAGCCATACGGATGAGATCTTTGTCGTAGTAGTTGATACCTAATTTTTCAGCGACTCTTTTTGCAATAAGTCTGCCTCCGCTGCCGTACTGTCTGGAAATAGTTATGATAAGCTTGTCGTTCATGCCCATCCCTCGTCTTTCGTTAAAATATAATAAAGTAATTTATAACAATGTATAATTCTTCTGCTAATATTATAACATACTTTGTGCGAAATTTCAATAGGGTAAAGCAAAAATTTTTAATTTCTTACAAAAAAACTATATTTTAAGCGGTATTATCATGGAAAATTTGCCTCAAAAGCTATTTGGCCACCGCTGTTTTTAAAGAATAGTTAAAGAAAGGGGCTGGCTCATTTAGAACCAATTCCGATTTATATTGTTAAGACAATCCCTCAGTCGCTTCGCGCCAGCTCCCTTTACACAAGGGAGCCTGTAATAAATCCAACTCCTCATCTAAATACTGTAATTTTTAATATATTTATATGGGGAACCTTGTTGAAGTTGAGACTTGCAACAGGGCTCCCTTGTGTAAAGGGGGCTGGATTTCCGTAGGAAAGACTGAGGGATTGTCCCATTATCTCTAAATGAGCCAACCCCTTTTAACATTTTTAAATTATAGTTTATTTCTTGTTCTTGTATATTTCTCTGAACTGAGCAACTGCGGAAGCGAAGTCTTCGATCGCGCTTGTTACAACTTCGGGTTTTGTCATGTCGATGCCTGCAACGAGGAGACTTTCAAGGGGTGAACGTGAGTCGCCGCACTTGAGGAAGTCAATATACTGACCGACATAAGCGTCGCCTTCAGTTTCGATGCGTTTAACGATAGCAGAAGCTGCGGAGATACATGTAGCGTACTTGTAAACATAGAAGCTTGTGTAGAAATGAGGAATTCTCATCCATTCGTAAGCGATCTGCTTATCGCATGTAACATTGGGACCGAAATAATGCTTAACAAGCTTGTAGTAGCGCTTGCTGATAACATCAGCGGTAAGGGGTTCTCCCTTTTCGCAGAGAGCATGGATGCCTTTTTCAAATTCCGCAAACATTGTCTGACGGAAAAGTGTTCCTTTGTAAGTTTCCATGAGCTGGTTGAGGATATAAAGCTTTTCGTCTTCGTTTGTGCATTCACGGAGTTTTCTGTGTGCGAGGAGAAGTTCGTTTACTGTGGAAGCTACTTCCGCAACAAAAATAGTATAACCGGAATTATGAGGTTCATTGTAGTTGGTTGAGAACCATGTGTGCATGGAGTGACCTGCTTCGTGGGCAAGAGTCATGATGTCGTCGAATTTTTCTGTGTAGTTGAGGAGGATATAAGGTTCAACACCGGGACCACCTGAGCTGAACGCACCGCCGCGTTTGCCTCTGGAGGGATAAACGTCTACCCAACCCTTTTCTTTGAGACCTGCTCTGAGGTTGGAAGCGTATTCTTCGCCGTAAACGCTTACAGTTTTCAGAACTTCTTCAACCGCTTCATCGTAGTCGTAAACTCTGTCGAGTTCGCCGATGAGGGGCGCGTAGATATCGTACATATGGAGATGTTCAAGACCGAGAACTTCTTTCTTGAGGTCGTAGTAATCGTAAAGTACGGGGAGTCCCTTGTTTACGGAGTCGATGAGATTGTTGTAAATTTCGGGAGTAACTTCATCTCTGAAAGTTGAAGCTGTGAGAGAACTTGCGTAATTACGAACTTTAGCCATTGTACAGCGTTCTTTTACGAGGTTGTTGAGCATCGTACCAAATGTGTTTCCGAACTGAGCGTAAGTTTTGTAAAGACAACGGAATGCTGCCTGACGGACTTTTCTGTCGTTGCTCATGAGGTAAGGAACATAGCTTGCATCGGTAAGTTCAACAAGTTTACCTGATTCGTCCTTGATCTTTCCGAATCTGAGGTCTGAGTTTGCGAAAAGGTTACGTGTTTCACCGTGAGAACCGAGCGCGTCTTCCATTTTGGACATGAGCTGTTCACATTCATCGGAAAGAGTGTGGGGCTTCATTCTCATGTTTTTGTCGATCATGCGGCGGAAAGTTTCAAGTTCGGGAACTTCCTTGTACCAGCCCTCAAGAACAGCTTCGTCAAGTCTGAGGAGGTAGGGAGATACGAACCATGAAGCAGAACCTGCGGCAATGGCAAGGCTTCTTACTTTTGCGCTGAGTGCCTGGTATGCATTGTTTGAGCTGTCAACGGCAAAATTGAGGTGTGCATAATGCCAGAGTCTTTCAATGATGGCTTCGAGGTCAACCATAGCTTTAATGGTGTCGTAAAGACCCTGCGCATTTTTAAGCATTTTCTTTTCAAATTTGGGGAATGCTTTGATAGCTTTTTCAGCTATGGCATAGTCCGCATAAAAAGCCTTTTCGTCGGCATAGATAACGGACAGGTCCCATTTATAGCGTTTGTCGATATCTTTTCTGTCTTTGATCATTTCAGTTTCTCCTTTAAAAGTGATGTGAAAATATCGTATACATATATTTTAACCGACTTTTGCCTGAAAGTCAAGATGTAAATCGCATTTTTTTATAATTATAATAATTTTTTCCGCATTTTTACCTCTTTTCATGTTGACATTTACACCAAAATGGTATAAAATATAAGAAAAAGCTTAAAGGGAGCAGAACTATGAAAAAATATGTTATTGGAATTGACTTCGGAACACTGTCTGCGCGAGCTGTGATCGCCGACCCTGAAAACGGAAATGAGGTTGCTTCTGCAACGTATGAATATCCCCACGGAGTTATGGACGAAAAACTTCCTTGCGGAAAAGAGCTTCCGAAAATGTGGGCTCTCCAGCACCCATTGGACTACATTGAAGCATTGAAAAATACTGTGTCGCAAGCGCTGAAAAATGGAAAAATAAAATCGGAGCAGATCTCTGGGCTTGGAGTTGATTTTACTACCTGTACGATTTTGCCGATCTTGGAAGATGGAACGCCGCTGTGTACTCTTCCCGAATTTGAAAATACCCCCGATGCCTATGTGAAACTGTGGAAACATCACGGTGCATGGCGTGAAACAGAAAAAATAAACGAGATATTTGAAAAGTTAGACCCCGAAAGACTTGAAGTTTACGGCGGCAAGCTCTCTTCCGAGTGGATGATCCCCAAAATAGCAGAAACGCTGAATAATGCGCCTGAAGTTTACGAAAAAGCTGACAGATTCATCGAAGCTGGTGACTGGATATCCTTGATGCTCACGGGTAAAGAGACGAGAGCTATCGCTTTTGCAGGGTTCAAATCCTGCTGGACTGCAAAAAATGGATATCCGAAAAAAGAGCTGTATGAAGCTGTGGACCCCCGAATGAAGGATATTATCGGCACGAAAATCCCCGAAAAGGTCTGCGGAGTGGATGAAATTGCAGGATATTTGGGCGAAAAAGGCGCTGAATTGACTTCGCTACCTGTTGGAATACCCATTGCTATGCCTATGATAGACGCTCAGGCGGCACTTCCTGCCCTTGGAATTACCGAATCGGGGCAGATGATGCACATTTTAGGTACTTCCGCTTGTTTGATAACCAATTCAGATGAGGCAAATCCCGTCCACGGTGTCAGCGGTTATGTGGAAAATGGTGTGATTTCCGGTTGTACCACATATGAGGCAGGTCAGGCTTGTGTTGGTGACGCATTTGATTGGTTCGTGAAAAATTACGTTCCTGAAAAATATATAAGAGAAGCTGACGAGAAAAATATCAGCATCCATGAGCTTCTGCGCAGAAAAGCTTCAAAAATGAAGCCGGGACAAAGCGGACTTGTTGCCCTTGATTGGTTCAACGGAAACAGAAGCGTTCTTGATGATTCCTCTCTTTCAGGCGTTATCCTTGGTTTGACTGTAAGTACACGTCCCGAAGAGATCTACCGTGCAATAATTGAATCCACGGCTTACGGTGCAAGAGTTATCATTGAAACTTTCGAATCCCAGAATATTGCGGTAAACGAGATATTTGCCGCAGGCGGTATTGCGAAGAAAGACGAAATGATGATGCAGATATATGCCGATGTGCTGAAAAAGCCCATTAAAATTGCGGCAACCTCTCAGGCGGGCGCCTTGGGAAGTGCTATAAATGCGGCTGTTGCAAGCGGTTTTTATAAAAACATAAAAGAGGCGGCGGCAAAAATGAGCATTTCTTATATCAAAACTTATATGCCGAAACCTGAAAATGTTGAGATCTATGAAAAGCTTTATGCTGAATACAAATTGCTCCACGATTACTTCGGCAGGGGCGGCAACGACGTGATGAAACGTTTACAAAATTTAAAGTAAAGGATGATTAAAATGAAATACGGAATAAACATGGATGCCTTCAACGGTCTTGAACCGAAAAAAGCGGCTGAATTGATGAAATTAAACGGTTTTTCCACAACTTTTGTTGGTACATATTATGATAAACTTGATGAGTTTTTCGAAGCGGCAGAAGCTAACGGAATCGAAGTGGAATTCATGCACGCACCTTTCGTTGGCATAAACGATATGTGGGAGCCTTCTCTTAAAGGTGAAGCCTATCTGAAAAAGCTTACAGATGCGGTGGAGCTTTGTGCCGAACACGGTGTGAAAGCTGTTGTGTGTCACATTTCAAGCGGTGTGAACCCTCCGAACATCAACGATGTGGGACTTTTGAGATTTGCAAGACTTGTAGAATACGCAAAGGCGAAAAATGTGCGCATAGCATTTGAAAATATACGTAAATTAGCTAATCACGCATATCTTTTGGATAAATTGCCTGATGCAACTTTCTGTTGGGACACGGGACACGAGGAGTGTTTTGCCTATGGAATGCGCTTTATGCCTATTTTCGGGGACAGATTGGATGTTGTTCACATTCATGACAACCACAAGTTGCCCAATGGTGACGACCATATGTTGCCTTTTGATGCGGAAATTGATTTTGACCGTGTTGCAAAGTCACTTGCTGATGCTGATCTGAAAAATTCTCTGATGCTTGAAGTTGAGAATAAATCTCCGTTCTATGACGGGGTAAGTCCTGAAGAATTTTTCGCCCGTGCTGCCGCTGCGGTAAAAAAGCTCGGTGAAATGGTCGAGAATTACAGAAAATAATTTTTACGGGAAAAGCCGATTCTGCTGAAAAAAGCTTTATGCTAAATACAAACTGCTCCATGATTACTTCGGCAGGGGCGGCAACGATGTAATGAAGCGTTTACAAAATTTAAAGTAAAGGATGATTAAAATGAAATACGGAATAAACATGGATGCCTTCAACGGTCTTGAATCGGAAAAGGGTTCGGGAAAAACTCTTCGCTGAAAAAATTATTATCTGTCAGATTTATTTCTTGACAAAGAAAGGGAAATATGTTACAATATATCTATATCAGATTATTGTTTTAAGGAGCGTTTCATGAAAAAACCTGTTTTTTATATCGCAGTTTTAGTTGTTTTGGCTTCTTTGTATTTATATGCGTGTTCAGCTGAAGAACCTTCTGAACCTGAAGCAGTGCTTCTGCCATTTCTCCCAACGGAAAAAGAAAATATTGACACAGATATATACAGACTACGAAACACTGTCGTGTCTGCTTCAACCATCAAATATGAACTTTCGCAGGAAGACATAGATATTTTAAAGAAAAAAACAGATTACGCACTTCGTTACCTCAATAATTACTACGTGTTTGATTTAGATGAATTTTCCGAAGCTCTTTACGATGCACATTCCAGTTATCAATACATCCAGTATCAGCAAGATGTTGCAGATATTTTATTACAAAAAGAAGATTCCGAAGTTAACCGAAGAAATTACCTTGAAGCAACTTCTTATAAGAGTAAAGCCTGGGATATTTTCTGGAATTTTTGCAAAGTAGCACGGCAAGACAATCGAACATCCGGTATAGTCAACGATTTGCTAAATAAAAAATATTCTTTAGTTTCCATATACTCAGAAGGCGCTGAAAAATACGGATACAGAATGGTCGAGCTTGTAACATCATTTAATTCAGCTAAGAATTTACCGGAGACAGAACTTTGCGATTATTATTTGGAATACGTTTCAACGGCGAACCGTTATGCCGAATGTTTCGGGTATGAGAATTACTATGAATACGCCGCTTATGAGGTATACAATCGAGACTATGATTCGGATGCACGTGAAAAAATCAGATTATACGTGGCTGAGTACATCGTTCCTTTATATAAGAAATCTGTTCAAATTGCAGACTCTTTGTGGGCAGAAGCGTCGTATTCAGAAAGACAGACCTCGTACAAATACATCAATTCCAATTATGATCAAGTACCAAATGACCTGTTTTTTTCTTACATAGAGAGCCTACCGGATTCGGCATCTTCAATTATGCAAGGAGTTTTTGATTTAGACAGAATCGTTGTAGGAGATTCCGCATCTTCGAATAAGCAAGCATCGGCTGTATGCATATTAGGAGACATTCCTTTTATGTATTTCCATTCTGACAATATGGATATGTACACAGTTGCGCATGAACTCGGTCACTATTATTCACATTTTTACAATAAACGTCCCAAAGATTTCGCCTATGACAGATGGGAATTTTATGCGTTAACTAACGAGCTGTTGTTGGCAAGCTATATGATAAAAAATGACCAATCTATGGCTTTTAAATGTGAATCCGCAAACTATATCAGTGACCGTCTATATAGTTGGATACTAAACACGATGAAAGACGAATTCGATGAAATAGTTTTTTCTACTTATGGTTCTTTTGACCCAAAGCCGTCAGGTCTTCTGGAAATTTCCAAAAAAATATTGGAAAAGTACGGAATGGTGGGAGTTTCAACCTCAATGGAGAATTATCTGAAAACATATTGGAGCAGGCAAGGCCTTGATTTTCCCGCATACACTATGAATTATTCCGTAGCATTCATTGCGGCTTTTGATATTTATCTACAAAGCTTGACGGATTATCAAGGCGCAACGGAACTGTATTGCAACCTTGTGGAAAACTATAACGAGTACGAGTCTTTTACTACAAACCTTCTCCTTGTTGGAATGAACACACCTTTTAACAAAGAACCTTATTTAAGGCTTTCATCTTTATTTGAGAATTAAATATTACCGTATTTCTATAAAAACCTAGGTCGGTTTTCTTGGGAGGGGGAGTTTGAGGGGGAACCTTCTTTTTTCGCGAAAAGAAGGTTCCCCCTCATAAATAACTTATAAAATTAAAATCTTAGAAAAGACCAACGATCTCGCCGTTTTCGTCGATGTCGATCATTTCTGCGGCGGGAACTTTGGGAAGTCCGGGCATCGTGAGAATGTCACCGAGGTAACCTACGATAAAGCCTGCGCCGGCGCAAAGCTTGAAGTCCTTAACTGTGATCCTGAATCCTGTTGGTCTGCAAAGGAGCTTGGGATTATCGGAAAGTGAATACTGAGTTTTCGCAAGGCAGATGGGAAGCTTGTCCATACCCATTTTCACGATAGCTTCGATCGACGCTTTTGCGGCAGGCTCGAAGTTTACGCCGTCTGCGCCGTAAATCGTTTTTGCGATTGCTTCAACTTTATTTTCGATGGTGTCGTTTTCGTCGTATGTGAATTTGAAGTTGCTTTCAAGTTCGCAAGCTTCAATAACTTTCTTCGCCAAAGCTTCCGTGCCTTTGCCGCCTTCTGCGTGAGCGTAAGAATATTCGAAAGTCGCACCTTCTTCTTCGGTAGCTTTTCTGACTGCAGCTTTTTCAGCTTCTGTGTCAGTTGCAAATACGTTGAGTGCAACTACTACGGGTACGCCGAATCCTCTCAGGTTGGAAATGTGTTTGCGCAAGTTATCCATACCCTTTTCAAGAGCTTCCAGATTTTCTTCTGCGCCTTTTTTAACGTCTGCGCCGCCGTTGTATTTGAGCGCTCTGATCGTAGCGACCAAAACGATACAAGAGGGTGAAACGCCCATTTTACGGCACTTGATGTTGAGGAATTTTTCTGCGCCAAGGTCGGAACCGAAGCCTGCTTCTGTAATGCAGTAGTCGAATCTTTCAAGGCAAAGTTTTGTAGCTCTGATCGAGTTACAGCCGTGGGCAATATTTGCGAAAGGTCCGCCGTGGATAAGACAGGGTGACTGTTCAAGAGTCTGAACAAGGTTTGGCTGAATAGCTTCCTTGAGGAGAGCCGTCATTGCACCGTGAGCCTTAATATCTTTAGCAAATACGGGAGTTTTGTCGTATCTGTAAGCGATGAGGATATTTCCAAGACGTTCTTTCAAGTCGAAAATATCTTTTGCAAGGCAGAGGATCGCCATAACTTCGCTGGCAACTGTGATCTGGAAACCGTCGGGGCGAACTGTACCGTCTGTAAGCTTACCCAAGCCTACAACTACGTTTCTGAGCGCTCTGTCGTTCATATCAAGGCATCTCTTGAAGATGATCTGTTTGGGGTCGATGTTCTGAGCGTTACCCTGATATATGTGGTTGTCGATCATTGCGCAAAGGAGGTTGTTTGCCGCAGTCATTGCGTGGAGGTCGCCTGTAAAGTGAAGGTTGATGTCCTGCATGGGAACTACCTGAGAGTAGCCGCCGCCTGCCGCACCGCCTTTAACGCCGAATACGGGTCCGAGAGATGGCTCACGGAGCGCGATCGCGGCATTGACGCCAAGTCTGTGGAAAGCCTGACCGAGACCAACTGTTGTTGTCGTTTTGCCTTCGCCTGCAGGTGTGGGGTTTATGGCTGTAACGAGGACAAGCTTGCCGTTTTTGTTTACTTTGCCGTAAGCGCTGTCGTCAATTTTAGCCTTGTATTTGCCATAAAAGACAAGCTCATCTTCCGTAAAGCCTGCATTTTCAGCGACTTCTTTAATGGGGATCATTTTTGCTTGTTTTGCTATATCTATATCTGAAAGCATTAGTCTTTCTCCTTTTTTTAGTTTATTGTTTTGAGAAATTCTTCAAAAGATCCTGCTGCAAGAAGGACTGCGTCTTCGCAGCGTTTTTCTGCTGTTTTATATTTTGCTGCAATGGGTGTGCAGTCGATTGAACCTACCTTGAGGTCTTCATTGAATTTTGCAGTAAACTTTGCGCAGATGTCTCTGATGTCAGGGCGTTTTCCGTAAAGTACACCTAAAACAGAGATGCAAGCAGCCAAAGATCCGCAAAGTTTTCCGCAACCTAAGCCTCCGCCGAAGCCCATTACCAATTTTGCGCAGTCTTCGTTAAGTCCGAGATCATAAATATCATTTGATGCGAGAATTATAGCTTCCGCACAATTCATATTTTTTTCGGTATAATAATATTTTGTTTTTTCTAATAGTGTCATTTGTTATCCCTTATCTTACGATATCCACAGATTTTCCTGTTCTTGCGGATTCGTAAATAGCGTCAAGGATTCTCATGAGTTCTACGCCGTCATCTGCGTTTGCGAGAAGTGTAGCTTTACCTTCGATCGCATCAATGAAGTTTTTGCCTTCTCTGCCGAAGTCTCTTTCAAAATGGAAGTTGTTTTCGCCCCTGATTTTAATATCGGCAAGTTGATTATTCATAACCGTGTACAGTTCGCTGTTGTTGAGGTTATAACCTGCTTTGTCGCCGTAGAAAGAAACGTCTGTAAGGTTATCGCTCTTCTGGTTAAGGTTGAAACTTGCTTCAACGTGAAGAACAGCGCCGTTTTCAAATCTGATCATAGCTGTTACAAGGTCTTCGACTGTAAAAATGGGTTTTTCAGCTTCTGTCATGGACTGCCATGCGTCAGCGCCGAGACTAACTTCGCTTCTTGCGCCGATTTTGTCAAATGTTGCGCCGAAAACCGTCACGGGTTTAACATTGCCCATAATATATCTGGAAAGGTCGATAACATGAACGCCGAGGTCAATAAGAGGACCGCCGCCGGAACGGGATTTATCGCCGAACCAACCGCCGGGGAATCCGCAACGACGGAGATATGTAGCCTTTGCGTAGTAAACCTCACCGAGTTCACCGTCTTCAATGAGTTGTCTTGCCATTTTCGCATCGCTTCCGTGACGGCGAACGAATCCGATCATAAGGAGTTTGCCGTTCTTTTCGGCAGCTTCTTTCATTGCGAGAGCTTCTTCTGTATTCATAGCCATCGGCTTTTCACAGAAAACATGGCATCCTGCGTTGAGAGCTGCGATTGAACATTCAGCGTGAGCGCTGTTCCATGTGCAAACGGAAACTGCATCGAGTTCGTTTTCTTTGAGCATTGTGTAGCAGTCTGTATAATATTTTTTGCAACCGAATCTTTCTGCGTAATTTTTTGCTTTTTCTTCTACGAGGTCGCAACAAGCAACAAATTCAACTCTGTCTCCGAGTTTCTGATAAGCTGCAGCATGAGCGTGAGCGATACCGCCGCAACCGATAACGCCAAGTCTGATAGCCATTTTAATTGTCTCCTTTTATTTCCTGAATCAA
This sequence comes from Oscillospiraceae bacterium, assembly GCA_015067305.1. Lineage (GTDB taxonomy): Bacteria > Bacillota > Clostridia > Oscillospirales > UBA644 > HGM12619. The sequence goes on along the minus strand of SVMT01000031.1, from coordinate 2,345 downwards.
TATATTTTTTTGAGTATTTCTGTAAGGAAGTCGTATGCGAGTTTAATATCGTCGTAGGGAGTGTCTCCGCATTCTCTTTCGATGGTGAGGAATCCGTCGTAACCTTCTTCTTTGAGTGCTGAAACGTATTCAACATAAGGCACTCCGCCCTGACCGAGGGGTTTTTCAAGGTAAGATGTGGGGCCTGTTTTGATACCGTCTTTTGCGTGTGTGTGAACTATATAATTTTTAAGAATATGTACTGCTTCAACGGGGTCCTGCCCTGCGCACATTACGAAGTTTGCGGGGTCGAGGTTAACTTTAGCGTTCTTTGTGTCGGCTTTTTCAAGAATTCCTTTAAGAACAACAGCCATTTCGGGACCTGTTTCCGTTGCAAAAACAACTCCGATGCTTTCGCCGTATTTGCCGAGTTTTTCAATGGTTTTTACTGTGTTGATATACTTGGGGTCGTTTTCATCTTCGGGAACATGACCGATATGAGTTGTAACGATCCTTGTGTCGAAGTCGAGAGCGAGGTCCATCATGGACATCATTCTTTTTACTTCCGCTTCGTTGTCTTCCGCAGAGAAGTACGCAGAACCGAAGTCGCCGCAAACAGCGGAAAATTCAAGACCGTTGTCTTTAACAAATTTAAGAATTGCTTTTCTTTCGTCCTTTGTGAGGTCGGGAGTGAGTTCACCGCCTGTAACGTAGGGCTGGAGACCTTTCGCTCCCATATCTCTTGCGAGAATTACAGCTTCTTTGAAAGGTACTCTGAAGGAAGAGGGCATAACACCAATTTTCATCATAATAGTTTTCTCCTTTTTCTTTTTTCCGGCAATTTCTGTCGGATTTTTTTCTGTAAATTTTCCTTAAATAAAGTATACACCAAAAGTCCGAGAATGTCAATACTTTTTCTGTGAAAAAGGATATAATTCCTGTTAAAACTTTTGGTGTGCGAGTTTTTTAATAAATTTTCTTAAGCAGTTCTTTCCGTAACAAACGGTTGAATACCGCTTGCACCGAGATCTCTGGCAAAAACAACTGATTCCTTGAATGTCAAAGGCAGACCTTTGAACATGACGCCGATTTTCATCGTGATTTTATCCCACCATATTGATTTTTTTATTACATTATAACTTATTTAAAGCTGCTTGTCAAGAGGTTTTGCGAGAATATTTTTTTGTTTGTAAAGTTTAAAATGTTACATAAAATTAAAATTTCGTGGGTGGACAAAAATTGTTTTTTATGTTATAATACAAAAAACTTTTCAGGAGGAAGTTCTATGAAAATAGTAAACGATTGGCATATACATACCGAATGTAGCTGCGATGATGCTTGCCTGACTTTCGATAATTTGATTTTAACCGCAAAGAATTCCGGACTTACAGATTTCGGCGTTACGGATCATCTTCACAGTCTTGTTCAGGAGGCTGATATTGCAAATTCTCGCAAAGAATTTGACAGAATAATCGCCGAAAACCCTCATCTTAAAGGACATTTTCATTTCGGAATAGAAGCTTCTGTCATGTCAAAATGGGAACTTGATAAAATAAACCGCAAAGATTACGAAGGCTCAGCTCCTATATACGGTATCGGCGGCGGTCCGAAAAATGCCGAGGTCGATTTTGCGTTTAACGATGAGTTTTTGGAAAAATACGGTGTAGAATATATCGTTTCCGGTGTTCATTGGACACGTTATGACGACGATGAGCCTTTGGCTGTTGCAAAGGATTATCACAGACAGTATCTTTTCGCCGCAAGCCATCCAAAAACAACTATTCTTGCCCATTATTTGTGGTGGAATCCTATTCGCGGTATGGAAAATCCCTTCCTGAGCGATAAATATGTGACAGATTCCATGAGAAATGAGCTGAAAGCTGCGCTTTTGCAGTACGGCAAGGCCTTTGAGCTGAATCTTGATGCTGTTATTTTAAGCCATAGTGAAGCTTGGCTTGAAAAATATCTTGGTTTTGTTTCCGAGTTGCAAAGCAGCGGTGTAAAACTTTCAGTCGGAAGCGATTGCCACGACGGATCGCTTAACGGAACTCGATATTCCAAAGCTGCAAAACTTTTTGAAACTTATAATATAGATACATCAAAGTTTTTCACTCTGTAAAATCTAAAGGAGCCTGCATTGGCTCCTCATTTTTTGAAAAACTTAATCTCTGTACAAAAGAAAAACAGCTTTTAAACATCGATCATCTTCTGTATGTTGTGACTTCATCTGTCTTTTCCTGACTGACCAATGCTCCCGAACCGTCAAAGGAATATCGGAACACATAGCAGGTACCTCCAATGGTAAAAGAGCTTGTCGCAGGCGAGAAGAACGTGGTCGTGATACTTTCGACATCCCACAAAAGGTT
>SVMT01000030.1 GCA_015067305.1 Oscillospiraceae bacterium | reverse complement strand
GTCTATACTCATTTCAATGAATGTCGAGTTAATTCAAATTGTTATCAATTTGAATTAACAAAAGCCGATTTTATCGGCTTGTCGAAACGGTTTAGCGTTTCGACTTTCGATAATCATTATAAGCAAATAAACGAGTAAAAAAATTCCGACAGTCGGCATTCTCAAACCTACTGTCGGAAAATATTTTAATATTCAATTCGACTTGATACTTCCTCATAACCCAAAATCATACCGTGAACATACAAAGCATTGAAAGAGGTCTTCTCCTCGTCGGGAGATTTTTTACGAAGCTGAAATTCCGCATAACCATAAAGTTTTGCGGCGTTTGGAATCGAACCTTCAAGGTCTGCATACCAAGTAACACCGTTCTGATTTGCTTGAGCGTAGCCGTTTTCTGAGGAATTAACATAATACTCATTTCCGTCACCGTACATATCGACTTTGAAAAACGAGTTTGTCACGATTTCATACTGTTCTTCGTCCCAACTTACAGAAATAGGATCCTGACCTCGAAGAACAGGAAGCTCCAGCCATTCATATGTAAGCTTTACATCAACAATATTTTCATCGGAAGTTTCAGAGATCACCCAATTCATAATGACATCAGCCCCGACATCACGGACCTTTACAGTTTCATCTTCCGTTATATAATACTCGGAATATACATCCTGAGATGTATCATAAACTGTGACAAGTGCGCAGGAAAAGGCCAGCATTTCATCCTGATCTATAGATCTCTTCACACTATCATTCAAAGAATTGAGTACAGCTTCAGGATATCCACGGGAAAGCAATTCATCTTCATTCTCAAAACCGGATAATTTTTCAGCATTGCACGCAGTAGCAGAAAACAAAATCAAAACCAAAACAGCAATAAACATTTTTTTGAAATACATAACATTCTCCTTTCTGCCGTAAATACGGCGGCACAAATATTTAATTCAGGCACGTGAAACAAGCAGAAAACAGACTTTTTCCAATCAAAGTTTCACACTGATAACCACAATATAATTATAACATAAAATATTATCTACATCAATACAGTATAAAAAAATTCGCATATTTTTTACATATTCAAGCCAAAACACGCAACGCAATGTGAACATTCATTGCAAAAAAGCCTTAAACATTGACAAATCAAGAGAAATGTGGTATAATACAATAGATCATAACGGAAAGAGGGATTTGAATGAAAAAACTGAATAAAAAACTCATGACATTGCTCCTGCTTTCCGCAGTTATCGGAACTTCTGTTTGCGGTTGCTCCGAGGCTGAAAACGATTCAGGTGTTCTTTTGGAAAAGACGGTTTTCCTTGGACTGCTCGAAGAAGTCGAAGCTCTTGACATTTCGGAAGAAACAAAGCGTCGCATAAACGATATCGCAGTTATTGCACTCAGTGAGAATGCTTCTCTCGCGGATATTTTGCAGGCAACAGCCGACCTTAACAGCATCAAAAGCAAGTTTCTCAACGAACCTCTTGTTTTTATTGACTCGGCGTTGAAAGCCAAAGTGTGCAAAGCCCTTGGCAGAAGCGAAAATGCTGTCATCACAGTTCAGGATGTGCTCAATGTACGGGAACTTGATCTTTCACATTCTGCAGAAGACGAAGCCGCAGGAAAAACGCCCATACATTACATCGCAGACCTGCGCAAATTCCCCATGCTGAAAAAGCTGGATCTTGACGGAAATGAAATTTTCTCCCTTGACGGTGCGGAAAATCTCGTATCACTTACGGAGATCAGCCTTTCGGGATGTTTCTGCGGTGATTCAGCAATGGATATAACCCCGCTGACAAAAGCTAAAAATATCGAGATCCTCGACCTTTCAAACAACAATATTGAAAGTATAGCACCACTTTCAGCTCTTGACAATCTTGTATCCCTTGATATTTCAAACATTAAAGCCACAGACATTTTCGTCATTGCAGGTTTTTCAAAACTGACAGAATTGGGTATAGGTGGGCTGAATGTAAACGGTGAGATACTCACAGCAATGAAAGGTTTGAAAACACTCGATATTTCGCACACAAAATTCAATTCAACACCCAACATTTCGGCTCTGACACAGATTGAAAAACTTATTGCGGACGGCGCAGATAAAAAGATCACGGAGCAGATAAGTTCTCTTGCAAAGCTGAGATCTCTTACCGTTTCAGAATGCGGTCTGACTTCGGCTGAATTTTTAAAATATCTCCCCGAACTTGAATATCTCAATCTTTCCGATAATGAAATAACAGATATATCAACGGTCTACGGTTTGGAAAAACTTACAAGACTCAATGTTTCAAATAACAAATTAACATCCGTTTCCACAAATAAACTCACAAATCTGCTGACGCTCAATGTTTCAAACAATGAGTTGGTCCAGCTTCATCTTTTAGGAGATCACAGTTCACTTGTGAAGATCAATGCTTCAAACAATGCGTTGGTTTCCGTGAAAGCTGAAAAGATGTCAGGGCTCACAGAGCTTGAGATATCCAATAACCCCATCACGGACGGAAGTTTCTTTGCTGAATTTTCCGAGATCAAAAAAATAACCGCAGACAATACTAAATTTACTGAACTTAATCTTTCACACTGTCAGAAACTCATCAATCTGTCACTCAGAAATGTACCTCTCGAATCCACAGCTGGGCTTTCAAACCTGAAAGCACTCCAGACCCTTGACCTTTACGGATCGAGCATTTCTGATATTTCCGCATTTGAAAATATGTCCGGACTAAAGACTTTGACCGCAACATTCAAGAATGTAACGGATTACTCCCCCCTCTCAGGTCTGACAGCAATAGAAAAAATAACGATATTCAGAATGAACAACGCAGATTGGGATTCGTTCAATACAATGAAAACGCTGAGATCTGTATATATAGAAAATTCAGTAATGAAAGAACCCAAAATCAGCGGATTACCTGAACTTACGGAGCTTTCTATCATCGACTGCCCATACATGACAAGTTCTTCAGGACTTTCAAACCTCCCGAAGCTCAAAACACTTAAGATCGACGGTTCGGATATTCCCTCTCCGACGATCAGAAGTTTCCCAGAACTGGAGACTTTGATACTGACGGGATGTGACATTGAATACCCAGAAAAAATTGCAGATCTGCCAAAGCTCAAATATCTGGATCTTTCCCGAAACGACCTTGAAGCGCTTGTATTTTCAGAACTTCCAGCATTGGAATATCTCAATGTTTCGGAATGCAGAGTAGTAACCATAAAAGACCTCAATGCTGAGATGAGTTACGGAACGCTGATCCTTTCCAACAACTACATTTCCGATATTTCGGTTCTCGATGATATTTATAAATCACTGAAAAAGCTGGATATTTCCCAGAATAAGATCAAAAAATACGATGCTCTGCAAAATATTGAGATCGAAGAAATCCTCGCAAACGGAAACAAAGCAGAATATATTCCCGCAAACGAATAAAACAAAGGAACAGAAAAATGTACAAACAGACATACACTACAAAAGCAAAAAGCCTGCCGATGATACTCCTGACAGTTGTTATCGGTCTGATACTGCTGTGCATTCCTTCCATACTGAAAATAACTTCTTTTGTCTGGATCTACGAACTTGCAGTTATTGCCTTTACAGCATACGGAGTATACACTATAATCAAAAAAAGCAGTTACGTGTATACATACATGATAATAGACGATGAAGTGGTTGTAAAGTTAAACATCGGTCAGTTTGAAAATATTCTCTGCGCTTTCGAGATCAGAGACATAATTTCAATAAATAACGGCAAAATAAATGAGCTGAAAGAATCAAACGGCTGCAAACTGGTCTACAGATGTTTCGGTGGCGGTGATGCGGCGAAATCCACGCAGATCATTTTCCGAGAAGAAGCAAACAGAGAAAACATCGGAATGCTGGTGTTTATGCCTGACACAGAATTTTTAAATATATTAAATAAAAAAAGACTTGACATTCAGGCAAAAGTATGATATAATACTCAAGAATAAAGTAGAACCTGTTCTCACCTTGGCGGCTCAAGTTGCCGGGTCAATATTTTCGACCAAACCTTTGGATAACTCCGAGGGATTGTCGGTGTGAGATGAACAGATTCGGTTCATCTTTTTTTATTGCAAAAAAGGGACTGTTCAGGTTCATTCGTATAATTTTTATGACGATATTTTCGGAGGTGCTTAACTATTAAAGCTAAGGCAATGCAGGTAAACGAAGAAATCAGAGACGCTCAGATCAGACTGGTAGGCGGAGACGGCGAACAGCTGGGCATCATGTCCTCAAAGGACGCTCAGAAGTTGGCAGCACAGCAGGGTCTCGACCTTGTTAAGATCGCTCCCGCAGCAGTTCCTCCCGTATGCAAACTGATGGATTACAGCAAATATTGCTTCGAACAGGCTAAACGCGAAAAGGAAGCAAAGAAAAACCAGAAGACTGCAAACGTGAAGGAAGTCCAACTTTCATTGGCGATCGAAACTCACGATTTCAACACAAAACTTAACCACGGAATCAGGTTCCTTACAAGCGGCGACAAAGTAAAGGTCGCTCTCAGATTCAAGAGCAGAGAGATCCAGCATCCTGAAATGGGCACAGCTCTTATGGAGAGATTCAGTGACGGATGCAAAGAAGTCGGCGTTATAGAAAAACCCGCAAAATTGGACGGCAGGAACATGATTATGGTGCTTGCACCCAAGAATTCCAAGTAGCACAAAGAACTATCGTTAAATATTAAAGGAGTTGTAAACCATGGCAGCTAAAATTAAGCTGAAATCCCACAGAGGTGCCGCAAAACGTTTTAAGGTGCTCAAAAGCGGTAAAGTAAAGATGAGCAGAGCTAACAGAAGACACATCCTTACAAAGAAGACAACAAAGTACAAGAGAGGTATGCGTAAAGCAGTTTACGCTACTAGCGCTAACGCTCCCACCGTTAAGAAATTACTGCCCTATTCTTAAGGCACGACCGGGAACAAAATAATTGGAGGAATTAAACAATGGCAAGAGTTAAAGGCGCTATTATGACGCGCAAAAGACATAAGAAAGTATTAAAGCTTGCAAAGGGTTACTTTGGTGCTAAATCCAAGCTTTTCAGAACAGCTAACGAAGCTGTAATGAAATCCCTTACTTACGCATACGTAGGCAGAAAACTTAAGAAGAGAGATTTCCGTTCTCTTTGGATCACAAGAATCTCCGCAGAAGCTAAAATGAACGGCATGAACTATTCCAGATTCATGTACGGTCTCAAAAAGGCTGGCATCAACCTCAACAGAAAAATGCTCGCTGAACTCGCGGTTTCCGATAAAGTTGCTTTCGCTGCTCTCGTAGAAAAAGCTAAGGCTGCTCTTTAATAGAATAATTATTTTTACGAACGGAGACTTGTTAACACAAATCTCCGTTTATGCATATTGATCAAAAAAACGGAGATCCCGAAGTTTTTATCGGGAAATTTCGGGATTTTTCCATATTACCATATTATAATGATTATAGAAATTCGAAATACAACCTGAAAGGTTGTATTTCAATAGGGTTGGCTCCATTTTAAAGGTGCTTAAACAGCCTAGTTAGTGCTAAAAGAGCCAATCCCATCAAATTTTCCTTGAAAATTTGTCTATACTCATTTCAATAAATGTCGAGTTAATTCAAATTGTTATCAATTTGAATTAACAAAAGCCGATTTTATCGGCTTGTCGAAACGGTTTAGCGTTTCGACTTTCGATAATCATTATAATGACTATATACAGCATGAACGGCAGTATTTTGATACCCAATAATCTATATAACGGAGAAAATTAATGGATACAAAAAAAATGAAACGTATAGCCGCAGTATTCGTACTCACACTTTTTGTAACGATACTCATACTATTGGCAACTATTGATCCGGGAGAAGATACCACATATGAGCCTATAATCAATGAAGGCGATAATTTCCACGTGGTGACACCCCCTGTTGAAGACGATCCCGTTATTGATAATCCTCCCGATGCAGGCACTGACAACACAGAAAACCAAAAGCCTGAAACCATTGATAAGGTTTCGGTCACGGAAGAGATCCTTCCAGAAAATATCCGTGTGCTTGCAGAAAAATACAGTGTTACAGGAATGTCCGCTATCGTTATAGAGAACGGGCAGATTTCTCATGTTTACTCATACGGTGTACGCAATATCGAAACAGGAGGAGCGTTCAACTCGGATTCAGTTCTGCGTGTAGCTTCCGTTTCAGGTTTAGTTTCATCTATAGGTGTTATGAAACTTGTAGATGAGGGAATACTTGATCTTGACGAGCCAATAGGAAACTATCTGGGATACACCGTTGCAAATCCCTATAACGGAACACAGATAACTCTCAGACAGCTTCTGACACACACAGCAGCGATCTCCGACTACGGAGCTTATGACAAAGTCACAAACAATGAGATCGAATATCAGACACTGAAAGAAATGCTCAGCGGTTCTTATGCAAAAAGCAATTTCTACGATCTTATGCCGGGTTACAGATTTGCATATTCAAACTTCGGCGGTGCAATACTTTCAGCAGTAGTTTCAGCCGCAACCCAACAGGTATTTAACGATTACATGACTGATGAGATATTCACGCCATTGAATATTGATTCGGCATACCTCTCCACGGGAATTGCGACAAGAGAAAACATTTCAAATATTTACAGACAGGGAAAAGTCAGCTATTCATTGGAAAGCATGGACGCATTTTCCGCAAAACTCACAACAATAGCTCCCGCAGATAATTACAGATGCTCACACGCAAATCTTTATATAAACGCCAAAGACCTTTCAAGAATAGCCAGAATGATGATGAACGGCGGCGAAGTTGACGGAGTAAGAATACTCAGCGAAGAAGCTGTTGCCGAAATGCTCAACACAGAAGCTAAGGGTTCCACCAGCAAAGATGTAAATTACGGTCTTTATGTCGCAAAATATACCGATCTTGTTGAGGGAAGAACTCTCTATGGTCAACAGGGCGGTGCTTACGGTGCTACGACAGAAATGTTCTTTGACATTGAAGACAAAAGCGGTGTTGTTTTACTCGTAAACGGCAGCAGTAACGCTGTACTCGATAACGGAATTTCCGTAATGGGCAGCGCCATAATCAATGAAATATACGCCAATATAATAGACAAATAATATGAAAAAGATTTTAAGCCTTATGCGTCGTGCCGTAGAAGACTACGACATGATACAGGACGGAGACAGGATAGCCGTCGGATGCTCAGGAGGCAAAGACTCTACACTGATGCTCCTTGCACTCCACAGACTCTCAAAATTTTATCCGCAAAAATTCACAGTGGTCGGAATAACCATTGACCCCGGATCCGGAATGGACTTCTCCCCTCTCAAAGAACTCTGCGAAAAAGAGGGGATTGAATATATAATTAAAAAGACTCAGATCTATGACATCGTTTTCAATGTTACAAAGCAAACAAATCCATGTTCGCTATGCGCAAGAATGAGAAGAGGCGCCTTGAACGACGAGGCAAAAGCCGCAGGTTGCAATAAAATTGCGCTGGGACACCATAACGACGACGTGCTGGAAACATTCATGCTGAATCTTATACATGAAGGAAGGATCGGTTGTTTTCAACCGGTAACATATCTTTCAAGGATCGACCTTACAGTTTTTCGTCCGATGGTATATATAGAAGAACGTGAAGTAAAAAGTTCTGTCCGTCGAACAGAAATACCGATCATAACAAATCCCTGCCCTGCAGACGGTTATACACAAAGAGAAGAAATGAAAACTTTGCTCAAAAACATGGATACTGAATATAAAGGCTTCAAGGTCAGGCTGTTCGGTGCGTTAAAGCGTTCAGGTATCGACGGTTGGGGCGAAAAAGACACTATCGGAGAGGTAAATGATGATGAATAAACATATTTTTATAATCGAAGGAATCGACGGTTCGGGAAAGACAACACAAGTCGAACTTTTAGGTAAAAGGCTTTCAGATACAGGTAAAAATGTAAAAAGAATAAAGTTTCCCGATTACGAATCAGACTCCTCCGCACTTGTAAGAATGTATCTCAAGGGCGATTTCGGCACACATCCTGAAGATGTTTCAGCTTATGCGGCGTCTACATTTTATGCAGTAGACCGATACGCTTCCTACAAAACAGGCTGGGGAAAAGATTACAACGAAGGAACTGTTATCATCTCAGACAGATACGTATCTTCAAATATAATCCACCAGTCATCAAAGCTGAAAAATGAAGAACGCGAAGACTATTACAAATGGCTCTGCGATCTTGAATACAACAAATTGGGTCTGCCCATTCCCTCCGCAGTGTTTTTCTTAGATGTTCCCCCTGAAATTTCAGTAAAGAATGTGGAAAACCGCTATAACGGAGACGAATCCAAGAAAGATATTCATGAAAAAGACCGTGAATATCTGAGAACTTGCTACAATTCAGCTTTGGAAGCTTGCGAAAACCTTGGTTTCATAAGGATTTCCTGTGTAAAAGATGGAAAAATGATGAGCATTGAAGATATAAACAATGCAATATTTGAAAAGGTTCAGCAAATAATAGGATAAAAGAAAGGATATAACTGAAATGACATACTTTTTATTGGCAGACGGTTTTGAAGAAACAGAAGCAATAGCACCTTTCGACATGGTAAAACGTGCAGGAGAAGACGCTGTTTTTGTCAGCGTTTCAAACAATAAAACAGTAACAGGCGCACATGGGATCAAAATCGTTGCAGATATTTTCATGAATGAAATTTCTGCTGAAAACGGCAAAATGATAGTTCTTCCCGGAGGAAAGCTGGGTGTTGAAAACCTCGATAAAGCAGAAGGTTTCGATGAAATTATAAAAGCATTTGCAGAAAACGGAAAGTTTGTATGTGCTATCTGCGCAGCCCCTTCTCTTCTCGGAAAAAGAGGTTATCTCAACGGCAAAAAGGCTGTGTGTTATCCCGAAAAAGAATTTGAAAAGCATCTTGCCAATGCAGAAATAGCAAACACAAGAGTCGTAAAAGACGGTCAGTTCATTACAGCGATCGGAGCAGGAGCGTCTATCGAATTCGGACTTGAACTTGTTACAGCTTTAAAAGACAAAGAAACAGCCGAAAAAATCAAAAACGGCATAAAATAAGATAAATAATACACTTCAAAAAAGAAAGAAGGTCTCGGAAATGAATGATATTCGAATATTAAAAAACGAACTCAGGGCGGAATATCGCCAAAAAAGACAGGAAATGAGTCCCGAAGAGAAAAATGAGCTGGACATGAAAATAACTCAGAGATTCCTCTCATCCATGTCTTACAAACACGCAACACAGATACTTCTGTACGCTTCTACAGATGAAGAGATCTCTACAAAGATCATATTTGAAACAGCGCTGAAAGACGGTAAAAAATGTTTCTTTCCAAGATGTTTTGAACATTCTCAAATGGACTACTTCAGAGCAGATTCCGAAGAAGAGCTTGTTGAAGACAAATTCAACATAAAAGCACCCCTTGAAACAGCTGAAAAATATACACCTCATCCATCTGACATCTGCATCGTTCCCGCAATGGCTTACGATAAAAAAGGCTTCCGTCTCGGATACGGTAAAGGTTTCTACGACAGATTTCTTCCCGGATTCCTCGGAATCAAAACAGGTTTTTGTTACAGTGATTTCATCAAAAATCAGCTTCCGAGAGGACGTTATGATATTTCTGTAGACATGATAATCACAGAAAAAGGAGTTATACTGCTGTGAGAAAGATACTGCCGCCGCTGATACTTTCTGCGGTAATAGTTATCGTACTTAGAGTCCTTTCGCTTTTCTCATTTGAATATTCTCAGCTGGTATATTCTGCGGTAAGCATAGTTTTACTGTTGGGCGGAAGCTTTATTTTAAAGATCTTCGCCGAAAAGAAAACCAGACTGATACGTTTTTTCAAATTGAGATTTGCAAAGCAGAAAGATATCCCCATTGTGTTCTGGATGACATTGACCGTAATTTCAGGCAGTTTCATGCTGAATATATTAAGTCTTGACCTGTTTTCCGCAATGGGACTTGACATTGAGGGGAATATGCTTGCGGCATATGACACCGAAAATATGTGGTTCTCACTGCTTACTTTGGCGGTGATCCCTGCAATTTTTGAAGAGCTTTTTTTCAGAGGAGCAACAATGTCTGTGCTTTCAAAAGAAAAGACCGCAGCAACCATCTTCATTTCGGCAACACTTTTTGCCTTGGCTCACGGCTCCCTCTACTTGATATTGAGCAGTTTTTTTGCAGGAATCGTATTCGGTATAACAGTCTACCTGACAGACTCTATCTATACCTCAATGTTAACACACTTTTTGAACAACATCATGGCATATATACTTTTCACTTACAGTAATTTGCTTTCCGATGCGGGATTTGATGACATGATACTGTTTGCAACAGTGTTTATTTTCCTCATTTCCGTTTACGGTGCAATAGCTGTTACTGCGAAAAGATATAAAAAAGAATTAAACGAAAATAAACCCATCATAAACGAAGGAGAACTCATATGGGAAAGAAGAAAAGAAAAAAGATCATCAAAAAAGTCATAAAACTGACTTTCTGCCTTATACTCATAGCTTTACTCAGCGTTTCCATATATTTTATTATTGACATTGGAAACGAGATCAAAGGTTCTGATGTAAAAGGCGAAGAAGTGACTTTCGAGATCGTCAGCGGTGACTCTGCTTCAAGCGTTACATCTAAATTGAAGGAGCTTGGACTGATCAAATACGAAAATATATTCAAATTTCTTTCCCGAATGGAAAATCTTGAAAGAAATATCCAGATTGGAACTTATGTTATCAATTTGGGAAGCTCATATGAGGAGATCTTCGACCTGTTGAAATCAAACACCACATACAGAGATTCTGTAAGGATCACATTCACCGAAGGCAGTGAGATCAAAGATATTTTTGCAACACTTGTTGCCAACGGAATAGGAACAATGGACCGTTACGAACAGGTTGCGAAAGGCTGGGACTTCGGATACAGCTTCCTGCCCGAGATCGGCACGGAGAACCGTCTCGAAGGATTCCTCTATCCCGACACATACGATTTCTTTGTTGACGAAAAAGAAGAAAGCGTTATCAAGAGATTTTTGGACAACTTCAATAAAAAAATGACAGATGCAGGTCTTTGGGAAAAGATATCCCAAAGCGGCGAAACAATATACGATACACTTAAATTAGCGTCGATAATCGAAAAAGAAAGCCAATACGGTCCGGAGCTCGCAAAGATCTCTTCCGTTTTCCATAACAGACTTGATATCAGAATGATGCTCCAGAGTGACGCTACTGTAAACTACATTCTCGACAAAGAGGACAGATACAGCAGTATTTCATCAACAACAATGGCTATAGACAATCCGTACAACACATATAAATACTACGGACTTACACCCACACCCATCTGCAACCCTTCAATACAATCCATCACAGCAGCAGTTGAACCTGAGGACACAGAATATCTCTATTTCTGCTCAAAAGGTGACGGTTCACACGTGTTTGCGTTCACATACGAAGAACATCTGCAGAACGTAAAAAAATATTTAGGATAAGGAAAGTCAAATGGAAAAAGACGGACTTGTTTTTGCGCACATAACAGAATATATGCGTAAGATCCGCAGAGAAAAAGACAACAAATTAGGCGAACTTGAGCGTCAGGCACGTGAAGAAAAATATCCCGTCGCAGAACCTGAAACAGCCGATATTCTTGAGATACTCTGCATGATAAGGCAGCCGAAAAACATTCTGGAGATAGGAACCTGCATCGGCTTTTCCTCATTGCTGATGCTCTCTGCAGCGCCTGAGGCTAAGATAACGACTATCGAAAGAAATCCTGTAATGATCCCTCCTGCAAGAGAAAACTTCAAGAAATTCAACGCGGAAGAAAGCATAACGATGCTTGAAGGTGATGCTGTTGATATACTTAAAACTCTTCCCGATGACAGCTATGATTTTATTTTTCTCGATGCGGCAAAGGGGCAATACCCCACTTTTTATAAAGAATGTCAGCGGCTTCTGCAAAAAAACGGAGTGATAGTTACCGACAACGTGCTTTTTAACGGCATGGTAGCCACAGGTATACCCGATATACGCAGAAATAAAACGATTATAAACCGTTTAAATGAATTTTTAAACACATTAGAACAGGATCCCGACATGAAAACTGTAATTCTGCCCATAAGCGACGGAGTTACAGTGTCATACAGGGTCGATAGGAGTAAAAGATGATCGTAAAAGGAAAAGTATATAAACTCAGCGGTAATTACGCCCACGTAGAAACTCCGCGCCCAAAAGCATGCGAAAGCTGTTCTAACTATTCTCTTTGCAGCGGCAAGGATGTTGACATGAAAGTTCTGAATAACATCGGCGCAAATATCGGAGATATCGTGGAGATCGAAGTCAGCGAAGATCAACGTGCTATTTACATAATGGCATACCTGTTCCTTATTCCCGTAGCGATGATCTTTATCGGTTACGGACTATATACGGTCTCAAAACTACTGCTTTTGGCACTGATACCGATGATCGCAGCATATGCGATTGGACTCCACATATTGAATAAAAAATTTAAGCTGAAATCCGAGATAATCCGTATCACAGACGATGCTTCCATTGAATGCAATAAATAATTCTTAATATAATACGGGGAAACCATTTTTATAAAAAAAGGTTTTCCCCGTAAAAAATATTAAAATATATTATACTCTACTTGACATTTACACTAAAATATGGTATCATAATAATGCAAAAATAAAAAACTTGGAGGTACAAACCCATGATCAGAGTTCTTGTCTGGTGTGAACATCACCAGGATCAATTTCAAGACAATGTAAAGGAAACCTATCCCGAATTTATGCACAATGCCATCGCAAATTTTCTCAGAGAAGACAGAAACCTTGATGTAAAAACAGCTACACTTTATGACGACGAAAACTGCGGTATCACAGACGAAGTTCTCGCAAACACAGACGTTATTATTTGGTGGGGACACGTTAGACATCACGACGTTCCCGATGAAATTGCTGCTAAGGTACAGAAATTCGTTATCAATGGCGGCGGCTTCGTTCCCCTCCACTCTGCACACTTCTGCAAACCTTTCATTCGCCTTATGGGCACGACTTGCGGTCTCGGAGTAGATGGATTCGGCAAACATACTATCAACTGCGTACGCCCCGGACATCCCATCACAAAAGGTGTTCCCGAACTCTTTGAGCTTCCCGTTGAAGAAAGATTCGTTGAATTCTACGACGTACCCCAGCCCGACGAACTTATTTACGTTACAGGCTACGAAACAGGCAGAACATTCCGTTCAGGTTGCGCTTACTACAGAGGCAGAGGTAAAGTCTTCTACTTCCAGCCCGGCCACGAAACAAACCCCACATACAGAGACAAGAACATTCAGCAGGTTATCAAAAATGCTGTATACTGGGTAGCTCCTAACAGAGACTGATTTATTTAAGGATACACTTTTAACGGGAAAACCATTTTTTTGTAAAAATAGGTTTTCCCGAACCTTTTCCAAAAAAACTTTTAGCGTGCTTACGCACAATATATTTACAAACAACACAACAGCTAACGCAATTCCGTTTTTGTATTTGCGTCAGCTGTTGAAATTATTTACACTTAGCCCCCAACGAGTTTTCAGGGAGGGGTGCGGGGAACCCCCTTGTTCCTAAAAGGGGGTTCCCCGCATATTATACTTCAATCAAATATTATTCATTAACAACAATAAGTTTGCCCTTGGAACGGAGCGTACCGTCAGCAAGAGCCGCTGAAAGCTCATCAAGAGCGATCTTTTTATAAACCATTGAAGATACGTCGATCTTTCCTGAGTCGATCAGATCAACAGCTCGGCGCTGTGTATATGGATTGATAAATGAAGCCTTGATAACTACTTCTTTTTTGAAGATCTCAAAGGGCTTAACGGGAATTTCATCATTGGGCTTTGTAAGGCCGAAAAGCATAACGGTAGATTTTTTGCCTGCAAGAGAGATCGCCTGCTTCATTGTGGAAGGAAGACCTGCGCATTCGATAACGGTGGAAATTCTGCCGACATTTTTTTCCGCTAAAACAGCTTCAACATCTTCATTTATGGGATCAATGCAAAGGTCAGCGCCTAATTTATAACCGAGAACTCTCTTTTCCGCAACGGGCTCAAGGAGAACAAGCTTACCTGCGCCTGAAAGCTTTGCAAGCTGGAGCATGATAAGACCTATCATACCGCCGCCAATGACCATAACAGTCTCTCCGACCTTGATATCGCACATATCAATACCATGGAGACAGCAAGCAACAGGTTCAGCCATAGCCGCTTTTTCGAAGCTTGTCTTTTCAGCCACTTTATATACCTGAGACTGAGGCACACAGCAATATTCAGCAAAACCGCCGTGAACGGTAGTACCGATACCGATCATATGCTCGCAAAAATGACCGATTCCGCTTTTGCAGTAATAGCACTCATTACAGAGCTTATTGGGATCAACGCAGACTTTATCTCCTACAGATATGCCCGAAACTCCGTCACCGATCTTTTCAACAACGCCTGAAAATTCATGACCGAGAACTGTTCCTGCAGGAGTAGCCGCAGCGCCTTCATCTCCGTGGAAAATATGAACGTCAGTACCGCAGATACCGCAAGCCTTGACTTTAATGAGAACCTCCCCCACTTTTGGTTCGGGAACAGGAAGATCTTCGATCCTTAAATCATTTTCTTTATAAAAAACAGCTGCTTTCATTGTAAATTCTCCTTTATAAAAAAGACGGGTCAAAGCGACCCGTCTTAAATAATTTTCAATTAGTCAACGAGGTTCATAACTTCATCGTAAGTAACAACTTCGTATTTAGCTTTAAGTGCTTCCATGTAAGCGGAATATTCTTCGCTTTCAACACCTGCGTTAGCTGTGATCTTCCAAGCGATCTCATCTGTGCCTACAAAATAAATGATATGGTATCCGTATTCTGTTTCAACGATATCACAGTCGCCTGCTTTTCTTGCAGAATCAAAGATCCAGTTTTCGAATTCTTCAACCATATAACCTTTTGTAACCTGGTTGAATTTTTCACCTGCGATATTTGCAGAAGCCTTTTCTGTTGTAAGTTTTGCAAAAGAATCTTCTGTCTTATCGCCTGCGAGCCATTCATTAAGAATTTCTTCAGCTTTAGCCTTAGCAGCTTCATTAGCTGCGGCATGGATAGCTTCGTCATTTACAGTTTCATCGGATTCATCGTGTTCTTCAACTTCGGGAGCAACAAGAATATGTCTTACGTTAACTGTTTCGTAGTCGCCTTTTTCTCTTGCAACAAAGTACATTACAAAGTAACCGTTGTTAGCTTCGATAACAGCCTTGTCGCCTTCAACTCTTGCGGAATCGAAGAGCCATGAAGCAAGATCGGGAAGAATCTCATTCTTAGAAACATTATTACTGTCGGAAACAGAAGCGGTTTCACCTTCTGCGAGCTGAGCTTTTACAGCCTCATCAAAGGAAGCTTCGTCTGTGATAGCAGCGAGAGTAGCTTCAGCTTTAGCTTTAGCGTCAGCCTTGTAAGATTCATCGCCCTCTGTTACATTGGAAGGAACAGTGTAGGAGAAAAGATGATAACGGAAATCTACTGTGTCGATGTCATCTTTGTGAGCATCGTAATAAGCATTGAGTTTTGCGTCATCAATATTGAATCCGGGAACTACAACATCCTGATAGTAGTTGTAAGCTGTGGAGTTGAGAAGTGTGTAGTTCTTGAATGCAGAGTATGTAAGGTCTTTTGTATAGATAGACTTGAGATATGCATTGAAGTCAATACCCATAGAAGTAAGAGCTTCCTTAAGGGATTCAGCTTCGTCAAGAACAGCTTTCTTTTCGTCTTCGGGGAGAGTATAGCCTGCTTCTTCAGCATCGTTCAAGAAGAGGTATCTTTCTGTGAGCGCAGCAACAGCGTTGGAAATGAAGTATTCTTTCCAAGTCTGATCTTCAGTATACTGCTGAGCACCGAGATCGCCTTCGAAATCAACGCCGAAAGCTGAGAGGTAATCCTGATACTGATTCTGGAATGTAAGAATGGAGTCCTTGTACTGATATTCAAATTCAGCACCAGAGATCTCTGTTTCGCCGACTGTCATAGCGACCTTGTTTTTAATGTCGTTTGCAGATTTTGTAAATGCAGCCCATACGATAACACCTACAAGGAGAATACCGCAGATAACTGCTGTCAGAATAACTGACTTAGAGCCTGATATTTTAGACTCTACCTGTTTGTTGTTTGCCAAAAGAATCAATCCTTCATTTAAATATTAACGTTTATACGTAAGATATATTGTAACATTTTTATGCGTATAAGTGATGTTAATTCTATGAACTTTTTTAGGCTATTTGCCGAAAACTATTATTCTCAAAATAAAATCCGATATTTAGCCCTCGTATGCACCCATAAGGATACCTTCAAGAGATGCCGCAGCTTCTGCCGCAGTCTTTGATCCGGAAACGATATCTTCAAGAGTCCTGTCAATATTGGAATAAAGACCGTCATCCAACTGTGCAGAATAGTCATATTTCATGTTTTCAATGGCAAAGACAAAGTTCTCCAGACATTTGTCGTGGTCAGTTGCAGAGAAAATCGTGCTGTCAAGATAATCTTTCCACGCTTCTTCTGCTGTATCTTCGAGAGGCTCAAACATATAATCAACAACAGAACCAATGTTTTCGACCTCGATATCAGCCATAGATGTAATATAAAGCATAAGTCCGTTCATGTACATATAACTTCCCGCATCTTTTTCAGGATCTCCGTTAGGACCTGTGGGGAAAGGCATATATCCGTAATGAGTAAGAGTAGAAGAAGCAAGGTCTGTACCGAGAACTGTACCATACCATGATTCACCAACAAAGAAAGGTGCAAGATTCTGCCTTGTAAAAGGAGCCATATCTCCATCTTTTACAAGATCGTTATCATTAACAAGACCTTCGGAAGTAAGCTTTGCAAGAAATTCCAACGCAGCCAAGGATTCTGGAGAATTCATTCTGAATTCATAAGAGCCATTGTCTTTAAGCTCGACAATATTTCCGCCATTGGATAATATAGCGCCTCGTGCAGCAAATCTTGTGGACAAAAGAGCTCCCCAACGCTGGATCCCATCTACACCGACGCCTGCGTATTTTTCAAGCTCCGCTTCCCAATTTTCCCAGTTCCATAAACCGTTTTCCTTCATTTCATAAGGGTCAGTACCGCCGTATTCCTTTATCATCTCGCCGTTAAAGATAACAGCGCCGCAATACTGAGGTACAAACTGCCAGTTCCAGGGAATAAAACCGAACTGTTTTCCATCATATTTACCGTAAGAAATATAATCGTGATCGCCCCACTTAGAATCATTCATGTCAATAGTGCTTACATCGTTCAGTGACGCAAGTATTCCCATTTTATAAAGATCATATGCATAGCATGATGAAATATAAAGCATTTCGGGAATATCATCACCTGTAGCAAAAAGCTGTGTCAATGTAGTCTGATCAATAAGAGAAGCTTCAAACTCCATATTGAATTTCTTCGCACATTCATCATAACGGTTCATCATACGTTCCATCGTAAGAGTTGGCACACCTTCATCATCAGGTCCCAAGTACCATTCTTCATAGCTTGGTGTTGCAAAATTAAATATTTTCCCGTCGCAGTCAACAACAGAACCCGCAGTTTCATCAATAAAACTGAGAAGTTCAACGGGTGCACCGCCGCAACTGCATACAAGAACTGTCATAGTCAGCAATAGAATAAAAGCCACTATCTTTTTCATTTGAATAACCTCCAATAAAAAATAATTTCTACAGATTAGAAACGCGAAAAGGACTTCGGATATTCAATCGTTAAAAGAGGAAAAACTATTGTCCTTTTCTTGGGATGACCTCTGATTTTTTTCCTTGCCCTCTCCGTTATATTATAACAATACAAAATATTTTGTCAAGCAAAATCAAAAAAAGAACAATTTAATGTCACATATCAATATAAAGACAAATCTATGTATTTATGATAGCATAAAACCATACAAATGTCAATGGACAAAATACATTTGATCATGGACAAAAGTCAGATTTAGATATACGCTCTTTTATTATACCAAAAATAAAATCAAAAGTCTATACGGTTTTCATCGTTTTTTTAGTCCGCGCAGGAATGAAAACCATATAAAAAAACGGGAGAAAAACTCTCCCGTTAGTTTCTTATGTATTTTTCTGAATGAGACAGGATCTTTATCAACGGAAAGATCAGCAGTAATCCGCAGATAAAATTGCTGATTCCATGAGTTATATCAAAAGGCAGTCCCGCGATTATCCACGCAATGGTCTTTTCAAAAGTCAATCCGAACATCAATGCCTGCCCAGGAGCATATAAAACTCCGAACAGGAATCCGTGCAGTGACGCAACCACCGCATAAACGATTGGAGCAAGCCATACAGGCATTTTTTTCGGCAAAAGCATAGTCACCAGCCACGGAACAGCCCAGATATAAAGATACGGCAACCACCAAGGCTGAAATCCGTTAAAAAGTCCTTGAACAAACACAAAAAGATATAGCGGATACAAAGCTTTTTGACGGTAGACCACAGTCATGGCAATGATGAAAACGTCTAAAAGATGAATGTTTGGCAAAAATGACATTATCCAGGTCGTTGCAACCATCAATGCGGCAAGCATTCCGAAAACGACAAGTTCTTTAACTGTCAGCTTCATTTTTCAACTTTAAAAGTATAAGTAGAACCTTCAACGATATCAGTCACATCAACGCCCGACATAGCATATTCCCCGTCAATGTAGAAAGCCCAATATGTGCCGTCGACATCGTAATCGGCAGTAATACCGTTTACAGTCTTAACATAAAGCCCATAAGGACCGTTTTCGCCGGAAATAAGTCCCAGCTCAAGAAGTGCGTCACCTACAAAGGCCTTATCTGTTCTGACTTCGCAGGAAACTTCATTTCCTTCGCCGTCAACAACTGTAAAGGTAAAAGACTTTTCACCCTCACCGTAAACCGCACCGTTTTCGATGGTCTTTGCTGTACCTTGCTCACCAAGGTCGTTGTTCTGATCGTCGTTACATCCGACTGTGAAAAGTGCAATAGCCGCAATAAGCACCACAGAAAGGATGAAAGACAATGATCTTGTAAGTTTGCTGTTTTTCATTGTAATCATTTCCTTTTTATAATTTTTTACCGTGTAAAGCATTTTTCCTTGACAGGCACTCGCTGTCGACAGAAATCACACGATATGTTTTGCCTGAAAAATATTTCGACTTGACGCGGCGGCATTTCGCCTTCTCAGGGAAAGATCCCCAATGGCGTGTCTCCGATTTGCGGCATCGGATAGAAAAACCGACAGAAAAGCGTCTCACGGCGACGGGCTCGTACAAGAATCACACTTGTTTCCTCTTCAGGCAAAAGCATTATATCACAAAAAATAAACTTTTTCAACAGCAAAAGATGTATTTTTCGGAAAATTTCATTTTAATATGATTTTTCGGGAAGAAACCGTAAATAGTCCCTCCCCGAAAAATCATTCGCATTTATTTATTTGATTTTCGCAACCGCATCTCTGATTTTTGCTGTATAGAACGAATAGTCGTGTTCTTCAGCCGCCCATTCAATGAATGTTTCCCATGTCAATGAGTAGTTATTTTTGCCTACTTTTTCAAATACTTCATGAGTTTCCGGCAAAAGTCCATAGTAATAGAAGTCCACGAGTTTCAGACCGAATACAGACGCTTCATATTTATAGAAGAACTTTGTCAGATACTCCATTTCAGTACCGTCAGCTATTGGCAATGTAACCCCTGCAACAACTCCGACATAGTGTTCATTACCGTCAACAGTTGTTGAATAAGGCTCTCTAATTTTCACATCGGAACTTGCAATATTGAGATCTTTATATGCAAGCTTGAGATATTCAACATATTCTCTCATCAGAACAGTAAGATCATCGGTCTCACCGTTATCCCAGATATTTTTTCCGCCGTTAAAGGAAGCCTCCATGAACGCTTTGGAAGATTCATACGCTGCATTCAAAACTTTCTGCTGGATAATATAGGCTTCTTTTTTCTGTTCGGCTCTCAAAACATATTCAGAATAATCGTTTGTCGCATCTGCCCAAATAATGAATCTATCCAAAGAATTTACAACCTCGGTAGAATCCATCCAAAAGATCTTAAAATGATCGGAACTAGGTCCTGACATATTAAGATCCTCTACTATATATTCACCGTCAATATACTTATATTTGAGGAATATATAACTGCCGTAATCCGTCACATGAACACCGTCGCTGTTAAAAACTTCACCGTGTACACGGCATTCAGCGTACCATGAGTCATCTGTTTTTACAGTTCTGATACTTACAGGCTTTTTAAATATATCTACATACTTGAAAGTACATCCATCCAGACCTGTCAAAACTTTATATTCTTTGATAGAATCTATGATCGTGTAGATATCGCCCACTTTATCGGCAAAAGGAGTTTCCTGTCCGTAAACATAAGAGATATAATCCATAACGAAATCCATAGCGAATTTTTCCGCACTGTCAGAACTGATTACATCAACCGTTTCAGGGCTTATCTTTTCAACATACTTGCTGTAATCATTGTTGTTTTCAGCCCAAGCTTCAAAATTGATCGTATCAATAATTCCCGTGTTGCCGAAAACCTCATCACTGTGTCCGAGGGAATCGTAGAAATACATATCTGTCAATACAAAATATTCCCCTGAACCTTCGTATTTCAGATAAAACTTCACAAGATATTCGTTCAGAACACCTTTATAATTAGACTCTTCAACGTCGGCGTTTACAGTAACATACCAGATATTACCGTCGTTTTTCACAGAGAAAATATATGTCTCAACTGTCTCCCAAAGGCTATAACCCAGATTGTAGGTCGTTTTGAGGTAATTATCGTTTTTGAACAAATATGCAGACTGTCTGAGATAATCATAGAAAATATCTTCAGAATCACCGTCTTCAATATAAGTATCGGAGTCACCATATGCAAAAGCCATAAAGTCCTCTGCGAATCCCAACGCTTCAGCCTTTACATTTTTCTCGGAATCAAGGTATTCAAAAACACTCATCGTATACTGAGCAGCATAAGCTGTAAAAGGAGTAAGTACGAGAATTATTGCAAGTATGACACTTGCGATCTTCACACCGTTGACGGGCTTTGATTCGGGTAATTCCACGCCTGTTTTTTCACTGCAAATGTTTTTAATGTTGTTTAAATTTTTTCTGCTGAAATTATTCATGAGCCACATTCCTTTCTTTAAATCAAGTAATCAAATTTTTGAGCCTGAGCCTTGTTCTGTACAACCGACCTTCAACACTCTTTTCGGAAAGCTCCAGGTCATGGGCAATTTTGCTCGTTTGCTCTTCATAGCAGTATTTTCTGATAATAATATCACGGTCAGGGTATTTGAGATTCTTCACGGCCGCCACAAGAATCTCCGCAGTCTCACGGTCCACGATCATTCCTTCCAATTCAAAGCTGTCGGCAATAGCATTCTCATCAAGAGATAGCGTACTATGCCTTGAAATTTCCTTTAGTTTGTTCAAAGCCCGACTTTTTGCGATAACTGTAAGCCAATTTCTCAATGAGCCTTTTTCAGGATCAAATTTATCAGAGTTTTCCCAAAGGTAGATAAAAACATCTGCAACACATTCTTCCACATCCTGAGGATTATCAGAAGATATGATCTTGCCTGAAATATGCCACAGCAACTTGGAATACTTTGTTATCACACGAGCAAAGGCCTTGACGTCTCCGTCTCCGATAGACTTTACGATATTTATATCATTCAATTCCACTCACATCCTTTTCTTCTTTTTAACCTGTCATCTATTAATACAATAAAAAAGGGGGAAACCCTCGGAAGATTTTTCGATTTTACAAAAAGTTCACTTTTGCACATTTGAGTTTATGACAATTATAAAAATAAATGTAAGAATTCATAGTTTAATGTTGATTTACCTTTAAATATATGCTATAATAATTGAAAGGAATCATTATCTAAGGGGAGTCCGGAATGAACAAAGTGCTGAAAATAATATCAAGAATATTTCTTGTCTGCTTCACGGCAGGCATTTTCGGCGTTGCCTTTGTTTACGGCGTGTTGACGAGAATTCACTACGGGCCTTCCGAAGCCGCAAGAAATATTTTTGTTTCGACAGTCATGGAAACATATAACGGAAGATTTCTTGCAGAATGGTTTCATTCCGAAGAAAAGATCAAAGAGATAACCAAAGGTATCGGAAGAATAGATTTCACTCCCGATGAAGATACGGTAAAAGTCGAAGACATTCCAACCGATGTTTCCACTGAAATCCCCGATGAAAAAAAGCCCGAAATCGAACTTGTCAACATTTCAGGAGCAACATATAACGGAAAATTGCTCATAGTTTCCGATCCGTCAAGGGTATCTGTTGTTACATCTCAACCCTTTGAATCTAACGGACGTGGGCTGAAACTGAAAGAACTTGCGGAGATCAGTAATTCCGTTGCGGCTATAAACGGCGGAGCTTTTGCGGATAACGGCGGAGATATGCCAATGGGTCTTGCAATAAGCAACGGAGAGATACTTTTCTGCGCAGATGAAAACCGTAAATATACGATCGTCGGATTCAACGGAGAAAACAAGCTTATCACAGATAAAATGACGGCAGAAGAAGCTATAGGATCAGGGATCAGAGATGCGCTTTCATTTTCGCCAATTCTTGTCAAGGACGGTGTTCCAACCAACGTAAGCGGATACAGTCTCGGATTGAATCCCCGAACAGCAATCGGTCAACGTGCTGACGGCGCTGTTCTGCTTCTGGTCATTGACGGAAGACAGCCTCAAAGCCTCGGCGCAACATATCAGGATCTGATCGATATAATGGTCGAATACGGCGCAATAAATGCCTGCAATCTTGACGGAGGCTCATCATCTCTGATGGTCTACGAAGGCGAAGTCATAACAAAATGCTGTTCACTTTACGGCCCGGGCAGGATCCCCACATGTTTTGCGGTTGCGGAGGTGCCAGGAAATGAATAAAAAAACAAAAAGAGGTCACGGATTCCTGATCTTCTACCTGTTTTTCATAATTATACTCTGCATTTTCTGCATCGCAGGATTAAACTTTGTAAATGATTTTCTCGAAGATTACGAATCTGCTCAGCCATACCATGTAGTAGAAAAATATATAGAAAAGCTTGAAAGCGGAGACTACGCATATACCATCGGATTATCAGGCTTTAAATGGACGGATTTTTCAACGGAAAAAGAATGTATTGAAATACTTGAAGAGAGATACGGAGGTTCAGACATCTATTATATGGAAAGCTCGTCTCGTCTCGGCTCAAACAAAGTAAGATACAACCTTTATGCAGACGGAGACAGGCTTGGACATGTTATTCTGAGCAAGACCGAGGCTAAAACGAAATACGGTTTCAATACGTGGAAGATCGATAGCTGCGAAACTTTTGAGTTTTTAGGCAAATATACGGTGACTGTTCCTGCAGGATATACGCTCTATGCCAACGGTAAAAATGTAAGCGGAAAGTATATAATTTCACAAAATACAAAGTCTGAATACCCTGAAATCAACGGAATTGAATCCCCATACACTTTGACTTACGAAATCGGAGGATTTATAACCCCACCCGAATTCACCGTAACCCCGATTTACGGAGAAGAATACACAAAAACTGTTTCAGATGACGGTTATGAGCTAATTTTTGACCGAAAAGCGATAAAATACCATGAAATTTACGGCTTCACACGCGCGGCAATGGAAGAATACATCAATGTAATTTCACTAAAAACAAGCATGGATAACTACCTGCAATGTGTACTTGAGGGCTCTGCATACGCCGATGTTGTGAAAAATTTCAACAGCGCATGGGTAATGTATCAGCCTGAATTTGAAAGTACAAGTCTGGAAAATTTCGAGATAACACGCTACGAAGAATACACCGAGACTCAGATTCTGGCAGAAATATCTTTTGACTACATTGTTAAGCTGAAGTATTCCTCGGAAACTTATCCGTCAAAATACAAAGTGATCTACATTCTGACCGATGACGGTTGGAAAATCGCAAATATGGAGA
>SVMT01000004.1 GCA_015067305.1 Oscillospiraceae bacterium | reverse complement strand
GCCTACATACCAATGCCACCAGTTGAACACATGTACGGTGATGCCGAAATAGAAGGCAGAGGCTGGAGAGACATAAATGCGTTCAACTGGTGGCATTGGTATGTAGGCGGTCCCGACGTCATGACAGATGCTATTCTCATAATGGAAAACGAGCTAACAAGAGAAGAAGTATTCAAATACATGAAACCGTTCAAATGGTTTCTTGATAATTGGCGTTTGAGATATACCCAGGATCAATGTTCAGGCAGAATGGCGGTCGGAACAAAATGCGCCCTTATCCTCGAAGACCCCGAAAGACTCACAATATCTTCAAACGACTACCACATCATGCTTGACATAGTTCTTGAAGGTCCCGGTACACATACAGATTATTGCAACTATCAGCACAACTTCCCCTACAATATGTCTTACGGTCAGTCTAATCTCCATAGAGTTTTAAGAGTCGGCTCTATACTTGCAGGAACACCGCTTGAATTTGTCAGTCCCAGATACTACAATCTGTACATGCTTTTTAAATACATGTTTGAAGCCTGTATGTACCACGGCAGAGGTTATGTATGTTTCCTCGGAAGAGCAGGAATCCAGGCAGAACGCAATACAGGTTTGGAAGTATCGATGTATATTTTCCAGATGCTCGGAAATTACGGACCCGAAGAAGATGCTGAAATCAAAAAATTCATTAAATACAGCAATTCATATCCTGAACAGATCGAAGAATTGAAAAGAAACTGTTTTATTTCAAACTATTCTCAATTTACAGACATATTAAATGATGACAGCATTTCTTCAGAAAACGATTATACCTGCGCTCACGCATGGTTCTCTGCCGACAGGGCTACACAGCATAGAAATGACTACGCTTTTACAGTATCTATGCCTTCATACAGACATGTTACATACGAGTGTATCAACCATGAAAATCATACGGGTTGGTATATGAACGAGGGAACACTTTATCTCTATACAAACAACGACAAAAACGCATTTGACGGAATCAACTTCGTTTTAAACAAACGACTTGCGGCAAAAATGCCCGGTACTACCGTTGACGTCAGACCACGCCCTGAAGTTTCTGTTTCTGAAGGCGCTTTTGGTACGACCGAAAAAGTAGGCTGCATGGATTTTGATAAAAAATACATCGTTGCGGGAATGGACTATGCAGGATACAGCAGAGATGTCGGAGAAGATGATTATGTTGATACAGGTTACGGCGGCGGTAAACCTAAATTTCCTAATGACCTCGTTGCAAAGAAAGCATATTTCATGTTTGACGACGAATGTGTATGTCTCGGTGCAGGCATAAACTCTACAATGAACGCAGACGTCATCACGACAGTTGAACACAGAAGACTTGTAAAAACAGAAAACGATCCCAAGGGCGAAGATGTTATAACAGTAAACGGTTCTGTAATGCCTACAGAAGCATTTGAAGCTGTTTATGACAAACCCGAATATGCAAGAGTTGAAGGCTTTGCAGGATTTGTATTTGCAGATGCTGAAAAAGTTTCTGTAAGTAAATACCTTTACGCAATGAAGCAGGAAGATATTAAAGATCCAATCGCTATACCCGATCACGCTAAAAAAGAGCGTCCTTTTATTGAAATCACTATAGATCACGGCAGCAATCCCAAAGATGCAACTTACGCATATGCTGTACTCCCCTACGCTGATGAAGAAAAGACCGCAAAATACGCAGAAGATCCTGATTTTGAGATAATTTCAAACACAGTGAAATGTCAGGCAGTTAAAGAAAAAACTCTCGGCATTACGGGCATTGTATTCTACGAAGCGGGAGAATGCGCAGGCATTAAGGTTGATACAGCTTGTATCGTTACATTCTCAGAAACAGATACAGGTTTAAAAATAAAAGTCTGCGAACCTACCAATAAAGTAGATGAGATCAATGTTGAGATCAATAAGAAACTTGAGCTTATATCAGCTGATTTGCGTTATGACATTGACAGAGAAAATACAACAAAATTACACCTCAATACAAAGAACTCTGTAGGAGAAGGTTACGAGGCTGTATTCAGAATATAAAGGAGAAATGAAATGAAAGAAATAGTAGAACTTCCCGTATATTGGCACTCAAGTGTTGAAGTTGTAAATGAAGATATCAGTAAAATCAAAAAAGGAAAAGTAACAGAACTTCTTCCATCTGCAGGCAAAAGACCTATTTACATGATAGAATACGGAAAGAATACACTTCCAAAATCAAAAGCCAGTCTTTCAAGCGCATTGGGGGCATTTGACTACAGATGCTATGCAGATAAAACAGGAAAAGATTATATTCCGACAGTATTCCTTGCAGGCTGTATTCACGGTGGCGAATTTGAAGGTACCGTTGCGTTGATGAATCTTATCAGCCTTCTTGAAACAGGTGTAGACCTCGCGGGCAACAGAAACGATAAGCTCCTGGAATTGGCAGAAAAGTTGCACATCATTCTTATTCCCATGTGTAATCCTGATGGAAGAGCAAGAATTCCTTTTGACAATTTTGTGGGACATACATTCCGTGATTTGAGATACTATGGTCAGGGCACATGGAAAAACGGAGAACTCTGTGGCTATCCCGACTGTAAAATGATACACCCGATCAAAGATTACTGTGATTTTCTCGGCGGATATTTCAATGATGACGGTGTAAATATGATGCACGACGATTATCTTGTAAACCCCTGTAACGAAGTAAAAAATGTTCTTAAAGTTGCAAGAGATCATGCTCCTGACTTTACGATCCTTTTCCACGGTGGTGGAAATACATACAATACATATTTCCCTGTAAGCTATATCAATGCCGATGCGCGTCGTCAAATGATGGAAGTTGCAGATATGGCAACTGAAGCCTTTGCAAAAGAGGATCTTATATTCAAGATGATACATAAAAACTTCGCACAGACAGGCGGAGAAGATACGGGACTTCCGTCCTTTATGTTGACATCTGCAGTTTTCCATACCTGCGGTGAACCTTGTGTAACTTATGAATCAAACCAGGGACTTACAGAATGTGATGACCCTTATTGCCTCAATAACGATCAGATTTACAGAAGCCACATGATATTCATTGAATGTCTGATGAAATGGACTCTTGAGAATAAAAATGCAGAAGCAAGACAAAGTAAACAGAAATAACGGGGTAAACTTATGAAAGAAAAATTTGCATGGGGTGCAGCATCCGCAGCATTTCAAATCGAAGGCGGTTACCGTGAAGACGGCAAGGGGGATTCCATTTGGGATGTGTACACTCACGAACTCAACAGAACAAAAGGTAACCCTACAGGTGATATTGCCTGCGACCATTACCACAGATATAAAGAAGATGTAAAACTCATGGCAGAACTTGGACTGAATGCGTACCGTTTTTCAGTTGCATGGTCACGAGTCCTTCCTGACGGATATGGAAAAGTAAACGAAGCTGGCATAAAGTTCTACAGTGACCTCATTGACGAAATGCTAAAATACGGCATCGAACCATATCTGACGCTGTACCATTGGGATCTTCCGCAGAAGCTTTTTGAAAGAGGCGGTTGGCTCAGTCCCGATATGCCTGTATGGTTCGGAGAATATGCCAAACTTATAGGAGAAAGATTCGGGGATCGCGTCAAATACTTTATCACGATCAATGAGCCGTCGAACATTATTGAAGGAATGACACAAGGCGGTGGAAATGCTCCTGCCCTCGGATATTCCCTGAAAGACCGACTTACTGCGGTTCATACGATACTTAAAGCTCACGGAACTGCTGTGCGTGTTTTAAGGGAGACAGTACCTGATTCAAAAATCGGTTTTGCACCCTGCAGCGGTGTTCCCTGCCCTCCGCATGATGACAAAAATCTTATAGAAAAGGCAAGAAAAGAATTTTTCCGTCTTGACAAAAATAACCCAAAAGACGGTGTAACACTTTTCAGCGACCCCATATTTCTTGGTGACTATCCTAAGGAGTACTATGAATACTATCAAGGTCTCATTCCTGAAATCACACCTGAAGATTTGGATCTAATTTCCTCGCCCATAGACTTCTGTTTCCAGAATATTTATTCCGGTCAGAAGTTTAAAAGTGACGGAAACGGTGACTGGACCGCAGACAACGACGGGATTTCATACAATATGCTAGGCTGGGCAGTTGTTCCGGAGGCGTTGTATTGGGGACCGAAATTCCTTTACGAAAGATATCGAAAACCTATCTGTATTATGGAAAACGGTTTTGCATGGGAAGACAAAGTAACTGAAGACGGCAAGGTTCACGACCCTGAGCGTTCTGATTTTCTGAAAAGATATACTTCGGAGCTTCTGCGGGCTAAAAATGACGGAATTGACATTTGCGGATACTTCTATTGGAGCATTATCGATAATCTCGAGTGGGAACTTGGATTCGGGCCGAGATTCGGACTTATACACATTGACTACGAGTCTCTTGTCCGCACACCGAAAGATTCTTATTACACATATAGGGATATTATCAAATCTTCAGAATCATGACGATAGGAGAAACAAGTATGAGGATAGGACTTTTCAGTGATTCACACTACTGCATGGAAAGTGCGCTTGAAGAAACACGGCTGTGTTCCCTTTCCCTTAATAAAATTCAAGAAGCAATGAAATATTTCTCTGAACATAATGCAGATATTGTACTGTGCCTTGGAGATATGGTGGACGCAGGAAATGATATTAACGCAAATCATAAATGTCTGGCGGAAGTTGTATCTCTTATCAACGCGTCAGGAATTCCATTCATTCTTGCAACGGGTAATCACGACTTCAAGGTTGCTGAAAAATCATTATTACAAACACTTACAGGTTTTGAACTGCCTCCATACATATACGATATAGGTGAATACAGAATCATAACCCTTGACGCAAACTATGAATCAGATATGAAACACTACTCCCCTGACGGCTTTGACTGGACGGACACAAATCTCCCGACCGAGCAGTTAGAATTTCTGCGTAGAGCACTGTATTCTTCTGACAGAGAATGTATCATTGCTATTCATGAACCTATAAGTAACGATGAAGATAAGAGGTATCCGGTCAATAATGCCGAAGAAATAAAACAAATAATCAAAGATTCGGGCAAAGTCAGACTTGTTATTCAAGGACATAAGCATGAATACGAGGATGTAACAGAAGACAATATCCGATATGTTACCGTCGTGGGAATGTGTGAGGGTATACAAAACCGTTTCATGATACTTGACATTGACAAAGACAACATAACCCCTGAGGTTGTTATTATTTAAAAAATTCATTATATAAAAACAAAGGACTAAATATACAAATGGATAAGCAAAAATCTTCTCCCCTTTCAATATTTCTTATAATTCTCTCAGGAATGCTTTGGGGTACGACAGGTGTATTTATAACATATTTGAGAGAAGCAGGGTTTGACCCTTTACAGATAGTATTTCTCAGATCAGCACTTTCAACAATACTATTGGGAATATTCCTGCTTATTAAAGACAAATCGAAATTCAAATTCAAGCTCAAAGATATATGGATATTTATCGGAACAGGGATCATCAGTCTTATGATATTCACTATCTGCAATCAGATAGCTATAAAATACTGTTCAATGTCTATAGCATCAGCCTTACTGTATACATCCCCTGCTTTCATAATGATATTCTCGGCATTTCTTTTCAAAGAAAAACTTACGGGAAGAAAAGTTTCGGCAATAATAGTAACAATTCTCGGATGCTTCCTTGTATCGGGAATTCTGACTCCGGGAGTAACGGTTTCAACAATAGGCGTTATTGCAGGTGTTATATCGGGACTCTGCTATGGTCTTTACAGTATTTTCGGCAGATACGGCGTTGAAAAATATGACACTTTGACTGTTACATTTTATACTTTTCTACTTGTAACTTTAGCAACAATACCTCTTGCAAACCTGACAGGGATCCCTGCAATAGTTTCTTCAACCAAAGCTGGAGTAATCCCCCTGATGATCTGTTTCGGTCCCATAACGTGTTTGGCGCCTTATCTCGCATACACAGCAGGACTTAAAGGTACAGAACCCGGAACGGCAGGTATCCTTGCGACTGTTGAACCTGTAGTGAGCACTATACTGTCTATCATAATTTTCCATGAAGTAATGAACTGGCAGAAAGTTCTCGGTATAGTAATGATACTTGGATCAGTTCTCATTGTAAACCTGCGTTTCCGCAAAAAACAAAAAAAGATATAATTTTAGAACTCATGTGCTGAACACACATGAGTTCTAAACATTATACCAATTACAGTTTATTTACATCAGCATCTGTGATAAGATGGAAACCTGCATCTTCAAGTGTTTTTTCTGCAGCTGCATTATCTTCAACTCTCAGAACCACATAAGCATGTTTTTCAGTTCTTGCCATAAAAGCATAGAGATATTCAACATTGATACCTGCTTTATCAAGAACTTCCAAAGCGGCTGTGAGTTTACCGGGAGCATCACCGATCTTCACGCCTACGACCTCTGTCGCTTTGAAAAGATAACCTTCATCGGCAAGAGTTTTCTCGGCTGTTTCATTGTCATTTACAATAAGACGGAGAATACCGAAAGCTTCTGTTTCAGCAATAGAAAGAGCCCTGATATTTACATTGTTTGCAGCAAGAATTCCTGTAACGGAAGCCATTGTGCCCTGTTTGTTTTCTACAAAAATCGTTAATTGCTTAATTGCCATAGTAATAACTCCTTTCTTATATCAAACCAAATTACGTTTATCAATAACACGCTTAGCTTTGCCTTCACTTCTTGCAATACTCTTCGGTGCAACGAGGTGAACCTTGGGATTGATGCCGAGCATTGTTTTCAAAGCATCTGCAAGAGATTTTTCCATAGCAAGGATCTCACTGACTTTATCGGTGAATTTTTCCGCTGTCATTTCAACATTAACTTCAAAAGTATCGGTATTATTAACTCTGTCAACCACTATCTGATAGTTGGGTTCATAACCCTCATTAAGAAGTACAGTTTCAATCTGGCTGGGGAATACGTTTACGCCACGGATAATGAGCATATCGTCTGTTCTGCCCATGGGTTTTGCCATTTTAATAAGAGTACGTCCGCAAGAACACTTCTTACGTGAAAGTACACAGATATCACGTGTACGGTAACGGAGAAGCGGGAATGCTTCTTTATCGAGAGAAGTGAATACAAGCTCACCTTTTGAACCTTCAGGAAGAACTTCTCCTGTATCGGGATCAATTATCTCTGCGAGGAAGTGGTCTTCATTGATGTGCATACCTGTCTGTTCACTACATTCGAATGAAACCCCGGGACCTGATGTTTCTGTAAGTCCGTAAATATCGTAAGCTTTGATACCAAGAGTTTCTTCAATGCTGCGACGCATTTCTTCTGTCCAGGGTTCAGCGCCAAAGATACCTGCTTTAAGGGGAATATCCTCAGGCTTGTAACCCATTTCCTTTAATGTTTCACCGATATAAGCAGCATATGAAGGTGTACAGCAAAGGATCGTTGCCTGAAGATCTGTCATAAACTGTATCTGTCGTTCTGTATTACCGGAGGACATGGGAAGCGTAAGACATCCTACTCGGTGAGAACCGCCGTTAAGACCGGGACCGCCTGTAAAAAGACCGTAACCGTAAGCGACCTGACATACATCTTTATTTGTACCGCCAGCTGCAACAATAGCACGTGCGCAACATTCTTCCCAAAGATCGACATCATGCTGTGTATAGAAAGCAACTACACGACGACCTGTAGTGCCTGAAGTTGACTGAATACGAACACATTCATCAAGAGGTTTTGCAAGAAGTCCGTAGGGATATGCATCACGTAGATCCGCTTTTGTAAGGAACGGCAGAAGATGAAGATCTTCAATACCGTGAATATCTTCGGGCTTTACACCCTTTTTATCCATAAGATCACGATAATAAGGCACGTTTTCATAAACGTGTTTTACCTGTTTTACAAGCTTTTCCGACTGAAGTTTTTTAATTTCTTCTACCGGCATGGTTTCAATTTCTTTTTGATAGTAATTCTGTTCCATTTTTTGATTTCCTTTCCGTTTTGTTGTTGAAGAATACGGAAGGTGGATTTAATAAAAAAACGCCCTCAATATTCTGTTTAAGAATACAGAGGACGAGAAGACCCGTGGTACCACCTCAATTTACCGTGTTCTCACGATCACGGCCTTTGTGAGTATCTAACAACACCCATGTTCTATAACGGGAACTCCCGTTGCAGCCTACTGAAATAAAACTTGTTCGGTGCACTGCTTGCAGGATGAATTCAATGTGATCTGCACCATTGTCTCGCACCACCCGACAACTCTATCCAGGCTTGATCACACCTACTTGTTCCTGCTCTGACGCATTTTCATTATTATACCACTTTACAACAATAAAGTCAAGGGCATTAAGTGACTTTTTTTCGACAATTCAAATCATCATTCTAAAAAAAGAGCTGGCTTATCAAACCAGCTCTTTCGTTTTATAAGAGTGAAATTATAAGAATAAATGCAATTATAACGGGAAGTACATAGCTCATATAAGGTCTTATCCATTTGGGAAGTTTGGGTCCCTTACCTGTGTTGATCTCCTCATAAAATTTGTTCCAACCCCAGCCATAACGTGATGTGCAGAAAATAATGTATATAAGACTGCCCAATGGGAGAATGAGATTTGAAACAGTCATATCTTCAAGATCCATAAAGGTCTTACCAAATATTTTTACATCGGAAAGTAAGCTCGAACTGAATATAGCAGGAAGACTGAGGAGAAGAACCAGGACAATGTTTATTATCGCAATGGTTTTTCTGTTAAGTTTTGTAAGTTCAAGCCAGAAAGACATGATATTTTCAAAAACAGCGATTACTGTGGAAAGTGCTGCAAAAAGAATGAAAAGGAAGAACAAAGAACCTATGACCCTGCCGGCAGGCATACTGTTGAATATCTTTGAAAGAGTTGTGAAAAGGAATGAAGAATCTACAGTTCCCGCATTTGCAGTGATACCGTTGTTGTATGTAAAACATGCAGGGAAAACGATAAGACCGGACATTACAGCGATAAAAGTATCAAGGGAAACGATCGTAACAGCCTCTCCAAGAAGCCCTCTGTCTCTGCCGATATAGCTACCGAAAACTCCGATAGAACCCATACCTATACTGAGAGTAAAGAAAGCCTGCCCCATCGCGGCGGAAACAGTAGTCCAGATTCCCGCATTCTTAATGTTTTCAACAGAAGGAACAAGGTAGAACTTCAACCCTTCACCTGCGCCGGAAAGGGTACAGCAATATACAGCAAGGAAAACGATCAGCACAAAAAGCAATATCATCATTACCTTTGTGATACGCTCTACACCCTTTTGAAGACCGAGAGAGCATATCGCAAAACATACTATAATAACGACAAAAGTAGCTATCAGTGTAATAATGGGATCTGAAGTTGTTTCTTTAAAATGGTTCGCAAGAGCTTCTGATTCATGAATCTGAAGAATGTCGCCTTGAATATATTTACATAAATATGTAAGCATAAAACCTGCGACAGTCGTATAACACATCATGAGAAGATAGTTACCTGCGATGCCCAGATATTTCATAAAATGCCATTTCTGACCTTTTTTCTCGAGAACATCAAACGATGTGGCAATACTTCTTTGACTTGCTCTTCCGACTGCAAGTTCCGCACACATAACGGGAAGCCCCAAAAGGACAAGAAATGCAAGATATATCAGTACAAAAAATGCCCCGCCGTATGAGCCTGTAATTATCGGAAAACGGTAAACATTTCCCAATCCTATCGCACATCCCGCAGAAATCAAAAGAAACCCAAGACGTGATGCAAATTTTTCTCTTTTTCCGTTCATAGTTCTAAACCTCTTGTTTTTTTAATTTAAGACCTTAACAGTATATCATAAAAAATGAAAAAAGGCAATAGTTTTTACAGAAAAAATATTTTTTCATATTGATTTCAAAGAAAAAATGTGCTATAATAAAAGTACATAACTATCTCATAAAAATACGGAGGCTTACAATTATGGCAACAATAGAAAAATGGATATGGGTCGATCCTGTAAAATATCCCGACAAACAGACATCTCACACAACAGGTAACATGCCTTTTTTACCCGATGAAAAATACGCAGTGGCTGAATTCAAGAAAAAATACGAATTTGATACGGAAGTAAAATCTGTAAAACTTCGTTTTTCAGGTGACGCAGCTTATGATCTCTACATGAACGGAGATTTTATTGCTACAGGTCCCATATATGTCGGCGGAGACTTTCTGCTGAATGAAATACCCCGTCCATCCCACTACGCAAGTAACACCGTAATATATCCAAACACGAAAACTCTTGATTTTTACGCAAGAGTAAGACTTAATCCAATAACGATAACTGAATATTCCCAGACAAAGGGCGGATTCATGCTTTACGGAGAAGTAGAACTTTCCGACGGCAGAATAAAATATATATTCACCGACAGCGATTGGTCTTCAAGAATAAACAACAGATATACAAAAGCTTATGAATACGACGGAAGTATTGAACTTGACGAATATATTCCCTCTGTAAGGGTGCAGAACATCTGGCACGCCATAGATTCTTCTATTCCGTTCAGAAGCGAAGAAAAGATTCTCCCGATGGACTGTAACAAAATAACACTCAGACCAGGAGAAAAAATTGAAGATAAAATAATTGAATTTGATAAAATATACGGTGCATTTCTCGGTGTAAAGGTGAAATGTGAAGGAAAGATCGAACTTAATGTACTTTGCTTTGAAACGGATTCAGCATTAGATAAAAATATTAAAGTTAAAAATTCTTACCACATGGGTACTCAGGAACATTTTGTATTTACAGAAGACAGCGAATACAAGGGTATGCTCATGCACAGTATCGGTGCTTTTTCAGTAACTGCTGAAAATCTTTCCGATGAAGATGCAGAGATCGAACTTTTTGCAATCGGAACCCACTACCCTGTAACGGTTGAAGCAAAAACTGTCACAAGTGACGAAGAATTAAACAAGGTTTTTGAAGTGTGTCGCCACACATTGAAATACTGCCGTCAAATGATACACCTCGACAGTACAAGACATCTCGAACCACTTGCTTGTACAGGCGACTATTACATTGAAACACTGATGACAGCTATGTCATTCGGCGATATGGGGCTTGCAAGAGCTGACGCAATCAAAACTGCAGAGCTTTTGAAATACAATGACGCAAGAATGTATCACACGACTTATACGCTCATTTGGGTACGTATGCTTTGGGATATCTATATGTTCACAGGAGACATTTCCGTGCTTTCTGAAAGCGCTGAAGCCCTCACAATGCTAATGGATAGATTCAATACATACATCGGAGACACGGGACTCATCGAAACACCCACGGACTATATGTTCATTGACTGGCTATTTATTGACGGTATGTCCATGCATCATCCGCCCAAAGCTCTCGGTCAGACCTGCACAAGCGCATATTATTATCATGCACTTGAAAACGCCGCTAAAATATTCTCTGTTCTCGGAAGAAAAAGAGACTCTGAAATAATGACAGAAAGAGCCTCAGTCCTCAAAGACAGCATAAATAAATGGCTATTTGACGAAGAAAAAGGTCTTTATTTTGAAGGTCTTAACACGCCGACACCCGAAAAATATGTTCACAACAGACATCCGCAGAACGTAGAAAAACGCTATTACCTCAAAAACTCCAATATTCTCTGCACTTGCTTCGGAATTTGCGAGGGAGAAAAGGCTAAAAACGTCCTCGAAAAGGTTATGACTGAAGAATTCATTTCAGACTGTCAGCCCTATTTCAAGCATTTTCTCTTTGAAGCCCTTTACAAAAACGGTCTGAGGGAGAAATATACACTTGCTCTTGCGGAAGAATGGAAAGCACCCGTAAGAGAATGTTCAAAAGGTCTTGTTGAGGGCTTCATCCCGCCCGACGACTCTTTCAGCTTCGACCACAGCCACGCATGGGGAGGATCTCCCCTTTACTCTGTACCAAAAGCATTGACGGGTATCGAAATTTTGGAGCCCGGATATAAAAAGATATCCCTCTCCCCCTCATCTCTCGGACTTGACGAGGCAAAAGTTGAGATCCCCACACCTTACGGAATGATCGTTTGCGAAGTTTCCAAGGACGGATTCAAATATACAACACCGGATGAAATCACGGTTGAGATAAAATAAGTATTTATACTGCTATCAGGCAGTAGAATGGAGAATTTAAAATGCCCAAAATAACATTTAAAACATTAGGTCTGCTTGCAATTTTCTCATTTTTCGCCATGCATATCAACGGCTACATAAATTTCGTTACAAATTTTCTTGTTATGTTATCATACAATACGCGCCTTGCCCTGTCGTTTATAATTACATTGATCCTATACTTTATAGCTACTTACCTTTTGGCAAAAACAGACGGTTACATAACAACGGGAAAGTTGAAATTTGACAAAAAAGCACAGATAGAAGGTACCGTTATTGGCGGTGTAATATACTTAATATTGTCATTCTTATTAGCATTTGCAGGGAAAAATATTCAGAATATATTTTATCAATTTTTCTACAACGGATATATGGTATACGGAATCCTGTATTGTCTGGATATAATAGAAGAGAACGGCTTAATGCCTTCATATTTCATAAATATCGGCGTAATTCCGTTCATTACAGCAGTAAGACTGTTGGGATTATTCAGAGGCAGACAGCAACGTATAAAGGAAACTCCGGCATTTGAATCTCAGGACCTGGAAACGGTATTAGTTGAAGAAGAAATAAAAAAGAAATCATGGCAAGACAGTATAAAAATTGATGAATAATTATCTTGCATAACAATAAGGAGACCATTTCAATGAAAATTAAAAAGTTTATTTCTACTGTACTTGTCGGTATAATTATGATCATATTATGTCTGCCTGTAGCAGCAAAAACCGAAACAACAGATGAGATACAAGAAGCCGTAGACGAAGCTTTTTCAAAATTTCACGAAGGAATATTGCCTGCGTTATACGATTCAGAACTCTTTTGCATGATATATGATGGACAAGGGCTTTCATTCCCGAACCCTGAAACACCTAAATTAGGTATAAAAACATGGGAGTTTTATAAAGCGAGAACTGAGGGGCGCATAAAATTTGAAGATGCTAAAAAATACCTGCTCGAGTACGCAGCTCCCCAGGTAGTTATGCATATTTTCAGTTGTCAGGTCACTCCATATGTTATTACATACCCCTACTACTTAAACATAAACGGTGATCTGTATGCTCAATGTTTTGAAGCCGGAATAACTGAGGGTGGTTTGCAAGATGAAATCATTGTTGAATCCGTAACAGATGACAGGATACTGTTTAAACAGTTGGTAGGCTATTCGGATCATATTTGCTGTTACAGCGAAATCGTGAAAATCGGCGGCGAATGGAAAGTTTCCTATGCGGGATTCTATGAAAATATAGGGTTTGCAAAAGACTTTGATGATTCGTGGGTACAATCACGAAATATTTTCGAAGGGTTCGCCTACAGAGCAATACTCGGATATATGATATCGGAAAACCTGAATGTCGGATATGAAAAATATATCGTTGAAACACCGTCCGATATCAATACAACAGGTTATACATTCACAAAATATGACATTGAAGTCACTAAATTCAACGCTGAAACTTGCGAAGGTTCAGCGTTCGCAATGGTCAATGAATATGATAAAGACGGAAATTTTGTTGCACAGAGACCAATAACCATTGAAGTTGGTGAAAATCTTTCCGAAACCATATATATTGATGGCGTAAACCCTAATACTTCAGATTCAAATATCGTATGGTATTTCCTATTGGTCTTGACTGCCGTAACTTCCTTCTTTGCACTTAAAAAGATAAAAGCCCAATAATATAATTAAGGACGGAGATCTCTCCGTCCTTTAATTTATGAAAAATCATGTCTTTTTTACTTAAACTATTGATTTTTCAACTCAGCTATGGTATAATAATCTAAAGTAATTATTATACAAATCCTCAGCATAATTCAAACAATTACAGATAATGAAAGGATAAAATATATGGAATTCAACAAGCCCATTCGTCCCGAAAAGGTCATTCAATTCGGTGAAGGCGGTTTTCTGAGAGGTTTCGCAGACTGGATGATCCAAAAGCTTAACGAGAAGACTGATTTCTGCGGAAGTGTCGTAGTCGTTCAGCCCATAAAAGACGGACTTTGCGATATTCTTGCACAGCAGAACTGTGTTTACACTCACCTTATACGAGGCAT
Source organism: Oscillospiraceae bacterium (assembly GCA_015067305.1). Lineage (GTDB taxonomy): Bacteria > Bacillota > Clostridia > Oscillospirales > UBA644 > HGM12619. Next base: position 100,149 of record SVMT01000004.1, on the reverse strand, counting down.
TGAGGGTGTCGAAAAAACTGTTGTTGATGTTATTTCAAGATGTGTCAAACCTTACGAAAATTACGATGAATACCTGAAACTTGCGGAAAATCCCGATTTCAGATTTATCATTTCAAACACTACGGAAGCCGGTATTTGCTTCGAAGAGAATGATAAATTGGACGACGCTCCTCCGAAATCTTTCCCTGCAAAGCTCACTCAGCTTCTTTATAAACGTTTCGGGCTGAAATTGAACGGTTTTATCGTTCTCCCCTGCGAGCTTATCGACAAAAACGGTGACAACTTGAAAAAAACCGTTTTGCAGTATGCAGATATTTGGAACCTCGGAAATGAATTCAAGAATTGGGTGGAAACCGAAAATGTGTTCTGCAATACACTTGTTGACAGAATAAATACGGGATTCCCTAAAGACGAAAATATTGACCTCGGTTATGAGGATAAAATGCTTAACACATCGGAATTTTTCCATTTGTGGGTAATCGAAACTGAATACGATATCGAAAAAGAGCTTCCTTTCTCAAAAGCAGATCTTAATGTAATCGTAACAAAAGATAAGCTTGAAATGTACCGCACAAGAAAAGTACGAATCCTCAACGGTGCGCATACTTCGATGGTTCCCTATGCACTTCTGAGCGGACTTGATACGGTAAAGAGCTGTATGGACAATGATAAAATGAGAAAACACCTCGAAAAGTGTGTTTTTGAAGAGATAATTCCAACTCTTGATCTTCCGAAAGACGAGCTTGAAGCCTATGCAAACAGCGTTATTGAGCGTTTTTCTAATCCGTACATCAAGCATTATCTTTCAGCTATCGCGTTAAATTCTGTAAGTAAATTCAAAGTAAGGGTTCTCCCCTCAATTTTGGAATACATAAAACGCTTCAATAAAATGCCCGAAACGCTTCTTTTCTCATTTGCAAAGCTTATTGATTTTTACAGAACGGACATGACAAATGATGCACCTGAAATTGTTGATTTCATGAAAAAAGCGACTGTGGAAGAAATTCTCGCAAATGAAAAATTCTGGAGTCAGGATCTGTCTTTCCTTGCAGATGAGGTAAAAAAATATGCGGATTCATGATCATGACAATGTTGAAGTTGACCTTAAAAATGGGCACAAATATGCACTCTGCGATATTCCCAAAAATTCTGATATAATAAAATACGGTCAGCCAATAGGACGCGCAACAGAAGATATTAAAACAGGAGACCATGTTCACTCTCACAACATGGCAACAAATCTCGGAGACAATCTTGAATACCTATATGAACCCAATTTTAAACCAACTGAAAAAGCGGAAAATATACCGACCTTTATGGGATACATTCGTAAAAACGGTGAAATAGGTATCAGAAATGACATCTGGATAGTAAATACTGTTGTTTGTGTAAACAAAGTTGCTGAAAAACTCTCCCAACTTACAGGAGCTTTGAGTTTTCCTCATCCTAACGGATGCTCTCAGCTTGGTGATGATATGTCTGTTACACAGAAAATTCTCTGCGGTATGGTAAATCATCCAAATGCTGGAGGTGTTCTTGTTCTCGGTCTCGGCTGTGAAAACAACAATATCGGTGAATTCAAAAAAGTTTTAGGAGAATACGATCCCGAAAGAGTCAGATTCCTCAATACTCAGGATGTTGAAGATGAGATCGAAGAAGGCGTAAAGCTGATAAATGAACTGAAAGAATACGCCTCAAAATTCCAAAGACAGCCCGTTCCCGTTGCTGAATTAAAACTCGGATTGAAATGCGGAGGAAGTGACGGATACAGCGGAATCACAGCAAATCCCCTTGTGGGAAGAGTAAGCGACAGACTCATCTCAATGGGCGGAAGTTGTGTTCTGACAGAAGTTCCCGAAATGTTTGGTGCAGAGCATCTGCTGATGAAGCGTTGCATAAATGAAAACATCTTCAATAAAACAGTTGACCTTATAAATGAGTTCAAGGATTATTTCCGCAGACACGGCCAGGTTGTATACGAAAACCCTTCACCCGGAAATAAAGAAGGTGGTATCACAACACTTGAAGAAAAGTCTTTGGGTTGTATCCAAAAAGGGGGTCTTGCACCTGTCGTAGATGTTTTAAACTATGGTGACAGACTGACGAAAAACGGACTTTCACTTCTGAACGGTCCAGGAAATGACGCAGTTGCAATCACAAACCTCATGGCAGCCGGAGTCCATATGATCCTTTTTACAACAGGAAGAGGAACTCCCATAGGAAGCCCTGTACCGACAGTAAAAATATCTACCAATAAAGCACTTGCTGAAAAGAAATCAAATTGGATAGATTTTGACGCATCTCCGACTCTCGAAGGAAAACCGCTGACAGATGAACTTTTCGATTATATTTTATCTGTTGCATCGGGAGAAGAAACAAAAAACGAAATAAATAATTATAGAGAAATATCAATATTTAAGGATGGAGTTACATTATGAGCATTATTAACGACAATTTTATGATCAAGTCCGAAACGGGCAAAAAACTTTATGCAATGGTAAAAGACCTTCCCATTATCGACTACCACTGCCACCTTTCTCCGAAGCAGATAGCTGAAGACTACAAATTCAGAAATGCATTTGATCTTTTCCTCGGTGGAGACCACTACAAATGGAGACAGCTCCGCACAAACGGTGTTCCCGAAGAACTTATAACAGGCAACGCTGATGAATATGAGAAATTCAAGGCCTTCGCGGCTACAATGCCAATGCTTATCGGAAATCCCCTCTATCATTGGACACATCTCGAACTCAAGAGATATTTCGACATTGACGAACCTCTGAATGAAGACACTTGCGAAATGATATGGAATATTTGTAATGAAAAACTTGCACTGCCCGAATTCAGCGCACAGAACCTCATTAAACGTTCCAATGTTGAAGTTATCTGCACAACAGACGACCCTGCAGACACACTTGAATATCACGCACAGATGAAAGATTTCTCAACAAAGATACTCCCCACTTTCAGACCCGACAAAGCAGTTGAGATCGCAAACGATACATTTATCCCCTACATTGAAATGATTGGCGTTAAGACTTATGACGAACTCGTTGCATGGATAGTTTCAAGAATCGAATTCTTCGCATCAATGGGTTGCCGCCTTTCCGACCACGCTATGGGATATGTTCCTTTTGCTACAGGAGATGCCGCTGCTGCTTTTGAAAAGAGAATGAACGGTGAAGCTCTTACACAGTACGAAATTGACAGCTTCAAAACAGCGATCTTCAAAGTTTGCGCCAAAGAATACGCACGTCTCGGATGGACAATGCAGATCCACATCGGCGCATTGAGAAACAACAACAAGAGAATGTTTGAAAAGCTTGGTCCCGATACAGGTTTCGACTCGATCAATGACCTTGCTATTGCAGAACCGCTTTCCGCATTCATGAACAATCTTGAATACGACGACTGTCTTCCCAAGACTATCCTCTACACATTGAATCCCAAGGATAACTATGTTCTCGGCACAATGCTCGGAAACTTCCAGAAAGCGCCCACAGCAGGCAAGATCCAGTTCGGTTCCGGTTGGTGGTTCAACGACCAGAGAGACGGTATGGTAAATCAGATGTGCTCCCTTGCAAATCTCGGCATGATCTCCAGATTCGTAGGTATGCTCACAGACAGCAGAAGCTTTGTTTCCTACCCCAGACACGAATACTTCAGAAGAATCCTTTGCAACCTTATTGGCACATGGGTTGACGACGGAGAATATCCCGCTGATATGAAAGCTCTTGAAAAAATTGTTGCAGGAGTATGCTATTACAACGCAAAGAATTACTTCAACTTCTAAAAAGGATTAAAACAATATGAACCAGATAATTGAAAAGGCTAATTTCAGAAACATTCATTTCATTGACGGAGATCAGAAGTTTATCTGTTACCGAACAGGTATGACTGTTTACGAAGAAACTTTCCGTCACGGAAGATATATGTCTGCAGGGTGGAACACCGCAGGCTATATGCTCAATGTCCTTGATGATATGCCTACAAGACTCGACAATAACAAATTCCGTGAACCACAGTCCTTTGACATAGAAGCCGACGGTGTTTCTCTCAGCTGGGACTGGGACTTCGCAGGATTCGAACAGTTTGAAGAAACTGCTGAAAAAACAAACGAACCACTCACCCATGCAATCGTAACTCTCAAAAGTACTGTAAAAGATCTTACAGCAAAGGTTCACACAATTCTTGACGGAACACCGATATTCACACGTTGGATAGAAGTTATCAACAACTCCGACAAGCCCATAAACATCAACGTTGCAGCACCGATGTGCGGCGGTATTGAAGTTGTTGAAGGCTGGAAGGATTACATGAAAGGTGCTCCCAAGCGCAATAAGATATACTCTCTCGGCTATATGGATCAGACAGCATGGGGACATGAGGGTTATTTCAAGTGGCAGGATCTTCCTGCGGCAGAATATTCCTTTGGTGGAAAATACATGAACGAAAGATACCGTCAGCCTTTCTTTATGATCAGAAACAACCTTTTGGGAACAATGATGGTAGCTCAGATGGGTTGGACAGGCGGTTACAAGTTCAGTTTCTTTAACGACCACGAAGAAAGCGCAAATGCACGACTTTCATTCCGAATGGAAATGGCCTCACAGAAACCTATAATAATCCTTTCACAAAATGAAAGCTTTGAAACCCCGAAAGTTCATATCGGCATGATAAATGGGGACCTTGACGACGCAGTAAATCATATGCATAAACATATCCGCAAAACAGTTTTCACTGCACCTGACGTTCTCGGAAGAATCGGTTGGGTTGAAGGCGGAATGGGTCCCGAAAGAATCATGGACGTTAAAGCAACAAAACACTTCATTGACACTATTGCGGCTGTCGGCGGAGAGACAATGATAATCGACGCAGGTTGGTCCTGTCCCTTAGGTACTGCAGTTCAGGAATGGTGGGGTCGTACGGGTGACTGGTATCCTGATTCTGAAAGATATCCCAACGGAATCGCAGAAGTCAGAGATTACGCGCACTCTAAGGGTCTCATGTTCGGTCTGTGGATGGATATTGAAAGACTGGGAAACAAATCAAAGGCATTCAAAGAACATTCAGAATGGATTTCCAAACCTTATAAAAACGAAAACAGCAACTCCCAGATCAATATGGCTGATCCCGAAGCTGCTGCATGGGTAGAAGCTGAGCTTATCAGAGTTATTGAAGAGTACCAATGTGACCTTTTCAGACTTGACTACAACCTTGGAACAGACGATCTCCTCAACAGATACGATAACGGATACGGCACAGAAAATGCTTACGTCAGATACTATCAGAACACAAACGCAATGTACCACAGATTGAAGAGACGTTTCCCCAACGTTATTTTTGAAAACTGCGCAGGCGGTGGCGGCAGAACCGATATCGAATTTGTTTCAAACTTCACTCATACATGGGTTTCAGACTGGAACGTAGCGCCCAGATCCCTTGCAATTACAAACGGTATGACAATGGCTCTTCCTCCCGAAGTTGTAGACAGACTTCTTAGCGGTATGAACTGCCACACAAGAGCGTCTCTTGACTTCCAGGTAAGAAACACGATCTTCGGAAGACCCACAACCAATGACTACAACTGCGTAGGAAGCGAAATGAACCCCGCTCAGATAGCTCTTGTAAAGCACACATTTGATATTTACAAAGAACATATCCGTCCTTATATCAGAGAAAGCAAATATTTCCACCACACACCGGAACTCATCAATGGTTACGAAGGTGCGGAAATTGCAGTAGAACAGCCTCAGGGAACTGCAATACTCGAAAGAGCATCAGAAGACTGCAAACACGGTGTTATCGGAATTTTCAAGCTTGCGGATGCAGGCGACGAGGAATTCATCACCGTATATCCCAAGGGAATTGACTCTTCCATGAAATACGATGTAACCTTCGACAACAGCGGCGCCAAAGTGGAGATAAGCGGTTTTGAAATGATAAACAACGGACTTAAAATCAGATTACCAGGAACGCTTACATCCGAACTCATAATTTACGAAGCAAAATAACATAAAAAACACACAGTAGCCGTTGGCAGGTCTTCCCTGTTTTCAGCTACTGTGTTTTAATAGGTTCTATAATAAATGGGCTCTTTGTCATTATTCGGGATTTTACACCCCAACTATTGACAAAGAGCCTATAATATTAGTGGTCGGCTCGTTGAGCCGACCACTTCTGATTTATTCATCAATCAAGCCAGTCTTCAGGAATTGTCGCAAAATTGATTGTACCGGATTCTCCTTCATAATTAGTCCATGTATAATCCGGGTAAATATTACTCCACTCATCTAACTTTTCGATTCCATAAGAAAGAATCTTATCCACAAGCTTTTTGTTAAACTCAATATATTCGCTGTCAGCCTGTTCTTGTGAAAATTTAATAATATCCACTCTAAGCCCTCTTGTATCGACACCTTCAAAAGCTTCGGGATTTACAGAGAAGAACTTTGAAAGTATCTTACCTACACCACCGGCACCGGCACTCAGTTTATTTCCCCAATAAGTGGACTTAATATAGTCAGCCGTTATAGATGTCTTATCTATAATATATCTCTGTTCATCTGTTTCAGCCATTTCGTAAGCTGCCGCAAAGAGTTTTTCGCCATCAGTCACAACCCTTGGAACATTTTGGATATCCTTGTAATAGTTCCAATACTGAGTCCAATCAGTCTTTGTATAGTTGATTATCATATCTGTTGTAAGGTTTTCGGGAAGATCATTACTTCCATGAGGCGCAAAGCGTTCCACTTTACTTAAAAAAAGATCATCGGGAGAAACATTTATTCCGAAACAAACATCAGCGGATTCTTCTTGACAAATGTTTATAAACTCTCGGATATTCTGCCAACCAGGACCGTAAACGCCTTCAAGGAAATCGTCAATATGACCCCAATATTCTTCTTCGCTCATATAGGGATCCCACATTATCTTACCGAGAATATACGCACGAAGTTCGGGGAAGTCTGAAAGTTCATCGAAATAGTTTGCTTCTTCATAGAGTCCAACGACATTATTATCTGCAAAGAATTTTACGTTTGCCAACATTGAATTGAAATTTGGAAAAAATGAACAAGTATGGCTGTAATTTGTTACATAGTCCCAAACATAAAGCTTATCGCTGACCTTTGCCCAATCTTGAATATCCTCGTAAAGACTCTTTGTAATATCATCAGACTTACTTACATCTTCACAAGTTCCAAGAGGATGTGAGAAGCAACACTCAATTGTACAAAGTCTAACGATAACATTATCAACGGGTTTTGTAACTAATGGAATATTTCTTGTATATTGATATGCCAATGTATCAAACTTTACATTGGGGAATTCGGGACCGAGCTCTGTTGCAATAGCATTAACAAATCTGAGAAGTATACCTGACTGCGAACCTTCTTCTGCTAATATCTTATTACATTCATCACAAGTACAGTATCTTTGATTATCATTCTGAGAAATAGAAATGATATTTGCATTTGGATTATCAATAAGCCACTGACGGGCCTTTTCCGTAGCAATTTTCAAAACATCCGGATTGGAAAGACAAGGCTGACCGTTTACACCCCAAATATCTTTTTCATTAGAAGTACGGCTGAAGTATTCCGGATGTTCCACAGAATATTGGTCATACGGAACAAGACTGCTTAATGTATGAACAAAACCTACATATGAATAATGTCCGCCGAAATCTTCTCCGAGAGGAGCATATGTACCGTTTGCTTTAAGTTTTACCTGGAAAGTTCCCTGTCTTGAGGGTACCCAGTCAATATCTCTGTATTCAAATACAGGAATCTGTTTGTTTTCTGAAATCTGATCAACAGAGATCGTTTTCTGTTCGGGAACTTTTTCAACGGTTGCGGTATAGAAACGTACTCCGAGATATTCCTCAAGGAAAGTATAAACGCTGTAAAGAGTCCCTCTCTTTTCACCGCCCACAAGATAAAGTTTTTCTCCCTTTGTCTTGATAACAAAACCATCGTCTCCAAGTTCATTGCGGTCAAATTCGCCGTCCGCTTCGCGGTTTGTCTTACCTACGACAATCTCTTTTTCAACGGATGCGGTTGCGTCCGTAACGATAGGAACTTCAACACCACTTATCTGCTTTAAATAGTTCTGTAATTCCGTGGATGCAGTAACTTCTGAAACATAAGCGTTCTCGCCTCTGACGATTACATAATCCGTCAAGCCGTCAGCAACGAGGGTAATTCTTCCGTCATTCATAGGTTCATTTCCTCCTTGAATTTCATTCTGATTATCAGATCCATCGGGGGATTCGACAGGTGTGTCATTGTTACAAGCAGCTAACATTGAAAGCATCATTGTCAGCGCAAGCAATATTGACAAAAACTTTTTCATTTTAGTACCTTCTTTCATTTTATTTGATTAAATCGGTAACCTACTTACAGTGTAGCATATTTTTATGCGATTGTCTACCACCCAATTCAAACATTTCTGTAACAAAAAAATCCAAACTTATATATATGAAAGCAAAAAAAGAGGCCAACCGAAGAAGTTGACCTCTCTTTATTATTCAATTACAATAATTGCCGCAGAATTCGGGTGGAGATTTTCTACAGAGGAAAGAGTTTTTCCCGTAAGAATATCTGTTACAGGACCGCAAACAGATGAAAGCCTTTCAGATTCATTTAAAAGAACTGCAGGTCTGTAAGGAACTACAGAATTACTTCTGTTGACAATAACAACAAGGCTGTCACGTCTGAAAGCAAAAACTCCTTTTTTGGCATAAATAACCTGATAGATCCCCTCTTTGAATTCGGAACGGTTTTTACGCAATTCACCTATTTTTCTATACCAGGAAAGGAGTTCTTCGTCCTCCCTACCCCATGGATAAGGCAATCTGTTGAAAGGATCTCGATATCCCTCCATGCCGATCTCATCACCGTAGTAAATACATGGGAAACCGGGCAATGTAGAAATAAGAAGATATGCAAGTTTTACAAGTTTTATACCGTTTTTACGTTCTTCAGCCGTCATTTTTGCAGTAGAAAGCTGTTCATTTGTTCTGGCTCCTGCAGGTTGACCTCCGAGAACGGTTAAAATTCGCTCAGTATCATGTGTTCCGATTATATTCATCAGACTGTCGCTGACATATTTGGGATAATGCTCATAGATCCTTGATGTTACTGCCGCAATATTTTCAGCATCTCCGTGAAGCATATATGATATAACCGCATCTCTGAATGGGTAGTTCATAACAGAATCAAGTTCACACTCTGTGAAATATTTGCGACGTTTATCATATGCAACCTTATTGGAAGCATCTTCCCAAACTTCTCCGATTATCAGAGAATCACTCTTTTCGGCACGGGCTGCATCGTGAAGTTCTTTGAGGAATTCATCATGTAATTCATCTGCAACGTCTAGTCGCCAACCTGAAATACCCTTGCGGAGATAGTGTCTTATAACACCGTTTTCTCCATTGACAAATTCGCGGAATTCGGGATTGTATTTATTGGTGGACGGCAATATCTTAACACCCCACCATGAAGCATATTCATCAGGATAATTTGTAAAATTATACCAATCTTTATATTTGGATTTTTCAGACTGATAAGCTCCCACAGTTTTATAATTACCGTAACGGTTAAAATACTTGCTGTCATCACCTGTATGATTAAAAACACCGTCAAGTATTACTCGGATTCCGTATTTTTCGGCAGATTCAAGCAATTTTTCAAAGCCTTCTTCGCCACCGAACATGGAATCTATCTGCATATAGTCGCCAATATCGTACTTATGATTGGAAGCCGCATCAAAAATAGGATTCAAATAGAGAACTGTAACTCCTAAAGAAGCAATATAATCCATTTTTTCAGCAATTCCGTAAAGATCACCGCCGAAAAATACATTATTGGCGACAGGATCGCCCGGTTTTTCAGCATATTGAGGGATACCGTTGTACCAGTCTTCATTCAAAACAGAACCTTTTTTAACCGGAATTTTTTTACCGTTACGGAATCTGTCAGGGAATATCTGATACATTATACCCCCTTTAAGCCAATCTGCGGGCTTATTTTCAGGATCATAAAAACTCAGCTGAAAAACATCTCCCCCGTCACGGTAGTTGGGAACGGAACGTTCTCCCCATTTTATGCCAAAAACAATTCTGTAAAAATATAGTCCGTTTTCGGAAACAGAAACAGTTCCTTCATAAACATCGTTTGCACCATCAACGGCAGTCCATTCAAGAGGATATCTACCCTGCTCACCGAAATCGGAAAAGAGTATCAATTCAGATCTGAGAGATGCATATTTACGTGGAAGCGAAACACGAAATGTGATAGAAACACCTGTGGGAAAGGCGCCAAACAAAGTGACGTCTTTCCCTTCACAGAATTTTTCTACTTTATATTCGCCGCTGAAATTAGTCTTCATTTGCGGAATTTACCTTTTTAAGATTCCAGATATTCTTAGCATACTCTTCAATACTGCGGTCAGACGCAAAGAAACCAGAAGCCGCAATATTAACGAGAGCCATCTTGTTCCATTTTTCACGATTGTCGTATGCTTTAAGCATTATATCGTGAGTTCTGCTGTAGGAATCAAAGTCTGCAAGACACATATAGGGGTCGGAAATACCGTAACCCGCAACGAGGTAACGAACCATATCAGCAAAACTGTGACCGTCAAAACCAATGTTGAGGTAATCAACAGCCTGTTTGAGTCTTTCACTGTTGTGATAATAAGAAGATGCAGAGTATCCATTTTTCCAGAGTTCTTCAACCTGCTGTGTTTCAAGACCGAAAATATAGATATTATTGGGGCCTACAGCTTCAGACATTTCAACGTTAGCACCGTCAAGAGTACCGATAGTGATTGCACCGTTCATCATGAGTTTCATACAACCTGTACCGCTGGCTTCTTTACCTGCAAGAGAGATCTGTTCGCTGATATCTGCAGAAGGTATAAGATGTTCCGCAAGAGAAACATTGTAGTCTTCAAGGAAGATAACACGAAGCTTTTCACGGATTCTGGGATGTTTTTCAATATCTGTGCTGATGAAATAAATAAGACGGATGATATTCTTTGCCATTTCGTAACCCGGAGCTGCTTTTGCGGCGAAGATATATGTCTGAGGTCTCATTTCAAGATCAGGATTTTCAAGAAGACGAACATAAGTGCTTACGATATTAAGCGCATTGAGGAGCTGTCTCTTGTACTCATGGAGACGCTTGATCTGAACATCAAATACTGAATCGGGATCAAGATTCACCCCTGTACGGTTCTTAACATATGCGGAGAAATCAACCTTATTTGCATGTTTGATCTCATCAAGCTGTTTAAGAACAGATTCATCATCGTAGAATTTTTTGAAATCAATAAGAGATTCAGGATGCTTGTGGTAGTCAGTACCGATACATTCATCGAGAAGTCCTGCAAGTCTGGGGTTGGAATAACAGAGCCAACGACGGTGAGCAATACCGTTTGTTACGTTTGTAAACTTATTGGGAGTCTGTTTGTAGAAATCGTGGAATACGCTGTCTTTAAGAATTTCGGAATGGAGTTTGGAAACACCGTTTACCTTTGTAGAACCAACAACGCTGAGGTTTGCCATACGAACTCTGTTATAACCGATAATAGCCATTCTTGAAATTCTGTCCCAGTCACCGGGATAGAGTCTCCAAAGATCAGCACAGAATCTGCGGTTGATCTCTGCAATTATCATGTAAATTCTGGGGAGAATGATCTTGAACTGACTTTCGTCCCATGTTTCAAGTGCTTCGGGAAGAACTGTATGGTTAGTATATGAGAATACTTTACAGCAAAGTCTCCAAGCATTATCCCAAGAGTAAGAGTAAACGTCAATAAGTATTCTCATAAGTTCGGGAATACAAAGTGCGGGATGTGTATCGTTGAGGTGGATAGATATCTTTTCAGCAAAATTGCCAAGAGAACCGTAACCTGCAAGATGGTCTGCAATGATGCTCTGAAGAGCTGCAGAACAAAGGAAATACTGCTGTTTGAGTCTGAGGATCTTACCTTCAACGTGGTTATCGGAAGGATACAGAACTTTCGAGAGAGTTTCAGCCTTTGTGTGGTTCTCCAAAGCCGCTGTATAAGCACCCTGAGAGAAGAGACCCATATTGAAAGTCTTAGCGTCACGGGCTCTCCAAAGTCTGAGAACGTTAACAGCTTCACATTCAGAACCGGAAACCATCATATCATAAGGAATAGCCTGAACTTCTTCGTAATCCTCGTGAGTAATATCACATTTGCCATCCTGCCAGTCTTCTTTTACACGACCGCCAAAACGAACATAGCAACTCTTATCGGAACGTGGTGTAAGCCATACTTCACCACCGGGGAGCCATACATCGGGAAGTTCTATCTGCATACCGTCAATGATCTTCTGCTTGAAAAGACCGTATTCATAGCAAAGGGAGTGACCTACTGCGGGATAGTCAAGGGATGTAAGAGCATCCATATAGCATGCAGCAAGTCTGCCGAGACCGCCGTTACCGAGGGCAGCATCGGGTTCTTTTTCGTAAAGATTCTCAAGATCGTAGCCGTAATCCTTGAGAACTTCAGAATAAATAGGTTCAAGATCAAGGTTTCTTATATTATTTTTAAGTGAACGTCCGATAAGGAATTCCATACACATGTAATAAACACGCTTTGCACGCTGTTTCTTAACTTTATCGCGGAACACACTTCTCTTCTGAGTAAGAACATCTCTGACAGTCATGATAACTGCCTTATACATCTGTTCTTCGTTTGCCTCATTGGGCTGAACCCCGTAAAAACGGGCAAGTTTAAGTTCAATGGCGTCAGCCAACTGAGCTTTTGTCATTTTTGTATCCATTTCTATCTCCATCTTTTAATTAAATTCATAATTCACTCATTTCATATTATTCCGTAACGAAAAAATGTTTCAAATCGAAATAAATGAAAACACTATAAATTATACCACAAAAAACTTCCGATGTCAAGAGTGTTCCTTAATTAGACACGCTTAACATCGGAATTATTTGCATTTATTTACTTTTTTAATCAGAAAATGGATTCATAGAGTTCAATATAGGACTCAGAACTTGCAGCCCAGGAGAAATCTTCGGAGATTGCTTTCTTCATTATCTTGTTCCATTCTTCCTTATTGCGGTAGAATGCCATTGCTCTGCGGATAGTATACATCATATCGTGAGCATTGTAATTTGTGAATGTGAAGCCGTTTCCTTCGCCTGTAAATTCATTATAGCTTCTGATCGAGTCATAAAGACCGCCTGTTTCTCTGACTACGGGAACAGTAGCATAACGTGAACAGATCATCTGTGCAAGACCGCAAGGTTCACTCTTTGAAGGCATGAGGAAGATATCGGAAGCCGCATATATCTTCTTGGAAAGAGTCTTATCGTATTTGATAATAGCACGAACTTTTTCAGGATATTTTGCTTCGAGATTTCTGAAATAAGCTTCGTAATTTGCTTCACCTGTACCGAGAAGTACAAACTGGATCTTATCTTTAGCAATTATTTCTTCAAGAACACATTCAACAAGATCAAGTCCTTTATGGGAAACAAGACGTGTTATCATTGAAACTACAGGAACGTCGGGATCAACGGGAAGTCCGAGTTCTTCCTGAAGAGCTGCTTTGTCCTTGGCTTTACCGGAGAAATCATCTGCATTGAAATTATAAGGAATTTCAGGATCTATTTCAGAATTATAATAATTTACGTCGATACCGTTAAGAATACCTGAAAGCTTATATGAGGATTCGTTAATAATGTACTGAAGGCCGTGAGCGAATTCTGCAGTTTTGATCTCTTCCGCATAATGAGGAGATACTGTGGAAAGCCTGTCACAGCATACGATAGCACCCTTTGTGAGGTTCAGGCAGCCGTCATATTCAACAATACTTCTGTCCCAACCGTTTATACCGAAAACATCACCCATAGTTCCAAGATTATAAATACCCTGATAAGCGATATTATGGATAGAATAAACAGTTCTGATCTTCTGATATTCGGGAATATGACCGTAATTGCATCTGAGATATATTACCGCAGGAGCTGTCTGCCAGTCATTAGCATGAAGAACATCAGGATAGAAATCAATGTGAGGCATGATATCAAGAATACATTTGGAGAAGAATGCGAAACGTTCACCGTCATCGAAACTACCGTACAGGGAATCACGTTTAAAGTAGAACTCGTTATCAATAAAATAAAATGTAACACCGTTATGTTCCGTTTTGTAGATACCGCAATACTGTTTTCTCCAGGAAAGCTGTACTTCGATCTCTTTGACAAGAACAAGGTCTTTCCTGAACTTTTCGTTCATTGTTCCATAAAGAGGAAGAACTACTCTTGCGTCAACGCCTTTTTTGACAAGGGCTGCGGGGAGTGAACCGACAACGTCTGCAAGTCCGCCTGTGGAAATGAAAGGCAGAGCTTCCGCTGCGGCAAATAATACTTTTTTCATATATAAAGTCTCCTTTGTATTGAAATAAAAAACGGGATATTGTTTTTGAAGAATATCCCGTTTTGTGTTAAGATCAGATCATTTTATCTCTTGGAATATAGAACGGCATCGTTTCGTGACCGGAAAGGACCTTATTATCACGGATAACGACATTCTTATCTGCAACTACACAGTTAAGAACAACATTTTCGCCGGTATAAACATCTTTAAAGAGAATTGAGTTTTTAACTACAGTGTTTTTGCCGACTTTAACACCTCTGAAGAGGATAGAGTTTTCAACTGTACCTTCGATCTCACAACCGTCAGCAACAAGAGAATTAACGACTTTAGAGCCGTTTACATATCTTGTTGGCGGAGAGTTTCTTACACGTGTAAGAATAGGATTATTTGCAACATTAAAAATAGCATTTCTGTGTTCTGAGTTGTTTATCATATCCATGCTTGCAGCATAATATTCGTCAAAGTTTGTGATATCAAATACAAAACCGTCATACTTGTATACTTTGTAATTACGGCGATCAAGATTACGTGCAATAACATCAAGGCTGAAGCTGTCATAGTTATGAGCTATAGAATCAGCAATAACAGTTCTGAGATAATCAGTCTTCATAACGGTAACATTCATACCGACATATTTTCTGCCTGTTATATTTGTGGGAGAAACGCTGATATCAGTAATTCTGCAATTATCGTCAATTTCATAAACGACATTGTGCTTACCGATCTCAGGTGTAACGTACAGTTCACGAACACCGATAGTAATATCTGCACCGGATGAAATATGTTCGTTAACGATAGCATTATAATCCATATTGGAGACCATATCGCAGTCTGCAAGAACAACGTAATCTTCTTTGAAATCAAGGGATTCATACACGTTTTTAAGTTCTGCAAGACGGGGATTTACAAGTCTTGAATTATTGATATGAGCATTGGAATAAGGAGGAAGGATCGTAAGACCTCCTGATCTGCGTGCAAGATCCCAGTCCTTACCTGAGCCGATATGCTCGATAAGAGAATGGTAGTTATTATTTGCAATGAGAGCAACATTGGTAATATTGGAATTTACCATGTTGGAAAGTGGAAAGTCAACGAGTCTGTAACGGCACATAAACGGAACCGCAGCCACACTTCTTCCCATAATTTCGGAAACACCGCCATGATGCAATGTTGTAAAGATAATTCCGGCAACTGACATATTTATTTCCCCTTTCCTATTACTTCAAATTTTCAATATATGCGGCATTGACCATTTCGCCGGCTTTGATTACAGTACCGGCTTTGAGCTCAATACCACTACCGATAACAGTAACATCTTTTGCATTTTCTTTATCGCAACCCACAGAAGCTCCTGCACCGATCTTTGTATCGGAGTCGATAATTGAATAGTTGATCTGAGCACCTTCGCCGATCTCAACATTATTCATGATAACGGAATCTTTGATATATGCGCCTCTTGCAACCTTTACACTGTTGAAAAGTACGGAGTTTTCAACGATACCGTAGATCTCACAACCTTCAGTAATGATGGCATTTACTACTTTTGCATCGGGACCGATATACTGAGGAGGCTGAGCGTTATTCCTGGAGAAAATTCTATTCTTGTTGTCTTTGAGATCAAATACAGGATTTTCACCGATAAGATCCATATTTGCTTCCCAGAGACTGCTGAGTGTACCAACGTCTTTCCAATAACCTGAGAACGGATAAGCATACATTTTTTCGCCTGCAGCAAGCATTGCGGGAATAATGTTCTTACCGAAGTCGTTGGAAGAATTGGGATCAGCTTCGTCTTCAATAAGATACTTGAAAAGCTTTTCTTTTGAGAAGATATAGATACCCATTGAAGCTTTTGTGCTCTTTGGTTTCGGGGGTTTTTCTTCAAATTCATAGATCCTGTTATCATCATCAGTGTTCATGATACCGAAACGGCTTGCCTCTTCAAGAGAAACTTCAAGAACTGCAATAGTAGCATCTGCACCCTTTTGCTTGTGGAATTCAAGCATTTTATTATAGTCCATCTTGTAGATATGGTCGCCTGAAAGAATAACAACATAATCGGGATCATATCTGGCAATAAAATTCAGGTTCTGATAAATAGCATTGGCTGTACCTTTGTACCAATCGGCTTTTTTATTAGCCTGATACGGAGGAAGAACAGTTACGCCACCGTTTGCGCGGTCGAGATCCCAAGGCTGTCCGTTACCGATATATTCATTAAGAACAAGCGGTTGGTACTGGGTCAAAACACCTACTGTGTCAATTCCGGAGTTGATACAGTTTGACAGAGGAAAGTCAATGATCCTGTATTTACCCCCGAAAAGAACTGCAGGCTTTGCAATTCCTTCTGTGAGCGTATAGAGTCTGCTTCCCTGGCCGCCTGCAAGAAGCATTGCCACGGTTTCTTTTTTCTTAAGCATAATTTCGTGCCCCCTTGATTTATTTAAAAGCTTATATTATGTATATCGAATCTGCTTTACTCAAGAAAGGACAGCCTTCAGATCGCGATCTGTGCGACGAAGATACAATCCGCTGAGTTTTGCTAAATTCAATGACAAATAATGTCCTCCGTTGATGTCTGTGTCCGTATGTACTGATTGCGTACGGTACACACCCGAACCTCCGTAATAAGGTTCGTCACTGTTTAAAATTATATCATAAGTACCGGGTCTGTCCACATAAACATAATAGTTTCCAATATCTACGCCTGAAAAGTTCATCACACAAACGACCTCTCCACCTTTATACTTACGCAGATAGCTGACAACATTTTTGTCGCTGTCAATTTTGTTTATCCATTGGATATCTCCTTGGAATTCCGGTGTTTTCAAATAAAAATCATTTATATCCGCAACAAAAGTTCTTAATTTACGGTGCATATCATAGTCAAGCATGAACCATTCAAGCTGATTGGTCCTGTCCCACTCACGGAACTGACCAAATTCACTGCCCATAAACATCATTTTTTTACCGGGCATAGCCATCTCATGGCACATAAGTGCTTTATAGCATGAAAACTTATCCTCATACAAACCAAACATTTTATCAAGAAGAGCTTTTCTGCCGCCTTCTACGTCCGCATGAGTTACGGGAATTATCATCCTGTCAGAGAGTTCCTTGTTTTTGAAAACAACTTTATCATGATGGTAGCGCCTGAAATAAGGATCACAGCTTCCATATTCAAAAAGGTCATGAGCTATCTGAGAATTCTGCACAAAAGTAAAATTACAATTCTCTGCATATGAAACTTTATCATTATCTGTAAGCATTGCAATAGTTATAATATCAGGATACTTTTCATGAATATCATTATTCATTGATCTGAACATATCTGCTGATTCCACTTCGCAACCGTAAATGCAATCAGTTTCAGCTCGTATACCGTCAATATGATAATTCTCGATCCAATAACACGCATTTGCTGAAAGCTCCGAACACAAATCAGCATCAGGTATATTAAAAATGTCCTCATCTGAAAGTTCCTCCAAATCTTCGGGAATCTCATTGATATGTTTACGCAATGTTATGAGATCAAGTATAACACCTATACCACTTCGATGAAGAGCATTGACAAATGCCATAAAATCTTCAGAAGAACCGAAACGAGGATCAGGTTCCAAAACTGTTTCTAAACGGCAGTTACGAGGCAATATGACCACATGGGTATACCCCATCTCTTTCATATAAGGTATAAGTTCATATGAAATTTCGCCGTAATTCAAAAAAGCGTCCCCGTATTTATTGGTTTTACCATAACGTGTTTTCCACGAACCAAGGTCTATCTCATATATATTCAAAGGTAAAGTCTTCGGATCGATCATAGCATTTCTTCTGTAAACTATCCAATTTTCGTCAGACCATACAAACTTCGGTAATTCTAAATTTAAATCCATATATCTTTTCTTTGCGGAAAAAACCGTTCAGCATAAACACGGAACACCAATCCCGTCATTTTCAATAACATTTCCCCGCATTTTGATTTTCTTTTCTACTAATATTATACACCTTTAACCTTTAATTGTCAAGGGGGTTTTGTAAATTATTTCTTTTTTGGATAAAATATACTATTTTACAAATAAAAAACACGGGATTTTTCTCAAAATCAACATATACACATACAAAGAATAACGGATTCCAGCAATAAAGCCATCAGATACATACAACATTATACACCACGGCAACAGAAAAAAGAGTCGAAACACAGTTCTTGGTTATAAAAAATGGACAGCTTTTACCGACTAAGGTTTGTGACCTCCTTAATCGGGAAAAGCTGTCCGAAATTTGATGTTTAAACTATTTAATTAACCGATAACACGTGTCCAACCGAATGTATCGGGAAGTTTGCCCCACTGAATACCTGTAAGTTCATCATAGAGCATCTGAGATGTTTCGCCTATCTTGCCGTCGCAAAGTTTATAAACTTTACCGTCACAGAAAAGCTCTCCGATGGGACTGATTACCGCAGCAGTACCTGTACCCCAAGCTTCTTCAAGAGTACCGTCTTCAGCAGCTGCAATGAGTTCATCAATGGGAAGAAGTCTTTCTTCAACTTTGTAACCCTTGCTCTTTAGCATTTCGATAACAGACATTCTTGTAACGCCGGAAAGGATACTACCTTCAAGAGAAGGAGTAACTACAGTACCGTTGATCTTGAAGAATACGTTCATAGCGCCAACTTCTTCAACATATTTATGTTCTCTGCCGTCAAGCCAAAGAACCTGAGAATAGTTGAGTTCGTGAGCCTTTTCCTGTCCTGCAAGAGATGCCGCATAGTTACCGCCACACTTTGTGAAACCTGTACCACCTTTAACAGCTCTTACGAGTTCTGTTTCAATGTAGATCTTAACAGGGTTGAAACCTTCCTTGTAGTAAGCGCCAACGGGTGAAAGAATGATAGTAAAGAGAAGTTCGTTTGCTGCACGAACACCGAGATGAGCATCCATAGCGATAATGAAAGGTCTGATGTAAAGAGATGTTCCCGGTTCTGTGGGAATCCAGTCAGCGTCGATCTTTACGAGTTCTTCAAGAGCTTTGATTGCAAATTCTTCATCTATCTGAGGAATGCAAAGACGTTTTGCAGAAACATTGAGTCTTGCAAAGTTTCTGTCAGGACGGAAAAGAAGGATCTTACCTTCGGGAGAACGGTAAGCTTTAAGACCTTCAAATATCTCCTGAGCATAATGGAGTACCATTGCCGCAGGATCCATCTGAATGGGAGCATAGGGTTCGATCTTGGGAGAATGCCAACCCTGTCCCTTTGTATAACGCATGGTAAACATGTGATCTGTAAAATAATCTCCAAAACCGAGATTTTTCTGGTCAGGCTTCTGTTTCGGAGTCTGAGTTTTGATAATTTCGATATTCATTTTAATCTCCTATCTTTTGAATGCAAAATGAAAAGTGCAGAGTGCAGAATTATGGTTAATTTGCTCACGCAAATTTTCAATTCAATAGAATTGATCCACGAAAACAGATTATACGCCAGAATACAAAACAGATCATTTATCTGCATTTTGCATCCTGCATTCTGCATTTATATAATTATACAACCAAATCGTAAAAAATTCAATAGCATAAAAATAAATTATAGTTGCAAGTGTGCAAATTTTTTATGTCAATGTACTGTTTCTTGTGATAATAAGGTCCTGAATAAGGAATTTCACCTCAGAAAGAGGTCTGTCCACATCTTTTTGTGTAATAGTATATGACCAAAGTCCCTCTGAAGTATCTGCAGAAAGTTCTATATCTCCCAAAATGGAACGGACATTATATTCGGGAAGATCGTAGTTGATCTTCAACTCACTGTTGTTTTCACCCGAATACTCTACCCCTCTCAGATTTTCAACTTCAATCATAAGCTTCGGAAGAAAGACAGAAGAAGTATATATTTTATCTTTTTCCAGTATGAGAGTTTTTTCGCATATAAGAAAGATATTGAATCCGAGGCTTATGCAGAATACAATGAGAGAGATTATATAAAGCCCTATACTTTCCCCTTCAAGCGTTCCGTAAATAAGCATTGCAATAGAAACAGCGATAAGAACAGCATTAAGGATTATACTTCCGGTCCTCTTACGTTTAAAGATTATGGGGTATTTCATTTCTTAAACACCTTTCCGACTTCAACGTAATTGAAATCGTAATTATGTATAAACTCATAATTTCCGCTTTTAATAAGCTCACAAAGCTCAGAATTGTTTTCGGGCAGATATTCAGAAATAATACCTCCCCTGCCAACATGACAGTATTCGTGACAGTCAGAACCTGATGTGGCATAAGGGATCTTAAATTCTTCCCTCAGTGTTTTTGCGGCAGGATTATGAGACGAATGTCCAGAATGCATATTATATATCTCAATTCCGTCAAGATCTGTTGCGGGGATCGTGAGGGTTGAATGTCTGAAAGGATGAGCCTGAACAAACAGACCACCATTTTCATTGACAAGCTTATGGAAGTCGCTGAAACTGTAATTGAAAGAACCTATCATTTTCCTGAGCAAGGATTCGTCAACACCGTAAACAAGAAAATCCTGAATATAAGCAGAAAAACGGAATTCAGCACCCCAATAGATCTTCATACCGTATTTTGCGGCTTCTTCCTCACATTCATGATAAGCGTTCATATAATACTTCAAAAATCCTTCAGCATCTTTTTTGAAATACTCATCTATAAAATGATTTGTGACAACTATTCCGCTGTAACCAACTTCATGATAAGCTTCTATCAACTCTCTCGGAGATAGCTGACCGCAACCGCTGACAGGTTTCGTGTGAGCGTGAAGCTCAATTTTATACATATATATCACCGCTTTATTTTTCTAAAAGGTTTAAAGCCGAATACTGAAAATATTCGGCTGAATATGTTTAATTAAAAAGATTTTTAACTTTTTCCCAGAAGCCGTTACTCTTTTCATAGCTCTTGGAATTGTTATTCTCATCGAATTCTTTGAGAAGATCTTTCTGTTTCTGATTAAGATTCTTGGGTATCTCAACAACGATCTTTACATACATATCGCCTCGACCTTTGCTGTTCATATAAGGAACGCCTTTGCCCTTGAAATTATAAACAGTTCCGGGCTGCGTGCCTTCCGGAATCTTGTGTTTAAGTACAGAATTGTCGATCGTCGGAATATCAAGAGTGCAACCCATACAAGCTTGAACAAATGTAATGGGTACATCACAATAGATATCAAAATCTCTTCTCTCAAAAATAGGATGAGGATTTACCTGGATCTTAACATTCAGATTTCCGTTCGGACCGCCTTTAAGGCCTGCTCCACCCTTTCCTCTGAATGAAATAGTCTGGTTATTGTTTATACCTGCAGGAATGGTTACGCTTTCCGCAGAGCCCTGACGAACCTGACAAGTACCGCCGCAAGTTTTACAAGGATTTGTGATTATCTTACCGGAACCGCCACACGCAGAACAAGTTCTTTCCGTTTGAATATTCCCAAACATAGTCTGAGACATCTGACGCACACGACCCGTACCGTGACATGCTGAACATTCCTGAGGAGATGTTCCCGCAGCAGCACCAGAACCCTTACAGTCGGGACAAGTAACGCTTCTGCGAACATTTACAGTCTTTGTACAGCCAAATACAGCTTCGGTAAAATCAAGTCTGACACTTACGTTTATATCTTCGCCGGGGATCGCAGAAGAACGTCGTCTTCCAGTTCCGCCCCCGAAGAAACTTCCGAAAATATCACCAAGATCACCGAAATCACCAAAATCCACGCCGCCTGCATAACCGCCGCCACCGCCATAGGACTGATCTACACCTGCGTGACCGAACTGATCATAGCGCTGTTTCTTCTCGGGATCGGAGAGGACAGCATATGCCTCTCCGACTTCCTTGAATTTAACTTCGGCTTCTTTGTTATCTGGATTAAGGTCCGGGTGATACTGTTTGGCAAGCTTTCGGTAAGCTTTTTTTATTTCATCATCGGATGCGGATTTGCTTACTCCGAGGACTTCATAATAATCTCGTTTTTCAGCCATAAAATGCAGTTACCCTCTAATCGTATTTTTTCTTATTTTTAATTAGTTGTTGTCGTCGTCAACTACAGTGTAGTCAGCGCCGCCATTATCAGCTGTGGGATCAACACCTGCTGCATTGGGATCACCGGGGTTCTGCTGCTGAGCCTGAGCATAGATCTTTTCTGCGATCTTGTAGAATGCCTGCTGGAGAGCTTCTGTTTCTGCTTTGATAGCGTCTGTATTTTCGCCCTTAAGTGTTTCCTTAAGTTTGTCGATCTGAGCCTGAACAGGAGCTTTTTCATCTTCTGTGAGTTTGTCACCCATTTCTGTCATGCTCTTTTCGCACTGGTAGATAACCTGATCCGCATTATTGCGAATTTCAACAGCTTCCTTACGCTTTGTATCTTCTGCCGCATATTTTTCAGCTTCAGCTACAGCTGCTTCGACTTCTTCCTTGGACATATTTGTAGAAGCTGTGATAGTGATATGCTGTTCTTTATTTGTACCCTTATCTTTTGCGTAAACGTTTACGATACCGTTAGCGTCGATGTCGAATGTAACTTCGATCTGAGGTACCTGCTTCGGTGCGGGAGGAATACCGTCAAGGTTGAATCTGCCGAGAGTTTTGTTATCAGCAGCCATAGGACGTTCACCCTGAAGAACATGAACTTCAACAGAGGTCTGATTATCAGCGGCTGTTGTGAATATCTGGCTCTTCTTAGCGGGGATAGTTGTATTTCTATCAATGATCTTTGTGAATACACCGCCGTATGTTTCAACACCGAGAGAGAGAGGTGTAACGTCGAGAAGTACAAGACCTGTAACGTCACCGCCGAGAATACCTGCCTGAATAGCAGCACCTACAGCAACACATTCGTCGGGGTTGATACCCTTATGAGGTTCTTTATCAATGAACTTTCTGAGAGCTTCCTGAACTGCGGGAATTCTGGAAGAACCGCCTACGAGGAGAACCTTGTCGATATTTTCAGGTCTGAGACCTGCATCATCCATAGCTTTTCTAACAGGAACCATTGTAGCCTCTACAAGGTCAGCTGTAAGTTCGTTGAATTTAGCTCTGTTAAGTGTGATATCAAGATGTTTGGGACCTGTAGCATCAGCTGTAATGAAGGGAAGATTTACGTTTGTAGATGTCATACCGGAGAGTTCGATCTTTGCTTTTTCAGCAGCTTCCTTAAGTCTCTGAAGAGCCATCTTGTCGTTTCTGAGGTCGATTCCGTTTTCCTTTTTGAATTCATCAGCAAGATAATTGATGATTCTTTCATCGAAGTCATCGCCGCCGAGTCTATTGTTACCGCTTGTGGAAAGAACTTCAAATACACCGTCACCGATGTCAAGAATGGATACGTCGAATGTACCGCCTCCAAGGTCATAAACCATGACTTTCTGTTCTGTTTCTTTATCTACGCCATAAGCGAGAGCTGCGGCTGTAGGTTCGTTAATGATTCTCTTAACATCGAGGCCGGCGATTGTACCTGCATTTTTTGTAGCCTGTCTCTGAGCGTCGCTGAAATAAGCGGGAACTGTGATAACAGCTTCTGTTACCTTTTCGCCGAGATATGCTTCTGCGTCTGCCTTAAGCTTCTGGAGAATCATGGAAGAGATCATTTCGGGAGTGTAATCTGTGCCGTCGATGGCAACTTTTCTGGAGCTACCCATATCTCTCTTAATAGAGATAACTGTTCTGTCAGGGTTTGTGATCGCCTGTCTTTTAGCAACCTGACCGACCATTCTTTCACCTGTTTTGGAGAAAGCTACTACGGAAGGAGTTGTTCTTGCGCCTTCAGCATTGGCAATAACGACGGGTTCGCCGCCTTCCATAACAGCTACGCAAGAGTTAGTTGTACCTAAGTCGATACCGATAATTTTTGACATTTAAAATGCCTCCTAAAGATTTTATCTTTTATATAATTTTGTATTATTAACTATTTAATTCTGCATTCTGCACTTTGCATCCTGCATTATTCCGCAACTACGCTGACTTTTGCATATCTGATGACTTTATCGTTTGTTGTCATCTTGTATCCCTTCTGGAATACAGCGGCGATCTGACCGCCTTCATATTCATCGCTTGCTGTCTGCATAACTGCTTCATGATAATTTGCATCAAATTCGTCACCCGGAGCGCCAAAAGCTTCGATGTTCATTGTTTTAAGTACAGAATCAGCTTTAAGCATGACCTGCTCAACGCCCTTTTTAATTGCAGAATCTTCACCTGCTGCCGCAAGAGCTCTTTCAAGGTCATCGAATATGGGAAGAATTTTACCTACAGTTTCGCAAACGCTGAGACCGTAAAGAGCTTCCTTTTCTGCCTTAGTACGTTTTTTGAAGTTTTCAAAATCTGCCGCAAGTCTGAGGAATTTATCGTCGGAACCTGAAGTTTCAACTATTTGTTCCTGCTGTTCTTCGCAACCGCATTCGCAGTTTACGTTTTCCTCGCACTCACAGTTGCATTTTTCTTCATTGCATTTATTTTTGCTCATTTTGTTCTCCTAATATATTATGTTTGATTTATCAGAATTCATCATCGATCTGTTCTTTAAGTTGAAGTACAACATGCTTACAACCTGCGATTATCTTGGAATAATCCATTCTTGACGGACCCAGAATACCGAAAACGATGGGGATCTTTGCATTACAGTTCACGGAAACGATACTTGTATTCATCTGACCGAGCAGCTTGTTTTCATGCCCTATTTTAACGGAAAGGTCTCCCTGCGCAGAAAGAAGCTCTTCAAGGATACTCTCATGGTCTCCGAGGAAATCCATATACTGACGTGCCGCTTCGATATTTGAAAACTCGGGGCATGACAGCAGATTCGTACTTCCGCTGATAAACAGTTCATAAGACTTTACCTTATTGACCAGATTCACCACGGGAGCAATAACGCAATTCAGTTTCGGACAACCTTTTTCAAGTTCCGTTTTAAAAAGCATTACTCTTATAGAGCCGATCTCATTAACGGGAAATCCTGCAAACACCCCGTTGAGAATATTTGTAAGTCTGTTTATATCTTCCGCAGAAACATCGGTTTCTATACGGGTGAAAACAGATTTTACCGCACCGTTGGAGCTGACCGCCATAATTGCAAGGGTATTCTTCCCTGCCCTCATGACTTCAAAAGTAAAATGTCCGTCGCTGTGAGTAGGTGCAGCAGAGAATACTGTATATCCCGTAAAATCCGCCAGACAATGCGAAGCAGACTTTATCATCTCAATAAGACTCACACAGGAGCTGAAAGCCGGTACGAGGATACTAAGATCTCTCTCGTCGAGCTTGTATGTGTTTTCAAGAGACTGAACGTAATATCTCAAGCCGTCTTCTGAGGGGATCCTTCCAGCCGACGTATGGGGCTTACAAAGAAGACCGAGTTTTTCAAGCTCAAGCATCTCACTACGAATGGTCGCAGATGAAACATGAAGCTCCGGAAGATCAAGCAAAGCCTTTGAACCGACAGGTTCGCCTGTTTCAATATAAGTAGAGATAACAGATCGAAGGATTGTTTTTTTACGTTCGTCCAACATGTTGATCTACCACTCCTTTATTGCATTTTAGCACTCTAAGAACATGAGTGCTAACGCATGAATATACTTTACCACTAAAAGTCAGTTTTGTCAAGACCTAAAAGGCAATTTTTTAGAATATGAGCTGATTGTGTTCCAATTCTGCCACAATTTGCAATATTTCAAATCCACCTAACAGCCGTAACAAACAAAGCGAGACCGTCATCTAAAAAGAAGACGGTCTGTTTTTTATATAATTCAATCAATTCTGCCTATCTTATCAAAGGGAATCTGTTCAAATTCGGGACACAACTCGAAAATAATGGAATTCTCAAGAATTGTAAAGTCGTCGTTATGAATTCCGGGAATCGCGGAACTATCGTTAAGGATAATGGGATTCTGTGAAACGTCCACAAACATTAAATAGTCCTCGCCCCAGTAATGAGCCCTGTTTTCACCTGTATCATCTCCAGTCAATATCTCATATGAGAAGGAAATATTATTCTTCATGCTGACATTTGCGGGGTTAATGGAAAGGTTCGGATCGTCAAGATCCCCATCGTAATCACGGGTAATGGGAATTATATCTTTATAGTTGGGGAACGCTGCGTCCCAGGCTTCCTTATCCATCGTTTCTCTGTTTGCAATAATCTGGTCTGACAGATCATATGCATGTGTGAACCAATAAGTCTCTCCCTCACGTTCACAAAGTACCTGAGTTCTCGGCAGGTGTCTGAAGTAAAGAGGTGCATTGTGACAATCAATAATAAGATTATTTTCAACAACGAAGTCACGACCACTGCCTGTAATTCCGATACCGAAGATACGGGCAACAATATTTCCATATGCAGTTTGACCGGAAAGCCCGTCATCCCAATAAATACCATCAGCAATGGATATTCCGTTTCCCACGTCATGGATATAATTGTAACGGATAACGCAGCCGTAGTAAGTCATATTTCTGCCTGCATATATAGCACCCGCATCGGCTGTTTCGTAGCATACATTTCCGATCTCATTATATTCAATGAGCTGAAGAGGTCCGGAATAATTCATGCCCTGGTGCGGTCCGTTAAATATATCGTTATGAGAAACAATATTGCCGCAACCGCCTATACTTATCGCAGGCTGATACGTTCTCTGAATTTCAGCATAGTCATGAATATAGTTATTGTAAATAAGTATGTTACCTTTTGTCAGCGTAGCAGCATCACCACCGGAGGCAGTTATACCGTATTGTCCCACATTTGCAATTTCACAGTTCTGAATGGTAATATCCGAACCGCTTGCGCTGATACCGCCGCAGTATACATTATAAACTTTACAATGATCGATCATAAAATTGTTGCCGCTGGCCGAAATACCATTGCCTTTTGTTGCGCAGACAGAAAAGCCTCTCAATGTGAAATGTGAAATTTCGGAAAGGCCAACAACTGTTGTATTCAGTTCTGAAATCATGATTTCAGATGTGTCAAAGCCTTCCCCTTTGTATACATACAGATAACCGGAATCCGTATCAAGGTAAAATTCGTTTACCATATCTATTTCATCAAATACATTGAAGAAGTAGAACGGTGCAGATCTTGACAAACCATAGGTTACCGCATTTGCCAAAGTGATAGCATAATCGTTTTCAACATCAACATTTGCAATTTTTACTGTTTTGTTGGACCATGACCATTTGAAATAGCCATTAACGTAGATATTTTCATATGATGACCATTGAGAAATTCTATCCACAATATCAGCTTCCACGGTAAATGTTCCGCCTCTGTTGTTTACACTGTAATCAAAACCGGGAATTTCGTGAGCCTCTCCACGGACATCGAATCTTTCATCTGAATAGGTTTCATGAGTGTCTCCGATATCATGTACAATGTATGTGTAAACATTCTCGTTGTTGGGATATCTTGCAACTGTAGCTCTTTTGCCGTCAATAAAGAACTCGAATGCCTGAGAATCTATTTGCTGAATTTCTTCTGCTGTGAAGCCGTACTTTTTAAGATCAACCTTTACAACTTTTTCCTTTGCGGTACCGTCTATAAGACGAGCCTTTTCGTCGGCGGAAATAGGTTCAAAATCATCTGCGGAAAGAATCAGACCACCTGTCAGAACCGCTCCGAATTCACTTTCGGAAACGTAAGTGATCGGACTTTCAGATGTTCCTGAATCCTCGGAAGTAAAACGAAGACCTTCTGTAATCTTATATTCTCCGTCCTTCACAAAAACGCGGATACCGCCTGCGGGAAGACCATCTGTTGATTTGATTTCGCGAATCTTCAGCTGTGCTTCGGTAATGGTTTTGAAGGGTGAAGCTTCGCTGCCGTCGCCGCCATCCTTTGCGCCCGCGTCAACATAAAGTGTCATAACTGCGTTTTCTACTTCGGAAGAGTAGATTATTGTTTTAACATCTTCCTCATAGAAAGGCAGCAAATTTTCCAAATTCGGCTGTGAGCAGGATGCAAGCATTGAAACCATCAACGATGAGGACAACGCCGCAGCAAGAATTTTCTTAAGCATTTCCAAAAACCTCTTTCTGTATTTCGCTTATAAATATACGAATACATTGTAACATATACAGCTTTTAAAGTCAATAACCGTTTCGGCAAAAGAAGTAAATTTTTTGTAATATTTTAATATTTACGCAAAAATAAGAGTTCACCAAACATCAGTGAACTCTTTGAGTTTTAAACTATTCAGTTACCGAGAACTTCATTCCAGATAGAAGTGTAAATAGATGCGTAATCTGCAAGGTCTTCAAACATTTCAGATTTTGCAATAACTTCGGCAGGGGGATAAATTATCTCATTGTTTCTTACATCTTCGTCGAGAAGCTCATATGCGCCTTTATTGGGTGTTGTACTCTGAAGATACTCAGCATTCATTTTTGCAATTTCGGGGCGGCAAAGGAAGTCTATAAACAACTCTGCCTCTTCTTTATATTTTGCATTTTCAAGAATACAAGCAGCATCCCACCAAAGATTTGTGCCTTCGTCGGGAATAATATATTCGATCTCAGGATTCATTTCTTCAATGAAAGTGATATCACAGGACCACATTACTGCAAGCCAGCCTTCTTCATTAGCCATTTTCTCTTTTGCGTCATCGGAAGTATAAGCGAGCACAAGAGGCTTCTGCTCAATGAGAGACGCTTTTGCGGCGTTGAGCTCATCCATATTCTTGGTGTTGATACTGTAACCATTCTTGATTAGAGCCACAGCAATGGAGTCACGCTCACTGTCCATCATGAAAATATTTTTGGAATACTTTTCATTCCACAAAACATCCCAGGAATGAACTTCTGCTTCTGAAACATAATTGGGGTTATATGCGATACATACAGTGCCTCCAATGTAAGGAACAGAATACAGATTCTTTTTATCGTAAGCCATACCCTTGTACTGTTCATCAATGTACTCTTTGTAATTTGGCATATTATCAAAATTGATCTCAGCCAACAAACCTTCATCAGCCATCTTTTTTATCATGTAGTCTGATGGGAAAATAACGTCATAAGAATATCCGTTCATATTCTTGATTTTGTTGTACATATTTTCGTTGGTATCATAGACGTTATAGCGAACTTTGATTCCGGTCTCCTCCTCAAACATTTCTATAACTTCCGGGTCCATATAGTCCTGCCAGTTGTAGACCCTAAGTTCAACCTTGCCCTCGGCGCCGCAAGATGCGAGCATCAAAACGGTAAGAGCAGCCGCAAAAACACATAAAACAAACTTTTTCAATGCATTTTTCTCCTTCGTTTTTAAAAAATATTTTTATATATCTTAAGCAGGGAGTGCTGAAATAAAGATAATATCGTCGCAGAATTTAATCTGCGCATTTCAGCGGTTTTCACGCCAAAACGGATATTCATCCTTATCTCAACACTCCCTGCGCAAGACCATGGTAGTGTGATTATTATTTTACAGATAGCCGAGAAGCAGATTTCTTGATCTCTTGGAGATCGTTCTGTAATCGGGGATCTCGTATCTGTTATCGGAAGCATCTTTTACAAGTATTCTTCCGTCGGGAAGCTGTTTGATACTGCTGTATTTATCACGTATATCAAATGTGATAATACCTCTGTCGGAATCAACTGTCCACTGGAGATCATCGTTTACCTTTTTAAACTCTATGATATCAGTGATCCTTGGGATCATGTAGTATCCGTTGAGAGAATTTATAACAGCATTTCTTGAATCTTCATCCAAATTATTCAGGTCTTTGATGATGAGGATCTCTTCTTCCTGAGTCTTACCTTTTGCATCTTCAACCATATGAACAAGACTTATGTACTTAAACTCGTTAGATATGGGGAAAAAGCGTCTGGGTTCAACATCCATATATTCCGTATCATCGGGAAGCCAAACATTGAGATAGATACCCATGGAACCGGGTTCAACTCTGACTTTTTTACCGCTGAAAAATCTGATATCCTGGGACATTATTCAAGACCTCCGTTTCCGATAGACTGCATCTGAACAAGCTTATAGAATCTGCCCTTAGCAGCGATCAATTCATCGGGAGCACCGACTTCTGCAATTTTACCGTCTTCAACAACGATGATCTTATCAGCTTTCTTAAGTGTTGAAAGTCTGTGAGCGATCATGATAGTAGTTCTGCCGTTGATAATACGGTCAATAGCTTCCTGTATCATATGCTCTGTTTCTGTATCAACAGCCGCTGTAGCTTCGTCAAGGATAAGAATTGACGGGTCTTTAAGAACGGCTCTTGCAATAGAAACACGCTGTCTTTCACCACCTGAGAGACCTACGCCTCTTTCACCAAGCATTGTATCATAGCTGTCGGGAAGTTTTCTGATAAATTTATGCGCATTGGCAACCTGTGCGGCATAAATAACATCTTCAACACGTACGGGCTTATCCGTATGAGCAATATTTCTGAATACTGTATCTTTGAAAAGAAGGGGCTCCTGAAGAACGTAACCGACATTTGAACGGTACCAATTAAGGTCAATATCCTTAATATTCCGGTTGTCTATGTAGATCTCACCGTCATAGTTGTCATAATATCTGAGCATAAGGTTGATAACTGTAGATTTACCTGAACCTGTTGTACCTACGACACCAACGGTTTCACCTTCGTTTATCGTAAAGCTTACGTCGCTAAGTATCTTTTTGCCCTTTTCATAGCCGAAAGATACATTTTTGAATTCGATCTTACCTTTGAGACCGTCTTCGGGAATGTTGCCTTTACCTCTGTCCTCTTCAGGTTCAGCGTCGAGAACTTCAAATACACGTTCTGCAGCAGAAAGAGAACTCATGAGAACTTCATTGAAGCTGAGGAAGAACTGTACGGGAACATAGAAAAGGTTCATATAGTTGATGAAAGCTACAAGACCGCCGACTGTGAGGACCTCGCTGCCCAGGAATGTTTTTCCTGTAATAACCATCCAACCGCCGAGACCCCAGATTACAAGAGTACCTGACATGATCATGATGGCGTTAAAGAAGTTATAGATAGAAGAAACCTTAACAGTCTTGAGGACTTCCTTCATATGGTCCTGATTTTTCTCTTCGAAATTATTGATGGACTTCTGTTCGGAAGTGAACGCTTTAACAACTTTGATACCCGGAATGGTATCTGCAAGAATTGAGTTTATCTTGGAGCCTCTGTTCCAGATCCTGTAGTAGAAAGGATAGATGTATTTTGAAAATACTCTTGAACTTGCAACTACGATGGGAACAGGAAGCAAAGAAAGGATTGCAAGAACAGGGTTCATCATAACCATTACTACGATGATACCGATAAGTTCAACAAGCTTGGTAAGAGCTGTCTGAGTTACCTGCATAACGAAGTTGTTAAGAGTAACAGTGTCGCCGTTGATCCTTGAGATAACGGAACCTGTAGATGTTTTGTCGTAATACTTAATGGGAAGATACTGAGACTTTGCATAAAGCTCTATTTTAAGATTCTTGATAAAGCTTTCGGAAATAAATCTCAGGTTATTGGTATTAAGCATACCCACGAAGTTGTGAACATTGTTCAAAACAAACAATGTAACAACGATTGTTAAAAGCTCTGTAAGTCTTGCATCTATGCCTGCGGCATCAAGTCCTGATATTCCAACAAGAGTGCTGTCTACAAGCTGTTTTGTAAGCATCGGAGGAATAAGGTTGACCACAGTCATAAAGATCATACCCGCAAGACCGAGGATCAATCTGAAAATAAAGGGCTTGCAGTACATAAAAAGTCTGCTGAAGATCTTTTTCTTATCTGCACATTTAATACACGGAGCGTTTCTGTAAGGAAGACGTGCACCGCACTTTGGGCAATAAAGAAGACTCTTGGTATATGCCTCATATACTGTTTCAATTATCTCGTCTTCGTTTTTACCGTTGTTTTTGTCATTGATATAATTTTTTATTGCATCAAAATGACCGGTTACAGCATTTGAACATTTGTTCAGTTCAATTACTTTTCCGCCAACAGTAATTTTGAATACAGCATTGGCATACATAACCTTGACGTCGGCTTTTTCGATATCCGAAATATTGAATATCAGAATTCCGTCATTTTCTTTTCTGAAGGAATCGTACGAGATCAATCTTCTGTCAGTTACAAGACAAAAACATTCTCCATAACGGCTATCCAACATAATATCGGACACAACATAGAAATAAGGTTTTTCATCTTTTTCCAACACCTTATTTACGATGTTTGTGATGGTTTTGGTTACTTCACGGTTTT
Organism: Oscillospiraceae bacterium; assembly: GCA_015067305.1. Taxonomy (GTDB): domain Bacteria; phylum Bacillota; class Clostridia; order Oscillospirales; family UBA644; genus HGM12619. Next base: position 67,498 of record SVMT01000004.1, on the reverse strand, counting down.
TGCATGGAAGTTCTTTTCTGATTTCTTCTATGCTTTTTGTTTCGTTGATTTGTGCCATATAACACCACTCCCCTTTATCAGCGTCATTTTAGCATGATTTTCTTCAAAATGCAATAGGAAAATTAAAACTTCAAAAAATTGTACTATTTACAATAATAAAGTATTAAACTTTGTAAAAATCTTCTTGAGAGAGTATATTTTTGTTGTTATTTTGCCTTCTCATCTTTAGGTTTTCTTGCATTTATTATGATCAGTATCGTAAGTACGACAACGAACATAATTGCGGAGATCGCATTGAATTCGGGAGTTACCCCTCTCTTTGTTGCAGAGTATATCTCAATGGACAAGTTCGAAAGTACGGGACCTGCCGTAAAGAAACTGATAACAAAATCATCAATGGACATTGTAAGTGCCAGAAGAAAACCAGAAACGATTCCCGGAGAAATTTCGGGAATAATAACCTTTCTCAAGGCAGTCATTGGTGTGGAACCAAGGTCAAGAGCTGCTTCATAAAGATTATTATCCATCTGTTTGAGCTTTGGCATAACTGAAAGAATAACATAAGGAATACTGAAACAGATATGTGACAGTAAAAGCGTTACATAACCAAGCGGAATTGAAACCAGATTAAAGAAAAGTACCAGAGACACACCTGTAATGATATCCGCATTAAGAACGGGCAGGTATGTAATATTCATAATGGCATTCTTTATTTTCGGTCTCATATAGAATATACCGATCGATGCAAATGTTCCAAATACCGTAGATACGATAGCCGAAATAAACGCAACCACAACAGTTGTGTAAAGCGCAGACATAAGCTGAGAATCATTGAAGAGTTCTTTATACCACTTCAATGAAAAACCTTCCCATACGCCTGTAGAACGGGCAGAGTTGAAAGAGAAGATTATCAGAACCACGATAGGTACATATGTAAAAATGAACACAACAGCAAGATAAAAAGCTCTTGAAATCTTTGTGCTTCTGCGTTTGGGATCATTGAAAGAGATCAATGCGGCAACCAACAGAGGTAAAAGAACTATTGCTACATATAAAAACTGCATCAGATAAGTCCCCCTCCCACTGTTTCTTCCTTGTCATATTTGGAAAGGAAAACCATTGAAATGAGAAGAAGTATCATAATGATAACGGAAATAGCAGAGCCGAACCAAGGGTCGTATTTGAATTGACGCTCAATAATTTCACCGATCATCATAGATTCCGTACCGCCCATTATCCTTGAAACGGCAAACGCTGTAATTGAAGGTACAAAAGTCATTGTAATACCGCTTACAATACCTGGAACAGAATTGGGAAGAACCACTTTGATAAGAGTCTGATAATGGTTTGCTCCAAGGTCATGAGATGCTTCAATCATACTCTTATCCAGCTTGCTCAAAGTATTATAAATGGGAAGGATCATAAACGGCAGGAAGTTATAGACCATACAGAGAATGACCGCGCCCTGGGTATACATAAGATTCTGCTCCGGAAGCCCCAGAAATGAAAGAAAAGAGTTTAAAACACCGCTCTTTTCTAGGAGATTTCGCCAAGCATATGTTCGTAGAAGGAAGTTCATCCACATAGGAAGGACAAACAATACAGAAAGAAAATTCCTGAATCTTGACTGCATATTTGCAAGAATGTATGCTGTCGGATATCCGATAAGCAAACAAACCACAGTTGAAATTAACGCAATATAGATAGATCTGAGAAAAACTTCAATATAAACGGTGGAACTGAAAAAGTTTTTGAAATGATTTATCGTGAAAACAAATCCATTCTCCTTGTTCAGAACTTTAACAGAAGCCATTGTGTCATCAAAAACCGAACCGTCTTTATTGAGTTCCGTAAGACTGTAAACCATGCCATCCTTGACTCTGACAGAATAACACTCAAAACGGTTTTCTCGAAAATTTACAATAGAAACAGTATCTTCCGTAACGGAATAAGTTCCTGCATTTCCGGGGAAAGCTTCTTCTGTATAACCGATAAATTCCAATTTATCAACAATAGCATCAACTGTACATTTCTCACCCAAAGAAATACTTACAGGACTCTTGGGCAATGTTATACTGTAAAAAACGATGAGAAACAACGGAGCCAAAATAAAAACTATGGCAAATACAACATAGGGATAGCCGAAGGCACTTCTGCCCGCAGACTGAACCTGACGTTCTTTAGGTTTATTTTCCACCTGTTTACGCATCTTTACTCTCCCCCTTCATGATGTGAATATCAGAGGGATAAAGAAGCATACCGATAGTTTCACCGGGCTGAGCTGTCTGGGTGGACTGTATGATCCACTTGAAGTGAGTGTTGTCCTCCTCTACTACCATTTCATAATGAACGCCTTTAAAAATAGAGGACTCGACTTTACCCGTAAGCTGTCCGTCTTTAGGTTCTGTGACCTTAACGTCTTCAGGACGGACAACGATCTCAACGGGAACATTTTCACCAAAACCTTTGTCAACGCAATCAAAACGGTGACCGCAGAAGTCGACAACAAGGTCTTTGACCATAGTACCCGGAATAATATTACTTTCGCCGATAAAGTCTGCTACGAAAGAGTTTGTAGGTTCGTTATAGATATCTTGAGGAGTTCCGATCTGCTGAATGATACCTTTGTTCATAACGACAACTGTATCAGACATTGTCAAAGCTTCCTCCTGGTCATGTGTGACATAAATGAAAGTGATACCTGTCTTGATCTGCATATTTTTAAGTTCGATCTGCATTTCTTTACGCAGTTTCAAGTCAAGAGCACCAAGAGGTTCATCCAAAAGAAGCACGTGTGGCTTATTTATAAGCGCTCTTGCAATAGCTACACGCTGCTGCTGACCGCCTGAAAGAGACTGTATGTTTCTGTTACCGAAACCTCTGAGGTTTACAAGCGCAAGCATTTCATCAACAAGCGGAGCGATCTCTGATTTGGGAACCTTTTTTATATTAAGCCCAAAGGCTATATTCTCATAAACATTGAGATGAGGGAACAAAGCATATTTCTGAAAAACAGTATTTACATTGCGCTTATATGGCGGTATATCGTTAATAAGCTGATTATCAAAAAACACATTACCGGAATCCTGGCGCTGAAAACCGCCGATGATCCTGAGCGTGGTAGTTTTACCGCAGCCGCTGGGGCCCAATAAAGTAACAAATTCCTTATCTCTGATGTTGAGGTTGAGTTTGTCTAAAATAATCTCTCCATCAAAAGCAACTGAAATATCTTCAAGTCGAATGATGTCTGACATCTATCTATCTCCCTTCAGGATTTCTGTCCGTCAAAATTCAACGATTTGGGCGAGGCAAAAATCAACTTTAAAATGTTATCAAGATAATGATATCACAAATAGAAAAAAAGTCAATAAGTGTACCCATTTTTTCGACATTGCAAATGGCAAACTTTTTGAAACGCAAATATTACTAAATTCAAATAAACAGCTTGATTGTCCACAAAATTCAAAATAGCACCAAATCGACAAATACAGACCAATTTAGTATTATTTCGACTTAAAACTTTCCATAAAATAAGAAAGAAGACCCACTGAATGACAGAGTCAAACAGAGGATCTTTTATCCGCTAATAATATTATTTTTCGAAAACAATTAGTCCTACTTTATAAGGATGGTCGAAATACAAAACTTCAGAGCCGTTTGCCTTAAATCTTAACATTTTCAAAATGATCATCATATCTCCACCACCACCGAGATACATCATTGCTCCCAACAAAAACAAAAAAGGTGAACCTACAACAATCGCGATAAGCATCGGCGCCAGCCCCAAAATAACCGTAGGCGCAATAGAGCCTAAGATATATTCATTTTTATTTAATGGTTCGTTGCATGTGCAATATGGTGTCAAGGCGCTCCAAATAACACCGAAAGATATGGACTTCCAATGCTTTTCCGTAAAAAACGCCCATGTCAAGCCGTGTATCAACTCGTGCAAAACAGTCAAAACGATTATACTGATAAAAAATGTAATTGCAAATATCAAATATCTATCCTCAAAGACAATCAAAAGATTACCATCCTCGGGATGAACCATGACATATACTATTCCCAAAAGAATAACAACAGGACACGCCACAAACAAAGCCATCATATTTGCGTAAAGAATTCCGATTGTTAAATCCCTTTGAGAATATCCGTCATCAAGCATTTTTCGACTCAGCTTTTCAAATTCGGCAGCTCTTTTTTGCTCTTTTTCGGTAAGTTTTCTTTCCTTTGCACTCATATTATATTGCTCCGATTCAATACTCAAAAACATTTTCTATAGGCAAACCCACTTCTTCGGGCTTTATCTTACCGTTTGCAACAGCTTTGTCCCTGAGCTCCGCATAAAGTTCCGCATATGTAGCCTGAATATACGGTTCAATAAAATGATTACCGAAGATCAGCGCACCGCCGAGAAGTCTCCAACCGATAAAAGAAAGCTCCAGAACAAAAATCTCCAGTTTATAACCTTCAGTCATTACACGGCTCAGACGTCTTGCTTCGGAAGCAGAAACATCGGGATTTCCTGCACAAATATAAGGTACAAGCCAATATACATATTTATGATATATTCCGGGAATAACAAAAAGCAAAGACCACAAAAAAACGAAAAGATTTGTTGTAAAAACGGTACCAACTGTATTGAGGTATTTTCCTCCCACAAAAACAGAAAAAATATCCTTGAATTCTGCTTTATTTTCACGGTTATTCATGAAATATGATCTCAATCCGACCTTTAAAGGATCGGAAATAAAAATACTCTTGGCAATTCCAACAACAGAGATAATGCCCAAAACAAGGATAAGAACTAGTATAATTACCGAAAGTACTGCAAAAATACCGTCATTCAATTCAGCATCAATGTAATAATATTCACTTTCAATATCATGATAACCGGAGTTGTAGCCGTCAATAAAACCATTCAAAGATATTGTAAATCCTGGAGTAAAACCGGAACTGAGAAGACTTCCACCGCCAAGTATTGCTATGATTGCAGATACCGCAAGGCAGGCAGCAAATGTCCACCAGTATTTTCCCTTAAAAGCAGCTTTTGCTCTTGACTTCAATTCACTTCTGTTTAACATGAAATAATCACCTCTACAAAATAGTATCAATAACATTATTGACTAAAATGATTATATCATAAAATGTCGAAATTGTCAAGAGGAGACAGCTTCATCAACCATAATTTTGGCTGCGACCACGGTTATATCATCCATGATATTTTTCTTTAAATGTTTGGCAACGGTCATAATACTGCTGGTTAAAAGTAACGGACTTCTGAGCTCGAGATCACTCATACCGCGTATCAAAAGTGCAAGCCAATCCGAACCGTCAGAAACCATTCCGTCAGAAACCATAAGAAGGACATCTCCCGAAAGGAGTCGGCTTCGTTCATATTCAAGTTTGACCTCGTCAAGTATTCCAACGGGAACAGATTTTGAGCCGAGTTCATACAAACTGCCGTTTCGGATAACAAATGTCGGTGCTGCCCCTGCTTTGACAAATTCACACACTCCTGTTTTAAGATCAAGGACGGACATATCTATTGCAAGAACGGTTTCATATTCACTTTTTATAAGCGTTTCGTTTATTACCCGTATAGCATCCTCTTTGGCGACGCCCTTACACATCAGGTCTTCAATTAATTTAGAAGATTTTCTGCTCTCTTTTGCCGCAGCAGGACCTGTTCCCATTCCATCGGCAATACATATAACCTGTCTATCCCCAGAAGTAAAAACACTACAGCTGTCGCCGCAAACACTTTCCCCGACTTTTGGCTCGGAACATTTGGAATATTCGATCTTAAAGCCTTTGCGGTTGAGTATTTCTGAACTTAATTCAAAGGATAGCTTTTCGGTATTTGGGCATTTGGATACAAAATGAGACGGAAATGAGAATTCACCCCGCTTGACGCTTTGGCGAAAGTCCTCAAACACTTCCGAAGTGTAACCGTAATCTTTTACCCAACAAATGAATCGGTGTTTGCAGGACTCACAAACAGAACATATCTTCTTATTTTTTATTCTCGCTTTTACGGGAAGATTCTTTTTTATTTTTCGTTTTTTAATTTTCTTTCTACGGGAATCTGTCTGAGGTATCAAGACCTCGGTTATTACTTTATAAACAGTTTTCGGCAACATCAGAAAGATCACTCCTGCGGCAATTATATTAAAAAGTTGAGAATATGGCAAATTATCGGAACGGAAATATACACTTGCTATAACTCCGGAAACTGCATATGAGGCAAAAACCGCATATTTACCCCAAGGAGAAACAATAGCAGAGATCAAAGCCCCAAACATCAAAGACGCAAGAACGACCTTATTATTCACATCTGAGATCAATAGAGAAAATCCAACAGAAGCTGAAAATGCAAACGAATTCAAAAAACCGCTTGAAGCGCTTACAGCAAAAACACTGAGATATGCAAGTATTGCTGTTGCAGATATCCAGATATTTCCAAGAGAAGAAAATGAAACGATCACAACCGAAACAGTTGCAAGGCAACACAAATATTCGGTTTTTGAAGAACGCCTACCCTTTCGTTCTGTAAGTGTATTTTTATAAACGAGAAAAACATACGAAAAAACACCTGCAATAACACCTGTAAGTGCAAAATAACAGTTCTCCGTAAAACTAGTCCTGACTGTAAATAACCCAAGAAGTCCTGCTGTAAGCACCGACCAGAGAGCCGTGACAAATGCAGTAATGGGATGAGGAATACTAAGCAGATTTCTCAGATATACAAAAGATACATGGTTGACTATGGATGCTACAATATATCTAAAAACATCTTCACCGTTTATCCAAGTACCGAGTACAACACCGATAAGTCCCGGAACTCCACCGAAAGGAATATAAGCAATACCGAAAGGTGCAAAACCGTCAGAGGCTCCAGCAGATGAAAGAACAAATCCCAACAATCCCACAACAGCAGACCTTATCGTTCTTTTCACAATATTTTTTTCGGTAGATATAAGATTTACATTCAAAATTTTTTTGACTCTGTTCATGTTTAAACCTCCTCAATATATAACAATTATACACCACCCTGAACGCAAAGTATGTCATAATTAAAGGTTGAAATCGTAAAAAAAACGACAAAATACGCAGATGACTTGACTTCGGTAAATATATGTGGTAAAATAGTATGGATTATGGAAATAAATGTCGAAAGGAGTCCGATCAAAATGAGTATATTTATATCTTTACTTAAGACCGTTATTGCCGCAGCTATCGCCGTTGCAATAAATTTCGGGCTCTACACTTATACTGTTACTGAACGAGACTATACAATACGAAAGGACCTTGCAGAAAGCGGAATAGTTATTGAAGGATATGAATCAAGGCAGGGTCTGCTTATACTTGAACTTCCTACAGAGAACAGTGCAGTCGAAGAATCTGACATAATGCTGATAAGAAAGACATTGGATGCTCTGAGAGCCTCTGATCTGAAATATTCACAGTATTACATCAAGCTCAAGGATCCAAACGGTGCGACAATTTATTCCGATATGTATACAAACATAACGAAGATAAATGATAAATACGCTGTTACCATTCCAGAAAAAGAAGTAGATAACAATACTTACTACTATATGCTCAAATATTATTTTGCGGAAAACGACATCGAAATGACAGCATTCAATTTCTACGACACGAAAGGAATGGAAACTCAGGCTCTTTATATTGAGATCCTTTGTGAAAAAAGCACACTTGCTGATGCTGTGGACAAAACGATGAAGAAAATATCCTCTTTTAATAATGAAGGAGCATTGGTATTCCGTTACAGCGCAGTATTCAAAAATGCGGCAGGAGAATCTCTCTGTGCAATATCGGTTGATGAATACTACAACGACACTATCTATTGGAAATCCCCCACTTGCGCAGGAATAAAAACTATATACGACAACTAAAAAAGGACCGAAGATTCAAATTATTATCGGTCTTTTTTTCATAAAAATATATTGACAGAATTAACAGCCCGTATTATAATACAAAAGGAGTTTATAACCATGTTAACAATTCCCATAATGTCCCCTCAAACAGATGAAAGCCGAAAAATGTTTTTAGAAGACTTGAAGGCTTGTAATGCAGATGCGGTGCTTCTGGTTCAATGTGAAATATTTGAAGAAGGAAACGACCGAAAAAAAATATTTTCCGAGCTGAAAAAGAATATCGAATATTACACATCCGAAGGCTTCGCTACCGGTATCTGGACAACAACTCTCGGATGGGGATCTCCACGTGAAAAAAACTTTTACGATAAATTCAGCAATGCTGTTCAAATAACTTCTTTCTCAGGACAAACAACAACTGCGGTCTGTCCGCTGAATGAAGACTTCACTCTGTATATGGAAAAGAACATGGAGGATATTGCAAGAACGGGAACAAGTCTGATATTACTTGATGACGAGCTTGTCCTTTCAGTACGTCCAGGGTTTACTTGCGCCTGTGAACTCCACAGAAAAGAATTTGCTAAAAAAACAGGCCGTGAATGGACAGGAGAAGAACTCCAAGAGCTCTTTACAAAAGAACCGAATGAATACCGTACAGCATGGATGGACTTTACGGGAGAAACCCTTATAAACTTCAGCAAACGTATGAGAGCCGCAGTTGACAGAGTTGACCCAACAATAAGAATGGGACTTTGCGCAAGCTTCACTCATTTTGACCTTGACGGTTTTAATGTAAGAGATATTGTTAAAATCCTCGCAGGTGAAGGCAATAAACCGTATTTCCGCCTTTCAGGCGCTGCATATTGGCCGGTTATTGAACCCAGATTCCCCGGAATGAAAATTTCCGGCGTAATGGAATTTGTCAGAATGCAGAGTGCATGGCTGGAAGATACAGACTTTGAACTTTTGGACGAAAATGACAGTTTTCCACGTACAGATGAAGTCCCCGCAGGGAATATTGAAATATATGATAAAGTTTCTTTAACTCAAACAAGGTTTGGCAGACTTAAATATATTCTTCATTACGGTCAGGAAAAAGATGGAGAACTTTCTTTCCTTAACGAACATCTTAAAAATATGCCCACAGATAAAAAGATATCTGCTTTCTTTGCAAATAAAACTCCTATAGGCTGGAGAATCTTCTGTGCAGAACAGAAAATAAGAGATGCTGTACTGCCTGAAAAATATCTTGGAGACCAAAATCTGATGGCCCGATTCACGATGCCGTATTCAGGAATTTTAGCAGCTGTAAACGGATTCCCCACCAAATATTCAGGCAAAGGACCGACGATCGTATTTGGTGAAGATGCACGTCATTTACCGAAAGAATCAGCAAACGAAAAAATTCTTGCAGACCGAACCGCAGCTGAAATTCTTGCAGCAAGAGAAATTTCTTGTATTGAACTTGATACGGATACCTACACAATAGATTTTGAAGATGCACCGGATATTTCCGAAATTCTTAAAGAAGCATATCCCGAATTACCCTTTACCTCAAAAGGAATCTATATATTGGCTTCTGAAAATGAAGCAGGTGACGAAATGGCGATACTACTCACAAACGATAAAAACGAAAAGATTGAAAATATTGAAGTTTCACTTTGTGGAGAGTACTCCGTAATTGACACAGCAAACGGCACTGCAAAAATTGAAGGAAATAAATTATTGGTAGAAAGTATCAATGCCCTTGACTTTATTTCCGTACTGCTCAAAAAAATTAAATGAAATCTACGGTTCCGAAACTCAGATAAAAGAACTTGAGGGATCTTGTATAAAAAACATACCGAGCAAATTAAGAGCATATATAGAAAAGACTTTTACTTTTCATCTGAAAAGTAAAAGTCTTTCACATATATATTTTAGTTCAGTTTATTTTAGAGGTGTAAGGAATAATTTCTTTCTTAATCATATCCTTCTGTTCTTCTGTAAGTTCACCGAAAGGTTTACGGCAAATACCGAAATCAAAACCGAGCTGATTAAGAACTTCTTTTTCACTCTGCATAACGCCATTTTTGATAAGAACAGTTATGAGTTTGTTTGCTTCTTTCTGAATAGCTTTTGCTGCTTCAATTTCACCGTTCTGCATAAGATTATAGATCTTGACAAATTTATCTGCCATGAAGTTGTATGTACTGCCGATAGCGCCGTCAGCGCCCATTGAAAGGCCTGCAAGACACATCTCATCGTAACCGTTATATATGATCTTATCGGGGAAAGCAGTCTTGCACTGTTCCATGGTAAAGAAATCGTTTGAGGTATATTTAATGCCTGCAAATCTGTCGTCGCTGAGGAATTCGCTCATCTCTTTGATACCCATTTTCACGCCTGAAAAAGCTGGAATATGATAAACAAGCATCTGAAGTTCTGAAGCATCGGCAAGGCGGTAATAATAATTTTTGATCTCATTGAAAGAGAAATTATAATAATAAGGTGCAACAGAAGAAACAAGATCGTAAGAAAGCCTTTTTGCATGTTTGCCGAGTTCTGTCGCATCAGCTTCGTTTACAGAACCGATGTGAGCAATAAGTGTTGCTTCGGGAGCGCAGTCCTTAACTATTTCCATAACATATTTTCTTTCATCAGTGGAAAGAAGGAAGGCTTCACCTGTGCTGCCGCAAACATAAAAGCCCTTAACCCCCATATCAAGATTGAACTTAACAAGTTTTTCAAGTTCTTTAGCATTGATCTTGTTATTTGAATCAAACGGTGTAAGCAACGCGGTAAAAATACCGCCGAATTTTTTTGTATCAATAGCCATTATATTAAACCTCTTTTGTTAATTTTCTCAATATCAAACAAGTCCCATACACCACTCAACACCAATTGCAACTACTACAACAAGAGCTGAAATGATGAATCCATGAATCATAGGATTTATACCTGATTTTTTCATATCCTTAAAACTTGTGCCCAAACCGATAGCCGCAAGAGCTGTTACCATAAGAAATTTACTTACGCTTTTCGCTAAGGAAGAAATTTCCACAGGAATAAACCCAAAGCTGTTGATTGCGGCAAGTGTCAGAAAGCCTACAATAAACCAAGGGAATAATCCCATAACATTTATTTTCTTACCGGCAGCATCAGAATTCTTTTTCTTTTTGATGCGAAGATTTATAAACGCAAAAACAAGAACCGTGGGGATAATTGATAAAGTTCTTGTCAGCTTTACCATTGTCGCAAAATCCCCCGCCCCTTCGCTGAATGCATATCCTGCAGCAACAACGCTTGAAGTATCGTTTACAGCTGTTCCGGCCCAAAGGCCATAAGCCATATCTGAAAGACCGAGTAAATTACCCATTATAGGGAAAAGAACTATCATTGCCATATCAAAAAGAAAAGTAGCAGACATTGCATACGCAATATCTCTGTCTTCAGCATCAATAACGGGAGCTATTGCTGCTATGGCAGAACCGCCGCATATACCTGTACCTGCAGAGATCAGGTTCGAAAGTTTCCAATTCAGACCAAGTGCTTTTCCTATAAAATACCCACCACCGAAACAAGTCAGCAGAGTAAAAAACATTACAACCAAAGAAAGTTTACCAACAGAAAGAATTACATCAACACTGAGAGAAGCACCTAATAAGATAATTGCAAGCTTCAGTATCTTTTTTGATGTAAATTTTAATCCGGATTTCAGCCATTTCGGACACCAGAAACTGTTTATTATCATACCTATAAACAAAGCTATAACAGAAGAACCAATGATATGTATCGGCATAAGCCCCTCTATAAATTTGGCGACAGCTGCAATTATCAATGACACAGCCAATCCGGGGAATATTTCAACAGAAGTATTCCATATTTTTTTCATAATCTAATCTCCAATCCCACTTTAGGTTCATTTCAAAAATTCAAGATCTATTTTTTCATTTTTATAAAAATATTCCCTGTCATACGCCCCTATTTCACGGAGAACCCTGCAAGGATTTCCGACAGCCACAACATTTGCCGGAATATCTTTAGTAACAACACTTCCGGCTCCGATAACAGTATTATCCCCAATACTTACACCGGGAAGAATTACCGCACCTGCACCGATCCAACAGTTTCTGCCGATATGAACAGGTTTATTGAACTGATAAATCTTTTCTCTCAATTCGGGAAGAATCGGATGACCTGCTGTAGCTACCACAACATTCGGTCCGAACATTGTGCAGTCACCCACATAAATATCCGTATCGTCAACTAATGTGAGATTGAAGTTTGCGTAAACTCCTTTTCCGAAATGAACATGTCTGCCCGCCCAATTTGCATGAAGAGGGGGTTCAATATAACAACCCTCACCTATTTCAGCAAACATATTTTTCAGCATTTCGGTACGTTTTTCAAACTGAGAAGGTCTTGTCGCGTTGTAATCATACAAAAGCTCCAGACACTTCATCTGTAATTCGGAAAGAGCTTCGTCGGAGCATGAATAAAGCATTCCGCTTTTCATTTTTTCATATGTAGTCATACAACACGCACCTTCATTTTAATTAAACATTATGTACATCCAGCTGAGGGAACGGAATAACAATACCTGCAGCATCAAATGCCTGCTTCATATTTTCGTTCACATCAAAGTAACAAGCCCAATAATCCGCATTATTACACCAGAATCTGAGTGTAAGCTCGATGGCACTGTCTTTATAAGCTGAAACAAGAACAACAGGAGCTGGCTCTTTGAGAGTTTTCTCGTGAGAGTTTGCTACTCTGAGAATAACTTCCTTAACTTTGTCAAGATCGGAGTTATAAGCAACGCCGAAAGAAAGGTCCACTCTACGTGTCTCTTTTTCGGAGTAATTGATAACGGGTTTATTGGAAAGAGAACCATTAGGAACAACAAGAACTTTATTATCGGGTGTTTCTATTGTTGTGTAGAAAACATTTATATCTGTAACTGTTCCTGCAGCGCCGTCGGCAGAGTCGATAAAATCACCGACTTTAAAAGGTTTGAAGAATACAAGCATGATACCGCCTGCAATATTTGAGAGTGATCCTTGGAGCGCAAGACCAATAGCAACACCTGCAGAACCGATGAGAGCAACGATGGAAGCAGCAGGAACGCCGATTATCATTGCAACGGTAAAGACAACGAATATCTTCAAAGCAAATGAGATCATGTTGGTCGTAAAATGAGCAATACCGGGTTCAGCTTTCTGCAACGCCTTTGATTTTGAAACGAGTTTCATTACCCATTTAACAATAACGAATCCTACAATGAGGACGATGATACCGAAAAGGACTTTCATTACCATGTCAAGACCTGCTTCGGTGAGAAGTGATTGAATCTGTTCAAACATAAGATTACCTCCGTTCGCATTTAAGCGTAAAATAAAAATTATAGTGATCTTTTTTAAGACCACTATAATTGTACACCATATAAGGAAAAATGTCAAGAGTTATTTTGTGTCATATTTGAAAAAGGCAAAGAAAACCAAAAGATACTTCCACAGTCTGAACCTGAACGAACTCCATATTTCCCCTTATGAAGCTCTATTATAGATCTGACTATGGAAAGACCGAGTCCTGTCCCCTCAACGGTAGACCTCTTATCCTTTGCGGACTTATAGTATTTATCCCAAATATACGGAAGTTCTTCCTGGGATATACCTTTTCCGCTATCGACGACTTCGACTACGGCATTTTTGTTTTCGACATACTGCCGAACAACAACTTTCTTATCTCCACCCGTATAGTTTACGGCATTTATAAGAAGATTGTATATTACTCTGGAAATGAGTATCTCATCACCGCAAACATTTACTGAAACTGTACTTTCCAATACAACTTCATACCCATCAACGCAAACAAGCTTTCCGAATCGTTCCGCAACATCTTTAAGAAGCAACGAAAGATCAAATTCCGTTACTGTAAGACTCTGAGTTCCCGATTGAAATTTGGAAAGATCAAGAGCATCATTGACAAGCTCCGAAAGTCGTTGTGCTTCATCTATTATTATCTGCGCATTTTCAGCATTATTTTCATCGGGAAGGTCTCTCATTGCCTCGCTGTATCCTTTTATAAGGGTCAATGGGGTTCTCAGATCATGAGAAATATTTGCAATAAGATCACGGCGAAGCTCATCAACTTTTGAAAGTTCCACCGCCGCATAATTCAAAGTCTCCGAAAGCTCCGAAACCTCTTTAAATCCGTCACCTTCAAATGAGACATCATACTTCCCTTTTGCAAGAGTTTTTGCAGAATCATTGAGCTTCAAAATTGGACGTGAGACATTTTTGGAAATCATCACAGCCAATAAAACGGAAAAAGCGATCATGAAAACAGATACAAAAAGCAGCTGAATTCTGATAGTTCCAACCGTTGCACTTACAGGCGTCAGCATAGAATTCACAAGAACAACATATACAGTTCCGTCTGAGGCAGAAACTCTCTGCCCGTAAAGAACGACCTCTTTTTCAGAGAAAAACGGCATTGGATGTTTATGGAAATCAAGGGAAAAATAAGGATCTTCAATAAGATTTGCAAAATCATAATAACCTGAAAGTTCCCCGCTTGCCAAAGTTTTCCTCACAATATCTGTCTTTTGATTCCTTGGAAGGCGGTGTATTATACATTCGTCCGGAGGATCGTTGGAATAGATCGGAACGCCGTTGTAATCCAATACTTCAATGCAAACATCAAACCGTTCCGATACCTTATCGATTTCTGCTTTAAAATCTTTATCTATATTTGCAACGATACTGTCCATTGCACTTCTGACTTCTCCGTGTTTGATGTATTTATAAAAGTTTTCAAGAAAAACAGTTTGAAAAAGCCACAAAAGTATCAGCAAAACCGCACTAAATAGAATCAGATATGCAAAAATTTTCCATCGGATGCTGATCCTGCCAAAAAAATTCTTTTTCATCATACTTCAAACCTGTATCCGACACCGCGGAGCGTTCCTATAACCGTACTGTACGGTCCCAAAGCCCTGCGCAAAAGCTTTATGTGAGTATCAAGAGTTCTGTCTCCGCCGAAGAAATCAAAACCCCAGACATCGGTTATTATCCTTTCACGTGAAAGAGCCACATTCCTGTTCTTTGCCATATAAAACAGAAGTTCATATTCCTTTGGAGACATTTCGACCTCAATGCCATCAACATATACACGTCGTGCAGTAAAATCAAGATGAAGTCCCTCATAGTCAAAAACTTCATGTTCATCCTGCGGTTTAGAAACTCTCATCATAACGGCATTTATACGCATCATAAGTTCACGGGGAGAAAAGGGTTTTACGACATAATCATCTATTCCCAACTCAAAACCGTGAATCTTGTCGTATTCCTCGCCTCTGGCGGAAAGAAGTATTATAGGGATATCTTTCTTTTTCTTAATCTCTTTCACCGCAGTAAACCCGTCTATTTCGGGCATCATTATATCAAGTATGACTATATCAGGGTTTTCCTCCCTGCATTTTTCAATAGCATCCATACCGTTTTTAGCTTCAACGACCGTATGCCCGTCAAACTCCGCATATTTACGTATAAGCTGACGTATCTTCGTCTCATCATCAGCTATCAAAATTTTATACATAAGATCAGTCCTTTCCGTCATAATTGTAACTTACCCCCTTGAAGATTCAATGTATGGAATGTGAAGACTGTGTGAATATATATTTATTGTATCACAAAATAAATTTTTTTGCAAGATATTTCCGTAAAATACTTGCAATTTTCCAAATACTGTGATATAATATATTCAGCAGTAAAAAATAGAAAATTTTATTCTTTTACCGAAAGGAAGCAATATACAATGAGCAAAGTATGTGTAATCACAGGTGCGGGCGGCGTTCTATGTTCCGCATTCGCAAAAGAAATGGCTAAAAATGGCTGTAAAGTAGCCCTCCTCGACCTTAACGGAGATGCGGCTGAAGCCGTTGCAGTTGAGATCAGAAATGCAGGCGGCGAAGCTAAAGCCTACAAAACAAACGTTCTTGAAAAGGACAACCTTATCGCTGTTCACGAGCAGATCGTGGCAGACCTGGGCAAATGCGATATCCTTATAAATGGCGCAGGCGGCAACAGCCCCAAATGCACAACAGCACATGAGACATATCAGGATGGCGACGATGTTGCAACTGATATTTCCACATTCTTCAACCTTGACAAATCGGGTTTCAACTTTGTTTTTGACCTTAACATTCTCGGAACTCTTCTTCCGACACAGGTTTTCGCTGCTGACATGATCGGAAGAGAAGGCTGCTGTATCATCAATGTTTCTTCAATGAACGCATTCAGACCTCTCACAAAGATCCCTGCATACAGCGCGGCTAAATCCGCAGTTTCCAACTTCACACAGTGGCTGGCAGTTCACTTCGCAGAAACAGGAATCCGCGTAAACGCTATCGCTCCCGGATTCTTTGTAACAAATCAGAACAGAGCTCTCCTCTTCACAGAAGACGGACAGCCTACCCCCAGAACAAACAAGATACTTGCAGCTACACCTATGAAGAGATTCGGCGAACCCGAAGAACTTCTCGGAACACTCAGATGGCTCACAGACGACAAGGCTTCCGGTTTTGTAACTGGTGTTGTAGTTCCTGTTGATGGTGGTTTCTCCGCTTATTCAGGTGTTTAATTTAAAATATAAATGAGGTAAATTAAAATGAGTAAAATTCAATTATCCGCATTTACGGATGAAGCAAGCTCCGTATTCACAGAACAGATAGACGCAATGAAAGCCAACGGTATCCTCTACACAGAACTCAGAGGTGTTGACGGTATTGGCGTTGCAGATCTCACAAAAGAACAGGTGAAAAATGTCAAGGAAATGCTTGACAAAGAAGGTCTCAAAGTTTGGTCAATCGGTTCCCCTATCGGAAAGATCGACCTCAAAGACGATTTTGAACCCCATCTTGACAAATTCAAAAGAGTTATCGAAACAGCTCAGATCACAGGCGCAAACAAGATCAGACTTTTCAGTTTTTACGGATATGACGGTTCGGATGCGGCAAGAGATGAAGTTCTCCGCAGAATGAACAGATTCGTTGAAGTAAACGAAGGCAGTGGTGTTCTCCTTTGCCACGAAAATGAAAAGGGCATCTACGGTGATATTGCTTCCAGATGTCTCGACATTGCAAAGGCTATTCCCAGCATCAAAGCGATCTTTGACCCTGCAAACTATATTCAGTGTGGTCAGGACACATTGGAAGCATGGACAATGCTCGAACCCTACGTTGAATATATGCACATAAAAGACGCAGATCCCTCCGGTAAGATCGTTCCTCCGGGATGGGGTATTGGTAATATTGCCAAAATATTTGAATCCTACAGAAACTTCCCCAACCCTGTAGTTTCTCTCGAACCCCATCTCATGGAATTCTACGGTCTTGCGGCTCTTGAAAAAGAAGGCGAAAAGACTGAAACATCTGAACTTGTATTCAAAACAAACAGAGAAGCTTTCGACTTTGCAGCAACAGAACTTAAAAAACTTATATAACATAGAATTGAGGTAAATCACAATGATGAAGATCGGCGCACAAATGTACACGGTAAGAGAATACTGCAAAACTCTCGACAGCTTTGCGGATACTCTTGCAAGACTCGCAGATATGGGATTCAAAGTAGTTCAGATTTCCGGAACATGCCCCTACACAGGTGAATGGATCGACGAACAACTGAAAAAGAACGGTCTTGAATGTGCAATCACTCACAATCCTTACAACGAAATAATGAACGACACAGCAGCTCTTATTGAAAAACACAAGAAATTCGGTTGTAACTTCATAGGTCTAGGTGGCATCGGCAGAAAGGAAAAAACTATCAACGACTTTATAGCCGACGTAAAACCCGCTATTAAAGAAATCAAAGAAGCAGGTCTCCATTTCTCTTACCACAACCACAGCGAAGAATTCTTCAAAGTTGACGGCACAAACGAATTGGAAAAAATGATGGCAGCTTTCACTCCCGATGAACTCAGCTTTACATTTGATACCCATTGGGCACACGCCGCAGGCGCAGACCCCATTCAGTGGCTCAAAAAACTTAAAGGCAGAGTTCAGTGCATCCACCTCAAAGATATTGAACTTTACTTCGGCGAAAACGGAAGAGAACTCCGCTACGGCGTTGTAGGCAAAGGTAACATGAACTTTGAAGGTATTCTTGCGGCAGCTGACGAATCCGATGTTCAGTACGGACTCATCGAACAGGACGACTGCTACGGTGCAGATCCCTTTGAATGTCTCAAAGAAAGCCTTGCATATCTCAGAGCTCAGGGTTACAACGACTAATATAAGACATAAAAAAACGGCAGGACAGAAGTCTTGCCGTTTTTCTCTTTTAATTGGGTTCTATAATAAATGTTGGGGTAACGCTCAACATTTATTTTTTTGTTCATAAAAAAAGGTTGAACATAAGCAAAAAATCCTGTATAATGTAAGTCACCACAACAAAACATGTAAGGAGTGTACATATGTTCAACAATAAAGATTATAGCACAAAACTTCTCGGATTACAAGGGGTAATAATTGAAAATATTGAAGAAAAAAATGGAACTATTGAGGTGGCAGTTTCATTAGAAAGGAAAATGCATCGTTGCCCAAAATGTGGAGCAGAAACAAACAGGATACACGATTACAGAAAACAGAATAATCCATTTAGATTGATTCTGAATTGAAAAATTTCCTCTCAGGGGTACCCCTGAGAGGAAATGATATGTCGTTTTTTACATTATTCGGGATTTTACACCCCAACTATTGACAAAGAGCCTTATTTATTCAGCATAAAGATGATCGTGGATGTAATTTACGTAATTGGGCTTAACCGTTTCTTCAATAAAGGTTTCAAGTTTAGGTTCTATAGATTCCAGAATCTCAACCGCACTTGATGACTTATAAGCCGCTTCTATCTTATAAAGAAGAGTTGAAACACCGGGATCACTTCTGAAGTAAGAATATCTGATATGGTCGCCGATCGTCAGGAATATCTCCGTATCAAGTTCATTAAAGAACACATATTCATTGAAATATTCGGCAAGACCCTCATCTCCGCCAAAATCTTCAAAGGGCTCGCAAAGGTCATTTATAACTCTTGCTGAAATTTCAGGAGATTCACTGTTTGCAGGGATAGCAATACCTCTTATTGCAGCGGCAGACTGTGCCCATTCGCCGTAAACGCCGTCAGGACCACAAGGGAAAGGCATAATACTGAACTGAATATTTGATTCAAACTGGAGTTCACTCACTGTAAGCTGAGGTGTAACAGCAATTGATGTCATTACCCGTCCTTCAGTAAAGCTTGTAAGAGTCCAACCATCCAGGATCTCTATTTTTTCCGTATTATTGTTGTATATATTCTGCATCCATTGAAGTGCAGTTACAGCTTTAGCTGAAGTAATGTCGGATTTTAAAGTTCCGTCAATATAGTCAACATATTTTACGCCGTTGGATCTGAGCGCAAGGTCGGCAAAATCCCTTTCCATGCCGGAGAGAGCATATAAATCTTCGTCCCCACCCTTATCAAAATTCTCAATCATGGACTGATAAACATCCCATGTCCAAGTTTCATTTTCGTAATATTCATGAAGGTCTGTATAGCCTTGACTGAGAACTATTTCAGGATTGTAAACGAGAACAAAGCTGAAGTTATTTTGGAAACCAGGCCACATAACAGGCTGAACCGCATAAGGAACGCCGTTTACCATTGCGCCTTCAAGGATTCCTGCAGTTCCGAATTTAGCACTGTTTTCATAGTCCAAAAACTCTTTAACAGCCGTTAACGGATACAAATAACCAGCCTCAGCAAAAGGTTGAAGTTTAGAGTTTCCGACACCGTAAATTATATCACCGGGACAATCACCCGTCATCATAAGCGCGGTAAAACGTTCTTCATACGTATCGGAATTACCCAAACAATCATATACGATATTGATTCCGTATCTCTTGTTTATCTCGTCAAAACGTTTCAGCACAGCATCATATAGAGTTGTATTAGCCTGTATTTGACCGTCAATGATAGAGTTTTCGTCACCTTCATTATCACCTAAGAAAATAAAATCTTTACCTCCAAGGTCAATTACTCCGTCATCTGAACCAATAAAATCCAACAGTTCAACAGGTACTCCACCGCACGATGAAAAAGTAATCATTGTAAAAGTTAAAATCAAAAGTATCGCTATTATTTTTTTCATTTTTAAGTCTCCGTTTCAAATTAAAACTTCGTATTTATTATACCATAAAAAACCATAAATGTCAATACGAAAATTCACACATTTGATACGGGGGGGGGTAAAACTTTATTCAAATTTTTTATTACAATGCAAAAAAATTTTATTATTATAGAACCTGAAAAATTTCTGTGATATAATTTAGAAGTCCACCCATAAAAGGCAGACTTCTAAAACTTTTTAATTATCTTTATATGTATATCTCAGACAGTAATCGTAATACGGACCGTGAGGCATATTCTGAATCCATGTAATATCCTTAGCTGTGGGAATAGCATCGTAAAGCAACGATGTACCTGTGGGACGGCAAACCGTGTCGCCGATACCTGAAAGCATACTTACAGGAGCCTCAACCATTGAAGCAAAGTTCACAGTATCATAATAGCTGAGCGGAGAGAGATAGTCAGGATATGGGAATGTACTTGCAAGTCTACCCTGAGTTGAACCTGCCCAGTCACTGAACGCAGGAGCCCATGAAGTTATCTTTGTTACATATTCATGCATCAACGCACCAACAACAAGACTCTGGAAACCACCCTGGCTTGCGCCTTCAAGTTCAAGATCCTTACCGTTCCAGTATTCATTCTGCATAGCATAACGAATCGCCTGAACGTCTCTCATAAGCATCTGCAGGAAGTATACAGTTTCTCTGTCAGCATTTTCCTCATTGTTGAAACCGTACCATGAAAGCTCACCTGAAGAGAGATCTGAATAATAGGATGCAGGCTGTCCGTTTTCAATACTGTGAGAGTTTACAGTAACACTGATATATCCGGAATCAGGAAGAGGCATTGCATCCATTACACCGTAACCCATAAATGTAAATTTAAGTTTCAAAGAACCTGGAGTTGCTTTTTTGGAATACGAAACCGAGCCTGTAACAGGACCGTATTTACCTGCATCAACTTTGAAGTAATAAATAACATTCTTTTTGTCCTCAACTTCAACAGATTCAAGAAGTACAGGTTCGATGCTTTCGATTTCGTCCATCTTACCCTGCCAGTATTCATCAAAATCAGCAGGCTTTTCAACAGTTACATCCATATCGTGAATTGCTGCACCGGCACCGGCTGTAAGATACAGAATGTCATCTACCGCGTTACCTCTGACATCAGCCATACGTACTTCAACATATTCAAAACCGGGAATCTTGCTGCTTGTTATAACTTTAACAAGACCGCAGGATGCGTCTACAATACCGTTAGCTTTTTCACCGTCATCACCCTCAACCATCCATGTAAATGTGGGGCATCCGATAACAACTTTTTTGTTGTAAGAGGTAACATCGAAAATCATATTTTCACCCACAGCATATTCAAGAGGGTTCTTATCTGTGGAGCAGTTAACGTAAGAGTTGGACTTTGAATAATCCGCGTATGTGAGCATTTCAGCATAAAGATCGCTGTCTTCCGCTGTAATTTCCTTGTTTGCAAGAACTGTGCCGAAACCTGAAATTGCAAGTTCACCGAAATCAGAACCGGATGCAATATTTGCAGGAACAGACCAAATCAACTTGGGAGCAGAACCTTCTGCATTATCACACGCATAAACATTGAGCATTGAGTTTTCTGCAACGAAACGCATCGCAAGGTCATCAACCATATTTACAACATGAACAGAAGACGCCAATGAAACCTTATCTGTTACATGGTAAAGGCTCAGAACATTCATATCCTCATAAATAACATAGCTGTTTAAAGATTCAAGAGGAGAACCGGCTTCGCCACCGAAGTATACACCAACAACATTATTAGCATTTTCCATATCTACCACAACATCAACAGTTGCTGTGTCGGAAACTGAGCCCAAAGATTTCTTTTCAAAAGAAAAGAGCTCTGCAGCTGTTTTTCTTTCAAGACGGGGACTGGGATCATCTACAACAGCAAAAGAACATTCGATGTTTCCTGAATTGGATATTTCCAAAGCAGCAAGTTCTTCGTCAGTAAAAGATTTGATTATCTCCCCTGCGGAGTTCTTAATACAAATGTTATCATAGTAGCAAACATAAGTCGCTCCATCAGTCAATCCATTTACGGAAAATCTGATACCGTCGATATCCCTCGAATCAACTCCACCATCGTTAAGACGAATCTCTCTGCGATACCATTTACCTAAAGCATAATCGGAAAGATCACAAAGATTTACTTTCATGGTTATGTTGGCATTGTCGGTAAAAGAACCGTCATTATCCGTTGAAAGGAACTGACCGTCTGCATACTTAAGCTCAAAACAACCAAGACCAACGATATCATTTTCAATATAAACGTCATATTCCAGGGTTGAACCTGCAGGAACACTGAACGTATCAATCATAAATGACAACAATTTTGTGGCATTATTGCCTGTGCTGGAAGCCGTCAATTTAAGAACCTTTTCGGGGATAATATCATCCTCAGGATCTTCGACAGCCCCGTCGTCTGTTTTGTTTCCGTCTTCAACATCAACGATACCATCGTCGCCGTTATTTTCATCAACATTAGTATCAGAACAAGCAGCGAGAACAGAGAGCATCATAAATGAAGCAAGAAGAATCGCTAAAAATTTCCTCATAACATTTTGCACCTTTCTATAATTTAAATTATATTATTTCACATATTCGTGTCTGACCTCTTTGATTTTGCCATCGCTTCCCATAGAAAGCACCGTACCCCCATTGAGATCAGCCTCAAAATAAGTTGTCAATCCTGTTTTCAAGCCATAAATCAAACATATCCCATCATATTTCACGACAGCATTATCAATATGATCGTGTCCTGCAACAACATGAGAAGTATGTCCTCTTTGGGTAAGCTTTGCGAAAACCCCATCATCGTTTCCTAATGAGCAGATGCCCTCATGCCAAACGCCGAAAGAATCACTGTATTCATCTTTCCAGCAATCTCCACAGTAGGATTCGGAAACAGATACTTTTTCAGAATCGACACCATCTTTCAATGCAGCACTTTTAGCATCTCTGTAAGCATATATGGGAATATGCATAAACATGGAAGAGTTCTCACAACCAAGTTTTTCAAGTTCCGTGATTTTACTGTCATACCATTCAAGTTGAGACGGCCACAGACTGCAATACATATGTTTTTCCTCACCGAAAACCTTGTGGCATGAAAAATTCGCATGAGTATCAAGCATAAAAATACCGTGAATGATCTTACCTTCCCTATCCTGAATGCCTATCACATAATTGCCTCGGCCGAGGACCTCGTCACCCATATCAAAAAGACAGTATTCACTCTCTTCAAAATACGAAATGCATTTAAAGAAATGGTCATGGTTTCCGCTGACAGGTGCCCATGGAATACGGAACGAATCCATAAAATCAGTAAAATTACGGTAAACGGAATTCCAGATTGAATTATAAGGGTCTCCATCCTCAAACTCTGCGTAGCCGTTGGCGATATCACCCGTTACGGTGATAAGATCAGGCTTGACCCTGTCAACAAGCGTTGAAATAGTATGAACTACTGATTGACCGGCTTTGTCCCCCTCATTCCAATCGGATGGATTCATCTGCATATCGGTAATATTGAGAATAACAAAATTTTTTGAATCTGATTTTTTTAAAGTTATCACAATCAAGACCCCTTACTTTGCCGCCTGACACTTTTTGGCAAGGGAGCTGAAATAATCAATTCTCTCTTTCAATGTGGGGAATTTACCGATAATCTTTTTGCTGAACATACCGAATTCCTCATTAACACTTGCTGCTTTTTCGTGACCGATAATAGCCCATGAAGTATCTTTCAGATCTTCGGAAATATTTTCCTGCACAAAAGACTGTCGGGGTCTGTTTACGTATTCTCCGCTTATCTGCATGAGATCATATCTAACGCAAAGTTTTTTGATCTCTTCAAGCTGTTCAGAACTGAGTTTTGACGGCTGATATGTTATTCCGTTGAAACCGAGACCTTTCAGAACAGACAGTAATTCTTCCGCAGAGACATCTTCTGTTCCCGTATAAGAATACGCAAGTATCGCACCTGTTTCTTTTGCGATCTTTACAAACTCTTTTACGTCGGGACATTCCTCATCGGCATCGATCCACATGGGAAGAAGATCCTGACGGAGAACATCGACCATATCAAGTTCATAACCCGGATTAAATGTATCTTTGAGGTATTTTTTCCGGTCGTCAGTCAGTTCAAGCTCCAATTCACCGAGAAGAAATTCTATGGTATCGTTTCCTTTATCGTATCTTTCAAGGATCTTATTTGCAACGGCAAGCAGAAGATGTTCTTCAGTCAGAACTCCCCCGTCAGAAACAGTTGCAAGAGATGAAACATCCTTTTCAAAATCAAGCGTAAGACCGTACTCTGTCAATAACTCATTATATTTTTCAGCCATTTTTTTGAGACGTTCAGTACGTTTTTCCGCATAATACTCAAAATATCCCGTAAATCGGTCAATAGACTGATGAGGAATTCCGTGAAGCACACAAAAACCAAGAGACGGTTGCTCTTCGCAGTTCAACTGAGCATCTTTAAGCAAAGTGGAATCAAACTTGACAAGACTCTCAGCACCGAAAGTCGCTGCAATTCCAAGCATATCGCAAGCCGCAAGGAATTCTTTTGCACCGCTGACACTGTCCCTGTCAATGATACCGATGGTTTCAAGACCTGACATGTAACCCATAAAAGCCGCTTTTGAAGGTGTATAGGGAGAAAAAGAATATGTTGTATATATATGGTGGCTGATACCGCCTTTATTTTCATCAGATTTCAGTTCACCGCTTTTAACTGCAGCCGCAAGAGATTTCAAAGCATTGAGGCGGACAAATTTATCGGAATCACTTAATTTATGAAAATTTTCAACCATTTGATATACCTCTATTGTAAGATTATTTTTCGAGGGAGGACCTTCCATAAAAGGATCCTCCCCATATTTATCAAAACTCTATTCAGGACTCAGATATTAAGCATATTTGCCATCTGAAGTCTTTCAACATCAAAAGGTTTTTCCATAGAAAGAGCTTCAAGAATGTCAAGGTCTACGATCTTACCGTCACGAACTACGATAACTCTGTTTGAAATGCCCTGTCCGAGAAGTTCAACAGCATACTTACCCATAGTAGTAGCAAGGATCCTGTCATGAGCTGTGGGAGAACCGCCTCTCTGAACATGACCGAATACGGATTCTCTGGATACGATACCTGTTTCTTCTTCAATTCTCTTCGCAAAATCAGCAGCATTGTTAATGCCGAGACTCTGAAGATATTCATAGTTTTTGTTGGATTTTACATTAAAGAAAATACCTTCGGAAACCATTACGATAAAGTAATCTTTACCGAGTTCCTGACCTTTTTTGATTTTTTCGACAACATCAGCATGGAAATCAAAAGCAACTTCGGGAACAAGTGTAACTGTAGCACCTGTAGCAAGAGAAGCTTCAAGAGTTACCCAACCTGCATTTCTGCCCATGATCTGAACAACAGAACATCTGTTGTGCGAAGCTGATGTATCACGGAGATAGTCAACAAGGTCGATACAGATATTGAGTGCTGTATCAAAACCGATAGTATCTTCACTGCAAACGATGTCATTGTCAATAGTACCGGGGATTGCAACGCAAGGAACACCGTGAAGTGTAAGATCACGTGCGCCTCTGAAAGAACCGTCGCCGCCGATAACTACGATACCGTCGATACCGAATTTTTTACAAGTTTCAACTGCCTGAAGAACACCTGCTTCTTCTTTAAACTCAAGACAACGAGCTGAACGAAGCATAGTACCGCCTCTGTTGATAATATCGGAAACGGATGTTGCTGTAAGTTCTACTATATCACCTGTAATAAGTCCAAGGTAACCTTTACGGATACCCATTACTCTGAATCCGCTGTTAAGTGCTGTTCTGGTAACGGCTCTGATAGCCGCATTCATGCCTTGGCTGTCGCCGCCGCTGGTCAAGATACCAATTGTTTTCATGTTGTGTATACCTTCTTCATTATATAATTCAATATATATTTATTTTATTATTCTTTAATAAAAAGTACGCCCAAAGTATTAGGTCCGCAATGTGATGTGACAGTGCCGCCTGCTGTTGTATTTATGACCTCATCGAAAAGACCTGTTTCCTTGACGAGTTCTTCGCAATACTTGTCCAGATCGTCACTCATTGCTGTATGTGTAATAAAGACACGTTTTCCGGAAACTTTAAGTTCAGGCTGGTTAAGCAGATCTGAAATATAATTAGCAAGGACATTCTTCATTGATCCACGGTACTTTTTGCCTACGCCCATCTTACCTTCATTAACTTCAATGCAAGGACGGAGTTTAAGAAGATTTGCACCCAAAGCAGAAACTGCAGAACATCTTCCGCCTTTATAAAGATAATCAAGTCTTTCTACGACAAAGCTTGCACTGACATTGGGAACTGTAGCATTAAGAACATTAACGATCTCTTCGGCAGATCTACCTTCATCACGAAGATCAGCAGCCATAAGAACAAGCAAACCGATACCCGTTGAAAGATTCAGAGAGTCAACAATATGAACTCCGGGAATATTTTCAGCAGCGATAATCGCATGGTCAATGGTGCTTGATAGACAGTTACTGAGGCTTATATGAACCACTTCACTTCCGTCAGCAGTCAATTCTTTGAAATACTCCTCAAAATCAGCAACGCTTCTTGCCGCAGTCTTAGGAAGAATGCCTGTTTCGGAAACGAATTTATAAATATCGGCAGGTTCAGCAGTAACACCGTCAATAAAAGAATCTTCACCCATAGTTACAATAAGCGGTAATATTTTTACATCTCTTTTTTCAGCTAATTCCCTGCCTATATCACAGCAGGAATCTGAAGAAATTATGATCTTACTCAATGTTTTACCTCCAATATGATATACCTCAAAAATGTATTCCTATATATTATAGCACATTTTCCCGAAAAAGTCTATACGCAAACACAATTTTTTAATTTAAGTTCATATTCTTTTTCCCGCAGAACTATACAAAAAATACGGTCTGTATTTTTTTACACTCAGCGGTAAATATTTGAACCATTTCGGTCGTATTTTGTCAATCATATTACTCTTCTCTGATATCCTCAAGGCTGGCACGAAGTTTTTCCAAAGCTTTTTTCTCTATTCGTGAAACATAAGAACGTGATATTCCCAAACGTTCAGCCGTTTCCCGTTGCGTAAGAGCAGGTTCCGAAAGTCCGTAACGGAGAAGTATTATTTCTTTTTCTCTATCTTCAAGTTCAGTTTTTATAGCAGAAATCAGACGCTCAGTGCGAACTTTGCCGTAAATTGAATCGAGAATATTTCCTTCTTCAGAAATTATATCCATAAGAGAAAGAGAATTACCGTCCTTATCACAGTCTATTTCTTCATTTATGGAGACATCATTCTGCAACTTTTTACGGCTACGAAAATACATCAGGATCTCATTTTCTATACAACGTGCGGCATATGTGGCAAGGCGTGTCTGTTTATCGCTTTTGAAACTGTCAACCGCCTTGATAAGACCGATAGAACCGATTGATATAAGATCGTCCTGGTCAGCATTTGTCTGATAGTATTTTTTTGCTATATGAGCCACAAGACGCAGATTTCGTTCAATCAGAACTGCCCTTGCGGACTGGTCCCCTTCACGCATTTTTAATATGTATTCCCTTTCCTGTGCCGCGGACAACGGCTTTGGAAATGAGCCCGAATTTGCTACATGAAGAATAAGGAAAAACACATTAAATATGTTTTCAAACATAAAGATCACCTCAGAATTTAGTCTCTTTATATCTATATACAAATCCGAAAGAAAAAATTCACAGATACCCAATTCCATATGGAACAAAACATAAATTAAAATGTCTATATTACAGTATCACCTTGATGACAATTCTGACGAGGACGGTTTTTTTGAATTCGTTGATAAATGGCTCGAAAATCGCCCCGTCGGCAATTCTTATTTTTGGATCCTAGGTCCCTGAATATTACTTATAAGTCGCTGATCTTCGGCGACTTTTATTATTTAAGAATTTATTAATATTCCTTATAATGCTATTAAACGTATTGACAAATGAGTATATATATGGTATAATAACTGTACTATTACAGATAGTACAGTTTGGAGGTAACATGAGCAAAATAATTGATTACATACTGAATATGATACCATACATGGTCATTGCATTACCGATAATATTTCTAACAAGAATGATAATAGTCCATGTAAGAGGTCTATCAAAGAGAACGACATTTCTGCATGAAACAGGAATACATTTATTCTTTTTATATCTTGTAGGACTTGCATCACAGACAATCATTCCAGCATTGGAAATAAGAGTCCACGGAATAGGAATCGTAAATCAAGGTCTTAAAGGTGAAATAAATCTGATTCCCGGAAAAGTTTTTGTTGACACTTGGAATGAATGTATCAACAATCATTACTGGATGTATTTTATAATAAATTTCTTGGGCAACATCTGTATATTTATTCCAATAGGATTTTTGATCTGCCTTCTCTGGCAAAAACAAAGTCTTTTCAAAACAGCTATGATAGGATTCGGAATATCACTTTTCATAGAAATATGTCAGCTTCCGCAAGCAAGAAGTACAGACATTGACGACCTTTGGTTAAATACATCAGGCTCAATAATTGGCTTTTTCATATACAAATTATCAGAAAAAATACTTAAGAAAACATATGACAGATTCAAATTAAGGAGGAATGCTTAATGATCGAAGCTAAACAGCTATGCAAAAACTTTGGCGACAAAGAAGTTCTGAAAGACATGAATTGCACCATTAAGGACGGCTCAATCTACGGGTTGATCGGTGCTAACGGTGCCGGTAAAAGTACGTTTTTGAGACTTATAAGCGGTGTTTATTATCCTGATTCGGGATTCCTGAATATCAACGGTAAAGAAGTCTACGAAAACAACGAGATCAAAAAGAAAATAATTTTCGTAGCAGATGAATTTTACATTCCGCAAGGTATAACCGTAAGAAAACAAGCTGCAATGTATGAAGCACTGTACGGAAGCTTTGACCACGAGTATTTTGAAAAGAACCTCGAAATACTATCGCTCAAGCTTGATGACAAATTCGCTAACTACTCAAAGGGGATGAAACGCCAGGCAATAATGCTTTGCGCTCTGGCGTGCAAAGGAGATTACTACCTTTTCGACGAAACATTTGACGGTCTTGACCCCGTAGTTCGTAACCACATGAAAAAACTCCTCTATGCGGAAATCGCAGACAGGGGTGCCACGATAGTTCTGACCTCGCACAACCTGAGAGAGCTTGAAGATATCTGTGACCACCTCGGCGTACTGTACAAAGGCGGTATCATGTTTGAGGGAGATATCAACGACATCAAGAGTAATGTTTTCAAAATTCAGACAGGTTTCAGCGAAGATTATGATGAAAGTAAATTCAAGAATTTCGATGTAATGAGTTTCAAAAAAGCAGGCTCTGTGGCAACGCTCATAATCAAAGGAGATTCCGTTTCAACTGCTGCAAAAATGCGTGAACTGAATCCTTTGTTCCTTGACATTCTGCCGCTGACACTTGAAGAAGTATTTATCTACGAAATGGAGGTTTT
The DNA here is from genome assembly GCA_015067305.1 of Oscillospiraceae bacterium. Lineage (GTDB taxonomy): Bacteria > Bacillota > Clostridia > Oscillospirales > UBA644 > HGM12619. Next base: position 37,848 of record SVMT01000004.1, on the reverse strand, counting down.
GGGTTATGCGTTTGGCGAACTCTCTGATAAATAAGCGTTATTTTCTTTTCAAATCAAAACAGATGCTCCCCTATGCTATAATAATGACCCTTGTGGGAGTTGCGGTTACATTCGTAATGAATCTTATTTTCGCATCAAATTCATATAACGATATGACCTATGTAATATCAGATTACCATATACTTTTCCCAAGCTGGATATTTATGTATATATATCCTGTGCTGATGGCTCTTTATCTATTCTCATTTATGCACAAGAAAAATGCTTCTGACCTTTTCGCAGCAGCCCCTGTGACTAAACGGGAATATTATCTGACAAATATGTTCATTGCGCTGATATACTCAGCAGCTATGATACTGATAATGATGCTCGTTTCAATTCTGAACATAAACATCATGAACAGTTCAGGAATACCTCAGATCGTTGCATTTGATGCCTTTATAAAGATATTCCTGTTCTTGCTTCTCGGTTTCATGCAGGTATATACAATAACTGCAACAGCGGCAACCCTTACGGGTACAGTACCAGCACAGCTTTTCACGGCGGTAGGAATGTTCCTTGTACCAACGGCATTGCTTATGATATTCCAGTTCCCTGCATTTATGTTTGTTGATTCAACTTTTGCAACAGGAAGTGAACTCGGCAAAAATTATCTGGTACTTCATGGTCCTGAAGTAAGCAACCTGATCTTCCCCATAAATATCGGAACATCCCCCTTCCCATTATTTATTGCACTTCTCAGCAATAATGTGGCGGAATACAGTGGACTGGTAACCAGATTTACAGACACCCCTGCAATGCTCTACACATTAGGTCTTATCGTTGTTTATGCTATAGTCGGTATAGAAATATTCTCAAAATACAAAATGGAAAATGTAGAAAGACCTTTCATAAACGAAAATTTCGGTCTTGTTATCCGAGCTACAATTTTCATTCCCATCATAACCTTCCTTGTGGAGCTCTTCCACAATGACGGCTCTATATTCAGCGAGATATTCATTACCCTTTTCGTTATCATAACAGTAGGTTATATAATAGCCGATCTTATTTTGAGAAAAGGCGTAAAAGGTATCGGGAAATCACTTATAACCTATGCTGTAATATGCGTTATATCTCTTGTTTTCGGCGTATCTTTGGGATTTGTTATCAATTCATACGATGCTGCCGAACCCATAAAAATAAACAAGAACGATATTTCCCAGATAACCATTTACATGGAACCGTTGAATGTGACTCCTTACAGCGATGAAAATGTAAGAAAGCACAATGTTCCCGTAACGATCACGGATAAAGACCTGATCTCAAAAATCGTAGGAAACGGAAATGAAGATTACGGTGGCTTTTTGTGGATGGAAGTCACTGCAAACGGTAAAACGTATTTTGCAAAAAAGAGTGTGGGCGGAGCCGCTACTCTTGCAATATATGATTACATCGACGATAACCCCGATATAAAGAGATCATTGATCGTTTATCCCGGACTTTCAAAGCACGTGAAATCCGACATTCTGCTTGCATACTCAAACACAAGTATAAACAGCAACAAGACTTATATGACGACTCTTAGCAAAAAATCCAAAGTCAAAGAGTTGCGCAAGGAATTTGAGGAAAAACTACTTGAAACGCCCTGCAATACTATCTACAAAAACAAGATCGATAATGCGTTTATAAACAATTATTGGATCACATCCGAGGGAGACAAATTCGGTGACAATAACACAAAAATGGTTATGGCGGAGATAAAATACGCAAACGGAATGTATTATCTCTCTGCGACCGAGATCCCCTATGCGACCAAGAATTTTGAAGAAATAATCCACTCTTTCGACGATGAAACAATGTATCTTGCAGTAAAACAGGATAATGCGACTTTCTTCCCCATCGGTTCAATAAATCTCAGCGAAGAACAGATACTGAACCTTGAAAACGTGCTGATGAATATGCCGGCTGTTCTTTCAAAAGAGTTCAGGGAACTTACCGTAAACACCCTCGACAAAGAGATAATTTACGATAATTCCGTAATATTCTCAGTAGATCACAGAGGCAGAGATTCATACTTTATTCTCAACTATGAAAGAGATCTCGAACCGATCATCGAGAAATATGCAGACTATATCTGCGGCATCATTGCAACAAAAGCAGAAAGCGCGGGCTACGGATGCTATCAATACGGAACTATGGTACTGAACCATCTCGCCCCCTCAAATAAGGAAGCAGGACTTGCCGAATTGAGAGGAAATCTGCCGAGGATAAAAGAGCTTTTCCTCACTAAGTATACGAAAGATACCATTCCCATGGAACTTTTCAAAGCTTACGTAAACTATTGGGTTCCGGAAGAATCGCTCTTCGATGATTCAATGCACCTTGAATCCATATCCTTTATTCTGGATGACTCCTTTGAAACATTCCTTGATGTTTATATCAATGAGAGAGAGAAATGCGAAGATATCGTTGAGATCAGATTCTATCATTATGATTTCAACAAAGAGTTGACTTTCCAAAAAGATGACAGCGAAATATTCAGGATACTGACTCAAGCAGTTCTTTTTGAGCATCTCCAATATTCCACAGGAGCAGATTTCTATACCGAAAAATACGGTTACATCAACACGAATCCCAACTCTATCGGAATTTCAATATCTTCCGACAGCTATGATTACTATAAAGAATCTGTTTCTTACTACTATGACTACGAATATAGCTTTGACGCATTTATCAAATACTCCAACGGTGATGAAGAAAACGTTAATTTAAGGTTAAACCGCAGAGCCTGCGAAATTCTCAAACAAGCGATCGTTTCACAGTAAAGGAGGCTGATAAGAATGTTTACTGTCGACTTCCAGAGCAGAACACCGATCTTTGAACAGATCGAGCATCAAATAGAAGAATACATCAGACTCGGAATACTCAAAAACGGCGACAAATTACCGTCAATACGAGAGCTGACAGAATCTGTGGGGGTAAATCCCAACACCATAGCAAAAGCATATTCAGCCCTTGACAGTTCAGGATTGATCGTATCAGCGGCAGGAAGAGGCTGTTATGTCTCTGCAAATGCTACGGAAATAATAAAAGCCCGCGCAGAGCAAAATCTCCCTGAATTTGAAGAAACGGTCAAAAAACTCCTGATGCCGGGCATCTCAAAAGAAAAACTTATAGAGATCATAACAAAAGCAAATTAAAAACGACAGCTATCGCTTCATCGGCGGTAGCTGTTTCTTTTTGCAATACACACTTTATATTTTGAACAATTTGTAAACTCATAATTTTTTTTGAGGGTTTTCTCATTTTGCGTTGTATTAGTTAGATGTAAGGGATAAAAATAATATCCAACAATGAAAGGTGGGAAATAATATGTTTAAAATAAGCTTAATTGAAGGAGTTAAAAATATTGATAAAAACAGGACAATGACTTTCTTAACCGTTATCCTTTTTGCCTTTTTGTTTCTGATTCAAGGCTATACTTGTTCCTATTATACCGTAAGTCAAAGAAGAAGCATGATTGGTGAAAATGAGGTTTTTTCAGAATATAAAATTTATAATTTTGTTGGTAGCATGGATATGTTTCCGATTTATTTGATGAATAATTTTGGTGATGAACTGCCTTCCGAAACAATGGAATTTATTGAAGAATTAAATAAAATAAAAGAGTTAAGATATGTATGTGAAGAATTTCAATATTTTAAAATTGAAAATTTCAAAGGGGATCCTAAAGTATTTGTTGATCCTTATGATTATGAATATATAGAAAAAGACAATACGTACTATGTTTATGCAGTCCTTGTTAGTCCTAATTTTCACAAGACAGAATCTTATAGAGTTATAGAAGGTCGAGATTTTACCGATGAGGATATGGTTTTTGTTAAGGGAGAACCGCGTCCTGTTTTGTTAGGTTATAAATATAGGGATTATTATAAGATAGGTGATATAATAAATATAGAGTCAAATGTTATGTATGAAGATTTAGTCAATGAGATTGAAGTAATAGGTTTTCTTGAAGAAGATACTTCATTTATTGATAGAAGTGGTACTAAAGTATATGATATGGATAACTATATAGTAGCTCCTGCTATTTATATGACTTGGGACGAGTATTTGCAACTTGAAGAAAAACATGATCACGTTTTTTCGGTAGTGCGTAATGCAAATTATTCATATTCATTGTTTGATATGAAGCTTTATATTCCATTTGAATACGAAAATGAAGTTCTTGCTGAAATTCAGAAAATAATAAATGAATATAGTGGTGTGGCTCAATGTGTTAAACTAAATAATGTTGGTCAGGCAAGTTTAAAATGGCAATCTCGAACAGAAAGTGTTACTTCTTTTTTTATTGAAATAACATTTGTTGTAATGTTCTTCGCTGTCGTTACAGTTTTAATCTCAATCACGAACAGAGTTTCCCGAAATATGAAAGACTATGCTATTCACATTACGGTGGGGGCGACACGTGGAAATGCTGTTATGTTTATTGTTGCGGAAATGGCTTTAATTCTGACCTGCTCCATGATCCTCGGATTGATCGCAACGAAATGGATGATGTACTACATAAATATGCCGTTCTATTTCTGGCAGTTCCTTGGCGTTTACGCTCTCACATCGGTCGTAATTCTTATCCTCTCCGCAATAGTGGCACGCATAGCAATGAGAAAATACGATATTTGCACTTTGATAAAATAACTGAAAATGCTATATTTTTGAACAATTTGTAAACTCACAATTTTTTTTGAGGGTTTTCTCATTTTGCGTTGTATTAGTTAGATGTAGGGGATAAAAAAGAAGATTTAACAATGAAAGGTGGAAAATAATTTGTTTAAAATAAGCTTACTTGAGGGAATAAAAAATATTGATAAAAATAAAACCCTAACATATCTGACAGTATTACTTTTTGCATTCTTGTTCTTACTTCAAGGTTTTACCTTATCCTATTATTATGTCAGCGAACTGCGCAACAAAGCTTCTGAAAATGAGTCTTTCTCCAATTATGAAACCTATGTGTTTTCAATGACTATGGATTTAATGGATACATATTTAGAAACATATTATAAAGATGAAATACAAAGAGAAACGATTGAATTTGTGGAAACTCTTAATAATATAGAACATTTAAAATTTATCACTGAATTCAATACAGGTTTTCCAATCAATGGATTCAAAGGTGATCCCGAAGTGTTTGCGGAAGATTTTGATGACTATGATCCTGATAGCGGATATGTCAAAGTTAATGCGTTGGTAGTAAGTCCTCAATTTCGTGAATCGGAAAGCTACAGAGTTATAAAAGGCAGAGATTTTACTGCCGATGATATGGTATATGTTGAAGGTAGACCAATGCCTGTACTTTTGGGATATAAATATTACGATTTAGGCGTTTATGAGATAGGTGATAGGTTTAGTTTGGCATATAAACATATGCTTTACGGTGACTTTGTTCAGGAATTTGAAGTTATAGGATTCCTTGAAGAAGATAATACCATCGTTGAAAGAGCTGGCATAACCGTTTGGGATATGGATACTTTCGTCATCGCTCCGGGAATAGAGATGACATGGGACCGGTACAGTCAATATGATGAAGAGTTCAGACGATATCACAGATATGCAATTCAAAATTCAGAGTTTATGATCGCCTTATTTAAATCTAAAATGTACATTGCCTCTGATCATGTTGAGGAAGTTTTATCTGAAGTTCAGACAGCTTTAAATGAATACTGCGGTGTTTCAAAATGCGTCAAATTGGGAAATAGTGGACAGGCAAGCTTGAAAAATCAATCGAGATTGGAATCCTTCTCCGAATTTTCTGCCGCTACAACAGGTGTTTTAATGTTCTTCGCAGTCGTTACAGTTTTGATTTCCATAACGAACAGAGTTTCCCGAAACATGAAAGACTACGCTATCCACATTACTGTTGGGGCGACACTTGGAAATACAGTTTTGTTTATTGTTGCAGAAATGGCAATAATTCTGACCTGCTCCATGATCCTCGGATTGATCGCAACGAAATGGATGATGTACTACATAAATATGCCGTTTTATTTCTGGCGTTTCCTCGGCGTTTACGTTTTAACATCGGTTGTTATTCTTGCTCTCTCCGCAATCGTTGCTCGCATAGCTATGAGAAAATACGATATTTGCACTTTAATAAAATAAAAAGAATCTCACATCTTTGGCTCTTACCGAAGATGTGAGTATTTTTTTGCTTTAATATAAATTTCAGATAATAAATATCGCAATATTTATGCGTTTTCTTTCTTGGGCTTTGTTAGGATCATTGCGATAATAACGGCAACAATACCGCCTGCAAGCTTACCCACAATAAGGGGCATTGATGCGGAACTGTCTACGGCTGCCTGGAAAGCAAGGTGGTCTCCGATCATGAAAGACGCAGGTACAAGGAATGCAATATTGACAACCACTCCCCTGTCGTTCATATCTTTTGTCATGCCGAACATCGGGATAGCGTTTACCATAGTTGTCAGCATACCGATAATCGAGGTTTCATCCATGCCTAATTTTGCACCAAGTTTACCGAGGGCTTTGCCGAAAAATTTCTGCAAGAAGAAAAGAAGTGTAAACGCACCGCAAAGGAAAATTGCAATGCCGCCGATAATAAGCATGGATTCATCAAATGTTCCAACGTCTGAAACTTCAAATTTCATGACTTTGATAATCATTGCTGCGGCAAGAGCAACTGTGAGTATGGCGGTGATTATATAACCCATCCATGTGACGATTTTAATTGTGATCTTTTCAAAGAATAAAAGACCGATAATGAAAATGCCTGAAAATACGATAAGAGGAAGCAAATTAAGCAGGAGTTTTACAAGTCCGATACCGAAACAAAGTCCACCCACAAAGCATGAAATGGGAATGGTAATAAGACCGATCGTAAGTCCCTTGGCAACCAACGGACGTTTTTCTTTCGGAGCAAGAGCAAAACTCATGGGGAAAGCAAACATGATACAGCAACCCATTACACTGCCTACAATAGAACCTGAAAATTTACCCACAAGTTCATCCTGAGCGAGCGCTAACGCAAGAGGCCAACCGCCTGAATCGTTTGCAAGGAAAAGTCCTGCGATAATTGAAGGGTCGATCCCGATAGCTTCACAAGCGGGAGTAAGCACAGGTGCAAGGTATTTGGAAATAAGCGGAGCTAAAAAAATTGGTCCCACCATTGCAAGGATCAATGCTCCAGTTGCCTCGAAACCTCGTTCAAAGGACTTGCCTGGACCGAATTTACAGCCGATGGCTCTGTCAGCCGCACCGATAATAGCAAAAAAGAGCATTATGTAAGTTATGATGTCACCGATAGACATAAAAAACTTCCTTTCAAAAATTACTAAAAAAATAAAGGAGTTCAACTTCATTGTCGAACTCCCTAAATTATACCATATTTTTATATCTTTTGCAATAGCCCAAACAGGTAAATCTCTGTGAATTCTACAGCTTTGACGCAAGATATTCCATGGCTTCCCTATAACCGTCAAAGCCTTTGCCGCAGATCGTTTTTTCAGCCGCCAAGGAAATATATGAGAACTTTCTGAAATCCTCACGGGTCGAAATATCCGAAATATGGACCTCAACAGTAGGCAATTTCACAGCTTTGAGCGCATCAAGAATAGCAACGCTTGTATGGGTGTAACCTGCGGGATTTATAACGATACCATCGGCTTCATCCTGTAGAAAGACCTCGTGTATCTTATCAATGATCGAACCTTCATGGTTCGACTGGAACATTTCAACCTGTACTCCAAGTTCATCAGCCCAACCGTAAATACGGGATTGTAGGTCCGCATAAGTACCCGTTCCGTAAACAGAAGGTTCCCTTATGCCCAAAAGATTAAGATTAGGACCGTTTATTACAAGAATTCTTTTACTCATTTTTCTTTTACAAACCTTTCTACGGAGTTCAAAACATCAGAAACTGTTTTTTCTAAATCTCCGATATTTTCAACAATGATATCGCTGATTTTCTCATACTTAGGAGCTCGGATCCCATACATTCTTTTAAGTTCTTCAGGACTTTTTGAAAGAGGTCTGCCATTTGTTGCAAGCATATCAAGAGGTCTCTTGACCCAGACTACAACGGAATTCTGACGTATCACATCAAAGTTTTCATTAACAGTAACGCATCCCCCACCTGTAGAAACTACAGTTGCTGACTGTTTACAAAGTTCTTTGAGAACTTCAGTCTCGACTTTTCGGAAAGCAGTTTCACCCTCATTGGTGATTATTTCCGCAGGAGTTTTTCCTGAAAAAGCAAGGACTTCATCATCTGCGTCTTTAAAAGTTCGCCCAAGCTTTTCGGCAATTTTTCTGCCAATGGTACTTTTCCCACAACCAGGCATACCGACAAGAACGATATTTTTCATTTCAAGTTCAAGCTCCGAAACAATGCTTGACGTTCTTACTTCCCAGGAAGCCTCTCCCTTAAAAATAGCAGAAGCTTTTTCAGCCTGAGCTACAAGCATATACAACCCGTTTACACAGGGAATTCCAAGGCGTTCAGCATCAAGAAGGATCTGTGTTTTTGAAGGATTGTACACAACATCAACAACTGCCTGAACGTTTTTATAGTTTTCAAGAACTATAGGGGACTCAAGATTTTTCGGATACATTCCTACAGGCGTGGTATTAACAATAATATCAGTGTCAAGATGATGCTTTTTCATATTTTCCGGAGTATTTTCCTTATGAGAGATAACAACAGGAACTCCTCCCCTGTCAGAAATTACCGCAATCGCCGTTTTGGCAGCACCACCATTACCTACAATAAGAACCTTTTTTCCTTTTACATCTTTGCAAACACTGTCAAGGATAAATTCAAAACCGTAGTAATCAGTATTATCACCGTAATACTTACCGTTTTTACGGACAATAGTATTGACCGAACCGATCTTTTTCGCAGAATCGCTAATTTCAGAGCAATATTTCATTACCGTTTCTTTGTAAGGAATAGTGACATTCATTGCGTCAAAGGGAGGATCAGCAAAAAAAGCATCAAGATCTTCAGGCTCACGTTCAAAAAGATCATAAGAATAATCTCCAAGAAATCTATGTATTTGGGGAGAATAACTGTGTCCGAGTTTTCTGCCCAAAAGGCCGCATTTCATTTAGATCACCTCAGAATAGCTTCCCAAATATCTGAATTCCTGAGCTTCGCTTTCAAATTCACAAAGAAGTTCTTTGAGAGCAGGAGAATAAATTGATTCATCAATATCGAAATAGAACATGAATTCAAAATTACGTTCAGGAAGAGGACGGCTTTCAAGCTTGTTGAGATTGATACCGAGGACATAAAGGCGTGCAAGTACCTTATAAAGAGAACCTGCCTTATGGGGAAGGATCATCATGATACTTGTTTTATCAGCACCGGGATAGATCTCAAGTTTCTTGGATATGCAGATAAAGCGTGTGAAGTTATTTTTCATGTCATTGATATTTTCCTGAATGATTCCGAGATCATAAAGTTCTGCGCAATCTTTGGAGGAAATAGCTGCAATATCTTTTCTGCCTGATTCAGCTACTTTCTGAGCCGCAATAGCAGTATTTTCGCAAGGAATCACTTTCACACCTTTAAGTGTACCAAGAAAAGCATTGCACTGAAGAATTGCCTGTTCATGGGAATATATCTCTTTAATATCTTCAAGCTTTGTACCTTTAGCCGCAACAAGAGTATGACGAACATGAACTCGTGCAGTACGGACTATGGAACAGTTATACTTAGCCATAAGGTCGTAGATCTGATTTACAGAACCTGCTGTAGAGTTTTCAAGAGGAAGTATACCGAAACGGCAAAGTCCCTTATCTACTGCAGAGAAAACTTTTTCAAAAGAAGAGAAGAACATCAGAGATGGATGTTTGAAGAGTTTTTCAGCAGCGGCCTGAGAGTAAGCACCTTCAGTTCCCTGACAAGCAACATTTGCTTTTTCGGGGAAAAGATTGTCTGTATTTTTAACAGCTTCGTCCATTCTCACTGACAGTTCAGAAGGTTTATCCACGATCTTACGCTGACGGGAACGGGAAAGCTCAAAAATAAGAGAATAGAGCGAGCGAAGATCTTTATCGTATTCGTCTCCCGCCATATCTACGATCTTTTCCATAAGTTCTCTTTCTCTGCGGGAATCTTTTACGGAAAGATTGTTTTCTTTTTTATATTCTCCAATCTTGCCCGCAACAGCCATTCTTTCAGTGAAAAGTTTTACTATTTCTTTGTCGATATCATTGATCTGATTTCTATAATCGTCCATATTCATTGTTATTTAGTCCTTTCAATATTCAAATTGTCATTTTATAAGTTCATCCAATACGGCAAGAGCCAGACATGACTCCATAACAGGCAAAGCTCTGGGTACGATACAGGAATCATGCCTTCCTTTGATCTCTATTTCCGTATTTTCTTTAGTTTCAAGGTTCACAGTTTTTTGTGTTTTTGCTATTGACGGTGTAGGTTTGATTGCAGCCCTGAAAATTATAGGCATACCGCTTGTCATTCCACCCAATATACCGCCATGATTGTTTGTAAATGTTTTTACAACACCGTTTTCATCATAATAAAAAGGATCGTTATTTTCGCTTCCGCAAAGTTTTGTTGAATCAAAACCTGCACCGATCTCAAAGCCCTTAACTGCAGGTACAGAAAAAACCAGCTTTGCAAGGGTTGATTCTATTCCGTCAAAGATCTCGCCTCCATAGCCCGCAGGAACGCCGACGGCTGCACATTCAATAACGCCGCCGAGAGAGTCGCAATCATTTCGAGCTTCTGCTATTTTTTCAAGCATCGCTCTTCCCTTTTCATCGGAAACAGTTCCGAAAGGTTTTGATGTAACTTTCTTTAATTCTTCTGCCGAAACATTTACGGAGTCAAACCGTTCTTCTGAAATATCGGAAACTGAAAGAATATGAGAACCTATCGTAACACCTTTTTCCTCAAGGTAATCCTTGGCTATTGCCCCTGCTATACAAAGAGGAGCCGTCATTCTTCCTGAAAAAGCACCGCCTCCACGAGTGTCTTCAAACCCGCAGTATTTTATACGGGCTGTATAATCCGCATGACCGGGACGCGGAGTATAAAACAGAGCACTGTAATCTTTACTGCGCTGGTCTTTATTATAAATCACGACACAAACCGCAGCGCCTGTAGTTTTTCCGTTAAGAACTCCACTTATAAAAACAGGTTCGTCCCCCTCTTTTCTTTGGGTTGAAAATGCTGAAGAAGATGCAGCTCTTCTTTTCATAAAAGTCTTTATGCTGTCTTCATTTATAGTAATTCCCGAAGGAAGTCCTTCGATAACCACACCGATTGCTTCGGAATGGGATTGACCGAAAATGGAAACGGAAATATTTTTACCGTGAAAAACAGACATTTACACACCCTCCTTTTTGAATTTACCGCCGATTTTCTCAAAATCATCAAGGAAATTGGGGTAAGACTTGGTTATGGCTTCAAAGTTTTCAACAACAATTTTCCCATCTGAAACGCATGACGCTATTGCCGAAGTCATTGCGATTCTGTGGTCATTGAAACTGTCAACTCTTCCGCCTTTAAGTTTTTTTACACCGTTTATGATAAGACCGTCATCCGTTTCTTTAATATCTGCTCCGAGGGAATTCAAAACAGTTGAAACAGATTTAAGTCTGTCACTTTCTTTAAATCGAAGTCTTTCGGCTCCGTAAATTTTAGTAGTACCGTCTGAAACAGCAGCCGCAAGAGAAAGTATAGGTACAAGATCCGGAATATTGGTAGCGTCGATATCGACTGCATTTAATTTATCTTTTGCAAATAAAACATTATTATCTTTCACACATTTTTTTGAACCGAATTGCGCAAGTATTTCGACAATCTTGCTGTCCCCCTGGCAAGTATTGGGGTTTAGATTTTCCACTCCGACAAAATCTTCGGAAAGAGCACCTGCCGTAAGGAAAAAAGCCGCATTGGAGTAATCGTTTTCGCAGATAAGTTCCACAGGTGAAACATACTTTCTGCCGCCATTGACATAATAACCGTAATCGGTCTCCGTGATATCCATACCAAAAAGTTTCATACATTCCAGTGTAATATCAACATAAGGTTTTGATTGAAGCTCTCCGACGATGTGTATCTCACTATTTCCGTCAACCATAGGCAATGCAAGTAACAAGCCCGAAACGAATTGACTTGAAATATTCCCGGGCAAAGTATATTTTCCGTTTTTCAACTTTCCTGAAACGGTCATTGGGAACTTTCCTTTTTCGGAGATAACTGCACCATTAGCAATAAGCTCCTCATAAAGAGGTGATATCGGTCTTGAAGCAAGATAATCGGAACCATTGATCTCCACAGTATCCACAGACCGTCTTGCGGAAAGTATAGGAAGAATAAATCTGAAAGTAGAACCGCTTTCATTTACATTTATGATCTCGCTGACTTTCCCATCTGAAACCACAAGTTTACCGTCAATTTCTTCGGCTGTTTTGCCAAAAGCAGAGATAGCACTTATCGTTGCGGAAATATCTTTGGACATTGTATTGAAAGATATTTCAGTCTCTCCTTCCGATAATGCGGCACAGATCAGAAGTCTGTGAAGGTAAGATTTTGAAGATATCCCCGAAACTGTTCCGCTGAGTTTTGCAGGATAAAATGTTACTGTCACGGGGTCACTTCCTTTATTATAGCATAAAGCTTTTCAAAGCTCATTTTTTCCATTTCGCATTTGCAAAGTTCTTTTGGAACGATGACCGAAATACTGTCACCGCTTTTCTTTTTGTCTTTACGGACAGCATTTATAATATTCTCAACAGAATAACCGCAATCAAGAGGCAGATCATTAACTTTCAGTACAGAAATAAGCTTTTCAGTAACTCCGTTTTTGCAAATTCCGACTTTTTCAAAGGCTTCCGTAACGATTCTCATACCGATTGCAACAGCACTTCCGTGGCTGATCCTGTAAGAGCTGAGACTTTCCACGGCATGACCGATAGTATGTCCGAAATTAAGAAGTCCGCGAAGACCTCTGTCGAATTCGTCGTTCGAAACAACATCATTCTTATCACAGACACATCTGTAAACGATATCGTCGATATTCTTTTTTATGCCATCTTCAATGACGCTTAAAAGCTCTTTATCATTGATAAATGCGTACTTTATAACTTCTGCACAACCGTCAGCAAAAATATTTTCGGGAAGAGTATTGAGGTAATTGGTATCGCAAATTACAAGCCGAGGTTGATAGAAACTACCGACGATATTTTTTGCGCCGCCGAAATCCACACCAGTCTTTCCTCCGACGGAGGAATCCACCTGAGAAAGAAGAGTTGTTGGAATATTTACAAAATCAATTCCTCTCATGTAAATCGAAGCGGAAAATGCCGAAATATCACCGACAACACCGCCGCCGAGAGCAATAATAGTGTCATTTCTGTCAAATTCTTCTTCCTGCATATGGGAAAGAATTCCGAGTACAGCTTCAATATTTTTATGTTCTTCCCCGCTTTTTAGGATATGAGTAAAACACTCAAAAGAACCGCAAAGTCTGTTTAATAATTTTTCAAGATGAAGAGGAGCAACATTGTCATCACTGACGACCATAATCTTTTTAGCTTTGAGAAGTTCTTTCAATTCACAGGAGATATTCTCTACCGCACCACTTCCGACGAGAACGCTGTATTCACGTGAAGTTTTTACTTTAATTCTTCTCATAATAGAGCGTCCTTTCCTTGATTTCTCTTCCTTCTTTCAGAAGCTCTTTCATCTCATCTCTGTTCCCGTCACGGAGAGCATTTCTGTATTTTTCAAGACTGCCGATAACAGAATCAAGTTCCCTGAGCAAATTTTCTCTGTTTTCAAAGAAAAGCTCCGTCCACATCACTTCGTTAAGTCTTGCGACTCTGGTCAAATCTTTATAGCTTCCCGCGGAGAAATTTTTATGACGGAGAGCTGTAGGACTTTTTACATAAGCATTTGAGACCACATGAGCAAGCTGAGATGTATATGCAATTATCTCATCGTGAGTTTCAGCATCTGTTACATTCATTTTTGCAAAACCGCAGTCTAACATAAGCTTTTTAACGGAATCCAAAATGCGGAGATCTTCATTTTTTTTGGGAGTTATGATCATTGTAGCATTGTTAAAAAGTGTTTCTCTTGAATGTTTGAATCCTGAGAACTGAGTTCCTGCCATAGGATGTCCGCCCACGAAAATAAAGCCGTTTCCTTCAGCCAGCTTAAAACCTGTTTCACATATCTCACGCTTTGTACCTACAGTGTCTATCACGACAGCATTTTGCTTGAATTTAGCAGCATTTTTCTGCATATATTCAACTGCCGCCAAAGGATAAAGTGAGATCAAAACAAAATCACATTCGCTAAGATTTTCCTCATTCAATTCGCCGTCTATAGCATTGGTCATCTGCGCATAATGCAGTGAAACAGTATCTATGTCATAAGCAAGAACTGTATATTTTTCATTTTTAACAAGTGCCTTCGCAAAGGAACCACCGATAAGTCCAAGACCTACAATACCGATCTTAATGGTTTCCGAAGTGTTTTTCATGGTATTCGCCTCAATTATATTTCTTTAAGATTAAAATGTAGGATCATATTCTGCTTTGACTACTTCACGGATAGCTTCAACTCTCTTAGCAACGTCGGCAAACTGTTCGGGAGTAAGAGACTGAGCACCGTCACAAAGTGCAGCTTTGGGATTATTATGAACTTCGATCATAAGACCGTCAGCACCGCAAGCTGCTGCCGCCATAGCCATGGGTTTAACGAGTCTGGAAAGACCTGTTGCATGGCTTGGGTCAACAATGATGGGAAGATGTGTAAGTTCACGAAGCATGGGAACAGCGGAAAGGTCAAGAGTATTTCTTGTGTATGTTTCGTATGTACGGATACCTCTCTCACAAAGGATCACATTTTCGTTACCGCCTGCCATGATATATTCAGCACTCATAAGCATTTCTTTAAGAGTGCTTGCAAGACCCCTTTTAAGAAGAATAGTCTTATTGGTTTTTCCAAGTTCTTTGAGAAGTTCAAAGTTCTGCATATTTCTCGCACCGACCTGAATAACATCGACATGTTCAAAAAGAGGAAGATGATTTGCATTCATGATTTCTGTTACGATTGGCATACCTGTAACTTTTTTAGCTTCGAGAAGGAGTTCAATACCTTCAGCTTTAAGACCCTGGAAATCATAGGGTGAAGTTCTGGGCTTGAAAGCACCGCCACGAAGAAGTTTTGCACCTGCAGCTTTAACTTTAGTGGATACTTCGATCATCTGAGCTTCACTTTCAACAGAACACGGACCTGCGATAATTGCAAAGTTACCGCCACCGATCTTTACGCCGCTGATATCTATAATAGAATCATCGGGATGGAATTTTCTGTTTGCACTCTTGAAAGGTTCGCTGACACGCTTAACAGTCTCTACTATTTCAAGAGAAGCTACCAAATCGTCGTCAATTTTTGCTGTATCACCGATAAGTCCAAGAACGGTCTGGAAATGACCTTCGGAAATATGGACATCAACATTCTGTTCTTTAAGCCAATTTATAAGGTTTTCGACCTGGCTCTGTTCACTTTGTGGTTTAAGTACTACGATCATGATAAATTTCTCCTTTTAAAATAAAAAAGTCTTGCAAACTCCCTGCAAGACCCATCTAATCTTTTTATTATCGGTATGATGAAAATATCTTATACGCAGCAGAACTAACTATTAAATTTACTGTCTAAAGTAAAAGTAATAGCTAAAGTAATATGCAGCTGTATAGATTTTCTTATTCATACTGATACCAACCTTAATATTTGTGTGTTCTTTTAATACACATGGATATTATACCACTGTTTTTGTAATTTGTCAACCCCTATTTCATCAATTTAATCGGAAAATAGTGAAATTTATGTGACGGCAATATTATCTATAAAAAATCCCGCTTCCATTCAGGAAAACGGGAGTATTTTTTATTATTCTCCGGAGAAAGTAAATGCACCGATACTGATTGTATTCCCTCTTGATTCCGGATTCTTATCCTCAGAAATTCGCAGAACAATATGATGTTTTGTATTCTCAAGACCATACTCAACATCTGCAAAGCCAACAAGCTCCTTACCATGAATTGTATAGAAATCAGAATACAAAGAATACTGTTTCCACTCACCACCATCAATACTGTACTCTAAAATCCCTGAATCATTATCAAATCGACAATAGAACCCAAACAACGTACCATGAAAATCAAATTCGAGAGTAGCTCCGACCTCTTTAGAATACAGACAATGATTATATTCTGAAATTTTTCCAAGCATATCATTACTGCGAACGACCCATGGTTCTGTCAGATAATTTCTTGAATCAAACAAATCTGCATTTTCAAAATCATTTGAAGTAAGGGGTTCTTCTTTATATTTAATATCAAATTTATAATCTGACAAATACTGTTCCATTACATCAGAATAGAAAGCTCCCCCATTACTATTGGTATGAACACCATCCTGGAAATAGTAATACCAATCATCTTCTTCGGAATTTGAGATATGAGTCAAAAGCTCTTTGCCAACATTGATATACGGAACATTGTAGTGCTCTGCGACAGCCATATGAGCCGCAACTATTTCAGGCAAAGTACCGTTCTCATAATTGGAAACATAAGTACTGTTTCCTGTACCAACAAACACAATTAAAGTACCGGCATCATTACGCAGAATTTTTCTGATAATACCTTCCATACATTGGGAATATATTTCAACCTTATCAGAACTATCGTTAACACTAAATTCAACAAAAACGATATCAGGGTTATACTGCACAAGCTGATCATCAATTCGATGAACCCCAAAAACGGAAGTTGTACCACCAATACCTACATTTTTTTGGGTAAAATTATTATCGGGATAAGTTTCACTTAAATATTCCACAAAGCTTGCTGAATATGTATTACCCTCAGTAACTGAACCTCCAATAAAACCAACTGTAATGTTCTTTTTTGAAGCGCAAAGATCTGCAATGCTTCTTGAATTATCATCATTCTCAGGAATAAAACTGAGTATTTCAGGATTCTCCCCATTATTGCAAGATGCAAGCCCTATAACTATTATTATAACACAAAGGATCACAGCTAAATATCGTTTCATTATAATTTCTCCTTATTGCTACTATTTATTTCCGAGATAAGTATACCACAACGAAACTTCAAAGTCAATGAGTAAATTAAAACTTTTATTGACAATTTATACGGGGGAGGTACATTAAAATTACAGATAAGTGACAGTAGCAAAAAAATTCCCGCCTCTATTTGAGACGGGAATTAAAATCATACTGTTCAATATAGAATTATTCAGTAACCTGAACGTAGAAGATCTTTGTTGCCATGTTGCCTTCGCCGTCAAAGCCTGTGTATGTAATAACCGTATTACCTGCTTTAACGCCTGTAAGTTTAATGATACCAAAGTTGGAATCGGAGCTTACAACATCACCGTTGATGGACCAATAACCCATGCAGTTGGGGATGAGGTCAACAGAGGAACCAACTTTTACGGAGAACATGGGAACTGTAAGACCCTTGATAGTAATGTCTTCAGCTGTGAATTCTTTGGAAGGTTCAGAAGGAACAGAGGGTACGGAAGGTGTTTCGGGAACTACGGGTTCAGAGGGTTTAACTTCTGTAACACCTGTTTTGCCGCCAATATATACGGAAGATGTGAGTACAGAATAGTAGTAGTTACCGGAAATTACAACTCTGTATCTTTCACCGTTAACGATAGAATCAAGTGTGTAATCCTTTTCGTTAGCACCAAAGATATTTACCCATTTGCCCATAACGAGCTTCTGCCACTGATAGTTAGCGTTTTTATCGTTTGCAATAGCGGGAGCTGTGAGCTTGTGTGTATCTTCAACTTCAGAAACGATGATCTTGTTACCGTCTGTGAAAGCAATAGCGTTACCGTAGATGTATTTATAAAGAAGCATGTTGGAGAAAGCTTCGGAATCGAAGTTTTCATTGCCTTTAAGCATCAACATAAGATAGTAGTAACTCATAGGATCATTCATATCGAAGATCTCTGAATCAAGCATACCGGACATGTAAAGATACCAGATATAAGCACTGTTATCATCTTTTCCAAATTCAGGAATAGAGAATGAGGGGAAGTTCATACCGGGGATATTGATCGTAGGATAGTTTACAGAAGGATAAGAGGGTACATTGGGAAGAGAAGGATAGAAGGGATAAAGATTGGAAATATCACCGTCATAGTTCTGATAGATATAGTAGTAATAGAGCATGGGGTTTTCTTCCATCATTTCAGCAAGGCTGGAATAGCCGAAATAATAGTAGAAAGGAATGTAAGTGTTGAGGTCACCACCAATGGGGTAAGAACCTGCGCTCTGAGTTGTGATCTCACCGTCTTCAACTGTGAAATAAGCATTTGTTTTGTTACCGTTTACGTCTGTAACAACAACAGAATAGAAGCCGTCAACATATACATCATAGATCATGCTGAAAGTCTTTTTACCTTCTGTTTTGATTTCGTTTGCAATAACTTTACCGTTTACTGCAACGCTCTTGATACCGTCGTTATCTGTTGCGCTGAGGGAGATAACTGTGCTGCCGAGAAGTCCGAGACCAGAACCGATACTGGAAACATAGATCTTGGGATATGTATTTACAATATCCTTAACATAGATAGTTTCTGTCTGTTTGCCTGTGGACATCTGAACGTGAAGATCAATAACTTCAAGTTTCAATGTGCTTGTAGCTGTGTTGAACTTATATGCAACACCTTCGTAAACATATTTGCCGTCAGCTGTCGGCTGGAAGTTGTAGTAAGAAAGGTAGTTGCCGTCAACTTTAACTGTTGCGTTCTTGAGACAAGCAAGGTCTTTGCAGGACATAACAACTCTATATGTGATCTTCATATAGTTTGAAACGCTTGCATAGGGTTCGCAGCTTACGATCTCGAAGCTTGCTTTTGAATGGTTTGTTGAAGCCGCAAATGCGGGGATTGCCATAGAAAAGAAGATAGCGAGAGTGAGTGCTGCGCTAAGAACTTTTCCGAAAATTTTTGTTTTTCTCATTAAAAAACACTCCTTCATTAAAATTATTTTTTATTATGATTAAATAAAAATGTACTTATTTAGTCAGACCTGTCAATACTTCAGCGTAGATCTCCGCCATTTTGAAGAATGCATCTTTATTGATGAATTCTCCTGTACTGTGGAGTCCGCCGCCCTGATCTGTACCTTCTTCAATGGGTCCGAAAGCAACGCCTCTGCCTTCAAAACTCTTTGCATATGTAACTCCTCTTGCACAAAGCATCTCTGCTTTTTTGCCTGTTACCTTTTCGTAACTTTCGGCAAGGCTCTTGAGATATTTATTGTCAGCAGGCATATATGTTCCGATATCGATCTGATGAAGATCAAATTTCGCACCGTTTGCAGCGCATACTTCTTCAAGAGTCTGTTTGATTCCGTAAACATCTATAGATACGGGAACACGAATATCAAGAGTTACGTAATTTTCTTCGTTTTTCTCATCATATCTGCACATACCCATATTTACTGATATTTCGCCGGACATCTCATCCTTGCAGTAGATTCCGAGACCTTTGCCCTGAGTATCTTCAAGAAGCTTCGTCACAGTATCAACAAAAGAATTTTTCTCTCCGATGCTGTCGAATATCTCCTTGACACAATAAAGGATATCTTTTACAGCATTTCTGCCTGTTTCGGGAACAGAACCGTGTACAGAAACTCCTTCGTTGTAAGTTTCTACGGTAAGATTTTCTCTGTCCGAAGTAATTTTCAGATTCATAAGAGAATCTCTTTTACATTCGATTGCCTTTATAAATGAATCAAAAATTTCTTCGTTTGCACATTTAAAGACCGCTGTACATTTGTCTGGAACACAGTTAAAAGCGATACCTCCGTTTATCGAAACGAGGGAAACTTTTTCACCCTTTTCAGCCTTACCTAAAAGGATCTTGCCAAAACAAACACCGAGTTCCGCATTCGTTACGGGGAAACTGCTGTCAGGAGACACTGCGAAATCAGGGAGTCCGTTTTCAGCAATATACTGTTTCAGATCAGACATTCCCGTTTCTTCAGCACCGCCGAAAATAAGTCTTATCTCCTTATTGGGAACATGACCGTTATCCTTCATAGCTTTAAGTGCATACAGTACGGAAATTGCCGGTCCCTTGTCATCAAGAGCACCTCTTCCGTAGAGATTTCCGTTGATCTCAGTTAACTTGAACGGGTCTGTTTCCCATCCGTCACCTTCGGGAACAACGTCAACATGAACTGCAATGTCAATTCTCTCACTTCCACTTCCGAATTTAACTTCGGCACAATAACCGAGATTTCTAGCTTCAAATCCCATATCGGAAGCAAGTTTTGTGACAAATTCCAAAGCATCGTTCACATCTTTACCGAAAGGACAGCCTTCGATGGATGGAGCGTTCTTACTTGGAATGGAAATGAGCGTATCCAAAGAAGATATCATTTCGGGTTTCAGTGCTTCAATGATTTTGGTATACATCTCCATCCCCCCCTTAACTTCTGCAAAGCTTGATGTAAGCTTCGTATTTTTTGTTCCATTCTTCGGTATTCTCAGGTTCGTAATACTTGAGTTCACCAAGCATGGTTCGTGCCTCATCCATATCTGAAACAGCACCCTTTGCAATAAGCTGAACAGCTATATTTCCGAGAGCCGTAGCTTCTATAGGTCCTGCAGTAACAGTCTTACCCGTTGCTGCAGCAGTAAATTTACAGAGATTCACATCCTGAACACCACCGCCTATAAGATGAACGGCATCAAATTCACAGCCGAGAAGCTTTTCAAGTGAAGTTATATAATATTTGTAAGTAAGCGCAAGACTTTCGAGAATACAAAGTGCTGTCTGCCCCTTTGTTTTGGGAATATCCTGACCTGTGGACTTAAGGAATTCGTTAATTCTTCTCGGCATATTACCGGGAGCAACGAAATCGTCATTGTCTGGATTGATATAAACATTTGCGGAAACTTCAGTTTCGAGCATCTTATCTATATCTTTGAAAGAGATATTCTCCCCTTCCCTTATCCACTGTCTGCGTGTTTCCTGCATAAGCCAAAGACCTGAAATGTTTTTCAGATATCTGATAGTATTATCGTAACCGCCTTCATTTGTGAAGTTCAATCTTAAACTTTCATCCGTAAGGATAGGTTCATCGAGCTCTGCACCAAGAAGGGACCATGTACCGCAGGAAATATAACAGCTTTTTTCTCCCTTTTTAATAGGTGCAGAAACTACGGCAGAAGCGGTATCATGTGACGCACAAGCGATAATATCAACATCTTTTACACCGAGTTCTTCACAGAGTTCGGGAGAAAGTTTTCCTTTTACAGAGCCTGGTTTTACGATCTTGGGGAATATATCCGTTCTTATTCCCAATTTCCCCATAAGATCAAGATCCCAATCACGTTTTTCGGCATCAAGAAGCTGAGATGTGGAAGCGATCGTATATTCACAGGACTTCACACCCGTGAGGAAATACGCCAGAAGGTCGGGAATAAAGAGGAATGTTTCTGCTCTTTCCAGAAGATCGGGTCTTTCGGTCGCCAGATAATAGAGCTGGAAGACCGTATTGAATTTCATGAACTGTATACCTGTTTTGGCATACATTTCCGCTGCGGGAACCTTTTCAAACGCTTTTTCGGGAATACCGTCAGTACGGCTGTCACGATAGTTTACAGGGTTTTCCAAAAGTCTGCCGTCTTTATCAAGGAGACCGAAGTCAACACCCCATGTGTCAATGGCAATACTTGAAATATCACCGTGACCTGCTGCAACGCATTTTGTAATACCCTGTTTTATCTCAAAAAAGAGACGGAGGATATCCCAATAAAAAGTGCCGTTTACAGTAACAGGGTCATTTGAAAAACGGTGGATCTCTTCTGTTTTTAAAGAGCCGTTTTCATAAACGCCCAATATCGCACGCCCGCTTGACGCTCCGAAGTCAAATGCTAAAACTTTCATAATCAAACCGTCATTTGCGAATAACGCAAACTCCTTTCAATAACTGAATATACTATTTGAACTTACCATAAGTATATCACGAAATTTGCGATTTGTCAAGAGTTTACATGACTTAGACGAAAGAAAATGCAAAAAGTTCCATGGAAAAAGAGGGAAAATTTACTGTTCAGAAAAATTTCACATTTTTCAAATCCCATTTTCCATTAAAAAAACAAAATGTATGTAATTCTGTCCGTCAAGTATTGACAACGGCAAAATAATCTGCTATACTATTTTCGACACTAAAAACTAAGGAGTAATGCCCCATGAAAACCTGGATACCCAATCCGAATGACGATACTTTAAAGCTTCAAAATCTCATTGACAACGCAAAAGGCATTTGCGATATACAGGATGGAGTATATACGATCTCTGCACCTCTTATTGTTCATTCGGGAACTCATTTAAGGCTTTCAAACAAAGCCGTTATACGTCTTGCAGATAATGCCTCATGTCTGATGCTCGTGAATGACGGATATATTTATGAAGAAACCGATAAAGATATCACTATCGAAGGTGGTATCTGGGACGGAAACAATTCACATCAGCAAAGGATAAATCTGCCCGATCAAGGATCCTTTTACCGTGGAGTTATAATGCGTTTGCAGTACACAGAAAGATTGAGTGTCAGAAATATTGTTTTCAAAGATCCTGAAGCTTATGCAATTCAGATAAAAGACACCGACGGGTTTACCATAGAAAATATTTCCTTTGATTTCAATATGAAAAGACCGAATATGGACGGAGTTCATATTCAGGGACCCGCAAAAAACGGAATAGTAAGGAACATTAAGGGTGCAACAAATGATGACCTTGTTGCACTTAACTGCGATGACGGATACGATGACGGTGAAAAACCTTTCGTAACACAAGGAGACATCGAAAACGTAATAATTGACGGTCTATATGCTGATAACGGATATACAGGAGTTAGACTTTTATCCTGCGGAAGCACTTTAAAGAACGTAAAGATCACAAATGTTTTCGGAACATATCGCTTATATGGAATATCATTCACACATCATGATATTATTCCCGGAGCTCCCGTATGGTTTGACGGCATAGACATTGACGGGGTATACGCTTCCAAGCCCCCTCAGGATCCACCGGTAGATGAAAGGTTCATCAAAGGTCTGGATGACTTTTACGGAAAAGGTACCCATGACGGTATGGTTAAAGAAGCACCTATAATATGGTTTGCAGAAGGTGTAAACTGCGGAAATATTTCAATTTCAAATGTCCACAGAACAGAAAAATGTGCAGTTACAAAAGCTGCCACGATTCAAATTGACCCAGACGTTCAAATTGAAAAGCTCACACTCAGAAACATAGATCAAAGGTTTACTTATGAAAACGAAGCACCACTGATCAAAAATGACGGTAAGATACTGAACCTCACAACAGATATGAATGAATAAATAATAGAAAAAATGGCTCGAAACTTCCGAGTCATTCTTTTTTTTGATGTAAAATGCCGTATCTTGTAAAACCGTTACGCACAAAAGAGAAATATCCGCATATTATGATACTGAACACAGTTCATAACATTATAAATACGGAGGTAATACAATGGCAGATAAATCAAATCAGAACTGCGGCAGAAACGAAAATGTCTGCATCGACGTTGACAGAGTTCTGGACAGTTGCCTTGATAAAGAATGTCTTACAGATGTAAGAGTATATGTTTCGGAAGCGGAACAGCAGATCTTGAATAACGCAAAAAGCGTACGCCCCATAAATGCGGAGCTGATATGGACTTATATTGATGTGGAAGCACTCCCCTTCAACAAGGGATTCTACACGGTGGATATCAGATATTATTTCAAATGTTATTTTGACGCATTTGCAGGTGTGATGCATCCTACAAGGATCTGCGGTCTCGCGGCATACGACAAGAGAGTTATACTTTACGGAAGCGAGGGCGGAGCTAATATTTATTCATCACTGTTTGTTCCCGGTGAAAACGACATCGAACTGATGATGAAATCGAATCTCCCTAAAGCGACAGTTGAAGTTGTCCCCCCGATTCTCCTTGCGGGAAAACTTGTTGACAGCAAAAATAACTGCGGCTGCTGTAATATAGACCTTTGCTGTGTACCGCAGGCAGTATGCTGTTGTTTTGAAAAGCCACTTTATGACTGCGGAGACGGAGATAAACGGCTTTATGCAACGCTTGGACTTTTCTCCATAATCAGACTTCTCCGCAACGTACAGATAGTCGTACCCTCATATGACTTCTGTATTCCCGACAAGCAGTGCTGTTCTCCCGGAGAAGATGATCCTTGCTGTCTCTTCAACAAAATGGAATTCCCGTACAACGACTTTTTCCCACCTGTAAATCCGAGCGAAAATAACATAAACAACTGCTGTTGTGGAGAAAACAGATCTAATTGTAACAACTGCTAATTACTGCTTAAGCGATTGCCCTCAAAGGCAATCGCTTATTGTTACAAAAAATTCCCAAATCAAACTGCTAAAATGATAGAATTTTATAGCACATGATATAATATTTCATTGACAATAATAGAAATATGTGCTATAATATTGTTGATGATGTACAAATCATCAACAATATTAAAACCCGAAAGGTGGAAAACAGTATGAAAAAATTATTAACAACAGCAATCGCAGTAGCAATGATATTATCATTGGCAGTAATATCTTTTGCAGCTGACTACAAAGCAGGTTATGCATCAGAATTACCTGTAATCGACGGCGAGATCGATGCAATTTGGGAAAATGCAGATAAGATCGAAACACTTTTTAGTGGCGACGAATGGGATCCTGAATTATGTGCAAGCGGTTATGCAAAAATTCTTTGGACTGAAACAAATGTTTATATGCTTGCAGTAGTAAAAGACGAAACACTCCCAACATTTGATGACGGTGCAAGAAACGGTGTTGATATGTGGATGTCAGAACTTGACACTATGACAGACAACTATGACTCCGATGCAGGAGACTGGATATACTGTCTTTCTTCCACAGGTACTGAAGTTCATTATACGGGTAACGATCTCGTTTACTCTGCGTCCCTTACAGCTATTAAATTAACTGATGACGGCTATGTTATGGAAATCACACTTCCTTGGATGTCCAAACAGGAAATGTCTGAAGGACATGTTATAGGTTTCACATTTGCAATCAATGACGATGCTGACCTTGACGGCGAAAGAGATACATACTGCTTCTCAGCAATCAACCGTGAAGATTACTCTTTCTGGACTAAAACACTTTCTCTCGGTCATGTTGAACTCGTAAAAACTGTAGGCGAAGCTGAAGCTCCCGCAGAAGAACCTGAAATTCCCGCAGATGAACCAACTGTTGAACCTGACGTTCCTACAGTAGAAGAACCCTCCAACCCATCCACAACTGATTTTACAGCTATCTATGCGCTTCTCGCAGCAGTATCCGTAGCAGGAATTTTCGCAACAAAGAGAAAATAAACTGAAATAATTCCAATACCCGTCCGATATAAAAGTCGGGACGGGTATTTTTAAACAGAAAAGAGGTTTACTATGGCAATACTTGATATGGAATTCCGTTCCGATGTACTGAGTCTTGATACTCAAGTCAAAATAATAATGCCACACAAGGGCAACAGTCCGTCAAAAGTTATATATCTATTGCATGGACTGTGCGGCAACAGAAATTGTTGGCTGAGAGAAACGGATATTTTCAATTTGGCAGAAAACTTCACAGTAATAATGCCTGAAGTCGGAAGAAGTTTTTACACCGATACAATGAACGACCAAAAATACTTCACTTTCATTGCAGAAGAAATACCCGCTGTAATGAAAAAAACACTGAATATTTCCGATAAGCGTGAAGACACATTTGCAATGGGTTACTCAATGGGCGGCTATGGTGCTGTGAAATTAGCGCTGAGACACCCCGAAAAAATTCGTGCAGCAGTTTCTCTTTCAGGAGTCTTAGGGTTAGGCGCAGGCGGAAAGCCACCAAAGTCCAACGAATGGGCATGGGTCTTCGGTACGGAGAAGCTACGTCCCGAAGATGATGTAATGGAACTTATTGACGGATTGAAAAACAAAGAGGAAAAACCCGACATATTCTTCTGTTGCGGAAAAGAAGACTTCCTTTACAGGGGAAACATTTTCTTCAAGGAACATCTTGAAAAGAACGGCTATCCGTTCACATTTGAAGATTTTCCCGGAGAACATCCACAAGGATATACAAATGAACGTATCAAACGTGGAATTGAATTTATAAAAACTTTTTGCTAAACAAAACCTCAGACTTTTGTCACATTTACCGATTCACACATCTTCAGCACATAAATGTAAGGGTTTTGTACTTGACATTTTCAAAAATATATGATATAATTATCTGAATAAATTCATAAAAGTGGTGATTAAATGGTACTTGCAATAGATATAGGAAACTCAAATGTGACCCTCGGTGGCTTCAATGGGGACGAACTGGTCTTTGTTGCAAATATTTCAACAGATACGTCAGCCACAAAAGATGAATATTCAATAAAAATACTTAACGTTCTGAACCTTTACGGAATAGATACAAAAGCAATAAAAGGTGCGGTTATGTCTTCGGTAGTTCCGCAGTTGAACATGACGGTTAAAAGCGCAGTGAAATTCCTTATAGGAATCGACACTTTGACAGTCGGCCCCGGCGTAAAAACGGGTATCAGCATTCAATGCGATACACCTTCATCTGTGGGCGCAGACCTCATTTGTGCATCAGTTGCGGCTTATTTCATTTACGAAAAGCCCGCATTGATAATCGACCTGGGAACGGCTACGAAAATGACTGTAGTAAACGGAAAAGGTGCATTTATCGGGACTTCAATTCTCCCCGGTGTAGCTATGGGGCTGAATGCGCTATCAAATGAAACAGCGCAATTACCGAAAGTCAGCCTCGAAGCGCCAGCATCAGTTATCGCAAAAAATACAGTTGACTGCATAAAATCAGGTATAATCTACGGTAACGCCAGCATGATCGACGGAATGATTGAGAGAATTAAAAATGAATCGGGAGAGGAACTTTCCGTTTACATCACGGGTGGTTATGCGCCTGTGGTTCTCCCCTACTGCAAGAAAAAAATGACACATGACGAGAACCTAGTGCTGAAAGGTCTCAATATCATTTATAAAAAGAACTCATAGTATATTTGCCTCGCAAGAGGTTGATATAAATAAAATTTTTATGCGTTGTACCGCTTCAGCGGACGACAGCAAGGAGGACTTATGCAAAAAACAAACAAACAGAAAACGGAAAAAATTGTGATGTCAGCATTGATGACTACTCTCGTAATCATCTTCCAATTACTTGCGACATACACTACATTTTTTGGTCCGTTCTCAACAGCTATCGGACTTATTCCCATTGCCATAGGAGCGTGTCTCTGTGGCCCTGCAATAGGAGCATGGTTAGGCTTTGTATTCGGAGTAGTGGTTATTGCAACAGGAGGAGCAGCTCTCTTCTTTGCATTCAGCATTCCCGGAACTATCGTAACAGTTCTTGTAAAAGGTACAGCCTGCGGTTTTGCGGCAGGTTTGGTTTATAAACTTTTGAAAAACAAGCTCAAAATTGTTGCAGCTGTTATTGCAGCACTTGTCTGCCCCATTGTCAATACTGGAATTTTTCTCTTAGGTAGTGCGATATTCTTTATGCCTTATGCAAAAGAAATAGGAGCTATGGTAGGGATTGAAGAAGTAGGATTCGGAGTATTTATCGCATTAGCATTCGGAAACTTTATTTTCGAAATACTTATGAATGCAGTTCTCAGTCCCGTGTTTGTCAGAATAATCAATATCAGAAACAAAAAATAATAATATGCATAAAATCTCCCGAAAATAAATTCGGGAGATTTTTCATACGCACAACAAAGGGAAACTCAAAATGAGTTTCCCTTTTATCAACAGTTTAATTTAATTACTTAAGTCTGTTTCTGAAAGCTGCGAGCTGATTGTAGAGTTCTTCGGGCATATGGTCGCCAACGATCTTGTAGAATTCTTCTACGCCGTCAGCATCTTCGAGCCAGAGATTGTTGTCAACGCTAAGAAGATCTTTAACAACATCAAGTGTGATGCCTGCATCTGCAAGTCCTTCGATGTTGATGTCTTCAGCTTTGGGAACGTAACCGATAGGTGTTTCAACTGCGTCAGCTTTGCCTGCGCAACGGTCGAGGATCCAAAGGAGAACTCTCATGTTGTCGCCAAAGCCGGGCCAGATGAACTTGCCTTCTTCATTTGTTCTGAACCAGTTAACATTGAAGATCTTGGGTGCGTTGGGGATCTTCTTACCCATTTCGAGCCAATGTGCGAAGTAATCGCCCATGTTGTAACCAACGAAAGGTCTCATAGCCATGGGGTCACGACGAACTACGCCGACAGCGCCTGTTGCAGCTGCTGTTGTTTCGGAAGCCATCGCAGAACCAACATATACACCGTGGTTCCAGTCAAAGCTCTGGTATACGAGGGGAGCTGTTTTAGCTCTTCTGCCGCCGAATACGATAGCGTCAATGGGAACACCTGCGGGATTGTTGAATTCTTTGGAGATACAGGGACAATTAGCAGCCATAGCTGTAAATCTGGAGTTGGGATGAGCACCCTTGGAGCCATCTTCGCAATCCCATTTTTCACCTTTCCAGTTGAGTGCGTTCTTGGGAGGATTCTTATCGAGACCTTCCCACCAAACTGTATCATTATCAAGGTTATGAACAACGTTTGTGAAGATAGTTTCTTTCATTGTTGTTGCAAGAGCGTTGGGGTTAGATTTTACATTTGTACCGGGAGCAACACCGAAGAAACCGTTTTCGGGGTTAACAGCCCAAAGTTTACCGTCAGCACCTATTCTGAGCCATGCGATATCGTCGCCTACGCACCATACTTTATAACCCTGTTTCTTGAAGAGTTCGGGAGGAATAAGCATAGCGAGGTTTGTTTTACCGCAAGCGGAGGGGAATGCAGCAGCGATGTATTTTGTATCGCCGTTGGGATATTCGATACCGAGGATAAGCATGTGTTCTGCAAACCAGCCTTCGTTATGAGCGAGGTAGGAAGCAATACGGAGAGCGAAGCATTTCTTACCGAGAAGAACGTTGCCGCCGTAACCGGAGTTAACGGAGCAAATAAGGTTTTCTTCGGGGAAATGAACGATATAACGGTTTTCTTCGTCGATATCTTTACGAGCATGGAGACCTTTTACGAATTCGGGGCAATCGCCGAGAGCATCGATAACTTCTTTACCAGCTCTTGTCATGATAAGCATGTTAAGAACAACGTAGATAGAGTCTGTAAGTTCAATACCGATCTTAGCAAAATCAGAACCTACGATACCCATGGAGTAAGGAATAACATACATTGTTCTTCCTTTCATGGAACCTTCATAGAGAGCATTGAGTTTTGCTTTCATTTCATCGGGATCGCACCAGTTGTTGATGTTACCTGCGTCTTCTTTTGTTTTTGTGCAGATGAATGTTCTGCCTTCAACACGAGCAACGTCGTTTACAGCTGTTCTGTGGAGATAGCAGCCGGGAAGTTTATCCTGGTTGAGTTTAACGAGTTCGCCTGTGGAGCAAGCTTCTGCTCTGAGAGCATCTCTCTGAGCGTCGCTGCCGTCGATCCAAACTACCTGGTCAGGCTGAGTGAGGACCTTCATTTCTTCAATCCAATTAAGGACGGCTTTGTTGTTTGTCATAATGTGTATACACCCTTTCAAAGTCATACCGAATTTTATTTAAGTAAATCAATTACTATGAATAATCATATCATATATTATATCAAAACAAATATGTCAATGCAAGTCTTTTAGTGTGAATTTTTTAGGGCAGATAAAATTTTCATATATTTATTGAGCACAAAACAGCAATACAGCACTTTTCAGAGACTTCTTCAACTGTTCTGAAAGATTTTTTTCAATATTAAAGATTACAGATGGGCATGAAAATTCACTTGCTGCCCACCCTGAAAAGGAACCACTGAAAACAGATTCATTTTCAACGACATTTATACCTGTATAACCGTAAATCAGCTTTGATGCCCTCATGCTTTTTTCCGCTGATTTTTCAGACATACATGGTATTATTTCAGTCTTATTGCCGTTTCTGAACTCAATAACAGTATCAGGAGGTCTTTTTCTGCAATAAGAGCAAACGGAAGATGTTTCCAATTCACTTTCAGGGTATTCTCCGAAATATCCCGATGGAGAACCTGAAAATATCCGCATATTCCTTTCCCGAAGTTTGCAGTCTATCCATTTGTAATTAAAATTGCCGTCAAGCTGAGTTCCCCTGATGTTGGCATTCCATTCGGAAAGATCACCAGAACTACCTATCATCTTCTGAACTCTTCCGTAAAAAGGATTGTCTTGCATTATACCGACATTATGAACCATTATCCCGTCAGGATTTACAATTGGAATAAAATTCAATGTGTTACAGTTGCAAAGTGCCGAAACATTGAATTCTGATACTCTGCGATTCACGGTCAGACAATCATCAAGTTCATGCGCAAGATCCACAAGAAAAGAGGAAATTTCAATATCTCCCCCACTTAGTCCTCCTATTACCATTACATTTCTGTTTCCGCTGCCGATAACGGAACAGGAAATATCCCGTGACAACCAACTCCTTCCCACAGTTTCGACTTCGGTTTTTACAAAACCGGAACGTGTTTGGGTAAAAATTTCCTTAACAGTTTCAATCGTTAAACTCATACCAAATACCTCTATATTTTTGAATTTATAGTGAAGAAAATCTAAAATTTAATATATTGTAACATTTTGGCTCTTTTCTTTTTCTAATATATATGCTATAATATATATTGTAAAAATGGATTTTGTCGGAACAGCGGCGTTGTTCCGTAGGTTTTTGTCGTACAGACACTTACAGGCTTCGATTTTTATTCCGCAAACCGATAAATCTAAAATATAGCAAAACAGAGAGGAAGAAAAAAATGGGTAAGCAAAAAATTTGCAAAATTCCGTTCAGCGGCACCGAAGAACAGGAAAAGCAGCTCCGCGCTGTAATTGATGCGCACAAAGAACAAAAAGGAGCACTTATGCCTGTTTTGCAGGAGGCTCAGAACATTTATGGTTACCTGCCTATCGAAGTGCAGAGAATGATCGCCGAGGGTCTTAATATCCCCCTTGAAGAAGTATACGGCGTTGTTACATTCTATGCTCAGTTCTCACTTAATCCCAAGGGTAAATATAACATTGGCGTATGTCTTGGTACAGCATGCTACGTTAAAGGCTCTCAGGAAGTTTATGACAAAGTCAGCGAAGTCCTTAACATCAAAGGTGGCGAAGTTACTGACGACGGTCGTTTCTCCCTTGAAGCTACACGTTGCATTGGTTGCTGCGGTCTCGCTCCCGTTATGACAGTAGGCGACGACGTTTACGGCAAACTGACAGCAGACATGATCCCTGACATTATCAAAAAGTATCAGGAATAATTCATTGAACTGATACACTCTTATTCAAGAAAGGTCTAAAGGGTTAAAACTAATGACTATCAGAACTATTGCTGAATTACTGAATGCAAAGGTACTGTGCCTTGAAGATAAACTTGATTTTGATGTAAAATCAGCATTCGGATCAGACATGATGAGTGATGTTCTTGCATTTGTAAAAGAGCAGTCTGCACTTATAACTGGTCTTGTAAATCCTCAGGTAATCAGAACCGCAGTAATGATGGATATGAGCTGTGTTATTTTTGTAAGAGGAAAACAACCCTCCGAAGAAATGATCAGTTTGGCTGAAGAAAGCGGAATCGTACTTCTTGCTTCAAAGGAAAGAATGTATCCCGCTTGCGGTAAACTCTATCAAAACGGGCTTTCGGGCGGAAGTATCGCAACCGAATGATCCAAAAACGGCATAAGAAAGGTACACCTGACTATGAATGAACCTATTAAATTCCATTTCAACGTTGACGGAACCAATTTTATTTCCGCCGGCGAGGCGTCAGTAAATGTAAAAAAACTGCTCCGCCAGGTGGGTATCGCACCGGATATTATAAAAAGAGTATCCATTGCGATGTATGAAGGCGAAATCAATATGGTCATACACGCTAACGGCGGCACCGCAGATGTTTATGTATATCCTGAAAAGATTACTATTATATTGGAAGACGTCGGACCGGGTATTCCCGATATTGACAAGGCTATGCAGGAAGGTTTCAGTACAGCACAGGACAATGTGCGTTCACTGGGCTTTGGTGCAGGCATGGGACTTCCCAATATGAAAAAATATACGGATATGATGAAGATCGAATCAGAAGTAGGTAAAGGTACAAAAGTAACAATGGAAGTAAATCTCCAATGATAAATTTTCAGAAAAGGAGCGTAGACTGATATGTTTGAATACAGACATTCTGTATCCCTTGATTCCGAAAGATGTAAAGGGTGCACAAACTGTCTGAAACGCTGTCCGACTGAAGCCATCCGAATAAGGTTCGGTCATGCAGTTATCAAATCCGAAAGATGTATTGACTGCGGCGAATGTATCAGAGTGTGCCCGTACCATGCAAAAAAAGCTCTTTATGACCGGTTTGAATCACTTGAAGAATATAAATATAAAATAGCACTCCCTGCGCCGGCACTTTACGGTCAGTTCGATAATCTGGATGATCTTGACTATGTGCTGACAGGACTTCTTGATTGCGGTTTCGACGATGTTTTCGAAGTTGCAAGAGCTGCGGAAATAGTTTCGGAATATACCCGTCGCTATATACGTGAAGGCAATGTAAAGAAACCTATTATAAGTTCAGCATGCCCTGCAGTTGTAAGACTTATAAGCGCAAGATTCCCTTCTTTATGTGAGAATGTGCTGCCAATGCTCGCCCCTGTTGAATTAGCGGCAAGAATGGCTAAAAGAGAAGCTCTTGAAGCACATCCTGAACTTGAAGAAAGTGATATTGGAGTATTTTTCATTTCCCCATGTCCTGCAAAAGTGAGCTATGTACGAAATCCCATCGGGGTTTCGGAAACAGCTATTGACGGTGTATTGTCCATGAACGATGCTTATTTCAAATTGGTATCAGCCATGAATAAGATCGAAGTTCCCCAATCCCTTTCCCAAACAGGTATCATAGGTATCAGTTGGGCAGGTACGGGAGGAGAAGCGGCAGCACTTTTCAATGACAAATATCTTGCGGCAGACGGAATTGAAAATGTAATAAAAGTTCTCGACGAAATGGAGAACGACCAGATATCAGGTGTTGAATTCATTGAACTCAATGCTTGTAACGGCGGATGTGTGGGAGGAGCTCTTACGGTTGAAAACCCGTATATAGCAAAAGCAAGACTTCAGAACTTGCGAAGATATCTCCCCGTTTCACAGAATCACATCACAAACGCTGTAAATGTTTCCGACAATTCACAGGTTCCATCAGATGTAATGTGGGATAAAGAACTCGAATACTCTCCTGTTTTCCAACTTTCGAAAAATGCAGGAGAAGCAATACGAAAAATGTCGGAGATACAAAAGATCTATCCTAAATTCCCTCATCTGGACTGCGGTTCCTGCGGTGCGCCCTCATGCAGAGCATTAGCTGAAGACATCGTAAACAGAGAGGCGGAAGAGTCTGACTGTATAATTAATATGCGCGATGAGCTCAAAAAATATTATAAAATGTTTGACACTTCCAGAGATAAGATCAAAACAAACGAATCTGAATCCGAAAATAAATAAGGAAACATCATGGATATAATTACTTTACAGGAAAAGCTCGGACTTAAAGCTCTGAATATATCAGATCCAACACGTGAAGTTCACGGCGGTTACTGCGGAGATCTTCTCAGCTGGGTAATGGGCAGAGCTACCGATGATGATGCATGGATAACGATAATGACAAACAATAACATAATCGCCGTGGCATCTCTTGCAGACGTTCCCTGTATCATAATCTGCGAAGGTTGTGAGGTGGAAGAAGATCTTCTGAACCTGACAAAAGACAAAGGTATAAACCTTTTTGTCAGCGAAGATTCCGAATTCACCGTGGCGGGAAAACTCTACGCTCTGCTGAATAATTAAATACCATGAATAAGTATTATTACGATCTTCATATTCATTCATGCTTGTCCCCATGTGCGGATAACGACATGACTCCATACAATATTGCAGGTATGGCGGCACTGAACGGGCTGAATCTTTTAGCCTTGACGGACCACAATTCCTGCGGAAACTGCAAGACATTTTTTGATGCTTGCAAGATGTACGGAATAGTACCGATCCCGGGAATGGAAATAACCACTGCGGAAGATATCCACATAGTGGCGCTTTTCCCAAGTCTCGAAGATGCTTTGAATTTTGACGGTGAAATGAAACCGTATAAATCTAAAATAGATAACAAACCCGAAATTTTCGGTGATCAGTTATATATAGGTATCGGAGACGAACAGATCGGAACAGAAGAAGACCTGCTTATCGTAGCATCAAGTCTTGATCTGGAATCAGCAGTTGACCTCGTAAGAAAACATAACGGAGCGGCATTCCCCGCCCATGTTGACAGAGAGTCAAACGGAATAATCTCCATTCTTGGTGATATTCCTCCTGAACCAGGATTTACTTATGCGGAATTTAACGACAGCAGTAATATTGATCCGTACAGAGAAAAATATGAGATCTTGAAAAATTTGCCCGTTCTGTGCAGTTCAGACGCACACCAGTTATGGAACATCAATGAAGCTTCAAATTATATTGAGATCGACGATGAACCGTACAGCAGTGATAAAGTGCGAAAAGAATTCATAAGAATGCTGAGGGAACGGACATAATGCTCCGAGAAAGGAAAACAAAATGAAAGAACTTTCATTGAACATTCTTGATATTACAAAGAATTCCGTTACAGCGGGAGCTAAAAATATTGAGATATCCCTTATCGAAGACGAAAAAGGAATTTTAACACTCAGCATAAAAGACGACGGTTGCGGAATGTCGGACGAAACTCTTCAAAAAGTTTCAAACCCGTTCTACACCACAAGAACCACAAGAAAAGTCGGCATGGGTATCCCCCTTCTGACTCTTGCGGCGGAACAGACAGGTGGAAAAGTTTCAATCATCTCTTCCACAAAAGCGGAAGATCACGGAACTACAATATCCGCAACATTCGACACAAAAAGCATAGACTTCACCCCACTGGGTGATATAGTTGAAACAGTTTGTCTGTTGATCCAGGGAAATCCAGAAATTGATTTCGTATTCATACACCAAACACCGAAATTTAATGTAAGACTTTCTATACCGGAGATCAAAGAGATCCTCGGCGAAGATGTTTCGGTAGCCGAATTTGAAATCATTCAATGGATAAAAGGATTTTTGGACGAACAGTATAACGATGTGCAATAAAAACTCAGATAAAAATAATTCAAAATAAATACGGAGGTGCAATTCTCAATGAAAAGCTTGCAAGAACTCGCTGCCATTAGAGAAAAAATGAAGGATAAGGTCGCTATTCGCGAAGCCAGCGACAACACCGTAAGAATCGTAGTCGGTATGGCTACTTGCGGTATTGCTGCAGGTGCAAGACCTGTTCTTTCACAGTTCGTTGAAGAAGTTAACAAAGAAGGTCTCAGCGACAAAGTTACAGTTACACAGACAGGTTGTATCGGTCTCTGCCAGTACGAACCCATTGTTGAAATCTTCGAAAGCGGCAAAGAAAAAACAACATATGTTAAAATGGACGCTGAAAAAGCTAAACGTGTTGTAGCTGAACATATTAAAGGCGGAAAAGTTGTTACTGAATACACAATCGGCAACTACAAAGCATAAGGAGGAATAAAACTAATGATTCGTACACATATTATGGTTTGTGGCGGTACAGGCTGTACTTCCTCCGGTAGTGCAACACTTATCTCCACACTCGAAACAGAACTTGCTGCAAAAGGTCTTGCAGAAGAAGTTAAAGTTGTAAAAACAGGTTGTTTCGGTCTTTGCGCACTTGGTCCCGTTATGATCGTATATCCCGACGGTACATTCTACAGCATGGTTAAACCCGAAGACATCTCTGAGATCGTTGAAGAACACCTTCTCAAAGGTCGTCCTGTAGAAAGACTCGTATACAAAGATGTACATCCTGATGCTCAGGTTGATGAACACCACGCTACATCCCTTAACGAAACTGCATTCTATAAGAATCAGATGCGTGTTGCTCTTAAAAACTGCGGTCTTATCAACCCTGAAAATATTGAAGAATATATAGCTCTTGACGGTTACGCTGCTCTCGGTAAAGTTCTTACAGAAATGACACCTGAAGAAGTTATCAATGTAGTTCTTGATTCCGGTCTCCGCGGACGTGGCGGTGCTGGCTTCCCCACAGGTAGAAAATGGCAGCTCGCAAGAAACATCGTTCCCAATGCTGATCAGAAATACGTTTGCTGTAACGCTGACGAAGGTGACCCAGGCGCATTCATGGACCGTTCCGTTCTTGAAGGTGACCCCCATGCCCTCATCGAAGCTATGGCTATCGCAGGTTATGCTGTAGGTGCTAACCAGGGTTATGTTTATGTTCGTGCTGAATACCCCATTGCTGTTAAACGTTTGCAGATCGCTATCGATCAGGCTCGTGAATACGGTCTTCTCGGTAAAGACATCTTTGGTACAGGCTTCGACTTCGATATGGATATCCGTCTTGGTGCCGGTGCTTTCGTATGTGGTGAAGAAACAGCTCTTATGACATCTATCGAAGGTCACAGAGGCGAACCCAGACCCCGTCCTCCCTTCCCTGCAGAAAAAGGTCTTTTCGGCAAACCTTCCGTTCTTAACAACGTTGAAACATACGCTAACATTCCTCAGATCATCCTCAAAGGCGCTGACTGGTTCAAATCCATCGGTACAGAAAAGAGCAAGGGTACAAAAGTATTCGCTCTCGGTGGCAAGATCGTTAACACAGGTCTCGTAGAAGTTCCCATGGGTACAACTCTCCGTACAGTTATCGAAGATATCGGTGGCGGTATCCCCAACGGCAAGAAGTTCAAGGCTGCTCAGACAGGTGGTCCTTCCGGCGGATGTATTCCTCCCCAGTACCTCGATATTCCCATTGACTATGACAACCTTCTCTCCATCGGTTCTATGATGGGTTCTGGCGGTCTTATCGTTATGGACGAAGACAACTGTATGGTTGATATTGCTAAATTCTTCCTTGAATTTACAGTTGATGAAAGCTGCGGTAAATGTACACCTTGCCGTATCGGTAACAAGAGACTTCTTGAGATCCTTACAAAGATCACAGAAGGTAAGGGCACTCTCGAAGATATCGATAAGCTCGAAGAACTCTGCTACTACATCAAAGAAAACTCTCTTTGCGGTCTCGGCCAGACAGCTCCCAACCCCGTACTCAGTACACTCAAATACTTCAGAGACGAATATATCGCTCACGTTACAGAAAAGAAATGTCCCGCACACGTATGTAAGAAACTTGTTAGATACAAGATCACAGACGCTTGTAAGGGTTGTACAAAATGTGCAAGAAACTGCCCCGTTGGTGCTATTTCCGGTAAGGTTAAAGAGCTCCACGTTATCGACCAGGATAAGTGCGTAAAATGTGGCGTTTGCGTAGATAACTGTAACTTCAAAGCAGTAATCGTTGAATAATCAAGGAGGTAAATTAAAATGGCAGATGTAAATCTTAAAATAAACGGACTTCCCGTGACAGTTCCTGCAGGAACTACAATTCTCGATGCTGCTAATTCCGTAGGAATCAGAATCCCC
This sequence comes from Oscillospiraceae bacterium, assembly GCA_015067305.1. GTDB lineage: Bacteria > Bacillota > Clostridia > Oscillospirales > UBA644 > HGM12619. Next base: position 137 of record SVMT01000004.1, on the reverse strand, counting down.
ACACTTTGTTTCCTTAAAGACATTAACGCTATCGGCGCCTGCAGAATCTGTGTTGTTGAAGTCAAAGGCGCAAGAAGCCTCGTTGCTTCCTGTGTATATCCCGTAAACGAAGGTATGGAAGTATTTACAAATACTCC
>SVMT01000029.1 GCA_015067305.1 Oscillospiraceae bacterium | reverse complement strand
GTAACGCATAAAAAGTTCTCTCCTAAATCGTGAAAAATTCTCTCCAAAAAAAGAAAAATCTCGATGTACTGCAGTTGCAATTCTTCTCTCGCGAATTCTCTCCAAATTCTCTCCAAAGTGCAAAAAACTCATCAAAAACCGAGGGGTCTGTATCGATTCCGATCAATTCGTTTTAATTCATATCGGTGCCAAACAGTCCCGAAAAGCCTTGTAAAATAAGGATTTTTGCGAATCGTTTTAGCACAAACTGCACCGAACTAAGCTGAAACGGTATTCTTTGGTAGACTTCTTGAAAACCGTTAGGGTGAAAGCCCACGTGGGTTCGAATCCCACTCTCTCCGCCAAATAAAAGAGTTATCTTTATGGATAACTCTTTTTCATTTTATATATGGGATTCGAAGGGTGCGCGTTTGTGAGCGCTTCCAGTGGAAGAAGAAGCGAACAATAAGCGCTGGGCAGCGGTCGAAAAATATAAGGATCCAAGCGAAGCGCCGTAGTATTTTTCGGGTACCGCAACCGGAGTCTTTATGAACTTCTGTGGACTGTCAGAGCTTGCCAGTGCTCCGACCGCAGTCGGGCGAATCCCACTCTCTTCGCCAAACGAAAAGATTTGTCCTTATGGATAACTCTTTTTCATTTTATATATGGGATTCGAATGGTTATATATGAAGCAAGCCGTTTTTTCAAATTTCTTGAAATCAAAAGTAGTGATAACAAAATTTTTATTGTTTAGTTTTTATTTTTTCGCTATAGTTATTGACTTACTTGAAAAAATGTGCTATAATATCAATATAAAGTTGATTTAATAATTTTTAGGAGATATTGTTATGTCTAATGAGATGAGAAAAACACAGACAGTAGCGGCTGTATGTATTCGTGAAAATAAAGTTCTTTGCATTGAACATGTTTTCGGCAAAGCAGAAAGAGTTATTGATATTCCTTACGGAGAAGTTCTTGACGGAGAAATGCCCTGGGATTCAATAAAACGTATAGTTTTGGAACAGACAAATATTGAAGTAGAAACGAAAGATCTGCTTGGAGTAAAATTTGATACAGATGATCTTTATACTGCTTTCAGCGTTGAATATAAAAATGGCGAAGAAAAACCTGAACAAAGAGTTATGTGGATACCTGTTCCTGCTGTTTGTCTCAGAATCGAAACTCCTGAGATAAGCAAGAAAATGGTAAAAGCCGCTGTTCGTGATGTTAAGATCAAGGAAATTGACTGCGACGGTATTGGAGAAACCGCTAAACTTTACGGAATAAGATAAATAAACTAACCGTGGCGAATACGTCACGGTTTTTTCATAAAATAAATCTTATAGTATTTGTAAGGTTTTATCTATTTGTGAGTCTTATAAGTGAAAGGAGGTAAGGTGATGGATTTTGAACAGATATACAAGGAGTATTTCGGTGATATTTACAGATACATACGTGGTCTTTCAGGAGACGAACACATTGCGGAAGAGGTTACTTGCGAAACTTTTTTCAAAGCAATGCGAAATCTTGGTAAGTTCCGAGGAGACTGCGATATACGGGTATGGCTATGTAAAATCGCAAAAAACACCTATTTTTCATATCTGAAAAATAACAAAAAGTCTGAACCAACAGACATTTCCGAACAAGAACATATTCCCGACAGTAAAATCAACATTGAAGAACTGACTGTAGAGCAAGACGAATCGGAAAGGATAAAAAAGATCCTTCATGATCTATCCGAACCGTACAAGGAAGTTTTCATGTGGCGTGTATACGGAGAACTTTCGTTTAAACATATAGGACAGCTTTTCGGAAAAAACGAAAACTGGGCATGTGTTACATATCACCGAGCTAAAAAACTTATAAGAGAAAAAATGGAGGAACCATACAAATGAAAAATGAATGCAGTATTGTAAGAGATCTACTGCCACTCTACGCGGAGGACATGGTAAGCGATGAAACAAAAAGTTTTATTGATGAACATATTAAATGCTGTGAAAATTGCAGAAATGAATTGGAACAGATAAAAAAAACTAACAGCAATCAGCAATTCAACATTGAAGAACCGATAAAAACGCTGAAAAATAAACTGCTTAAAAAGAGAGTAATGACCATTGCATTGACAGTTTTAATCACTTTAGCTGCCGCAATAGTGATTATTACAGGTTTGACCACACCGAAATATTTCCCATATTCACAAGGAATTATCTCTACACAGGAAAACGAAAGCGGTTCGGTAACAATACAATTATCTGAGCAAGTAGCAAGTTATGAATGCAATGTTTTATATGATTCGGAATCAGGGAAAAATTTATACTTTATTGAAGCATGGACTACTCCTTTAGAGAAATTGATCAACTCAAACAAGACAAGACCACAAAACTTTGAGATCAACGATAAAAACTGCTTGATTTTCTATTCCCCCAATAACGGCGAAGACGATGTTTTAATACACGGTGAAGCCCCTGAAAACTTCGGAAACATTCAAACTTTGCCGAGATTGGTTTTAAACTACTATTTCATAATTGCAATTGTTTTATTTGTTATTTTAATAATTATCGGAGCTATTTCAGAGAAAAAATTCGGCAGAACAGCTTTCGTAAATATAATCAATATCATCATTCCTATTCCTGCAAGCTATGCGATAGCACATGTCTGCACAATGATCTCAGGTTGGTCTGCATATTCACACGGAAGATATTTTATTACAAATTTAAGCTTAACAGTAATTATTTTTTTCATAAACAGACTTATTTTAAACATCTTGGCATTAAAAAAAGAAACGAAGCAAATAAATCAATGACATAAAAATTTGAGGAAGAACCTTTAATTAAGGTTCTTCCTCATTTATTATTACTTTTTAAGAATATGATTTGAAATAAGTTTCCAGAGTTCCATTACAACAAAAGGTACGATAATGAGTCCCAGAGCAATAAGATAAAGATTTGCGGGAAGCGAAACGAGACCGAAAACAGTACCTACGGGTGTAAAGAGAAGAACTGCTACAAGGACGAAAGACGCCAAAGCTGCAAGATTCAAAGTCTTGTTGGTGAAAGGCCCGACTTTAAAGAGAGAACGGTCAGATCTGCAGTTGAAAGCCTGAACGATCTGAGTTAGAGCGAGAACCATGAATGCCATTGTCTGCCCTGCTTCAACATTACCAACAGTTGTTTCACCGACTTTAAAACCTATAAGAGTAAGAATTGCAAACATCAAACCCTGAAGAACGACTTTTACACCGAGACCGTTAGCGAAGATACCTTCATTTTTAGGCTTAGGCTTTTTATCCATGATATCAGGTTCAACAGCTTCCATGCCGAGAGCTATTGCAGGCAAACTGTCCGTTACAAGGTTTATCCAAAGAAGCTGCATGGAGAGAAGCGGCGTCTTATGCCAAAGAAGCATTGAAGTAAAGACTGTAATGACCTCGCCGATATTTGTACCAAGGAGGAAGCTAACTACCTTTTTGATATTGGAGTATATACCTCTACCCTCTTTTACGGCATCTACAATAGTCGCAAAGTTATCATCCGTAAGAGTCATATCTGCGGCACCTTTTGCAACGTCTGTACCCGTGATACCCATTGCACAGCCGATATCAGCCGCTTTAAGCGCGGGGGCATCGTTCACACCGTCACCTGTCATGGAAACGACCTGACCTTTACGCTGCCAAGCCTTGACAATTCTGATCTTATTTTCAGGCGATACGCGGGCATATACGGAGATTTTTTCAACTCTGGAATCAAGTTCCTCTTCAGTCATAGCATCGAGCTGTGCACCTGTTATGGCATCATCACCGTCTTCAAGAATACCGAGTTCCTTTGCGATTGCTGATGCTGTAACAACATGGTCTCCGGTGATCATTACAGGTTTGATACCCGCACGACGACAAGTAGCAACTGCAACTTTAGCTTCGGGACGCGGTGGATCTATCATTCCGACCAATCCCATAAAAGTGAGACCGTTTTCAAGTTCATCGGAAGTGGGAACTTCTGGCACATTGTCAATAAACTTATAAGCGATAGCAAGAACACGGAGTGCATCTTTGCTCATTTCTTCTGTCATTTCTTTTGCTTTTTCAATATTACCTGAAACACAACGAACAGACATCATATCAAAAGCACCTTTGACGATAACTACATTTTTACCGTCTATCTGATTTACGGTGGTCATGAGTTTTCTGTCAGAGTCAAAAGGAATTTCTGCAAGTCTGGGATATTGAGAATTAAGGTCATCCTTTGTCATTCCGTTTTTATAAGCGGCTACAATAATAGAAGTTTCGGTGGGGTCACCGAGATGCTGTTCACCGTCGTTACCGAAAACCACTGAACCGTCACAACAAAGCGTACCGTATGAGAGAAGTTTTTTAACATCTGCAGAATTTTCATTGCTTATATTTTCGGTATCTGCTGAACCGTCAATATAGGCTTTTACAAGTGTCATTCTGTTCTGAGTAAGTGTCCCTGTTTTATCGGAACAAATAACAGAAGCACTACCGAGAGTCTCAACCGCAGGCAAACGACGAATAAGTGCATTTTTCTTTACCATTCGCTGAACACCAATAGAAAGAACTATCGTAACTATGGCGGGAAGTCCTTCGGGAATTGCAGAAACTGCAAGAGAAACGGCTGTCATGAATATCTCAAGCACGGGAATACCGTTTGCAATACCGACGATAAAAATAATCAGACAGGCGGCAAGAGCTATTATACCGAGATATTTACCAAGTTGTGCAAGCTTCTGCTGGAGAGGTGTCTGACCTTCATCCTCACCGTCAAGAAGATTTGCAATCTTACCCATTTCGGTGTTCATACCTGTAGATGTTACAACAGCTGTAGCAGAACCATATGTTATACTGCATCCTGAGAATACCATATTACTTCTGTCTCCGAGTGGAGCTTTTTCCTCTACTTCAGCTTCAGCATCCTTTTCAGAAGGCACAGATTCTCCTGTAAGGGCAGATTCTTCACTCTTGAGACTTGCACTTTTAAGAAGCCTTGCATCTGCAGGAATAAAATCTCCTGCCTCCAAATGAATTATATCACCGGGAACGAGTTCGGAAGCATCAATGATCATCTCTTCCCCGTCTCTGAAAACTCTCGCATGAGGAGCTGACATACTCTTCAACGCATCAAGAGCTTTTTCAGCCTTACTTTCCTGCATAACACCCATGACGGCATTAAGTACAACTATAAGTAAAATAAGGACAGGTTCGAAAAATTCTTTTGGGTTCCCTTCAACACAAGCGACGACAAAAGATATAACAGCCGCAGCTATCAGTATCAGGATCATAACATCTTTGAACTGGTCAAAGAATCTCTGAACCATTGTTTTTTTCTTTTTTTCGTTAAGCTTATTGGGTCCGTACTTACCTAAAAGCTCAGAAGCTTTAGCGGACGTAAGACCGGTTTCTGCATTGGAAGCAAGTTCAGTAAGAACCTCTTCCCTTTTAAGATCATGTGCTGTCAACAATTTTTTCCTCCATATATAGAATTATTTTGATAACTATTTAATTATATGAAATTATTTCACATCTTCACGTTTATTCAGATCCTCACGGATAAGTCTGTAAACAGCCGCCGCAATGGGAACACCGATAAGCATACCCATGACACCCATAAGACCGCCACCGATAGTAACGGCAGCCAATACCCATAATGCTGGAAGTCCGAGAGAACTTCCGACAACTTTCGGGTAAATGATATTGCCTTCAAGCTGCTGCAATACAACGACAAAGATAATAAACAAGAGAGCTTTTAACGGGGATACCGTAAATATCATTATAGCTCCGACAGCAGCTCCGATAAATGCACCCGCAACAGGAATCAGAGCTGTAAAACCGATAAGAGTCCCGATCATCATTGCATATGGGAATCGGAAGACAGACATACCGATTATACAAAGCAGACCGAGAATAACAGCCTCCAGACATTGTCCAACGATATATCGGTGGAAACAGTCATTTAAAACAGTAAAACAATGGGTTATTTTTTCATTCAAATTCGGTTTCAAATAATTTCGCATCAAACGCTTTGACTGAGCAAGCAGTTTTTCTTTTCCACTGAGCAGATATATTGAAAAAATAATACTGACAAAAACAGTAATAACAGCAGATATTACTGACGTGATAACATTAAATACCGCATCAACCGCACTTCCAATACCGGTAGTAAGGGTTTCTGCAATTTTATTCAAATAGCTCTTCCAGTCTATAGCTTCCAACTGATCTATTGTATCTGCTGAAAGTAATTTTTGCGCTATCTCACTATCAAGTGCTTTTTGAATTGCAGGAGGTATCTCCGAAACAAGAAATTTCACACACAATGTAAGTTCAGGAAGAACTATTCCGACCACCAGTACTATGATACCCAAAAGAGTAAGGATAGCCGCAACCATACAAACAGGTCTACGACTTTTCTGTACAAAAGCAGAAGAACTGAGTCTGGAAGCACTTCTCTTCTTTTTTGAGGTAGAGTTCGGTTTACTTCTTTCAGCAAAATAATGTTTCTCATAAAAACTCATCAAAATATTAAGAACATACGCAATAACAAGACCAAGAGTCAAGGGCGCCGCCGTACTGACTATAACACCTAGGATATTAGCAACACTATCCCAATAAGTCATACAAAGGAACAATATAAAAACACTGAAACATATTCTAAAGCAATTTTTCCAGGAAAACTTCATTCTAATATCCCCCATCTGATATTATTATACTCAATATAATTGATATTTACCGAATAATATAACATATAATTGTGAACTTTTCAATATTAAAATAACGTAAAGGCTTGACAAATCGTGGAAATAATATAATATGACCTATAGATATATTTTATTGTTAAACTATTGACATTACACACTTTTTATGTTAAAATATAATTATATTATAAGAGGGGGATATTCATATGTTTAATACTACTTATCCTGAAAATGTCGGTATCTGTTCCGGTCACATTGCTGATTATATATCATTTCTAAAACGCAGAGGGATAATAATGCACAGTATTATTATGCTGCGAGGTAACGATATATTTGCGGAGTATTATTATGCACCATTTAACAAAGATTTCAGGCATAGAATGTACTCTGAGACAAAAAGCTATGTCAGCATTGCTATTGGACTTCTCGAAGAAGAGGGCAAACTGAATCTTGATGACAAAATAGTAGATTGGTTTCCTGAAAATGTTTCCGAAAACACCTGTAACTACCTAAAAGAACAAACCATAAGAAATATGTTAATGATGGAAACAGGTGTAAATTGCGATTATTGGTTCACTTCGGAAAACCCTGACAGAGTTGATTTATATTTCAAAGGAAAACAAAAACCATACCCTGCAGGAACCATGTGGGAATACGACAGTCCCGGCTCGCAGGTACTTTGTGCATTGGTCGAAAAGATCACGGGTAAATACATGCTCGATTATCTTAAAGAAAAACTTTTCAATAAAATGGGAACTTTCCAAACCGCCGAATTATTGAAAACCCGTAATGGTGTTTCATGGGGAGACTCTGCACTTGTTTGTACTCCGAGAGATATGCTTTCATTCGGAAGATTCGTTATGAACTACGGGACATGGAACGGTGAAAGACTGATGAATGAAAAATACCTCAGGGAAGCAACTTCACAACTTGCATATAATTCTCCTGCAGGTTTTTACCACTCTGACAGTTGCGGCTACGGTTACCAAATTTGGAAAATGGAAAACGATTCATTTGCTTTTGTGGGAATGGGCGGTCAGCTTACAATTTGCGTACCTGATAAGGATTTTATTTTCGTTTGCACGGGTGATAATCAGGGAAATCCACACGCTTACGACAGAATAGTCAACGGTCTGTTTGATTTTGTTGTTAATAAAATAGAAGACTCCCCCGTTGAGGTTTGCGAAAAAGAAGTTTTGAGACTCAAAGAAGAAACTTCCGATTTGAAGCTGTGGCATATTGACGGAAAGGAAAAAACTTGTCTTACCGACAAAATAAACGGAAAGACATTCAAATGTGATAACAACCGTTGCGGAATCACTGAATTCAGCCTGAATTTCAACGAAGACGGTACGGGAGAATTCAATTACATCAACGAACAAGGAGCAAAAACTATTCCTTTTGGTATAAACAAAAATGTTTTTGCAAAATTCCCTCAGCTGGGTTATTCAAACGAATACGGATCAGCAAGAACGACAGATGGCTTTATGTACGACTATGCGGCATCGGGTGCGTGGATCGAAGAAGAAAAATTCATGCTCAGAGTTCAGATAATTGATAAGTATTTCGGACAGCTGACAGTAACATTCGCATTCAAAGGAGATGCAGTTTCGGTTCTTATGCAAAAAACGGCAGAAGATTTCCTTAATGAATATCACGGTCATATTTTAGGACATAAAGAATAAAGGAGCAAAAGACATGGCAGACATTATTTGCGGAAAATTACAGGACCTTTTTACTTTCAATGACGGAAGCAAACTGGTAAATAAAGAAGACTGGGAAAAACGCAGAAAAGAGATTTCCGATATCGCGGTAAATACCTGCTACGGAGGCATGCCTCCCGAACCGGAATATTTCAACTTAGAAGCTCTCTGCGAAAGAGACGACATCATGTGCTATAAAATTACCGCAGGTACAAACGAAAAACAGCTCAGCTTTTTGCTGAAAATATACAGACCTCAGGTAAAAGGCAGAGTTCCCGTAGTAATTGACGGCGACGAATGTTGGGAATACATGACACCTGAAGTCATCGAAGCTACAACATCGCGCGGCTATGCGATGGCTGTATTCAACAGACTTGAAATTGTAAAAGACCTGAAATATAACAGAGATTCTGTCCTCTATCAGATATATCCCGAGATAAAAAGTAGTACAGTTGCAGGTTGGGCTTGGGGTATCATGAGAGTTGTTGATGCAATGTTCAAGATCGACTTTATCGACACAGACAATATCGCAGTTGTCGGACATTCCAGAGGCGGTAAAGCTGCACAGCTTGCAGGCGTTTATGACACAAGAGTTAAATATGCAGGAAACAACGGTTCCGGCGCAGGTGGTGCAGGATGTTGGAAATATAAGATGACCGAAAGAGTTGAAGAATCCGCACCCCTTGGTGACAGAAGCGAACTTCTGTCCGACCTTTTCAATAATTTCCCCTGCTGGATGGGTGAGGAAATGAAGAATTATATCGATAACGAAGGAGAACTCCCCTTTGACCAGCATTTTTTCAAGGCAATGGCGGCTCCGAGATGTTATATAGAAACTGAGGGTCTGGGCGATACCTGGGCAAACCCCAAAGGCGCTATGCAGACTTTCCTTGCGGCTAAGGAGATTTATAAATTCCTTGGAGTTGAAGAAAACGCTCAGATACATTTCAGAAAAGGCCGACATTCCCATACACTTCACGATTTTGAAATGCTTCTTAATGTCATGGATCATCACATAAAAGGAACTCCCCTTTCAGATGAGTTCAACTATGATCCATTCCCTGATATGGAAAAAATATTCTAAAAGTACCGGGCTTGCTCATTTAGCGCAGAACAAAAGCCCACCTTAAAATCAAAGACAAATTTTAACTAAAAAATACTGTCTATTTTTTTAAAATGTTGAAATCCACCGAAAACTCGGTGGATTTCTTCAATATATATAGGTTTTTTTAGCCGCGATCTGGCTCTCTACCGTACCCAAGTACGCCAACAAGAACCAAATCACGCCTTCTGTATCTAACTAAGCAACCCCTGCAATTTTAATTATCAATCAATAATAAGCTTGAATGTAGCTATTTCAAAAGGTCTGAATGTGTATTCTGACATCTGTGTGTCGTCACAAACCGCTTCAAGAGTATTACATTTAATAAGTTTAACATTTTCAGGCAATGTCAATGTAACTGTAGAACCAACACTTTCCCAGAATCTGACTATAGGAGAACTTCCGTCTTCCGCCCATTTAAGAGCACTCAGACAAAGCTGTTCGGGAATATTTGTCAAAGCAGGAAGCATACAACCTTCACCTGCCGAAACGATACCGCAATCTGAAGAAACCGCACGGGTAAGACCGTGTCTGTTAAACATAGCCGCTTTCAAGGGTGCGTTACCACCATCGAAAGAACCTGTCCATGTAGAAATAGCAAATTCCGCAGAATGCTTGCCGAGGTCATTTGTCTCCTGGTATTTGGGATCACCGGACTCAAATGCTCTGAGAAGAATGAACTGAAGATCATTTTCATGAACCCTTGCACCGGGGAAACCACCTTTAAAGTATGATATATTATACTCACCGTTGGATACACCTGCCAAACCAAGAGACGGCCATTCATCAGGAAGGTCTATCTGTTCTGCTTTTGACAACTGGGGAATACCTCTTTCCATCAAACCGAAAGGCACATCACACCAAAGCTTTCCTGTATGCTCAAAAGCAGGAGTAACAGATGCAAAAACTCTTGAATTTGTGCCGTTCCAATCCAAATCAGAAGCAAAACGAACAAGGTTTTCACCTTTTGCAAGAGAAACAGTCAATTTCCATTCGAGTTTTTCAATTCTTCTTGATTCGTCAGAAAGAACACCTTTAAATACAAGTTTTCCGTAATCAGAAGAAACCTCACAAGAAACAGAATCCGCAATAAGTTTTTCATGTCTTGTTTCAGGTGTACCACGACCCCAAGGACTACCTGTTTCAACACCGATATTCAAACCTGAGTCTGTAGCGGCAAGTCTGTTATTCTTTTTATCAAAGATCTCAGACACACGACCATTTGCAGCCTTGACAACAAAGAACTCGTTTTCGATCTTCAATTCATTGCAAGCTTTGAGCTGTGATAATTCTTCTGAGGGTTTCCAAAGGAATATTTTCCAACCCATAGCAGGAACAGATGCAACGACATTAACGCTGACAGCAGAACCTACAAGTTCTTCAACCTTTTCAAGACCGTATGTACCGAGTTTGTTGAGATCTTTATCAAATATCTCAACACCATTTACATTAGGAGGAATATGGAACTTCAATTTAATATTTGACGCATCCTGTGTGTTTGTATTGAAATGGATCAAAGCATTATATCCTTCAGGAACTTCACAACCAATACTTCTGAGGCATTCAAGTGCCGCATCATTATAAACCTGCTCTGCCCCTCTACGTACTTCACGAATATAACGGATAACTTCATAATAAGAACCGTCACAAATGCTTCCCGGGAGGCAGTCATGGAACTGAATAAAGGACATTTTGCTCCAGAGTGCTTCGAGTTTTTTCTGAGGATAGTCTCTACGGGGAACAGAATTCACATTCCAACCACCGTTGAGTTTTGCAAGTACCGCAAGACGCTCAGCTTCAAGAAGAAAGTCTTCAAGTTCACGATTTGCTTTTTTGATCTCAATTCTGGAAGAATAACAACCTGTAAATACAGGGTTACCTTCAACACGTGTGTCAACTTCGTCTTCAGTATAATCGTCTCTTCTGAGAGCATCTACCTGACCTGCACACCATCTATCGTGGTTTTCTTCAAATGTAAGGTATTCGACCTCAAAACCCATTTTTACTGCGGCATCCTTGAGAGGTCCGTAGAGTTCATCACCGACACGAGGTTCTTCAGTAACGATCATGCAGAAATATTCACCTGTAGGACTATCCTTTTCAAGAAGCTGTTGAAGCATTTCTTCTGCAGACATATTCCCGTAATAGGCTTCTCTGAATTTAGACATATCTTTATCAAGGCGTGTCATATTATATGAGAAATCAATACCTGTACCTTCACAAGCGTCACAGCCCTCACCTCGGCAAACAGGACAAGCACGAATTTTTGTACAGTCTGCAGTACGAAGTCCAGGTTCGGGAACATTGAGCCAACAACTGTCCAGAACAATTTTAGTACCATCAAGACCCTGCCAGAAAGGTTTGTTATTCTTCATTACACGGTCAAAAATGATAAGAGCATCATAATCTATTGAACGGAAAAACTGCGGTAATTGGGAAGGAAGACCGAAGATATCGGGAGTAATGGCATATCTGGGAGCATGATCAAACTCTTCCTTGTAATACTTACGACTGTAGAGGTGGTTTCTTACCCAGGATTCACCCTGTGTCATATTCATATCAATGACAGTTTCGCCACCACCCGCAAGTTCAAGAAGACCTTTCTTGACAAGCTTTTTGAATCTTTCAACCTGATCAGGATTACGTTCAAGAAGCTTCTTAACTACGAGGGACTGTTCGATATGATATTTAACGCCATACTTTTCAGCAAAATCCATATACTCCAGAATCTGAAGTTCCTCAACATCGGAATACGGACGAACAACACCACCGTAAGCATCATTTGTAAAATGGTCTTCAAAGCATCTGAGCCAGGAAGGGTCCATGTGATTTCTTGCAACTATGTACAATTTTTTCATACATTCACCTACTTAATAGTTTTTAAAAAAATCAAAGAATACTAATAAAAATCACTCTTCAATTTAAATATAGTATATCAAATTTTAAGCATTTGTCAATACCGATTTCAAGTCATTTTTGTGAATTTTAAACCAAGTAAATTTATCTTTGTTTGATGAACAGGTAAATGTTTGATGATTTTTTAAATACACCAATTTTCCTCTTGACAAATTAAAAAAAATGTTGTATCATATTAATATACTATAAATCAAAGGAGAACATTAAAATGGCACTTGATAAAATCAAAGAAATCGTTGAAGATATCGTTGAAAAGCTTAAAGCTGATCCCGAACTTCTTAAAAACTTTAAGGAAGAACCTGTAAAAACATTGGAAAAACTTCTTAATGTAGACCTTCCCGACGATCAGATCGAAGCTGTTATTGACGGAATCAAAACAAAACTTGATATTGACGACCTCAAAGACAACCTCGGAAATATCGCAGGTAAACTTAAAGGTCTCGGAAATCTTTTCAAGAAAAACTAATTCAAAAGATCGGAGGTATAAAAACTTCCGATCTTTTCTTATTAAATTACAGAACCTTCCCACTCTCTATCAGCAGAAACATTTAGAAGTTTAGTTATTGTAGGGGCAATATCTTTTATAGAAACAGGTTTTTCTATTTTTCCGATAGGGTACTCTTTGCTCCTGATTATCACAGGAATAGTCATATCTTCAGGGATATCAGTGCCATGGCACCTGTCATGACCTCCGTGATCGGCGGTTATTATTACAGTATAATCCTCGGAAACTTCCTCTACAACTTTTTTCATACACGAAACGGCATTATTTACGGCAAAGAGCTGAAGGTCGCTCATCCAACCGTCTCTGTGACCTGCACCGTCAGTGAGTCCGAGATATATAAAAACAAAATCAGGTTTTTTAACAGAAATATAATCCAAAGCCTTACGTGTTATTACTGTATCAATGTATTCTCCTGTTTCAGGATCCTGATAATACTCATGAATATCTATAAAATCCACTCTTTCAACTTCACCTGGACGGTAGAGATCACGTAATTCATCCCATGTGTAAAAATGTGCACTCCTCTTCCCTGCATCTTTGATCTTTTTGTTCAAGCCTGCAACAGGACGAACTTGGGGCGTGAAAATATTAGTCGTAACTCCGTGTCTTCCCGGATCGACGCTATGAAAAAGCGACATATGGCACGGTAGTGTTACCGAGGGCATGACAGTTTGCGCTTCAAGTGTATAATATGAACTGTCAAGAAGTTCCTTAACGTAAGGATTTCCACAATTCAAAAGAGCATCCGGACGCATTCCGTCCACAAGAATAAGAATAACTTTATTTTCCATTTTTACTTTCCTGACTTTCCGATTTATTTATTACAGATAAATTATAACATAAATAGTCAATCAAGTCAATGGCATAAATAAAACACTTGACATTTTTTATTATATCTGCTATAATACAATTAGCAAATATTTATATAAATTATCCTTTTGGAGGTTCAAGACAATGGAAAACCAAATTGTAAAAATCAAATCGCTTTCATCCTTGGAAAAATGTTTTCTCGACGAAAAACTAAGGTCAAAAAAAGAAGTCAACAAATTTATCATGTTTAAAAATGAAAGACTGTCATTCCAGTTTGCATACGAAATGGCACCTAAAACTCCTGACCAGATTTTAAGAGGTAAAGTAGAGCTTGAAGGTGAGATCGCTGAATATGCAAAAGTAAGACGTGTAGTATCAATTCCGTCTTATTGGATAGATCGAGGCGGCGCTGACTATGATTATCTTCGCACAGAACCCGGACTTTATCCCGATATGTTGGCAGACCTCCAATACAGAGGACAAGCATGTATAGTTAAAAACCAGTTGCATTCTTTATGGGTAGATATTAAGCTTCCGAAAGAATTTGAAAGCGGAAATTATAAATTCACTTTAAAAATGACTGACAAGGATAGAGTTCTTTGCGAAAAGACTGTTGAAATTAAAGTTATAAGCGCTGAACTTCCCAAGCAGAAAACGATACATACGGAATGGTTCTACACCGATTGCATAGCAAACTATTACGGTGTAAAAGCTTTCTCTGAAAAACATTGGAAGTATATTGAAAGCTTCATGCAAACAGCTGTTGATAACGGTATAAACATGATACTTATGCCTCTGTTCACTCCTGAGATCGACACTTATATCGGCGGTGAGCGTTTGACCACTCAACTTTTGGATATTGAAGTCGTTGGTAAAGATCAGTATAAATTTGATTTCAGCAAAGTTGACAGATGGATAGCACTTTGTAAAAAATGTGGTGTTGACTACTTTGAGATACCACATTTCTTTACTCAATGGGGAGCTCAGAATGCACCCAAGATCGTTGCAAAAGTCAACGGCAAAATGAAAAAGATCTTTGGCTGGAAAACAGAAGCTCTCGGCGATGAATATAAAAACTTTCTTAGAGCACTTTTACCCGAAATGATAAAACATTTTAAAGAAAAAGGCATAGACAAGAATTGTTTTTACCACGTATCCGACGAACCGTCAATGTCTGTCCTTGAGCATTACAAAGCATGCAGAGAGCTTTTATCAGAATATCTGTCCGATTATCCGATAATAGATGCCCTTTCAAATGTTGATTTTTATAAGACAGGCGCCATAACAAAACCCGTTCCCCATATTCCGAGTATTGATAAATTCCTTAATCTGAATATCGACGGTCTTTGGGTTTATTATTGCGGCGAAAGCGGAAGAGTTTCAACTTGCAGAATTTTTGCCCATTCTCTCACAAGAACAAGAGTTCTCGGTGTTCAGATGTATAAATACAATATAGAAGGCTTCCTGCATTGGGGTTATAATTTCTATAATAACTGGAACTCCTACGATACAGTTGACCCCTGCCTTGATTCCACAGGTAACTATTTCGTACCCTCTGGTGATACATATATTGTTTATCCGGGCAAAGACGGTAAAGCTTTGGAATCTATCAGATTAAATGCTCTGCGTGAAGCTATGGACGACATAAAAGCACTCCAGCTCTGCGAAGAGCTCAAAGGAAGAGATTTTGTCATCAACCTTATAAACGAAACTGCAGGTATGGAATTGACGTTCTTTGATTATCCCAAAACATCAGATTTCCTTGTCAAACTCAGAAACAGAGTGGCTATGGAAATAGAAAACTGTAAATAATTTCCCATGAAAAACGGATATTCCTGTTATAGGAATATCCGTTCAGTTTATAATTATTATATCATAAATACGAAGAATGAGTATTTATGATATAATTAGCAACTTCGCCGCTACCGCTTTGTAAAGGCGGCGAATGCGTATAGAATCAAGCATATGATAATTGCTTGCAATTATTATTTCATAAAGAAGAATGAGGGAGATGTAAGCATACCGAGCTCTCTGACTTTATATTCATCACACCATTTATCTGCGGGGTAATATACGTTATTATAAACTCCACCCTCGACAGAAATATTATCTATCTTTCCTTTTTTGTTGCCTGTTCTCCAAATGTTAGGACCGGACCAACGTTCTGTATAGTCGGCATTATGAAGAGCACCAAAGCAGTTGAATCTGTTTCCGTTAAGATTGAAAGTAACTTCATGTTTGCCTGCCTTCACGTTTGGAACAGTTATAGTATAAGGTTCATATGCTATATATCCCACAGAAATACCATCCATTTCAACTCGGATGACAGCTCCTTTATATGCACCTGAGCGAATTACCAGTGTACAGTCTTCAGGAACATCAACCTCCGTCTTATATGCAATATTACCACCATAGAAAGGTAATCCTTGAGTAGTAACTGACTGGAATGCGATCTTATCAGTGGGGGCAGTTACTGTCTTGAGGCAACCTTCAAGTCTGACATTGAAATCACCTAAAAGATAACACCATTCAGTATTGGTCTGGCGTCCAAAAGGCATTGTAACTATAAGTTCATTTTGGCCAAACTTCAAAGAAGGAAGTTTTACTGTTTTGATAGATTCATCAGTGAAATATCCTGTCACTATCGGGGAAACTTCTTTACCGTTCCACTCAATTTTAAGTTTTTCTGCATTTTCAATAGCAAGAGAAATATCATCAACCTCATATTCGGAGTTTACTGTAAAACGTAATGTCAGCGAATGGGTCGGAACTTCAGGGGGAAATACCCAAGGTTGAACAATACTATTCTCTCTGCTTGCCATTCCGAGTTCTGAACGAATGATATTGTCGAGAATCAATATCTCTTCCTCTGCACGGAAGTTTTCTTCCTCATCCAGTTTGTACTCAGCATAATCGAGCAGTAAAACATTCGGTTCTGAAAGTTTATAAGAAACTTTATCTCTGATCGTCTGAGCAGGTGCAAACTGAGAAAGGTTCAATATTGGAAGACTTACAGATCCTTTTTTCTGAGGCAAAAGCTTCAAAAGAAGACTGTCTGATGAATAAATCGTTCGTTCAATTATAGTACATCCATTTTCTGTTTTATAAGAAAGTTCAGAAACTTCACCCGTCAATGTATCATAAAGAACAGGAGTATATTCTCCTTTCAATGATATACGTATCTTCTGCGGATATGAAACATATATATTCTTATTCTGAGTCAAATGGGCAATGAATAGCCAATCACAATCGTTGTCTCTGCGCATTTGATAAATAAGATTTGAAGTTAATGTACCGTCAGTATTTCGAATATCAAGAAGCCTGTCGTTTTCAAGGGAAGAAAGAATGGAATTTTTATCATAGTTAACCTTTTCACAAACATCGTAAAGTTCCTTAATCTCATCTGAAGGAACTGCATCAATAAGAGTAGGACAACTGCCAACAAATATGATGTGACCGCCGACTGCATGATATTTTTTCAAAATATCAAATGTGGAGCGACGCATTGTCTCAAGTTCGGGAACGATTATCGTATCGTAATTCATAACACCGACAGGTAACTGCGTTCCTTTTATATCGCCTATCTGTTCAGGTAAAAGTGATTCAGAAATAAAGTCAAAGTCTATAAGGCCTGCAAGAAGCCATTCAATGAGCGACCTGAAATGGTTCTCCATTTGTTCGCGAATAGATGCAGTCATAAACTTAGGACCGAAATGCAACCAATAGCTTTCAATAGGATGAATAACGCCTACCTTAACAACCGGTTTACCACGTGTCATTGCAGTATTTACACGGGCAAAATGATCTTCAACATAAGAATATTCCTTACACCATGGAGATTGATAACCTATAGACGCAGGATAGTCACGTTTAGCTTCACCCTCCATTGAAACCCAATACAAATGGGGAACTCTTATAGTAACACCAAGAGCTGCCTGCCAGTCACCCTGAAACTTATGACCGCGGAAGTCAAAATCCCAGTCAGTAACACCGTAAAGCTCTGAAAGCATACCTTCTCTTCCATACTGATGTACAGCTGATTGTGCCTGTTTTGCGGTTGAAAGCTCTATACTGTTGCAAAGCATATCAATACCCGGAAGACCGAATTTTCTGTAAGAACGCATTGCTTCACCGAGAGCCTGAGTCTGTGAGAGAAGTGTAGGTTCCTCCATCATATGACCTGTCATATTTATTCCGTGTTCTTCACACCAACTGCCGCAGTTATCTGCAAAAGCTTCCGTAAAGCGATCACATACATGATCATGATAATGATATCTGGCAAGAGATATTTTTCCTTCGGGCAGCTCCCAGAAAAGTTCAGGAAGTTTGGATATAATATCATAATTATATTTAGCAGAAAAGCTGTCCGGAAGATCCGGCGTCCAAGGCAAGGAGACATCATGTGTGTCTGTTGCAAAATTAAATGTCTGCTTATGTGAGAATTGCGGTTCGTCCGTAAACATTGCGGGAACAGTTTTGTCGAACTCATCCCCTATAGCTTCAGCGTATGCGTCATGCGTAACATGAATAAACTTATCAATGGCTTCTTTGGAGAGAGTATCCACATAAGATTGGTCGTTATACCAATGACTGTTACCTGCGGTACACATATACGCGAACCACTTCGTACCTTTTACGGTTGAATCTTCTGATACAACTTCATAAGACTTAAGCATACCGTCCTTATCAAGAACGACATCGTATACTGATATCAGATACGGTTTACCTTCAGTTAAAGCACTATTAAGGTCAGAAGCATCAGATCTTACTTTTGTTGTAAAGCAAAGATTTCTTGCTCTGTAACGGTAATCTTTGGTAATAATACCACCTGCTGAACCTGAAGGCCAGCGGTCTTCGTCATAAAGCCATGCAAGCATATTTTCTTTTTTTGCTTTTTCAACACATCCGCGAACAAGATCCATAAATTCTTCTGTAAGATACGGTGTTGCCATACCTGTACGGGAATGCATATGAAATCCACCCATTCCCATTTCTTTCATTGTATCTATCTCTCTGTTGAGCAAGCCTTGTTCCAACTTACAATTCCATGCCCAAAACGGTGTGCAACGGTATTCTGAAGTAGGATTTTTAAACAGCTCTTTGGAAAGTACCTTTTCCGAATTCTTTTTATACAGCATAATAATTCTGTCAGCGTGCTAACACGCATTACCTCCATTATTTCAGTTTAAAGGTTTATTTATATTATAGCATACTTTTACTTACTTGTCTACTGTTTCAAAAAATTTCACAAACATGATATCATAATATGTAAAACGGATATTCCTTAATTATGGAATATCCGTTTTATGATGTTTAGTTATTTACACGTCCGATTTCATAGAATGGAATAATCTCAAAGTCAGGGAGAAGCTTCTTGATCTTTGAATTTGGTGTAACTGTATAGTCTTTAATATCTGCCATTCTGAAGCTTGACATATCGTACTGAAGAAGAATATTATTTTCTACTTTTGAGAACTTATCAAGATCAGCGCCGAACATATATACATCTTTTTTAGTTACATCTCCCATGCCGTAATTGATAATAACTACATTATTTGTGATAGTATGTCCTGTGGGATTGGGGAAGAATGCGGGATCATCCTTGCTGTCAACTGCGGGATCAAAGTCAAATCTTGTTGTATATATCTCAGGGAAAGTTTTTCTCCAGATCTCATTGTCGTACTTAACCACATCAGCAATAGTCTGACCCATGAAGTCCTGAGAAACTATATCTTCCATGGAAGAACCTGTAAGCCACATATCTCTGTTCCAATGTCCGACTTCAATAGCAGCATATTCCATGACTTGACTACCGCAGTCAATAAATATGTTATTGGAGATAACATTATCTCTGCCTGTACCTGCTTTAACACCGGTATATCCTGTATTTTCAAAGATATTGCCGTAAATAGTCTGTCCACTGTAGCTGGAGTCAAGGTAGATAGCATGAGTATGAGTATCTTCCTGACCGATATCGTGGATATAGTTATACTGGATGACGTTACCTCTGCCTGTGAAACCGAAACCGTTATAGATAGCAGCGCAGTCCTGAGTTTCTGTACAAACATTATATATCTCATTATATTCAATGGTATTCAACATTGAACCTGTTGAAACAGCATTGTGAGGCGCATTATAGACCTCATTATGAGAAACCACAGTACCCATTGAGCCCGGCCAAATACCGTAAGCATAAGTTCTTGCGATCTGTCCGAAATCACGAACTGTATTATTATAAATAAGGTTTTCAGAACGGGTAAGAGTTTCAGCATCGCCACCGTCGATTATCGTGATAGCCTGACCGCCGATGTTGCTTACTTCGCAGTTAGAGATTGTAACATAGTTACCTACATTGATAGAGAACCCACCTGAACGTGTGGAACCGATACTGCAATGGTCAAATGTGATATGGTCAGCAGTATTGATAGATACACCATGACCTCTTGTATATCTGATATCAAGTCCAACAAAGTTGATATAACTTATATCTGACGCGGATAAAAGAGGAGTTGCATCATTTGCAAAAACGAGAGTTGATGAGTTGAATTTCTTATCTGCGTAAACATAAAGAAATCCGTTTTCTCTGTCAACATAATATTCACCGGGGCAGTCAAGTTCTTCAAATGCATTGTAGAAAATGTATTTGTAGTTTTCAATTAAGTATTCACCGCAGGGGTATGCCAGAGTTATAGTTTTTGCGGCTTCATCGATCTTGCCGATAGGAACAGAATGTTCAGCCCATTCCCATCTGTAATAACCGTATACCCATACTTCGGTGGGGTTCTTCCAGTTTTTTACATGTTCAAAGGTTTCGTCATCTGCTGTAAAAGTTGAACCTCTGAATTCGGGATCATTAATATCCATGTTAATTACATTTTCAACAATGGGACCAAAGCTGAGGAATTTGCTGAGATCCAGAAGTGCATTGTTGGGATACATTGCAAGATAGGAACGGTCTCCGTTTATGTAGAGTTCACCTTCAGGAACTGTTGTAACACCGTATTCATCGAGGATACCGTGAGCAGAGTCCCATGTTGATCTTACACCGAGTTCGCCCCAGTCAGAAGCGTCAAGTCCGTAAGACTTAAGATCTATTTTCTTGATGTTATTTGCTTCTGCCTGATTGATAAGTCTTGCTTTTTCTGCAGAATCAAGTTCTGTGAAATCTGCAGGGTCAAGAATTATGCCGCTATTGATGGATGCGCCGAGTTCTTCTTCTGAAATATAAGTAATAGGACAGTCTTCAGTACCTGAATCCTCAGCTGTCATAGAAAGACCGTCATACTCACCTGTAGCAACAAGAACCCGTATACCACCTGAGGGAAGACCTTCACCTGCTTTGAGTTCACGAATCTTTGCCTGAGCTTCAGATATTGATGCGAATGGGGATTTTTCTGTACCGTCACCACTTGACTCAACTTTAGAGTCAACATAAATTGTCAAGGCTGCGCCTTCCACTTCTGACGAGTAAACTTCTACTTCTTCAATAAAAGGATACAGCAGATCAGTATTGGGTGCGCATGACGCCAACAACGGAATAAGTATCAGAATTGATACTACTGCAGAAATAAATCTCTTTTTCATTTTCAGACCTCATTTCTATTAGTTTATTGAATTAAATGGTCATATTAATTATAGCATATTATGATCACTTTGTCTACCACTTCAAAAAAAATTCAAAATTTAATCAGATGAAATCATTGACATTGTTTTCGTTTCATGTTATAATTATGACATAAGCATAATAAAGTATATTTTCACTGAAAGGAAACAATACTATGTTAAAAAAAATCACCGCAATACTAATGATGATCTCAATGATTCTGGTAACCTCATGTGCATCAGGTCCACAGCTTATGGACTTTATTGACAACAGCGGAGGTCCCCAAACTCTCGGTGGTATCACCTTGTATTTTACTGCTAATTTCGGTCCGGAAGACCCCTCAAACACTTCCGACTTAACTCCGTTCTTGGGTTATACCCAAAACACAACTTTCTATGATGCAGCAATAGAAAGAGTGGCTCAGGTTGAAAAAGACCTTGATGTAAATATCGAACAGTCTCCCGAAGGCAGAGAACTCAATGATATCGTTTACTTATTGGCAAGTGGCGACGGCAAATTAGATGCCGTTATCGGTGTCGGCGTCGACTATATTGGAGGTTTAATGCCTTCATTATATAAAGCTTTTACTCCAATGTCTTCCGTTTCCCAGTATATAGACATTCAGGACAGCGCTAAATGGGGCGACCCCAAGCGTCTTGAAATGTTTGCATGGGACGGCGAAATATATGGTGTTATTCCAAACTACTGGCCTGAACTTCAGTTCTCAAGCAGTGACTTTATCGTTATACCTAATGTTGACTACATAGAATCCATTGGTGAAACAGACCCCAGAGACTTCTTCGAAAACGGTGTCTGGACTTTGGAAAAAATGGAAGAGCTTATTCCTCTCTACGCCCAGTATTCTGATGTAAAAGAAGAAATAATCTATGGTTTGTCTGCAAACGAAAGACATCTCTATGAAATGCTCGTACAGTACTACGGTGCAGATTGGGCTCAGAAGAACGCTAACGGTAAATGGGAAATGGGTTCCCTTTCAGAAGGCGGCAGACTCGCAGCGGAGAAACTCCATGACTATATGACAGGAGAGCTCAGCGATCTCATCCTCTTTGACAAAGTAGGCGCACAAACATATCGTTGGGGACAGAAACAGGTTGCAATGAGCCTTTTGCATACAATTTGTCTTACAGAACCGTACGCATTGATCCCTCAGGTAGGATTTGAATATGCGGTTCTCCCCTTTCCTTCACAGGACGGTAAATCTATTTTCGGTCAGTTTGAACGTAATGTAGAAGCTATTATGATAACATCATTCTCAATGTATTCCGAAGAATCAGCTAAAGTTCTCAATGCAATTTACGAACCTTTTGCAGATTATAATGATGAAACTTCTTTAATAGAAAGATACAACAGTACATTATTCTTCGATGAACGCGACACAGAAATAATGTTAAAGCTTTCTGAATCTGTAAGATTGTTGCCTTCAAACTCTATAGGTGAACTTAATATCAAGATCACAGAAGAACTCGGCAAATTCGATGCAGCAGAAGTACTGTCAAGATATTCATCACTTCTCCAGAATATCCTTGAAACAGAACTTATCCCTGTAAAGGAAACAATGGAAAAAATATTCCCCGGATATAACGACTGATGTTTCACTCAGATTTATAATAATTATACAAGCCGCATGATCAAGAGAGATCATGCGGCATATGTTTTTATTGAATTATACAAGAACTAATGATCAAGCATTGATCTTCCATTCTTTTGCAAGACCCGGAACTTCAAGAAGATCTTTCTTACCGGGGCAAAGAGGATAAAGACCAAGACATACAAAAACATACCAAGCGGCTGTGGTACCGTTATCTTCGTCACCTGGGAAACCGTCATCTTCCCACGAGAAAGCTTCGAGAGCCATTTTATGAACCCAATAACGAGTTTTTTCAACATCTCCGAGAGCTGCGTACATATAAGGAATATGGAAAGAGGGCTGGTTGGAAATTGCGCACTGACCGTAATCAACTGCGGCAAATTCTGTCATTTCGTGGATCTCTATACCATAACCTGTGCAACGGTATTCAGGAGCTCTTTCAAAGAATTCATCAAGCTTCTTAAAGAACTGCTCTTTTCCTCCGAAAAGTTCTGCAAGACCTTCTACATCATGAGGAACTGCAAATGTGGACTGCCATGCGGAACCTTCTGTATATTCCCCACCCCACTTAACGGGATCAAAGTCACCTGCCATATTGCCTTCGGTGTCACGTCCGCGCATAAAACCTGTTTCTTTATCGAAAAGATTTGCGTAGTTCTTGGAACGTCTCATATATTCGGGAATAAGTTCATCCCTGCCGAGAGCCTTTGCAACAACAGCAATACACCAGTCACCGTAAGCGGCATCAAGTGTGAGGTTTACAGATTCTTTCTGCTCATTGCGGGGAACATATCCGAGTTTAACATAGGATTCAGCACCGTTACGTCCAAATCTTGGGAGAGGACCGTCAACATTAGCATGTTTGAGCATACCTTCGAGACCGTCTTCCCATGTCTTTCTGTCACCGATACCATTAACAACGGCATGAGCAATAACAGCATCAATGAATGTGGAAGGCATACAGCCAACTTCACCGAGAGAGAGCCATCTGGGAAGCCAACCGCATTCACGGTAGTCGTTTACGAAACCTTCAAGCATTTCCGCATATTCATCACGGGCAATAAGTGCATAAAGAGGATAAACTGTTCTTGCTGTATCCCAGAAACCGTTGTCAGTATATCTGGGACCTGCGTTCACCTGACCGTTGATGGGTGTATAGTGAACCATTTTGCCGTTTTCATCGTATTCATAGCATTTATGCGGATAAAGGAATGTACGCCAAAGACAAGTATAGAAAGTTTTTTCCACTTTCGCATCATCAAATTTAGCGTCAATTCTGTTGAGATATCCTTCCCAGATGCTGTCGTTTTCAGCTTTTATCTCATCAAAGGAACGGGAACCGATCTCATTGTCAATAACTCTTTCTGCATAATCAGCGGAAATATAAGAAGTACCAACAGAAAATTCCGCACTCTTTCCGTTGAGGTAAATATGAATATATCCTTTATTTGTTCCGTTTTCACCGATATTTGTTGATTCGAAATCTATATCGCCTTCTCTGAAACGGAGAACAAAATACATCTTGAAGTTCTCAGCAATATCCTGAGAGTGACCAGTTGTATAACCAATGATCTGATTTTTTTCGGGAACTACAGTATAACCATATTCACCGAGAAGAGGAAGAATGGAAAGACAAGTTTTTCTTTCTGTTTTAACAGTCAATCTTGCCTTTGCGCCACGTTCAACAGGAGTGAGTTCAAAAGCACACATTGAACGGAGGAAATAATAATTGAGATAAGAAGGTGTAATAACTGCTTCGGAAGGTCTGTAACCACTCCATGCTGCAGAGTTGTTATCTGCGATTATATCATTCTGAGGTGTCATAAGGAATGTGCCATAGTCCTGGATCCAGGGGCTGGGCTGATGTGTAAGACGGATACCCTCAAGACTGTGTGATTCCGGGTGATACCACCAGTTTCCGTTTCCGTAACCCATATTTCTCTCGGTCTGAGGAGCAAAAGCCGCCATACCGAAAGGACGCTGAACAAGAGGCAACGTATTGCCCTGAGAAAAACGGGGCAAAGATTTTGTACCCTGTTTAACATTTACTAAATCAAGTCTGCTCATTATGTTGTTATCTCCATTCCGCCGTAAAACATTAAGATAATGAAATCTCACGGCTATTATTTATAAATTTTTATTTCCGCAATCCATACGGAATTCTCTACCTATTATTATAGCAGATATTTTTGAATTTGAACAGTAGTTCCATGTCATTTGTCATTTTTTCGACATAATAATATTCACCAACGATATAGTTCTTTATTCCAATATTAACAATACCGTATGAGAGATTTAACCCTCATACGGTTCAACTTATACTCTGCCGTACATTTGATTCCATTTGAGGAATTTCTTGCGGTCGATCTTATTAAGCTGTTCTTTTGTGATTCTGTAGCTCCAGTTGTCATCGCTTGTACCAGGTTTATTCAGACGGGTATCTCTTCCGTAAAGGAGAAGATCCTGAACGGGAAGAATAAGCAGACCTGCATGGCTCTGGAACATCGTTCTGAGGATAGCATCGTATCCCTTATCCCAATCCTTGTCAAAATAACCGCAGTATTCAAGCATGTGTTTACGTGTCTTTTCATCAAGATCCCAAACATAACCAAGAAGTGTATTATTGTCATGGGTTCCCGTATAAGCAATACAATGATTGTCATAGTTATGAGGCAAATGAGTAGAACCCGGATCACCGAGGAACGCAAACTGGAAGATCCTCATACCGGGACAACCGCTTTCCTTAACAAGTTCAATTACTTCGGGAGTGATATCTCCGAGGTCTTCGGCTATAAGAAGTTTATCAGGACATACTTCACGAAGAGCATTGATGAGCTTCATACCGGGACCTTTTATCCATTTACCGTTTTTAGCTGTAGTTTCACCAGCGGGAATTGAGAAATAGGATTCAAGGCCGCGGAAATGGTCGATTCTAACGCCGTCAAATATTTCACACATAAAGCTGATCCTGTCTTTCCACCAAGTAAAACCGTCAGCCTCCATTTTATCCCAATCATAAAGAGGATTATTCCATACCTGACCGTCTTCACTGAAATAATCGGGAGGAACTCCTGCAATACCTACAGGTTTATTTTCCTTGTCAAGTTGGAACTGTTCGGGAGCTGCCCAAACGTCGGAAGAGTTAAGTGCCACATAAATGGGAATATCACCGATGATAGAAATACCTTTTTTATTGGCATAATCCTTTATTTCTTTCCACTGTGCAAAGAATTTATACTGCATAAACTGCCAGAGTTTGAGAACTTCTTCATCTACAACATCAGTTGTCCATTCTGTCCATGGAAGATCTTTGTTGGACGCACGGATCGCCATAAACTTACAGAAATCCGCTGTTCTTGGATGCTTAGCCAGAAATTCATTGATACCGTCTTTATCGGTGCAGCGTTTTGCAGCTTTATTCAGAAGATCCAGACGTTCTTTTGCAAGACGCTTGAACTCGCAGCTGTAAGGTGTTTTCTGCTTGGCAGCATCTACCTCAGCTTTTGTGAGAAGTCCTTCCTTCTGCAATTCGGGAAGATCAATAAAATAAGGATTCACAGAGAATGTACTGAACGAACAGTAAGGGGAATTGTATTCATCTGGGAGACAGAACGGCAGAGTCTGCCAGTAAGAAAAACCGCACTCACAAAGAAAATCTATCCAATCCTTTGCCGCCTGACCGAAACTACCTTCGGAGTGTTCCCCCCAAAGAGTTGAAACATGCATTAATACGCCACTTGCTCTTTTCATAATAATAAAACCTTTCGTATGGTATTTTATAGCTATACAAATATTATACCTTATAAATCATGATTTGTCAAGACTTTATCGGTAATTTCTTTCGCATAGTGATGTTTTAAACAAATTTCGAGGGTTAGATATGCAGAATTCACTGCACATCTGACCCTTTTTCGTATTTTGGAAACAAAATAAATTGTTAAATTTTCATGTCACATTGACGTGGTGTTTAATCCTCGAATGAAAAGTATTAAACGATCTTACCGTCTTTCATGACTACGGTTCTTTCACAGTATTCAGCAACACCGGGATCATGGGTTACAACGATCAAAGTTGTTCCGTTCTCCTTATTGATCTGAGTGAAAAGTTCCATTATACTCTTCCCTGTTGCCTCGTCGAGTGCGCCTGTAGGTTCGTCGGCAAGGATCATTTTCGGGTCATGGACAAGAGCTCTTGCAATGGCAACTCTCTGTGCCTGACCGCCTGAAAGCTGTACGGGAGTTTTTCTGAGTTTGTCGGCAATCTCAAGGCGTTCCGCAATCTCTTCAATCTTATCTTTTACAGAACCGCTGTGCTTTGAATATCTGAGTGGCAATGCTATATTCTGGTAAACGCTGTATTCATTTATCAGCGCAAAATGCTGTACAACAAAGCCCACATTGTATCTGCGGAATTTCGCCATTTTGGTGAGGTTTTTCACGGGCAATTTTTTACCGTCAAAAATGTACTCACCGTTGTCGGGCATATCAAGGCCGCCGATTATATTCAGCAGTGTACTTTTACCTGAACCAGATTTACCCATTATTGCAACGGATTCGCCCTTTTCAGCAGTAAAGCTTACATCATTCAACGCATGAACGATACCGTCGCCCTTGCCGTAAGTTTTGGTTACATTATTCAATTCAAACAATTTTTCGCTCATTTTTCTTACCTCTCTTCTTAATCCTTAGCCTTGAGATAACCGCTTGT
>SVMT01000060.1 GCA_015067305.1 Oscillospiraceae bacterium | reverse complement strand
AAAAGCCGCAGAACCGTTTGGTTGCTTCATAGTGCCGCTTTCTTGTTCCATAGCTCAACTCGTTGCAGTGCTTGTATATGGACGTGACTTGTTCGCACAGGTTCTTGTAGAGTCCCGGGTTCATTACTTTAATCGGCGGAAGATTTTCGGGTAATATAAGCTCTGTGCCGGGCGGTGCATTTGCCTGTTCCAAGGTGTTTGTTTTATTAACGTCTGACATAGGAATTGTTCTCCTTTCTTTAGTATTTATATTTTCACGCAGCTAAGGGACAGTCGCTGCGAAAAAATCTGTGTACGAAAATACAGATTTGGGGTTATCTTTAATTTTGAAGGCAAACTACTTCATGCAACCGACCGCACCTCCGTCTTGAAAGTATAATAAATTAACCTATGGTTAATGTGTTATTTCCTGATAATATCTGTACAGCGATATGAAAAATGCTTATAATATAAACAGAAGCAGACGTCGGCTTACTTTTATCTCAATGGAGGTATGATTATGGAAATGACAATTGGTGCAAATATTAAACGGTTGCGTACATCGAAAAATATTACGCAGGAACAGCTTTCAGTTGCTATGAATGTCACCTGTGCTGCGGTCAGTAAATGGGAGCGTGGTGAAACCTATCCCGATATTACGCTTCTTCAGCCGTTGGCTTATTTCTTTGGAGTGACGCTCGACGAGCTTATGGGTTACAATCAGGAAAAAATCCAAGCCGAAATTGACGAAATAATTGCTCTGTATAGACAGCATTGGAACGACAAAAAAGGTCGTGAAATTATCGTCAAGGCTTACCGCGATTATCCTAATGATTATTGGATTATGCATTACTATATGTGGAATGTTGGCGGTGATTTGGCTGACAACGATCCTGTTGTTTTGATTGAACACAAGGACGAATTTCGTGCTATCTGTGAAAAGATATTGGAAGGTTGTACCGAAGAAAATCTGCGGCTTGGCGCATGGAATATGCGCGCGAAAATTCTTCATGCTGAAGGCAAAACAGAAGAGGCACTGGAGATTTACAAGACAAAATTTACCGATTGGTACACCACCAGCGGGCAAAAAACCGAGCAGCTGTTTGCAAAAGACACAAGCGAGTATTATTTCTACGTTCAAAAGAATATGTATGAGCTTGTCGATTTTGCGGCAGATAAGCTCGGCAGAACCGTGTTTTTCAATCCTTCTCTATCGATGGAGGAAAAGGCAAAACATACATTACAGTGCGGTGATCTGATGATAAATGCCTTTGAAGAAACCGGAGAAGCCTTCTTCCTTATGCTCGCAAGGTCTTTCCTCGGAAGGATGGAAAACGATTTTAGCTATCGCGGTGGAACAGACGAACAGGTCACCGCAATTATGGATAAAAATCTGTGTGTGACGAAAAAAACTGAAGATGTGAGAATGAAAAATGAAGCATTGAGTCGTGCCTTTGACCGTTATGGCGAATCGATAAGCGCAAACTTTTTCAAATACAACCTTGATTTTCGCACTAACGCTAAAGGTGGTAGACGTGCCGAGCTTCTCAAAAACTCCGAGTACAGAGCTGTTTTAGATAAGTACAGATAAATAACATTTCTCGCCCCGCCTCGCGCGGGGCTTTTTCGTCACGAGAATGTAGGAAGAATCTCCTGACGAAAATGATTCTCTGTACGAAAATTTTTGCGCCGTCATATCGAAAGGACAGTTATATATCATATCGAAACGAATACAGAACTGCGTCGCTCATTTCGATGAGATAGTCATAGATCATCTCAAAAGGATTGAGGACGCTGTCGCTCCTTTCGAAAAGACAGTCATATATCATTTCAAAGAGAGCATCATTTCAAAATTACTCATTTCGAAGGGATAATCATTTATCATATCGAAAAGAGAGTTGGGGTGCGATATTCGGTTGTGAACAAAGGTTAGTACTTGGCTTCATCAAAGACTTTGAAAAGATCATCATCTCCGACTTACCGTGCGTATCCTCTTGCATTCAAGAGTGCAGCAATACGGTGGTCAACCATATCTTTGCAACGCTACGCCGTGTGTTAGTGTTTCAACCAATCCGGCCCTAAACGACAGCCGTACGGCGGGGATTTTCATTCTGTAGTGTAGCGATTAAATCCCGGAAACAATTCGCTGCGCGAAATTTCCATAAAGGAGACGGTCGCACTGCCGTCTGAGCAATTTTATTTAACGACGGAACTCTCAAACGTCGTGGGCATCTCATTCATTTTCGTCACGAGCTTCAGCAGATACCCTTGCCGTCGGTGGTAGCTCATTTTCGTCAGCAACTTTTCCGTCCACCGATTACGGAGTTCTTTTCCTCTGTACCAAAATTCCTTTTTGGTACGCACAATGCTTCTGCAGCCTTAGAGCATCGGCTGTCAGTTGACAGTCAGACCACCGTGATCTGTAATGGCTCTGTCAGCCGCCCATTTTCGTTCACAGCAGTTCGGGAGCCTGCTATATATCGCACTTTCTCCAAAAACTTAGGAACGCCGTGCGAACTGCGTATCTGCGATCCAAATTCCTTTGGTTACACTGTTCTTTGCTTCCTGTTTTCATACACTTTCATTTGAACTCCTCCTTCATAAATTTAAAATCTATTTTGACTCCTTAGCAGATACCATGTCTGCGGGAGAGCAAAAACAAATATAAAGAAACCGCACCTATAGATGAAAATTTGCCTGATTTCTCAACTCGGTTATTTCCGTTAAGGCAACTACAAATTTCAATCTTTAGATAACGGTCTTCTTACTCTTTTTATCAGAAAAATATTCAGTTGTTTTTTTTGTTGCTGTTTTCTACTTTTTAAACCCTACACTTAAGTAATAGGCGTTTTTGGTCAAAAAGTCAAGGGGTAGGCTCAACTTTTTTCGTTTTAAATTGGAAACATTTTATGACGAAAATGCATGTCCGACATTACTGCCGCACGTGTTGTGTTATATCGTGTTACGAAAAATTTTGAGAAAATTTCACTACAACCGCACATATCAAAAGTGCAAAGAATGAATTGAGAATTAACGATTAGAATTAACGGCATCGTTAATTCTGAACTTTTTTCGTTAAAATGTAAATTTTAATCGTTAGTTATTGCATTCTGAAGCGAAATAGTGTATAATAAAGCCAGTATCTTTAAGGAGGAAGCGTTCATGCAAACGGAAGCTCTCAAAAAAATCGTTTTAGATATAAAAAACTTAAAAACTGAATCCCAAACTATCGAATTAAAGGCGGCAACACAAGGCTGTCCTACGAGATTATTTGATACTCTTTCATCATTCTCTAATCAAGATGAAGGCGGTATTATTATTTTTGGCGTTGATGAAACGGATAATTATGCTGTGAAGGGTGTATATGATGCTCAGGATCTTCAGAAAAAAGTGACGGAGCAATGCAAACAAATGGAACCGGCTGTGCGTGCTTTGTTTACGGTTTGCGAGATTGACGGAAAGACCGTTGTATCTGCTGAAATTCCCGGAGTGGATATTTCTGAGCGTCCAGTATTCTATAAAGGTGTAGGTCGTATCAAGGGTTCTTATGTGCGTGTTGGCGAGTCCGACGAGCCAATGAGCGAATATGAGATTTATAGCTACGAAGCATTTCGCAAGAGAACCCGTGATGATATTCGCATTGTCGAAAACGGCAAGCTCAATATGATCGATGAAAAGCGAATGAGTGTTTATCTAACCGCTGTTAAAAGCGAGAGAAAGAACCTTGCTGAGAATGTTTCCGAAGAGGAAATCCTGGAGCTAATGGGCATTACCAATGATGGCATCCCCACTCTTGCGGGACTTATGACCTTCTCAAAATATCCGCAAGCATATTTTCCTCAGCTCTGCATCACTGCAGTTTCGCTTCCCGGAACTGAGCAAGGAACGGTTGGCGGTGACGGTGAGCGTTTTATTGATAATAAACGTATCACTGGTGCAATTCCCGATATGCTTGAAGAAGCTGTTGAATTTGTTCGTAAAAATAGCCGCACCAAGACAATTATAAATGATAACGGACAGCGAGCAGACAAGCCCGAATATCCGATAAAGGCCGTTCGTGAAGCAATCCTCAACGCCTTGGTACATCGTGATTACAGTGTTCATACAGAAAATGTTCCTATTCGTATTGAGATGTACCGCGACCGTATGGAGATTATCAACAGTGGTGGCCTGTACGGAAAAATCTCTATTGATGCGCTCGGCAAAGTTCGTCCCGAAACACGAAACGCCGCGCTTGCCAATATGCTTGAGCTTTTGAACGTAACTGAAAACAGATACTCAGGCATTCCTACAATGCGCAGTGAGTTTGCAAACGCAGGACTTCCTGCACCTTTGTTCTCCGTTGTCCACGGCGAATTTAAGGTGGTTATGAAAAACGGGTTGTTTGCCGAAACAATGCCTGTTGCTGATTCACTCGTGGAGTTTTGTTCTACTCCCCGAACCAGAGCGGAAATCGTAGCTTTTGTCGGCAAATCCAAAAACCATGTGATGTCGCAAATTGTAGCACCGCTTGTTGCTGATGGAAAACTGAAAATGACAATGCCCGACAAGCCTAAGAGTTCAAATCAGAAATTCGTGAAAGCATAGGAGAACAAAAATGGAACCTTTTGAAATAATAATGACTATTATAAACACACTTGCAGTAATTGCAATCCCCATTGTTTCCGTTATTGTGGCTCATCATTTACAAGACC
>SVMT01000028.1 GCA_015067305.1 Oscillospiraceae bacterium | reverse complement strand
GTTTTGAAGGTACAACCTTCAGAGAAAAAGGAATAGTCGGTGTCAATGACGGCGAGGATCCACCCGTTCCCATTCCGAACACGGTAGTTAAGCTCGCGGGTGCTGAAAATACTTGGCTGGAGACGGCTCGGGAAAATAGGGCGATGCCGACTCTCCTTTTTTTTCTATATGTGAATGAATCTGTGAGAGAGGTTCTGGGAAGCAAAAATACAGAATAAAATAGTTGGTGTAGATAATGTTGGGGTACCACCCGTTCCCATTCCGAACACGGTAGTTAAGCCCAAAGATGCCGAAAATACTTAGTTGGAGACGACTTGGAAAAATAGGGAAATGCCAACAAAAAGATTACGGCCCGTTGGTCAAGCGGTCAAGACGGTGGCCTCTCACGCCGCAATCGGGAGTTCGACCCTCCCACGGGTCACCAAGCAAACACACTGCAAGCATAAATTAGTATGCTACAGGTTAATATACCAGCGGAAGGGATTCCGGAAGCGAGAAAAGATGGAAGATATACGGAAATACGTGTAATTTCATTACGTTTCACAAAAGAAATCCAATCCCCGCTCATAATTTGGACCATTAGCTCAGTTGGTTAGAGCTACCGGCTCATAACCGGTTGGTCCGGGGTTCGAGTCCCTGATGGTCCACCAAGCATAAAAGACATACCAATAGGTATGTCTTTTATGCTTTATATGCAACCATTGGGGACTCGAAGGCACAACGTTTTTACTTCGTAAAATCGTAGTTGAAAACATTGCAAGCAATGTTTTAGGGCTCCTTAGTTCTATCAGTGACAGGTTTTTCTCTCCATCGCTCTTTTCCGCAGAAAAGGCGAGTCCCTGATTAAATTTATACATACCAATCGGTATGTCTTTTATGCTTTATATGTATTCGTCGGAAAATGAGTTAATGGTTAATTTTAGACATAAACCATTATTATAAATTCCCCTGTATTATTTTCTTGAGTTCTTCGCTTAAAATTATACGATTTTCATCGTCAACCAGACTGAATTTATTCCCGTCATTCGGCGTGCTTAAATAGTTCCATACACAGTACGGAATATCCCATTCGTTTAAAATTGTTATCATATCACGCATCCAGTTTTCACGATATTTGATATTACAATGGCGTATTGTTCCAAATTCACCGCACCATAATATCTTATCGGGATTATTCTCCCTAAATCTTTTTGCCGGCGCCATATGATTTCTTAAGAATTCAATATCCATCCTTGTAATATCTGGATAAGGGTTTTCATCTCCAAATAGTCTGTGGAAATCTCTGTACCGCTCGATGTCATCTGTTGGATATGGCATTTTTCTGTTATAATATAAATTTGTCCACGACAAAACACCTTGTTGATGTGTAAATTCAAATGGCGCATAGCAATGGAATGTATATATAATATGTTCATCATCATAAATTTCAACGTGATCAAGTCCTGGAGGATTATTCCATTCTGTTCCACCTAAGATTATTATACGTTCTTTGTTAAATTTTCTGATTTCATCTATGGTATGTCTTGCAAGAGAATTCCATCCTTTTGAATCGTTGTTTACAACCTCGTTTAATAATTCAAAAACGACATCTTTGTTTTCGGAAAATTCTTGTTCTAACATCTTCCAAAGTTCAACGAAACGGTTTTTAAGTTCCTCATCCTGTATTAGTCCGTTTTCTCCCGGAATATCACAATAATTACCGATGGCTTTATGCATATTTAAAATAGGTCGTACATTATATTTTTCGCACCAATATACAAATTGATTTAATATATTAACTATTTCTTTGCGATATGTATACGGTTCTGCTTCAATAACTATCTGATCAAAGCCAAGGCGAATGTGATCCATTCCTAGTGAGGCAATATATTCAATGTCTCTTTCTGTAATATAGGTTCTGAAATGTT
The DNA here is from genome assembly GCA_015067305.1 of Oscillospiraceae bacterium. GTDB lineage: Bacteria > Bacillota > Clostridia > Oscillospirales > UBA644 > HGM12619. The sequence continues at coordinate 26,438 of SVMT01000028.1, read as the reverse complement.
CCATGTCGCCTTCTGTAATTTTCATCCTGTGTTCTAGTGGCAAGACATTAAAGCGTTTATAATTTGTTAGCCAACCACCTATACCCATACCCCTTTTAAAATTGTGTAAATTTTTCATGTGTTCCTTCCACCCTTACTTTCTATAATCATTATGGTTTAAGTTCTGTTTAATTCATACCCGGTTTTAGATTTACTTCTGCAAAATGGCGTTGTATTGATGTATATATATCATCGTCAACATCAGGATTCCCGTTTTTTGTTGTAGGTAATCTGAATTCTTCTACAGTTCTTGGATCTGTACTATAATGGTCATTTCTATATTTATCACGTACACCCATATCTCTCAAATCAGGAACCTCATAGGGTTTGCCGCCGTCAACTATTGAGCGATAGGCAAGCAATCCCGGTAATGCCATATCTAAAGCGCTATATATATCAATACTGTATTTTTTTCCCTCTTCATCGCCTAAAATTGATCCTATAAAATATCCGAAGGCGGTATAGTCTCCGTTTGCAACAAACTTTTCTTCTCCCGTCGGGCGATACTTGTATTTTTTATATGTTAAAGGAATCTTTTGAATGTCATAAGTAAAATCTCCGTTACGTTTTAATACTTGCAAACATCCGGAATCACCTTTGAGAGAACCATTAGAACCAATTAGACGAAAACTTGCTTCATATGGATGGCGCAAATTTCCGTTAAGGCTTCTTGCTATTCCACCGTTATCAAGTTCCATGACTTCCATTCCTGCACTTCCGGAACGGGCACCTTTCTCTGCCATATAATCCATACGTGGGATTTCTAATCCGTTTACTCTAATAGCTCGTCTGCCTGTGGCAAAAAACAACGGACCGATACTGTGTGTACAATAAAACGTTGAAGGCACGTAGTTCCTCCAATGGTCACGTATACCTCGTGTTAATAAATGCCATTTAGCTGAACAATCATTTATGAATGTACCTTCCATGCAGACGATCTCACCTACAGTTCCATCTTCACAAAATTGTCTCAGAGCCATAACACTGTCTGAATAACAATAGTTTTCTCCATAAGCATATACACAACCACTTTTTTCTACAGCGTCACATAAAGCACAAGCTTCCGCAATGGTTTGAACCGGTTGTACTTCGCTATATACGTGTATTCCTTTTTCCAATGCTCGAATAGCATACTCAAAATGCTCGTTTGCAAAGTTGGCGATTATTACTGCATCAATACCTGAATCAAGGAACTCATCATAATTTTCGTAACATTTTGCCTCAAAGCCATTTTCTTTAAGGAAAATATCTGTTTTCTCTCTTAAAACGTCATATGATTCACATACAGCAGTCAAACAAGCGTATTCATAATTCTTCAAGATCCTGTTTGAAAAATCCATGCCTCTGCTTGCACCTAAAATACCGATTTTTATTTTATCCATTTTATAAATTCTCCCTATATAATGTGTTAATATACGCCAAGGCATTACGGTAAGCCTGTTCTTCTGACAAATGTTCTATTATTGCTGGTAAATTTTTTTCGTTAATTTTATCCAGATAATATTTAATATCAAAGCCGCCTTTACCGCAAGGAACTTCTTTAATTGATACGGTTAAAGAATGTTCTAACAACGAATCTTTTACATGGCAACTGCATATGTAATCTCCTAAAAGTCTGAAGCATCTTTCCGTTAATTCTTTGTTGTTAAAATAAACTCTGGGAGATGTAATCATATTGACAACATCAAGATGTACTCCAAATCCATTGCGGTTTACATCTTTTAAGAGCTTAAGATATGTCTCCGGAGAATCCGGAATCATGTGTGGCATTGGCTCTATCGTATAACGTGTCAATTTCGGATTAACAGAATCAATTATTTTTTGAATAGATAATACAGCTTCCGTATAGAGTTTTTCAGAGTAATTTGAAGCATAGCTGCCGTCCCATATCTCCCCATCGGTACCTGTTATATTTACACAGCATGAGGCACCGATATATTCTGCAAGTTCAAGCTGTTTGATACACAAATCTAAATTATTGGTTCTCTTTTTTATATCACTATCCAAGGGGTTACACCATGAGCCGACTTCAGCGATTAAGAGCTCTGCCTCTTTTGCCGCTTTTACATATGAATCAATCTGAGTGGTTGGTGCTGTGTAATTCAAAGGAAAGACAACCGCTGATAACCCCATCTCTTTGTGCTTTTTTGCCCATTCTTCAGGTGATGAATGAGATAATGTCATTGCAATTCCGCAAAGCATAAAATTCCTCCGTTGATAGTTCAAACTATAATTTGCTTTAAATATATGATAACATAAATTTTGAGTGAATGTTATAACTATACATATTATTTTTTGTATAAAAAATAGATTTCAGAAAAAGTATGATTTTTTATTTTGGATTGATATTGCATTTTTTAATTATATTTGGTATAATAATATTTGTAGAAAAAATAAATAAAGGTTCGTGATACTATGAATATTCAAATAAGTCGAACACAGGATGGAACTATTTCTTATCCTTTACATTCGCACAAGAATTACGAAATAATGTATTATACAGAGGGGACAGGTTTTTTAAAGACAAAAGCTAAAGAATACCCGTTTGTTCCCGGTACAATAATTATTGTACCTCCAAACATTGAGCATGGTTCTGTTTCACTATCAGGATTTAAAAATACTTGTATTTGCTATGATTTTGGATGGGTGTTTGATTTTAAATTTCCAATGATCCTAAAGGATAATGAAATATCAGAAGGCAAAACCTTGGTAGAGATTATCTTTTATAATCGTTTCGCGTCTCATGATTATCTTGATAGTTTGTGCAAAACATATGCTACGTTTTTGAATACTATTATGGATGACAGCGATGTTACAAATTCTGCTATAAAAGAGATAATACGTAAAATATCAATTAGTGCTAATGATTCAGAATTTAATGTTTCCACAGTATTGAATTTCAGCGGATATTCAAAAGATTATATCAGAACGGTATTCAAAAAACGAACGGGAAAAACACCTACTGAATTTTTAACATCTGTTAGAATAGATAATGCTTGTCACTTAATTGAACTTTACAAGAACAGTTTGTCTCTTTCTGAAATTGCTGAACGCTCAGGTTTTTTGGATTATTCATATTTTTCAAAGCTCTTTAAAAGACATGTAGGAGAAACACCAATTAAATACAGAGAAAAGTACCTTTAAATCACAAGGGCACATACGGGAAATAAATCCCATTGTCGATCGTATCTGATGAGTTTCTTTTTTGTACTTCCAGCTAAAGCCTAAAATATACCATGTTGTATGTCTTTTATGCTTTATATGTATCAATCGCGGATGAAAAGTTTCTCTTCTAAAAAAGTAACAAATTATTCACCTTTACCCTATTGACTCTACAGTATACTTTAGGTGTATAATTATATCATAAGGTACCTTACATTAATTTATTTAAATTTGAAAGGGGATTGTTATGCAGATAGGCACGTTTGCGAACATTTGTAATACGAATGTATCCTTGCTTAGATATTATGATAAAGTAGGACTTCTTGTTCCTGAGTATATAGATTCTTTTACCGGTTATAGGTATTATTCTGAGGAACAAATATCTATTTTTTATAAAATTACAGCTTTGAAAAAAGCAGGTTTTTCAATTTCTGAAGTTAAGAAGATATTACTGTCTATTAATACCGACGATGAAATTATTAAATTGTTTGAGGATAAACAGCGCGAACTTTACAGACTCCTTTCTGATTTATATGATGCTAAAATAATTATGTTAGGAGAAAGACTTATGTTAAATTTTGATTTTATTAACGAGAACGACTGTATGTATGCTGTATCATCAAAATTTGATGCTAATGACAGCAATGACTCAATTCGTCAAATGGATAAATTTTTTGTTGAAGAGCATTACCAGAGAACTTCTTCGTATGAAGTACATGGAGACCCTTTTTCAAACAATGTTTTCTTGAAATGTCGAGTTGTAAAACTTAATGACTTGCCTGAATTCATTCACGAGAATACTGATATTCCGTTTGAGGACGACTCTGCTGTCGTCGGAAAATGGCAAATAATCGGTGAATATGCGGTGAAGGAAGATTTCTATGCAAATATTCTTAAATTTGATGATGTAGATAATACCAGAGAAATATATTTTCTTCCAGATGGTGAACAATATTGGTGCTACCGTTGGACTAAAGGAAAACTTATACATGTATCCGGAGATTCTTCTACTGTAAACGATTATCATTTAGAAGAATATAATAATGAGTTGTATATGTTTGTCAATTTTAAGTCCTACGAATCAATGCGCGGAGGTTCTCCTGTTTGTCTTGTTCTTCGTAAGGTGGATAGTAACCATTATATGCGAGATGAAGTTTCTGTCAAAGATAATATTGATCTTCCTTTTGTAAACGACTCTCGGATATTAGGAAAGTGGTATGTATATGATTTTACATCTTCAACAGAATGTTACGACCCCTACGGTAAACAAAACGATAGATTCTTTTTTACTGAGATTGAGTTTAAGCCTTTCGGTGAAGTCGAAAGTTTGTATGAATATGGTGAAAAACGAATATTCGGAAGTAATATGCAGGTTTGGACAAAGGGCTTTGTTTTAAGAAAATGGAACAGCACTGCTTGTGCTTATGAAATTCAAATTATTGACGGGGTTGAATATTTGTTCATTGAATGGAAAAGCGGGGACTACATATATGGTGGCATGGAACCTGATTATTATGTATTCAAACGCGGATAATCATTTTTAAAATATGATTTGATCGGTACTTTCATAATGAAATGTACCGATTTTTTTCATAACTGCTTGATATCATGCGGAATTTGAAACGAGCTTTACGTTCTATGAAAATTTCAGGCAAGCGCTTGACTTTTCATATATATTGTGCTATAATAAAACTACCAATAGGGGGTATTGCTATGAAATTTAAGTTTGACCACGATCTGCATATTCACTCTTATTTATCTCTTTGCTCTAAAGAACCTACACAAACAACTGCTAATCTTTTGAAATATGCTGAGGAGACAGGCTTAAAAAAACTATGTATTACCGATCATTTTTGGGATGAGGATGTTCAATTTTCTGATGAATCCGTTCCCAGCGTTTATGATTTCTATAAAATTCAGAATTTTGAGTATATATCTCAGAATCTGCCGTTGCCCGAATCTGATAATATGGAGTTTTGTTTCGGTTGTGAAACGGACCTTGATAAGCATTTTACTTTAGGAATATCACCTTCATGTTTTGATAAGTTCAGTTTTGTGGTTATTCCTACTACTCATATGCACATGAGGGGATTTACTATTTCCGATTCTGATATCGAAAGCAACGAAAGACGTGCAGAGTTGTGGGTCGATCGTTTGGAAGCTGTTCTGAATATGGATCTTCCGTTTCATAAGATCGGTATTGCGCACCTGGTTTGCGGTACGATTGCTAAAAGAGATGATCTTTTAAAGATATTATCTCTTATACCAACTGAAAAAATGGTTACTTTGTTTACTAAGGCGGCAAAACTTGGCGTTGGTATAGAATTGAATTACGGTGATATGAATTTTAAAGACGAAGAGGCAGATATTATTCTCCGTCCGTTCCGTGTTGCCAAATCCTGCGGTTGCAAATTTTACTGCGGAAGCGATTCTCACAGATTCCCAAATGGCTCTGAATTTCGCAGAGTTTTTGAGCGCGCTATTGATATGCTGGGGCTTGAAGAAACCGACAAGATCAGTTTTTTGCGTTGAGGTATAGATTTTTATGGATAAAATTTTATTTATAATCGGTCAGATATTCGGTATAATTGCCATAATCCTCGGATTTGTTTCGTATCAAATGAAGACTCAGAAACAGCTTCTGATCTGCCAGACAGCGGTCAGTCTGGTTTTTTGTATTCATTATTTACTTATTGGTGCAACGACGGGAATGGCAATGAACGTGGTGAATGTTATCAGGAATTTTTTCTATTACCGTCGGAATCAAAAAGGGGATAAAAGTTTACTATTTCCCATAATTTTCACTTCGATCCTTGCTGTCATCGGAATTCTGACCTGGAACGGCTGGTATTCGATATTCGTATTCCTTGGGCTGATAATAAATTCCATGTGTATGGCATTTTCTGATCCTCAGAATGTGCGAAAAAGTATTCTCGTAACCTCTCCGATGGTTCTCATCTATGACGCTTTTACTTTGTCAGTCGGAGGGTTTGTATATGAGGCTGTTGCAATCATTTCCTCCGTGATCGGCATTATCAGAACAAATAGAAATTCGAAGAATAAATAATCACAGCAAAAATATTGATAGGTGAGCAGAACCATAAGATTCTGCTCACCATTTATTAAGCAGATGTCAAGGCTTCCACTCGTTTTGAAGTACCGAATATGAAGCGATGTCGAGAAAATCTTCTTTTTGGTTCTTGAAGCACTCCCTTGCAGTGCCCTCATAAGTTAGTCCGCATTTTTGCGCAACTTTACCCGATGCAGGGTTCAATGTCGCATGGGAGATAGATACACGATGAAAGTTTATTTCCTTGAAAAGATAGTTTATAACTGCTTTTGCGGCTTCCGTCATCAGCCCCTTGTTCCAATAGCCGGATCCAATGCAGTAACCCAGATCTGCGTACTCGCTTCTTTCTCCGAGCCGCACAACGCTGATGTTGCCGATGGCTTTTCCTTCAAATTCAATCAGCCAGTTATATGTTGTGGGATCTTCGTATGTTTTGATCCAATCTTTGAGTAATTCTTTCGTTTTTTCGGGGTTCTTGTGGGGTTGCCAGGTGAGAAATTCAGTCACACGTTCATCGTTTGCCCAGTTGTCGAACATTTCCTGAGCATCGTCGATTGTGAATCTTCTTAAAATAAGTCTGTCGGTGCGTAATGTTTGCGTACCTTTATGGGTCAGCATTTTTATCATTCCTTTCTGAAAATGTCTAGTATATGGTGCGTTACGCCGATCATATCGGGCCGTTCGCAGATGTAAAAATGGTAATTCAGATATGTTTCGAACTGCTCGTCGGTCATTGAATCAATCGTCTCTCTCATAAAATTGGTCGCCATGTCCGTTCCTACATAGTGGAGCCTCTCGGTCTTAAAGTCAGACATCAGTTTGTCGATATCCTCTTTTCGATAGAGCTGAAAAAGTTCGGTGGGGTCAGAAGTCGCTTTAAAAGTCATGGGGTCGATCAATTTTTGATAGCGTTCTGTCCAGATATTGCCTTTTTGAAAGGCAAATTGCACGATAACTGCGTCATTGTTGCAATAAGCTGCGAAGATTATTCCTCCCTTTTTCGTAACTCTTACGGCTTCCGAAAGAGCTTTTCTTTGTTCTTCGGCTGTGTAGAGGTGGTACATCGGGCCGAGAAGCAAGGTTATGTCGTAGGTTTCATCTGCAAAATTGCTAAGATCAAGGGCATTTCCCTGAGTTACGGTTACGGGTTCATATTTCGCTGTTTTGCTTTTGAAAATATCAATATTGTGTTGTATCAGTTCCACCGCATCAACTTGGTAACCTTGTTGTGCGAAAAAATGTGAATACCTGCCCGTGCCTGCGCCGATCTCTATGATCCTGTCGCCTCTTTTCAGATATTTGTCTATGTATTTGACCGTCGTGAGAAATTCAACTTTCCCGTGTCTGGATGTAAGCCGTCCGTCTTCGTCGTAATTTCCGTAATATTCGGTCAGTGCTTCAAATGTAGTCATATGAATTGCTCCTTTAAATAAAAAAATACGATGTTGGCTTATGGCTCAACATCGCATACGTTTCAAAATATATACTTAAATACCGGTAAATTTAAGTCAGATCTGAAAATAAGTATGGAAGTCCGAGCCCGAAAAGAACCACATGTAAGGGTGATTCGCTGCGGGATTACCGTTATTGACAACTGTATTTACAAACAATGTCTTCATGGTTGGACCTCTCATAAATATTCGTGTATTAAATCAACATACAATAATTGCTTGCAATTATTGTATCACAGATTTTTGTGTTTGTCAAGTGTTTAATTTGTAAATTTTTTTGCTTTAAGATTTTAATGCAATCTCATTTATATATTTTTGAGCGTTTTCACGTTTGATCTTAGTGGCGTTAAGATCTGATTCAAGCTTTATGATTACTGATCTTATCTGAGATTCTATGCCGCACACTGAGGCGATAGAATTTTTTATCTTGTCTCTGACTGTCAGATCGGCAAATAATCCATCAAAGAAAAAGTCTGCGAAGCCTAAAAATCCGTCAATGTTCACCTTGATGTCCGCATTTATTTTCACATCGGACAGCTCTGTCTTGAATCTTCTGAGTTGTACCTGAAGAATTTCCAATTGCGACTGAGCGTTGTCAAGATGATCATGCTTTGCGAGGTCCGCAATCAGCCCACCGCCGAAAAGATCCCAAGTGCTCATATCTTCCGCTTTGCTCAGAGTTTTATAGACAGATTCTGCTGTTCTTTGAGCGTTTTTTCCTGCTTCAATGGCTTCGATCAGTTCTTTTTCACGGCTTTTAAGATTTGAGATATCTTTTTCCCAAATTTCTATCTCAACTGCAGTTTCTGGGTCTGATTCCTTGACATTTTCAATTTTTTCAGCCATAAGGCTTTCGTATCGGCTTTCGCAGTCGGAGATCTTCTGCAACTTTGCCTTACATTCCGCGATATCCTCTTCAATTGCTTGGAGTTCTTGGTTTGCTGTGTCAAACCTGATTGCCGCCATGTATGCTTCTTTTCGTTCTGCTTCGAGGATCTCTTCTTTTTTGCCTCTTATGGCGTAGAAAAATGCCGCAAGACTTCGTCCTTCAAGCTTGTCAACATCGATCTGCTCTTTGTTTTTGATCATTTCAAGTTCGGAAACTTTTCGTTGCAGTTGATTTTGCTGGAGCTGGAGATTTTCGATCCTTTTTTCAAAATGACGTTTTCTGTCAATCTGTTCTTTCAGTTTTTCGAGTTCTTCGTTGTGGAAATCCATTTTTCTTTCCTTTTTCCATTCAAGCCAATTTTTATCCAAAACCGTACATTTGGGTCGGGTGAAAAGCTCGTTGCAAGGAAAATTTTCGCAAAAACCGCAGGCTTCTATCCCTTTTTTCAACACACAGTCTCTTGTAAAGCAGTCTCCGTCGGTATGTTCATTTATACAGCCTCTGCAGTTACCTTTTATGTATGTGGGACAGCAACCGCAATAAAAGCCGCATTTTCCAAGTAACTTTTCATTCATGTATTATTCTTTTCCCTTTTATTCAGCTATTGTATTTTTAAAAATTTTGAAAGTTTCTGCTGTTTTATAGAGATAGTATATCCTGAGTATCGCAAAAACGATTGCGGCGATAGAAGATACAAGCGCAATTATCGCTCCGATGACTGGGAGCATTATAGCCAATATGAGGCTTGCTATAACTGCAATGTATGTATACAGATGCCATTTCCAAAGGTTTTTCCATTTGTCTGAAAGGTCTGGATCTACGTCAAACAAAACCTCTTCGTGTCCTTTGAATTCGTTGTATTGTCCGAAAAGTGTGATTATAAGGCTTGCAATAGACAGTAAAACCAGCGCGGGGTGTCGTGTTAATATGATCAGAACTAATGATACAAATGATACAAGCGGGCCTGTGATATATAGGAGACCTGCTGTTTTATACCATGTTGAAGTTGATGACATGAGGAACAGAATTATTCCGTACAGCATAGCGCAAAGGAAATTTACTGCCGTTGCTGAATAGAACAGTGGCGGGAAAACGGTTTCCAGTGTGTCCGCTGTAAAGAAACCGGCAATTTGTGCTACGATAGTTGACCAGAACAGTATGGGTAAATATTTACTCAATGTTGGAGTTATTTTTGCGATGCGTTTATATTCAGCTTCTTTTGCCTCAAGTTTTGATATTCTTTCTTTTGGGATCGTATGCTTACGGCTGAGCATGCCGCAGCGTGATTTATGTCCGCAGCTCTCGCAGTTGTCATGTCCCTTGTCGTCGCAACATTTTGCAAGTTTGCAGTCTCCCGTCCATAAATTCCCCGGTCCCTGCGCACAGCCCGGACAGTTCAGCTTTTCCTTATAAGTACATTCGTTGCAATTTTTTCCACAGTAATTTGCCATATTTTACATCTCCTTTATTGGATCTCAAAATGATGCTACATTTGATGTCAATATAATTATACCATGTTTGGAATGTTTTGTCAATACCTACCCCCCCCGAAATGTGAAATTTTTGTTAAGCGGCTTTATCTGATGCGGAATGTAGGATTCGGAACACGTTGACGTGTGGGGGCGGTCTGGAGTATAAAAAGTCCCTATAAATTAGGAAGGATTGGCTAATTTAGAACCAATCCTTGATTTTATTGTTAACTTAACCTCTTAAATTTATTATGCGTTATGTTTTACCAAAGATGCGTATTCTCCGCCCAGAGCCACAAGTTCGTTGTGGTTGCCGCGCTCTGCTATCTGCCCGTTTTTGATTACAAAAATTATATTGCTTTCACGGATCGTCGAAAGTCGGTGGGCAATATATATCATCGTTCTGCCTTTGGACATTTCATTTATGGCGGTCTGAACTTTCACTTCTGTTCCCGTGTCGATATGGGCTGTCGCTTCGTCAAGAATAAGCACTTTCGGTTCGGAAGCGATGGCTCTTGCAAAGGATATGAGCTGGCGTTCACCTGTGGAGAAGTTCAAGCCCTGTTCGGTTACGGCTGTATCAAAGCTGATATCCTTGGACTGTGCCGCCTCAAGCGCTTTTGTCAACTGTTCGTCGCTCTTGGCAACGCCCATTTCAAGGTTTTCTCTGATGTTTCCCGTGAAAAGGAATACGTCCTGCAGAACTACAGAGACAGAAGACCTCAATGTGTGGAGACTGATCTCATTGACATTCACACCGTCAATGAGAATTTCACCTTTTTGCGGTGTATAGTTTCTGGTAATGAGGTTTATTATGGTGGTTTTACCTGCGCCCGTTGTTCCTACAAATGCGGCTCTTGCTCCTTTGGGAATGATAAATGAAACACCTTTGAGTACCCAGTTTTCATCATCGTAAGCGAACCACACATCTTTGAATTCGATAGTTCCCTGAATATCAACGTCTTTTCTTCCTTCGTAGGAATTTTCTGTTTCGTTGTCGTCAAGAAGTTCGTAGATCCTGTCGGTGGAAACGAAAGCCGATTGAACCGTGGAGTATTTTTCCGCAAGGTCGTTTATGGGGGCGAAAAATTGCTTTGTGTAGTTTGTAAAAGCGTAAAGCACGCCAACTTCGAGAACACCGCCGCTGATCCCATTGTAAGCATAAGCCACAAGAAGTGCAATTACAAGCTCGTTTATCATTTCCATTGTGGGACGGAGAAAACTGTGGAGCATTACCTGCGTCATTGTTCCCTTGAAATATTCATCGTTCAGCTGTCTGAATTCCTTGAGTTTTTCTTTCAGACCGTTGAACACCTGAACTATTCTCATTCCCTGAATATTTTCGGAGAAAAATCCGTTGATCTTACCTGTTGTGACTTTTACTTTTTTAAAGTTTTCTTTGATCCTTTTCTTTATTGAAAAAGTCAATGCAATGATAAAGGGTATTCCTGTAAATGCCACGAGGGCAAGTTTCCAGTCGATTATCAGCATCATCACGAGGATACCGATGAGCAGGAAAATATCTCTGAAAAGACTGAGAAAAACATCACTGTAAAATTCGTTTACCGTTTCAACATCATTTGTTGCTCTTGTGATAAGTCTTCCCGTTCCGAATTTATCAAGCTTGCCTGTTGAAAGGTGGAGTATTTTATCAAAAACTTTGTTTCTCATGGTGTCGAGAATCTTTTGCGAGATCCTTGTGATAAGTCTTGCCTGAGCAATACCGAAGGCAGAACCTATAACTATTGTTGCAAAATAGATCATGCCAAGTATTGCAATGGACATGTTTTCTGTTTTTACGATGCCTTTTGCGAGAAAATCGTCAATTACGATCTCCGCTATCATAGGTTTCAGCAATTCTGCTGCGTTTACGACCAAAACAAAAAGCGCACAAAGTAAAAGCTGACCGATATACGGACGCATCATTGCGGCAAGGCGGATGATGTTGGATTTTTTATTTACCGCTTTAAATTCTTCTTTCAAAGTCGGTTTTTTCTGTTCTTCTTTCATTTTCCGCCCTCCTTATTCGTCAATTTTAATTGTATCGGACATATGCTGGAGTTCGTACATCTTTGCGTAAAGTCCTTGTTTATCCATGAGTTCTTTGTGTGTTCCACGTTCTGCGATCTCACCGTTATCCATGTAAAGGATCTCGTCGCAGTCTTCTATTGCGGAAAGTTTATGGCTGATTATCACAGTTGTAGGTCTGGATTTTTTATCTTTGTAAAGCTCAGTATTGGGGAGATCTTTTATGTTTTTGAGCATTGTTTGTTCCGTAACGGTATCAACAGCGGAAAGTGTATCATCAAGGAGCAACAGAGACGGTGTTCTGTAAAATGCTCTTGCGAGTGAAATTCTTTGCTTTTGCCCTCCGGAAAGATGTGTGCCTCTTTCTCCGACCTCCGTTTCGTATCCGTTTGAGAAAGTTTTTTCGTCTATTGTGATACAAGCGAGATCCGAGGCTGTTTTTATTTTCTCCATGTCTGGAGATTCATCGCAAAATGCGATATTCTGAGCGATCGTTGCAGAGAAAAGGAAACCGTCCTGTGGTACATAGCCAATATCTTTTCTCAGAGTGGAAGCTCTTGTTTCGTTGATATCCGCATCTCCGAAAAGTATTGAACCGTCAGGTGCGGGGAGAAGTTTTGCCAGAGTAGCAATAAGTGTTGTTTTTCCGCTTCCCGTAGCGCCTGCAATACCGATAGTTGAACCGCTTTTTATTGTGAAAGAGATGTTATTGAGTGCAGGTTTTTCGCCGTCGGGATATGTAAATGTCAGATCCTTTACAGTGATATCTTTTCCCTCAATAACAGAATCTTCGTCCGTTTCTTCAAATTCACTTTCAGGTATGGAGATCTCATCATCAATGCTCTTGAGTCTTTTATATGACGCAAGACCTCTCTGAACTCTGTTGATAATGTCACCCAACTGAACCACAGGATTCTGAACCAAAAGGAGCAGACCGAGGAATGTTACAAGTGTACCGGTATCCAACGTGCCTTCAATTACAGCTTGTCCTCCGAAAATAAGTGCAAGGGCGTAGCTGAGACCGAATGTTGCTTTTATGACGGGATTAACCATTGAAGATGTGTATACAAGAGAGATATTTGCGTCACGCATATCCGAGGATATTTTTGAGAATTCCTCGTTTCTTGCATCTTCAGTGGCGAAGGCTTTTATGATCCTGATTCCTGAAATGCTTTCATTTACAAATCCTGAAAGTTTTGAAAAAAGCGCTTGAACAGCGGAAAATTTGCGTCTTACTATTCTTCCTGATATTGTCGTGTAGATTATAGTAAAGGGAACAGGAAGCAAGGCGAGGACTGTTAATATGGGGTCAACTTCGAGTATCATTGTGACGATGGAGATCGTTGCGGTTACGATACCGTTGAATGACATTGCCAATGCAGGACCGAATGTGAGACGCACGGCGTTGATGTCGTTTATTGCATATGCCATAAGGTCACCGGAACTTTTGTTTGCGTAAAAGCTTATTGGCAGATGCTGAAATTTTGTGTAAAGTCTTTCTCTCAGCCAGCAGTCAAGTCTTCTTGCCGTGCCGATGATGAAAGTTCTCCAGATGAATCTTGTTACGAATGCTGCTACGCCAATAAGACCGATGATGAGAGCTTGACGCATTACATCATTTTTCGCTGCACCGGATTCCAGTAATGATATTGCATCACCGAGAGCCTGCGGTACCTGGGTGTTTATGGTTGCATTCAGTGCGAGAAAACCAAAACCGAAAATGTAGAATATCCAGTTTCGTTTAAGGAATTTACTGATCAAATTTCTACCTCCGTAGTAATTTACCTATTTATATATACTTTATTATTTTAGCATAAGAATGTTTCATTATAATTTTCTTTATCTGACAAAATTAAAAACATGAAAATCTCTTTGAATTCCGGCATTAAAAAGTGGCACAAATGGAAAATATTCGATTTAGACCTTGACGATAATCAAAAATAGTAGTATAATAAATTATTGGAAGTTTTTATTTGGAGTTGTATTTATGAATACTACAAACACTATCAGTTTCAACAAATTGGGCATCTTTGATCTTGATATCGACAGGGTTGCCATAGACAATCTTTTTGGCACAGGCATAGATATATATTGGTATGCGATAATCATTACCTGCGGCATGATCCTTGCTATTTCGTTCTGTATGTGGCAGGCTAAAAATTTCGGTTTTAAATCCGATGATATTATTGATGTTTGCCTTTGGGGCGTTCCTTGCGCTCTTATAGGTGCGAGACTTTATTTTGTCATTTTCATGCTTGACCATTTTGAAACGCTTTGGGAAATGATAAATTTCCGTAACGGCGGTCTTGCCATTTACGGCGGTATAATTGCGGCATTTATAGTTGGACTTGTTTTCTGTAAAGTCAAGAAGAAAAATGCTCTTGCACTTTTTGATCTTGCTTCTTTCGGATTCTTTATCGGTCAGTCTATCGGACGTTGGGGTAATTTTGTCAACGCAGAGGCTTACGGCTCTGTTACGGATCTCCCCTGGGGTATGTCCATCAACGGTGAGGCAGCTGTGCATCCCACATTCCTTTATGAATCACTTTGGAATTTTGTAGGTTTTCTTGTAGCCTTTTTTGTTATCAAACGTTTCAAGAAAGAACACGGTGAGATATTCTGTTTCTATATGGGATGGTATGGACTCGGCAGAGCGTTTATTGAAGGACTCCGTCAGGATAGTCTCAGAGTACTCGGCGTTTTCCGTGTTTCCCAGGTCCTCGGTCTTGTTTTCCTTTTGGATGCTATAGTTCTTTTCATCCTTCTCAGAAAAGGAGTTATTCGTAAGATCACAGAGAAAGTGGTTCAGAAAAAGATCGACGAACAGAATTCTTATACGAATGTTTTTGAAGGCGAAGATTCCGATGAAGCGGCTATCACAGTAAATGAATCCGACCTCTTTATGGCATCTCTTGAAGCTCATCGCGGAAGAAATCGCGAAAATGAAGAAGTCGATGACGAAAATGAAGATAATAAATAATAATTGGAGAATCGTATTATGGCTATTATAGATGGAAAAGCAATATCTGCTCAGATAAGAAGTGAAATAAAGGCGGAAGCCGAGGCTCTTACAGCAAAAGGCGTAAGACCCGGTCTTGCAGTTATTCTTGTGGGAACTGACCCCGCATCTCAGATATATGTGAGAAATAAGCAGAAAGCTTGTGAAGAAGTCGGTTTTTATTCCGATACTTATACTCTCGCTGAAACAACAACGGAAAAGGAACTGCTTGATCTTATTGAGATACTTAATCTCCGCAAAGATATCCACGGAATTCTCGTTCAGAGTCCCGTTCCTAAGCATATCAATCCCGATACTGTTATAAATGCAATACTTCCCGAAAAAGATGTGGACTGTTTCCATCCTGAAAATGTTGGTAAACTCATGACGGGCAACCCAAGATTTTTGCCCTGTACACCTGCAGGTGTTGTTGAACTCATAAAACGCAGTGGCGTTGATATCTCGGGTAAAGAGTGCGTTGTTGTTGGCAGAAGCAATATTGTTGGCAAACCTCAGGCTATTATGCTTCTTGCTGAAAACGGAACTGTTACAGTTTGTCATTCCAGAACAAAGAATCTTGCAGAAGTTACAAGAAGAGCCGATATTCTTGTTGTTGCTATCGGTAAGTCAGAATTTATCACCGGAGATATGGTCAAACCCGGTGCTGTAGTTCTTGATGTGGGCATGAACAGAAATTCAGAAGGTAAACTTACAGGTGACGTTAATTTCGCTGAAGTTTCCGAGATTGCGTCCCTTATTACACCTGTTCCCGGTGGCGTAGGCCCCATGACCATTACAATGCTTCTGCAGAACACCATAACTGCAGCTAAAGCAGCGTTGTAAAAAAATCATATTAAAAACAGAAAGGTTTAAAACGGTAGAAAAAAGAATGTCAAGAGATTTCAGTATAATAACCGAAGAGATTAACGCATGGACACGAAAATGCATAGAAAACAGTAGCATCGACCCCAAACTTTATGCTCAGCTTGACGTAAAGAGAGGACTCCGTGATCTTTCCGGTAAGGGTGTCCTTGCAGGACTTACGGAAATCGGTGACGTTAAATCTTATGAATATATAAACGGTGAACAGACACCCTGTGAAGGTAAACTCTATTACAGGGGTATTGACATGGAAAAGATCGTTGCCGGATTTACTTCGGAAAACCGTTTTGGTTTCGAAGAGACCGCATATTTGCTCTTATTGGGTAAACTCCCCACAAAAGAAGAGTTGGCTTCATTTAATAAAGTTTTGGCTGATTACAGAAGCCTTCCTACAAGCTTTGTTCGTGACATCATCATGAAAGCACCCAGTAAGGACATGATGAACACTCTTTCAAGAAGCGTTCTTACTTTGTATTCATACGATGATAACGCCGATGATGTGTCAATTCCAAATGTTCTTCGTCAGTGCTTGCAGCTTATAGCACTTTTCCCGCTTCTTTCTGTTTACGGGTATCAGTCATACTGCTATTACCACGACGATAAGAGCTTATTTATCCATTCACCGGTTCCTGAACTTTCAACTTCGGAAAATATTCTTCATTTGCTTCGTCCCGACAGCAAATATTCTGATCTTGAAGCGAAGATACTTGACCTTGCACTTGTTCTTCATGCAGAACACGGTGGCGGTAACAACTCAACATTTACAACACGTGTTGTATCTTCTTCAGGTACGGATACTTATTCAGCCATCGCCGCAGCTCTCGGATCATTGAAAGGTCCTAAGCATGGCGGTGCAAATATCAAGGTTATCAGAATGTTTGATGACATGAAAGAACATGTAAAAGACTGGAATGATGACGAAGAGATTTCAGCATATCTGCTTGCCCTTCTCAGAAAACAGGCTTTTGACAGAAGCGGACTTATTTACGGTATGGGTCACGCTGTTTACTCTCTCTCAGACCCCAGAGCTAAAGTTTTCAAAGGTTATGTTGAGGCTCTCTCAAAAGAAAAGGGCAGGGAAGATGAATACAAACTTTATGCAAATGTTGAACGTCTTGCGCCTCAGATAATTGCGCAGGAACGCAAAATATACAAAGGTGTCAGTGCAAACGTAGACTTCTACAGCGGCCTCGTTTACAGGATGTTGGGGCTTCCCGAAGAACTTTACACGCCGCTTTTCGCTATTGCGAGAATCGTCGGTTGGTCGGCTCATCGTTTGGAAGAACTTCTCGGTTATGGAAAGATAATCCGTCCTGCATATATGTGTGTTGCAGAGGAAACTCCTTACATCAATATCGCTGACAGAAAATAAAAACAGTAAAAAATCTTATATTTATATAGGGGAAGAGGAATATACATTGATTCGCAATAATCTCAGAAATGTAGCAATTATAGCTCACGTTGACCACGGTAAAACAACTCTTGTCAACGAGCTTCTCAAACAGGGCGGTGCTTTCCGCGAAAATCAGGTAGTCGCAGACAGAGTTATGGACTCTAACGACCTTGAACGTGAAAGAGGTATCACCATCCTTGCAAAAAATACCGCAGTAACTTACAACGATGTCAAGATCAATATCGTTGATACTCCGGGACACGCAGACTTCGGCGGTGAAGTTGAACGTATCCTTAAAATGGTTGACGGCGTTATCCTTCTTGTAGACTCTTACGAAGGTCCCATGCCACAGACACGATTTGTGCTCCAGCACGCACTTGAACTTAACCACAAAGTTATTATCGTAGTTAATAAAATTGACAGACCGGATGCTCGCCCCGACGATGTTGTAAACGAGGTACTTGAACTTCTTCTTGATCTTAACGCAACGGACGAACAGCTTGATTCTCCCGTTCTTTTTGCTTCTGCAAGAGCAGGCACAGCGTCACTTTCACCTTATGATGAAAACGCAACAGACCTCAAGCCTCTTTTTGACTGTATCGTAAATTATTTTGATCCACCTCAGGGTGAAGATGAACAGCCTCTTCAGATGCTTGTTTCTGCTATCGACTACAACGATTACGTAGGAAGAATTGCTATCGGTAGAATTGAAAGAGGTACGATGAAACAGGGTCAGGATATAATTCTTGCGGATTATCATCAGTCCAGACCCAATGCAAAAGCTAAAGTCGTTACAATGTATCAGTTTGACGGTCTTGGCAGAAGTCCCATTGAAACGGCAACAGTCGGTGATATCGTAGCTGTTTCAGGTATTGAAAATGTTAATATAGGTGACACTCTCTGTGCCGTAGACACAGTTGAACCGTTGCCTTTTGTTAAAATTTCCGAACCTACAATGGAAATGACTTTCCTTGTAAATAACAGCCCCTTTGCAGGTAAAGAAGGTAAATTCGTAACTTCCAGAAACCTCCGCGAAAGACTTTTCAAAGAGCTTCTCAAAGACGTTTCTCTCCGTGTTGAAGAAACAGAAACCACAGAAGCTTTCAATGTAAGCGGACGTGGTGAAATGCACCTTTCTATTCTCATTGAAAATATGAGACGTGAGGGTTATGAATTCCAGGTAAGTACCCCCCGTGTTCTTTACAAAGAGATCGACGGTAAAAAATGCGAACCTATGGAACGCCTTGTAGTTGACGTACCCGAAGAATCTATGGGTGCAGTTATGGAAAAAATGGGTGTAAGAAAAGGCGAAATGCAGTCCATGACGTCTGTCGGAAACAGAATCAAGCTTGAATTTATTATTCCTACAAGAGGTCTTTTCGGTTACCGTTCCGAATTCCTCACAGATACAAAGGGCGAAGGTATCCTTACTTCTGTATTTGACAGCTATCAGCCTTACAAGGGCGATATCCCCAGAAGAAATACAGGTTCTCTTATCGCTCACGAAACAGGTGAATCCACAACATACGGTATCTTTAACATTCAGAACCTTGGTGTCATGTTTGTTGATCCTGCACAGCCCATTTACGCAGGTATGCTTGTAGGTGAAGCTTCCAAGAGTGATGACATTGTTGTAAATGTATGTAAAAAGAAGCATATGACAGCTATCCGTTCTGCAGGTAAGGATGAGGCTCTCCGCCTTGTTCCTCCCAGAAGGATGAGCCTTGAACAGGCTTTGGAATACATTGCTGATGATGAACTTGTTGAAGTAACTCCCGTGAGCATGAGACTCCGTAAGAAGATTCTTGACCACGGAATGAGAATGAGAATTCAGTTCCAGGGCAAGAAATAATAATACATAGATATACGGCGTGAAATCTACCCCCATAGGTACGACTTTACGCCGCACTCTTGCTTATTTGAAAGTTGTGATGAATTATGTTTTTTAAACTTTTTGGAAGGAGAAAAGAAGAAATGGATTATATTATCGTAGGTCTCGGAAATCCAGGTCCCGAATATTCGAAGACCCGTCATAATGCAGGTTTTCTGACAGTTGATTATATTGCAAAAAAATGCGGCACATCCATTGACCGTCTGAAATTCAAGGCGCTTTGCGGCTCTGCTGATATCGGAGGTAAGAAAGTCTTACTCATGAAGCCACAGACTCTTATGAACCATTCGGGTGAAGCTGTCGGAGAAGCTGCAAGATTCTATAAGATCCCTCCTGAGCGTATAATGGTTATACAAGATGATATCGCACTTCCCACGGGAAAACTCCGTATCAGAAAAACAGGAAGCGACGGCGGACACAACGGAATCAAGAATATTATTCTGCACCTTTCAACGCAGAATTTTATCCGCTTCAAGCTGGGTGTTTCCGACAGGGAAAATCCCAATATACCTCTCATGGATTGGGTCTTGGGTAAATTCACAGATGAAGAAATGAAGCTTATTGAAGCTAAATATGAAAATATATATAAGGCGGCAGAGATGATAATTGACGGAAAATTCGACCTCGCTCTGAGCCGCTACAACGGTTGATCCTATGACTGACAGAATCCCACACGCAATAAAAAATCTTGCAAAGCTCGCCGAATATGATGAGCTTTACCGTGCTGTAAAAAACAATAAATCAGCGGCAGTTTTCGGCGTAGATACCCAAAAGGCTTATTTCTCATTGCTTCTGGCTGCAAGTACCGGTAAAAAAGCCTTTATTGTTGTTCCCGATGATAATACAGCAAGAATCGTTCACGAGATCATGCAGTACGGTGGTCGTTCATACATTTACCCTGCCAGGGACTACAGCTTCCGCGACATCGAGAGTGTTTCCAGATTTGAAGAAAACCGAAGAATAGAGGCTCTTTCAGCAGTTCGACGCGGTGAATTTGAATCATTGATAATTACCGCAGATGCTCTTGTTATGCCCGTTATGAGTCCCGGGGAATACAAGGAACTTATGCTTCGCAGTGGTGACGAGGTCGATTTCGACGGACTTCCCGAAAAACTTGTTTCTATGGGATATGAGTTTTTTTCCGCAGTTGAAGGTCACGGACAGTTTTCTGTAAGAGGTGGTATAGTTGATATTTTTCCGCCTGACAGTGAAGTTCCTTACAGAATTGAATTTTTCGGTGATGAGATCGACACCGTTTCAATTTTTGATATAAATACACAGCGCCGTACCGAGCCTGTGGATCAGATCAAGTTGATCCCTGCAAAAGAATATACCTCAGAGATCTGTCATAAATTGATCTCTGAACTTGAGCAGTATTCCAATAATGCTCAGGTTGCAAAGGATATTGATCTTTTAAAACAGAAAATATTGCCCAAACATGACCGCTATTATCCTGCTTATTTTGAACAGCCTTCTTCTATCCTCGATTATGCTGATGAAAATACATTTATGTGTGTTTTCGGGTATAAAAATGTTCTTGAGCATACTGACGGACTTGTTTTCCGCATGAAAGAAGATATAGAAACACTTCTTGATGACGGATTTGTATTTCTTGATAAGCCTTACTATTACACAAAAGAAGAGATCATTTCAAAGCTTAAAACTCCGCTTATTTTTGAGACTTTACCTTGTTCCGTACCTGGTATCGAATTGGATAAACTCATAAATATCCGCTTGTATGAAACATCGGTAACTACGGTATCGTTACTCCTTGAAGAAGCTTTCGGACTTGTTGATGAAGGCTATAATATTACCGTTTTGGCTGTGGATAAGGACCATGCGGAAGACCTGAAAAAAGAAATGGGAATAGCGAAAAACATCGTTATTCAGTCAGGCGCGATTCCTTTCGGTTACAATGCCCCCGACATCAAAGAGGTTGTATTTTCATTTAAAAATATTCGCCGTCCTGAGAAAAAACGCAAAAAAGCAAAGTTCCAGAAAGGCGAAAAGATCAAAGGCTTTTCCGATATTCATGTGGGTGACTACGTTGTTCACACAAACTACGGTATCGGCGTTTATGACGGAATTCATAAAGTCGATCAGCAGGGAATAGTCAAGGATTTTATTAAGATCAGATTTGCTGGAACAGATGTACTTTATATTCCGTGTTCCCAGCTGGATTCTATTTCTAAATATATCGGAAAAGATACTGAGGTCAATGTTAAATTGAATAAACTGGGCGGTTCAGATTGGTCCAAGACCAAGCAGCGGGTTCGTAAAGCAGTACGAGATCTTGCAAAACAGCTGATAGAGCTTTACGGCAAGCGTTTAAATCTCAGGGGTAAATCATTTTCTCCCGATAATGAATGGCAGAGAGATTTCGAAGCATCATTTGAATTTGAAGAGACCGACGATCAGCTTCGCTGTATTTCCGAGATCAAAAAGGATATGGAAAGCCCTCACCCCATGGATAGGCTTCTTTGCGGTGACGTTGGTTTCGGTAAAACGGAAGTCGCTCTTCGTGCTGTGTTCAAATGTGTCACGGATTCCCGTCAGGCGGCTATTCTGGCGCCTACAACAATTCTTGTTTTTCAGCATTATAACACGATATTGCGCCGTTTCAAGGGCTATCCAATTAAAATCGAGATCCTTTCCCGTTACAGAAGTCCAAAGCAGCAGGAAGAGATCATTAAAAAGCTTCGTAAGGGAGAAATAGATGTTATCGTCGGAACCCACAGACTTGTACAGAAAGATATCGAATTCAAAGATCTCGGACTTGTAGTCATTGACGAAGAACAGCGTTTTGGTGTCGCACATAAAGAGGCTTTGAAAGAAAAAGCTCCCGATGCGGATTTCCTTACGCTTTCCGCTACACCTATTCCACGTACTTTGAATATGTCACTTTCCGGTATCCGAGATATTTCCGTGTTGAACGAAGCGCCAAATAACCGTTTCCCCGTAACCACTTATGTGGCTGAATACGATCTCGGTCTCATTTCAGATGCAATAAAACGTGAGATAGCGAGAGGCGGTCAGTGTTTCTATCTTCATAACAGAATAGAAACTATTTATAAAACAGCTCAGATACTTGCGGACAGAACAGGAGCAAGAATCGCAGTTGCTCACGGAAAAATGTCACAGGAAGAGCTTTCGGGTATCTGGGAAGACCTTGTGAACGGTGAGACAGATGTACTTGTTTGTACTACGATCATTGAAACGGGAGTTGATGTTCCCAACTGCAATACTCTCATTATTGAAGATGCTGACAAGCTCGGACTTGCACAGTTGCATCAGATCAGAGGTCGTGTGGGTCGAACGGACAGAAGAGCGTATGCTTATTTTACATTCAAGCGTGGAAAAACTCTCAGTCAGGATGCTTACAAGCGACTGATGACCATAAAAGAATTTACAGAATTCGGTTCAGGTATGAAAATTGCCATGCGTGACCTTGAGATCAGAGGCGCAGGGGATATTCTCGGTGCAGAACAAAGCGGACATCTCGTTACGGTCGGTTTTGATATGTATATGAAACTCCTTGAGGAAGCGGTTTCCGAAGAAAAAGGCGAAGCTGTTCACAGATCCGAATGTCTTGTTGACCTCAAAGTCAACGCCTACATTCCCGATACCTACATCAGAGATACAGAGACTCGTATTGAGATCTATAAGACTATCGCAGGTATGGAAAGCGACGAGGATATGTACGATGTAACTGATGAGCTTATCGACCGATTCGGCGATCCTCCGAAGGAAATAATGATGCTTATGAATATTTCCAGGATCAGGCATATCGCTGGACTCTGTGGATTCAATGAGGTCAGGGAGGGCGATGGATCAGTTCTTCTTTTCTTTGAAAATGCTCCCGATCTTAAGCTCGTTTCAGATATTTCCGCTTCATATAAAGGTAAAGTCCTGTTCAGTGCCGGAGCAAAGTCTTATCTGACTTTCAAGACAAAATCTCCGATAGTTGACCTTCCGGAGTTCCTTGAAAAGCTTATTTCCCTTTCCAAAAGCGAATAATTCGGCAGAGTTTTGAATTTTAATAGGAATTTATCGTTTAGGTATAGACATTTTACCGATTATGTGGTAAAATTATAAAAGACGACAAAATAATTGAAAAATGAGGAAATCACAATGAAAAAAACAATCAAAAGCATTGCAGCGGTTCTTGCCGCAGTTATGATGCTTCTTACACTTTGCTCCTGCAAAGACACATCTTATGCTTGCACTGTAGACAATGAACAGTTCCCTGCGGGTCCGTATGCGTTTTACGCTTATTACACACGCGATAAATACGAAGCTCAGCTTACAGCATATGGCATGACAGACTTTGCATCAGCGCTTCTTTCTGATGCAGACTCTGAGGGTACAAAACTTTACACATTCATCAACGAAGAAGTTAAATCAAGCTATCTTTCTCATCTTATCGTAAATCTTAAGTTTGATCAGCTGGGTCTTGAGCTTACAGAAGAACAGCAGACAGCTATCAATGAATCTTTCCAGAAAAACTGGAAGGAAGAATACGGCGAAGCAAAGTTTACCGATATCTGCAGAACTCTCGGTCTTACAGCTTCTGAATTTGAAGAAATGGTAAGTGTTTCTTTCAAATATGAGTCTCTTATGAATTACCTTTTCGGTGAAGGCGGTAAATATGAGATTTCAGAAGAAGAACTCAAGAGCCAGTTTGATGAAAATTACACAAGATTCCGTTATATCGCAGTATCAAAGGTTAATTCCGAAACAAATACAGCTCTTACAACTGATGAACTTATAGCTAAAAAGGCAATCATTGACGATGCTTATGCAAGAGCTCTTGCAGGCGAAGATTTCGGTGCTCTTATCGCTGAATGTTCCGAAGACTACATTCAGATTACAGACGATATGACTGATGAGGAAAAGGCTACATATGAAGCAAGCAACGCCGCAAGCCGCGAACAGGGACTTGTAACCGATAAAAACGGTATTTTTGATTACAACTATTACTACTATTACGGTTATTCTCTTGATTCAACTATTGTTGATAAACTCTTTACAATGGAAAACGGCGATATCGAAATGGTAGAGCTTCCATCCTCTTTCTGGATCATTCAGAAACTTGACAAGAATGAAGATCCCAGCTATTACGAAGCTAAGAGAGACCTTATTTACAGCTCCATTTCCACACCTATTGTTGAAGAAGTGTTCAATGAATGGGAAAACGAATTCGCTATCGTGTTCAACGATGCAGTTATCAGCAAATATGATCCCAGAAAGATCGACAAACTCTTCTATGTTCCAACTGCTCAGTAATCTTGAAATTTAAATTGATTTTATATGGAGAACCATTCTTTTCGCGGAAAAAGAATGGTTCTCCAAACCTCTCCAAAGAAAACCGAATCCCCTCTTTCCGTACGGAAAGAGGGGAATGTTTCTTATTAGTATAGAATTATTATTTTGGTTTGTTCCTGTTCTTCGTATATGCCTACAGAAAAGGCTTCTGTTGTTTCATCGGTGTATTTGACAAAATACGTGTATCCGATTGAGTCACGGAATACATATTCAAGATTCGCGATTTCTTTCTCTAATTTAAATTGAGGAATTAATCCTTCAAATTGAGGATACGGTTCAACATAGCCTCCGCCCATTTGGGCTAAAGTATTCCATTTTCTGTTAAGTATTGCAAGTTTTACTACTTCAGCAATCTTATCTTTATCTCTGCAATTATGAAAATCTTCCAAGTCAATCGTATAATCTATATAATAGGGAATATCTTTTAATTCCGGGAAAGCTACATAATTATCAACATCTAACTGGAGAAAAAAATCACTTTCATGAAATGTCCCAAAGGCTTTAAGATAAAATCTGTCGTTATCCTCTTCAACATAGTAAGCGATTGCGTGGGAATAACCTAAATCATTGAAATGTATATTACTACCAACCAACGCTTGAGTGTAAAGGTATCCTGAAGAACCAATCGCCACTTTTATTCCTTGATAACTTGCAACTTCAATCTCAGGGTCTGCTTCTAAGGATTTATATCTGTCTTCACCAATAAGAAGATTTAATAATTCATGGTCTCCGTTTTTAAAAGCCGATATAATAAGAGCTTCAAATTCTTCAATATCTTTAATTTGGGATATATCTTCTTCAGTAAATGTCTTATTACCATTTACGATAGTACAACCACAATTAAAAACTATGCAAATAGCTAACAAAATGATGAATAGCTTGTTTTTCATTAAAATACCTCACAATCTGCTAAATCTTCTTTTCATAATAATTTAAAATAATTACTAAACAATATACGTTCGGTTGATGTGGAGTGTCCGGGTCGATTTAAACGAACCGGTATTCAAAAAAGCAAGACAATTCTGCTGTATACAATTTCTAAATTCCAATAGGGTATGTGACCGACTATAGGGAGAAAGAATTTCTCTAATATTGTATACAAAAGAGAAAATAATGGTAGGATAATTTGCCTAAACAAATAAGTCATAAAAGTCACACCTTTCAGTTGATAAAATGTTGAAGTTATAGTTTTATTACCTACAGTTCTATTATATCATACACATAGATATTTGTCAAGTAGATATCACATTTAAAATGTGATATTTTTTTAAATTTTATTATATTTAGATAGTTGTACTATTATTTTCGGTTTTTTGAAAGGGGTATGGGGAAAACTTTTTTTCCGCGAAAAAAGTTTTCCCCATATTATTTAGAGTTGAATTAAATCTTAATTACGGCTGTTTGCCGATGTATGCGAGGATGCCGCCGTCAACGTAGAGAACGTGACCGTTTACGAAGTCGGAAGCGTCGGACGCAAGGAATACCGCAGGACCCTGAAGGTCTTCAGTTGTTCCCCAACGTGCCGCGGGAGTTTTTGAAATAATGAACTGGTCAAAGGGATGTCTGCTGCCGTCGGGCTGTTTTTCTCTTAGAGGTGCAGTCTGAGGCGTTGCAATGTAACCGGGACCGATGCCGTTACACTGGATGTTGTGACCGCCGAATTCGGAACAGATGTTTCTTGTGAGCATCTTCAGACCGCCCTTTGCTGCCGCGTAAGCGGAAACAGTTTCTCTGCCAAGTTCGCTCATCATGGAACAGATGTTTATAATTTTTCCGTGTCCCTTTTCAATCATTGCGGGAATTACTGCTTTTGCGCAGATGAAAGGCGCATTGAGGTCTAC
>SVMT01000003.1 GCA_015067305.1 Oscillospiraceae bacterium | reverse complement strand
GTATAGACAAATTTTCAAGGAAAATTTGATGGGATTGGCTCTTTTAGCACTAACTAGGCTGTTTAAGCACCTTTAAAATGGAGCCAACCCTATTGAAATACAATTTCGAATTTCTATAATCATTATAATCATAATAAAGGAGGGTATGGATATGGCGATAATGTCTTTTTGTCGGTATGAAAAAAAGTTTTTGGTTTCAGCTGAAGCGGCTCGTCGTTTTGTTGAAAAGGTATCTCCGTACGTTACTGCAGATCCTTATTGCATTGGCGGTAAGGAATATTCCATATCCAATATCTATTTTGACGATGACAACAATACGGTTATTGAGCATTCGCTTTCAAAACCTAAATATAAAGAAAAATTAAGAGTCAGATCTTATGGGATTCCCGATGATGATTCTGTAGTATATGTGGAACTTAAGAAGAAGGTAAATGGGCTTACATTAAAACGCAGAGCCAAAATGACTCTTCAGCAAATGTACAGATATTTTGAAACGGGTGAAAGACCTGAGGATTTAAAATATATAAATAAGCAGGTACTTTCCGAAATTGATTATTATCTTGAGTGTCATAAGGTTAAGCCTAAGATATTTATTGCATATGACCGAACTGCTTATTTTGCTAACGAAGACAGATCCATAAGAATTTCTATTGACCGAAACATACGAACCCGCAGAACAGAGCTCAGACTGGATAGAGGAGACCATGGAGAGGATCTCCTTGCTAAATGGGTGAAATATAAAAAGTTGGATATAGTTGATCCTCGTCTGATAGAAATAAAAGTCAGCAATTCATTTCCCCTGTGGTTAGTCAAGGCTCTTTCGTCTGAAGAAATGAGAATGAGACCTTTTTCTAAATATGGAAACGAATATAAAATGTTTTCAAACGATTTTGAATCTGATATTTCAAAGGAGATAAATCTAAAATGACAGAAATTTTAACAATGCTTCAATCTTCAACTACTATGACAATGACAAAAGCTGTAATAATAGCACTTTCCGCTTGTCTTTTAGGACTTCTTGTCAGTTGGGTATATATATTTACTTCAAAGAAAACAGGTCTGACAAGAGGTTTTGCATTGACTCTTGTGGTAGTTACTACAATGACCGCAATAGTCGTTATGTTTGTTGGTAACAATGTTGCTACGGCGTTCAGTTTGGCAGGGGTGTTTACACTCGTAAGATACAGAAGCGAACAAACCAGCCCCAAGGATCTTGCATTTATTTTTGTTTGTATGGGTATAGGTCTTACTTGCGGTATCGGGTACATACATTATTCTTTACTTTTCGCAGTTCTTCTCTCTGCTGTCATCATAATTCTCACAGCTTTGAATTTCGGTGACGGTGGTACGGTTGGAATGAACCTTAAGATCGTTGTTCCGGAAGATATGGAAATGCCTGATCCATTTGAAGAAGTTCTTTCCGAGTACACTAAATCTTACAGACTCGTAAGAATAAGATCCACAGATTTCGGTTCCATGGTAGAACTGATGTTTGCAGTTAGACTTGATAAAAATGTCGATAGGAAAGAACTTATGGATAAACTCAGGGCAAGGAACGGAAATATGCCCGTAACTTTCTCCTTTGATGTCCCAAAAGAAAAATAGAATATAAAATATAGTAAATGCATCCCGTTTGATTTAAGACGGGATGCGTTTTGACTCTTAAATATATGAAATATATATGCTTTTTGCGGCATTTGCCATTGATTCCGTAAGCGTTTTTGGTGAGAGTATCTTAACTGCACTATGATTTACGAATAACCAGGCAAGGAATTCTTCGGTTATTTCCATTTCAAATGTAACGTCGTATCTGTCTTCTCCTGTATATTTCATGTCAGACACATTGAAAAGTGCGGTTACTGTTGTAAGTATTGATTTGTCGCAGCTTAGAGTCACAGACTGTGTGACTTTTGAGTATTCATCAAACAGCCCTTTTGAATAGCAGTTCAGGTCAAAGTCAAGATCTCCGGCAATAACTCTTACGTCTGTTGCGTATTGCTTTGTTATCTGGATATTCTCGATCCTGTCGATATAGAAGTGGCTGAGTCCTTCAATTTCTTCACTTCCTGCAATCAGAAAAAACCTTCCGTCATTGCATGATATAACATATGGGCTTACGACATATGTGTGTTTTTTCTTTCGTGTTTCTTCAAATGTTAGTATTGGATCTGCATAAATGAATGATATTTTCTTTTTAGAAGCTACAGCATCATGTATAATGTCAAGATTTCTTTTGAAGTTGTCGCTCTTCATTGAAACCCTATCTGTAGTATATATTCTGTTTCGCAGTTTCTTTTTTTCATTGAGGCTGATACAGCTTTCGAGTTTCCGTTTGAGATAATTGACTTTATCTTCATCGAAAATATTCTGAGCATGGAGCATATCCCAAAAATCTTCGGCATCTTCATATGAGAGAGGACAGTCTTCAAGATAGTATCCGACATCCTTGCTTCTTATGGTTTTTACATCATAACCACATTCTTTTAAGGCTGCAAAATCGCTGTACAGCGACTTTCTTTCTGCTGAAATACCTAATTGGGCAAGTTCATTTATTATGTATCCTATGGTTACAGGGTGATCCTTATCGGATTCTGTGATAAGTATCCTCAATAAATGAAGAAGTTTCAGTTTTCCGTTTTGTTTTTCCATTTATAATTTACAAGCCTTTCATTCAAACTGACATATATATTATAACATTAAACATTTGTTTTGTCAAGTGTTTGAGTTCTAAGTAGATAAAAACTCTCATATAATAGGTATTGCGGCATGTATAAGTCTCCATAAGCCGCTGATTGGAGATTTTATTTTATATACGCTGATTTTGTAGCGGCAGAATGGAGTTTTTTATGCCTGAGATTAAAAACGAAGAGATCATGTCTCACAATGCGTATTTGAAAGACAGAAAACATCTTGAATTGACAGGAGTTCTTGATGTTGAAAAGTTTGATGAAAGTTCCGTTGTTTTGTATACTGAATTGGGAAAACTCAGTATAAAAGGTGAAGCTTTGAACATAACAAAACTTGAGATTACTGAACTTGAAGGTGAGGTTATGATCGAAGGAAATATAAATTCATTGGAATATGATAAAAGCAGAATTAAAAAGAAAAATGAAAGCTTTATTTCTAAATTGTTAGGGTAGTATATGGAACTTGATATTTCTATGCAGGTTTTGAACTTTTTCAGGTCTTTACTGTTCGGTTTTGCGGCTTTTATACTTTTTGATATGTTTCGTATAATACGGTCTGTATTTCACTGTGGGGTTTTGTCTGTCTTTATTCAGGATTTTTTATATTTTTTTATGTTGGTCATTTC
This sequence comes from Oscillospiraceae bacterium, assembly GCA_015067305.1. Lineage (GTDB taxonomy): Bacteria > Bacillota > Clostridia > Oscillospirales > UBA644 > HGM12619. The sequence goes on along the minus strand of SVMT01000003.1, from coordinate 116,658 downwards.
AGTATTGATATTTGTGTTTGCGGTCAATAATGGGGATGTTCAGATATATATTTTAGGTGGAATTTTTCTCGGTTGGATGCTTGGTTTTCACACTTACGGGAAACTTACAAATTTTGTAATCAAAAAATGTCGAAAACAACAATAAAAAAACTAAAAAAATTTGTCGAAAGGGCTTGCATTTCGGAGAAAAACGTGATATAATATAAGGGATAGAAAAATGAGATAGTATTTGCTTTAAAGGGAGTAGGCTGAAACCATTATGTCAAAGTTTAGATTGGCGATACTTATAGCGCTTATGTTGACAACATCTGTTTTTATTGTCAACCTTATAACTATGCGTGCAGATATCGCCGCTACTGAAGAACAGATCGCAGATATCAACAGACAGATAATAGAACAGAAACTTCGTAATGAAGAATACGAGGATATCCTCGCAGATGCAAACACCGATGATTTTTACAGAGATGTTGCTGAAAGTGAACTCGGTTATGCATCTCGCGATGAAAAAATATATATAGATATTTCAGGTCACTGAATTTAGGGGGAACCAAGCAATTTATGAATGTTGAATTGGGACAAATCGTTAAAGGTACCGTAACAGGTATCACGAAATTCGGAGCTTTTGTTAAGATGGAAACCGGCAAAAGCGGCATGGTACATATTTCGGAAATTTCAAATAATTATATTTCTGAGATCAAAGATCATCTTTCCGAAGGACAAGAGGTAAAAGTAAAAATACTTTCCGTTGATGAAAAGGGACGCATCAGCCTTTCAATCAAAAAGGCAATGGATAATCCCGCACCTGTAAAAACTTCAGCGCCTCCACCTCCACCGGTACATACTCCGAAGAAAACTGTTTCTTTTGAAGATATGCTTCAGAAATTTAAGCAGGATAGTGACGAGAAGTTTTCCGATGTCAAAGGACAAAAAGAAAGCCGTAAGGCAAACTACGAAAAACGTTCCCGTAAATGATAATATTTGTCCCACATTTTGTATATGTGGGACTTTATCATATAGTTCCATTTTTTAGCGGTTGAGTTTTCTGCATTTATATGCTATAATTATTGTGTATTCAATAATTGGAGGTTGTATAAATGAATAAAATCTTTGAGATGATCAAAAAAACAGATAAATTTAAATATGTATTTTTTAATGTATTGCAGATTATATCAATACTTATGATACTTTCTGCTTTGTTATGTATGTTTATTTACTGTTTGAATTATAATTATGAATTGCTTCTTTCTGCTAAAGAACTATTGTTGGGTTCTTTGGGGGTATTCAGTATCAACTGTTCGACTTTTTATATCTTATGTGAGATAAACGATATTTACAAAAAGAATTAGGTTGAAAATATGAGAGAGTTTAAGATCCCTTCAGAGGTCAGTTTTGTACTTGATAAAATAAACGAATACGGTTATGAGTCATATCTTGTCGGTGGATGTGTCAGAGACTATCTTTTAGGTAAAACACCGTCGGATTTCGATGTGACAACAAACGCCCGTCCAGAAACGATCATCGAAATTTTCAAGGATTCTGCTCATTTGGTAGCTACAGGACTTAAGCACGGTACGGTTACTGTCATAAAAGATCATGTTTCGGTGGAAGTTACTACATACCGTGTTGACGGAGACTATTCTGACAACAGACATCCTGAGGTCGTTCGGTTTTCCCCAGAGCTTAAAGAAGATGTTCTTCGTCGTGATTTCACAATAAACTCAATGGCATATTCGCCAAAGCATGGATTTAAAGATCATGTTAACGGACTTGATGATCTTGATAACGGTGTGATTCGATGTGTAGGGGATCCTGCTGTGAGATTTGAAGAGGATTCTCTTCGTATTTTAAGGGCTTTACGTTTTTCTTCGATACTTGGATTTGAGATAGAAGAAAATACTTCTTCTCAGATTCATAAGAAAGCTCATTTGCTTGAAAATATTTCAATAGAAAGAATAACTACAGAATTTATTAAGCTTCTTTGCGGTGAATATTCTGAAAAAATATTACTTGATTATCGTGATGTTTTTACTGTTTTTGTTCCCAAGATCTCCGAGATGTTTGATTTCGAACAGCATACTCCGTATCATAAATATGATGTATATACTCATTCCGTAAAAGCGGTTGCTGCCGCAGATAAGGAAGATAAAATATTAAGAACCGCATTGTATTTTCATGATATCGGTAAGCCTGAATGTTTTTTTACTGATTCGGCAGGTGTCGGACATTTTTACGGTCATGCACAGCGAAGTATGGAAATTACAGATGAAATAATGAAAAAGCTTCGTTTTGATAATAATTTCAGATCATACGTTGTGACATTGATAAAATATCATGATGCACCGATAGAAAACGATGAAAAACGGATAAAAAAACTTTTAAGAAATTTAGGTGAGGAACAATTTTTCAGACTGATTGCTTTACAGCGGGCAGATAATGCTGCGCAGTCTGAAATTGTTTTTCATAGAAAATCTCGATTTGATGCTGTTGAAGAAACGGCAAAAAGAATACTTGCAGAAAAAGCTTGTTTTTCTTTGGCAGATCTTGCAGTTAATGGCAATGATCTGATCTCTCTGGGAATACCAAAAGGGAAGCTGATCGGCAGAATATTGAACGATCTTCTTGAAAATGTTATTGAGAACAGAATACCTAATGATAAGAATAGTCTTCTGCAAAAGGCAGCAGAATATAAAGGAGAATGACAATGGTAAATCTTGGCAACGAATGGGATGCTCTTCTTAAGGATGAATTTGAAAAACCATACTATCTTAAGCTCAGGGAGTTTTTAAAACAGGAATACAGTACAAGACGGATATATCCCAATATGTATGATATTTTTAACGCCTTGAAACACACTTCTTACAGTAATGTAAAAGCTGTTATAATCGGTCAGGACCCATATCACGGTCCAGGTCAGGCTCATGGGTTCTGTTTTTCCGTGCGTGAGGGCATACAAACGCCTCCGTCGCTGGTAAATATATATAAAGAGATAGAATCCGATCTTGGTATCAGACCTCCTGCAGGCGGTACATTGACCCGTTGGGCAGATAACGGAGTTCTTCTCTTGAACAATGTTCTTACGGTTCGTGCAGGTCAGGCAAACAGCCATAGGGGGGTTGGTTGGGAATATTTTACAGATAAAGTTATTGAGCTCCTTGACCAACGTGAAAAACCTGTCGTTTTTATTCTTTGGGGTGCTAACGCCAAGGAGAAAGCTAAGATAATTAAAAATAAACATCATTGTATTTTAACTGCTGCACATCCGAGTCCTCTTTCTGCATATAACGGTTTCTTTGGATGTAAGCACTTTTCAAAAACAAATGAGTTCCTTACCGAACACGGTATGGAACCCATTGATTGGAATCTAAATTAAATATTATCTGCCGTTTTTAATACAGACCCAGCCTTTCTTTTCGCTGCGGTCAAGCACTTTAAAACCGTTTTTAGCAAGTGCGTCGAGAACATCGTTTTCACGCTCTGTTATTATGCCTGAAACGATAAAAGTTCCGTTATCTTCAAGATATTCTTGAATGAAATCAGAAAGTCTGATTATTATGTCGGCTACAATATTGGCAACGATAACATCGTATTTTTTACCGTTAAGTTTCTTTCTTATATCGCTTTCGGGATCGAGTATATTGTCGCAAACAGCTTCGAATTTCCCGTCATATTTATTGAGTTCGGCGTTTTCATAAGATACTCTTACTGCGTTGGGGTCAATATCCAAAGCGAGGGCTTCCCTTGCACCGCAAAGCAGGGAAGTGATAGAAAGTATTCCACTTCCACAACCCACATCGAGTATTTTATCTCCTTCTTTTACAACTTTCTGCAGATATTCAATACAAAGACTTGTTGTCTCATGAGTTCCTGTTCCGAATGCCATTCCGGGATCAATTTTAAGCATGACTTCTCCGTCTTTAAGGTCGTAGTTTTCCCAAAGAGGACATACTACGATCTTTTCGCCTATCTTAAGTGGTTTATAATATTTTTTCCAGGAATTTGCATACGCTTCTTCATCGATAAGTTCGTGAGATAGTTCGTATTTAACATTTTCACTTGTAAATCTTTCTTCAAGATATGCGGAGGCTTCGTCCACGCTGATATTTTCAGGGAGATATACATGAAGTGTAGCTTTCGTTGTGTCCTTTGCGAGAAGTTCCTCGTCAATAAGACCAATCTGCTTTACGAGGTCACAATCCATCATATCGGAATAATCTTCGAGATAAAGTCCTCCTATATCAAGCATTGCAGCTATGGCAGAAGCTTTTTCTCCGTCAACGGAACTTATTTTTATGAGTAATTCGTTGTATTTCATTTTTTATTCTTTCCTTTCTCTTTGAAATTCTTTAAGCATATATCATTTAGAATACATTCATTGCAATTAGGTTTTTGTGCTTTACAAATCTGTCTGCCATGGAATACTATCGCATGGCAAAAATCAAGGCTTTCTTTAGCAGGTATAACAGTTCTTAGAATGTCTTCGATTTTTTTAGGGTTTTCCTCGTCGCAGAAGCCCATTCTGTTTGTTAATCTGATACAGTGAGTATCTACTATTACAACTCCGTCCTGATGATATATCTCACCTAAAAGCAGATTTGCGATCTTTCTTCCAACCCCTTTGATCTTTAACAATCCTTCCTTTGTGTCGGGTAAAATCCCGTTGAGTTCGCAAAGTTGTTTTGATGCCGTAATGATATCGCGTGCTTTTGTGTTACCCAGACCGCATGATTTTATTATGGAAGCAACATCTTCAAAATCAGCTTCCGATAGTTCCTTTTCTGTAGGATATTTTTTGAAAAGTTCTTCGGTCACTATATTTACTCTGATGTCAGTGCATTGTGCTGATAACCTTGAAGCTACAAGTAATTCATAAGGGGATTTGAAATTAAGAGCGCATTTTCGTTCCGGATACAGTTCCAGAAGTCTTTTATGTATTTCCAATGCTGTTTCCTTTGAGATCAGCATCATTTTTTCTTTATTTTGTCCCAATATGCTTTCGCCGCCTGTTCATTTTTATTGTTGCCGTAGCTGTAATAAATGTCATATTTAATTTTATCAGGTAAATATTGCTGTTTAATATAGTTATTTTCGTATGAATGAGGATATTTGTATTCAGTTCCCCGTCCCATTTTCTCTGCACCTGCATAATGCGAGTCCTTGAGATGGTCGGGAATATCACCATATTCACCGGTTCTTACTTTTTCAATAGCTGCGTCTATTGCACAAACGACTGAGTTAGACTTCGGTGCAGTCGCTAACAGTATTACTGCTTGAGCTAAGGGTATCCTTGCTTCCGGAAGACCCAACTGTAAAGAAGAATCTACGCAGGATTTTACTATTGAAGCGGCTTGAGGGTATGCAAGACCTATATCTTCGGAAGCGATAACAAGAAGTCTTCTGCATATTGAAGCTAAGTCTCCACCCTCAAGAAGGCGTGCAAGGTAATGCAATGCGGCATTTTCATCTGAACCTCTTATAGACTTCTGGAAGGCTGAAAGGATATCATAATGTGCGTCTCCGTCTCTGTCGTAACGCATATTGCTTTTTTGAGATATTGCCTTTGCGTCTTCAAGGGTTATATTTACCGATGTCTGTCCGACTTTCAGAGCCGTCAGAAGCTCTACCGAATTCATTGCTTTTCGTACATCACCACCGCAGGTCTGAGAAATATGTTCGGAAACACCTTTTTCTATGGTATATTCAACTTCAGCATTTTCACTTTTTACAATTTCAAATGCTCTGTTTACCGCTTTGATCACTTCGTATCTGTCAACAGGTTTAAACTCAAAAACTGTTGAACGGCTGAGTATGGCATTGTAAACGTAAAAATACGGGTTTTCGGTCGTTGATGCAATAAGTGTTATGGAACCGTTTTCAATAAATTCCAGAAGTATCTGCTGTTGTTTTTTGTTGAAATACTGGATCTCATCCAAATACAGAATAACACCGTTCTGACCTGCCAGAGAATCAAGGTCAGAAATTATTTGTTTGATATCTCCTGTGGATGCTGTTGTCGCATTGAGAACATAAAGTGTTTTGTTTGTTCTGTCTGCGATTATTTTTGCAAGTGTTGTTTTTCCGATACCTGAATAACCGTAAAATATCATGTTTGGAATTATTCCGCTTTCGATTATTTTACGTAACGGTTTTCCGGGACCTACAAGGTGCTTTTGTCCTACGAAATCATCAAGAGACGTGGGACGAAGCCTTGCCGCTAATGGTGAATACATATAATAAAACTCCGTTTATGTAGAAAATACCCGTCTACCGACTTGGCAGACGGGTGTTAAGTGATTAGTCAATATTTGCGTAGATAGGATATTTTGCGCAGAGACCTGCAACTGCTGCACGTACTTCTTCTGCGTTTGCTTCAAAATCGGAAGCTGTTTTGTAAATAAGATCTGCTACAAGTTTCATATCTTCTTCTTTAAAGCCTCTGCTTGTAACTGCGGGAGAGCCAAGTCTTACACCGCTTGTGATGAAGGGTGTCTGAGGATCGTTGGGAATAGCATTCTTATTTGCTGTGATACGAACTTCATCAAGTTTCTTTTCAAGGTCTTTGCCTGTGATGTTGAACTTTCTGAGGTCAACGAGCATGAGGTGGTTATCTGTACCGCCTGAAACAAGATCAAAGCCTTTTTCAACAAGTCCGTTTGCAAGAGCTGCTGCATTCTTAACTACTTGAGTCTGATATTCTTTGAATTCAGGCTTGAGTGCTTCGCCGAAGCAAACTGCCTTAGATGCAATAACGTGCATGAGGGGACCACCCTGTGTTCCCGGGAATATAGCTTGATCAATAGCCTTTGCGTATTCTTCTTTACAAAGGATCATACCGCCTCTGGGACCTCTGAGTGTTTTATGAGTTGTTGTTGTAACGATGTCTGCGTAAGGAACAGGAGAGGGATGGAGACCGGCGGCAACGAGACCTGCAATATGAGCCATGTCTACCATAAGAAGTGCGCCTACAGAATGAGCGATCTGTGCGAATTTTTCAAAATCAATAAATCTGGGGTAAGCACTTGCGCCTGCTACAATGATTTTGGGTTTGTGCTGTTTTGCGAGAGCTTCTACCTGATCATAGTCGATTCTGTGTGTTACATCATCTACGCCGTAAGGTACGATATTGAAATAAGAGCCGGACATATTTACGGGAGAACCGTGTGTAAGGTGACCACCGTGTGCAAGGTTCATACCCATGATCGTATCTCCTGGTTTAAGGAAAGAAAAATATACAGCCGTGTTTGCCTGAGCACCGCTGTGGGGCTGTACATTTGCGTGTTCAGCGCCGAAAAGCTTTTTGGCTCTGTCTCTGGCAATATCTTCAACGATATCTACTTTTTCACAACCGCCATAATATCTTTTTCCGGGATAACCTTCAGCATATTTGTTTGTGAGCACTGTGCCCATAGCTGCCATAACAGCTTCGGATACAATATTTTCTGAAGCTATAAGCTCAATATTACCCTGCTGTCTTTCAAGTTCGCTGTCCATAGCAGCGCCGACTTCGGGATCAAATCTTTTTACGTAATCAATGTTTCTCATTAGTGTTCTCCATTTGTATAAATTATTATAATATTCTATATTATATCAATTTATTGTCGATTTGTAAAGAGCTATATGTTTTTTTTGTTTGAAATAACTTTAACATCTTAAATTGACAGGGAAAATGCTTGATTTTTGTTTCAATATGTGATATAATTTTCGGGTAAGTAATTAATGTGAAAGGTTTGATTATATGACTTGTATGGATATTATAAATAAGCTTGAAGGTTCAGACCGTTTTAAATGCTGGCAGCTGTTTATGAAGTTGTCACGTGTTTTCTTTGTGAAGGATAAACAAGATGATAAAGCGGTAACTGAATTGAGATCCGTTGCTGAGGAAATGAATGGTATTTTTATCAAAAAAGGATTTGCATCTCATTTCAATACGGAGCTTAATGATAAAGAGTTTATAGATCAGTTGTTAACTGAAATGGATCTTATCAAGAACGGTAATAAACTGAAAGATTAAAAAATGTCCTCCGAATTCTTTCGGAGGACAGATATTTAGTTGTTTTCTTCTTTTATTTCTTCAGAAGGTTTTTCTTCTGCTTCAGGGGAGTCTTCAATCGTTTCCTCAGATGGGAGCTTTTCTGTTACTTCAGGTTCTTTTTCTGCTTTTGCAGAGATCTTCTGTTTCTTTGATACTTTCATGAAAATAGCAACAAGCATGAGACAAATGAACAGGTCTGCAAGATATGTGAGGAGATTTATCGAAATATTGTAAGGGTTACCGGGAATAAATGCAAGAACACATTCTGCAAGGTGGATAGCACCCATGAATACTGAACAGAGAGAAAATGCCATCAGATATTTCCTGCAAAGTGAACCTGCAAGTACTTTTGAAAGATTTATAAATGCCAATGTAAGGAAACTGAGGAACACAATAGTATATGTACCGTAAGAATGAGAGAGTATGTTGGACATATCTGTGAATTCCACAAAAAGTCTGAGCACATAGTAAATGGGAACTGAAAGTGAAAGAACTGTATAAAAACCTGATTTTGCTACAGATTTGGGAGATGTTGCAAACTGTACAAGGAAGAATGTAGAAAGAACAGCGGCAACTATGGTGTAGAAAGTAATATCGCTGAAAAGCACCTTGAAATCTGTCAGGGTTCCGTCAATAAAGTATTTGTTTACAAATGTCTGCAAACTGCCTGCTAAAATAAAGACAGCGCTGAGCATCGTGAAGACATTGTCTGTAAATGTAAATTTAACAAATCTGTTCTTGACTGGTTTTTGCTCTGTTTTTGTGAAAAATATCACTGACATGAAGAACAGCACCGCAAGTATAATGTAAATATTGAACAGAAGAGGGATAACACTTCCTGTTACGAAATATCCTGTCTCAGGTTCGATTGCGAACATTATTTCGAGAACTCTGAAAATGAAACCGAATACACATATCGGTGCAAGTAATTTTATGTAATGTTTTGTTTTCATTTGGGTAAATACTCCAATCATTTTATTGTATCCTATATATTATACAACTTAACTTTAAAAAAGTCAATAGTTTAAAAGAAAATTTTTTCTTCCAAACTGCATTTTTATGGTGAAGTTTAATCAAATAGTCAAAGTTGACAAATTCAGCAAATAAATTTATCAAATATTTATGAAAGAAACATCTTGATTTTTCTTTCATTTTCTGCTAAAATATGTATGTATTATTATGAACGGTGGTGTCTTATGATGACTTTTGAAAAATTGATAACTGAAATTGGTTTCACACAAGACGAAAAAAATGAAATTATGAGCTTTTCTTCTGATGAAAATACAAGAGAGTTTCGTGATTTTGCAATGTTTCATTTAATGAAAGATGACTGTGAATCTTTAAATTCTAAGGTTTGTGATGATACTACATACGGAATGGCAGCACTCGTTGCAATGCTCTGCAAAGCATTATTAGCTTGGTCTGAGTATGAAAAACGTGGAATCTCTTATGATATTTATAAGGACACAATGTCTGATATTAAAGTCTGGGCATACAATTACAGACGAGTATATGGTAAATTGGGACTTTCCGATTTAGCTTGGGTCAACGGAAGTGTTGTTTTGTTCAGATTTAAATTGGGCAGACTTCAATATAACTTTACTGAATTTACCGAAAGCTCATCCCATGACATTTCAGTCGGTTTAAAGAACGGCGATAAAATGTTGGATGTACATATTCAACAGGAAGGTTCTTTCACCGATGAACTTTGCGGTGAGTCTCTTGAGTTGGCGAAAACATTTTACCGTAAATATTTCCCTGAATATGATTTTAAGGGTTTTATTTGCCATTCATGGCTGTTGTCTCCTGGACTTTCGCAGGTTCTTCCCGAAACATCAAATATAATCAAGTTCGGTAAACGCTTTACTATTATTGAAAATCAAGCCCAGAATGACGGTCAGGCTATTGAACGTATCTTTGATACTAAGTTTAAAGATAGTAAGGCACCTCTTACATCATTACAGATCAAAGCTCGAAAACTTCTTGATGAAGGCGGACATTTAGGTAATGCTCTCGGTGTTATTCTTGTTGATTAAGGGGGAGTTCTTTGAATGGAAAAAACGCTTGAATTAAAATCAAGACTTAATTCAACATTTGGTATTTTATCTTTATTTTCAGTAGTTTCCGGTGCTGTTTCAATTATTTCTGCAATTCTATATTTTATAGCTCAGATAATAATTGACGGTTTCTCTTTAGGGGAGGCTGTATATCTCAAATCGAATTTTTACTGTTTGTTTATCATTCCGCAGTTTTTGCTTCCGATATCAACAGCTCTGCTTGCGTGTTTGATACCTGTAATCGGTAAGTTCAAATTCAGGTCCTGTATTAAAAAAGAGAAAGTTCCTGTAGTATATTCGCTTTTGAGCGTGCTTATCTTTCCCGGTCTTTCTACGGTATTTTCATATATTTCTTACATGATATCCGAATTGTTTAATATGATAGGCATACCTGTAGGGGATATAAATTCAGCTATACCGACACCGAATGGTTTAGGCGAAATATTTTTGCTGTTTTTTGTAATGGCGGTTCTCCCTGCTATTTGCGAAGAACTCATATACAGAGGATTTGTTCTTACAGGTCTTTCTGAATATGGAAAAGTCGGCGCTGTTGTGGTATCTTCTATAGCATTCGGTCTTATGCATGCAACTGTTCAGCAAATTCCTTTTGCATTTGCGATAGGTTTATTCCTCGGATATATTGCTATCAGATTCAATTCTATAGTACTTCCTATGGTCCTGCATTTTATAAATAATTTTATAGCCTGCTTGTTTATGGTTCTTCAGGAATACGTTGACAATGCTCTTTTAAATAATATTTCATTATGCGTTGACATTTTCTTTGTTGCGGTGTCTGTACTTGCTCTTGCTATTTTTATTATTCTTTCAGTTCATGAGAAAAAAGATAAAGTGTCGATGTTTCAGATTGATTCTGTAAATATTGCAGAATATACAAAAGATTCACCTGGATATACAAAAGCTGATTTTCTGTCAGCTGTTATGCATTCATGGGGATTTTGGTTATTTACTGTTATTTATCTTTTTACTACGGTTATAAATATTGCAGTAATGCAATTATCAATATAATCTTTAATTTGTTCGCAAAAATACTTATATAAATATTTTTCAGGAGGTAAAGAAAATATGGACAAGTTTTTCAAAATACGTGAACGCGGATCCAGTGTGAGAGCTGAAGTTATTGGCGGTCTCACAACATTCTTCGCAATGGCGTATATCATTTTCGTTAACCCCAATCAGGTTGCTGCCGGTGGCGCAGGCGGTTGGCTCGTTGGCGCAGGTGCTGACGCAGGTGTAATGGGACAGATATGGAATGCGGTTTATATCGCTTCTATCCTCGTTGCAATCGTTGGTACTCTTCTTATGGCTCTTTATGCTCGTATGCCTTTTGCTCAGGCTTGCGGTATGGGTCTTAATGCTTTCTTCTGCACATGTTTTGTATCCGGTGCATTCTTCTCCGGTTCAGACGTTGTTACCGGTTATCAGTCAGGTTTGGTTATAATCTTCCTTTCCGGTATTGTATTCCTTGTTCTTTCCGTAACAGGTCTTCGTTCTTATATAGCTAAAGCTCTCCCTGAAGCTCTTAAACAGGCTATTCCTGCAGGTATTGGTATGTTTATTGCTTTCATCGGATTCCAGAACGTAGGTCTCATTCAGACAAACCAGTATACATTGGTTCAGTTCTTTGATTTCCACGGTGTTATTTCCAAAGTTGGCGTTGATGGCTTCACATGGGCTAATGCTATTGCAGAAATGTCTCCTGTACTTGTAGCTTTCATCGGTCTCATCATTATTGGTGTTCTTACACACTTCAAGGTTAAAGGTGCTGTTATTATCAGTATCCTTATCAGCTCTGTTCTTTATTATGTTCTGACTCTTCAGGTTCCTTCTTTTGATATGAGCCAGGTAGGTCAGTCCTTCAAAGATTTTGCTGATGTTGGTCTCTTTGGTCTTTTTAATGGTGAAGCTTGGACAAGTGCATTTACAGCTCCTTATATCGGTGGTGTATTCTCTGCAATCATTCTTATTATCTCTTTCTGTCTCGTTGATATGTTCGATACTATCGGTACTCTCTACGGTGCAGCTTCCGAGGCTAATATGCTTGATGAAAACGGAGATCCCATTGACGTTGATAAATGTATGCTTTGTGACTCTGTAGGTACAGTAACAGGTGCAGTTCTCGGTACTTCTACATGTACAACATTCGTTGAATCCGCTTCCGGTGTTGCTGCAGGTGCAAGAACAGGTCTTGCAAGCCTTGTAACATCTGCTTGTTTCTTTGTAGCACTCTTCCTCAGCCCTCTCGCAAGTATCATTCCTTCTTGCGCAACAGCTCCTGCGCTTATCTTTGTAGGCGTTCTTATGCTTAAGAGCTTTGCTAAAGTTGATATGACAAATATGAGAGCTGCTATCCCTGCATTCCTTACACTTATCATGATGCCTTTGACATATTCTATTTCAAACGGTATCGGTATCGGTGCGATTTCTTATGTTCTTCTTACTCTTCTTACAGGTAAGTATTCTAAACGTGATATCGTTATTACAATCATTGCGATCCTCTTTATCTTCAAGTTCGCAACAGTTACAATGTAATCATAATTGTACAGTAATAACAACATTGAAAGTTTTTTTGCGAAAGATTTGCACCTCAGAGTTTTCTGAGGTGCTTTTTCTGTTATGTATTGACTTAAATAAAAAAATGTGCTATAATAAATCAAAGAATTTTCTTGATATTTGCAATGCTGACTGCAATACTTTCGAATACATCTTTTATTGATATTATATTTTTATTAAAACATCTGCAAATGGTTTTCTGTTTGGAACTATTTCTTTGTCTTCAAATTTTCCCAATGTAATAATTGCTTTAAGTGACAAGTTGTCATCACCATATCCAATTATATTCAGAATTTCGTCTGTATAGGATAATATTCCTCCTAACCAACACGTTCCGATACCTTCGTCACATGCGGATAGCATAAAGTTTTCTATTGATGCCCCGATAGACATAAGATCTCGTTCTGAATTGTATGATGCTGATTTGTCAAGAAAAACAAATAGCAGATATTTAGAGGTTTTTATCCAATTACCTTGGGATTCTGATAACTCTGAAATTTTCTCTATTTTATTTTTATCGCTTACAATTAAAAATTTCCAGGGCTGTCTGTTCATTCCCGATGGTGCAAGTGTTGCATCTTCAACAAGCTTTTCAATTACTGAATACTCGATAGGCTCGTCTGTATATCCTCTTATACTTCGTCTTTTGCGAATACATTCTTTTGTTTGCATAATTTTCCTCCGATGTTTTTCTTTTATTATACATCAGTTCGGTATGAAAGTCAAGTGTTTTTTTGAAAAAATAAAAATCAACTGCGTACATTAATGCTGACAATGTCATCGCATGAATTTGTTTCTTCCAGCTTATCCAAAACGTGACGAGCGAGTATCATAAGAAATTTGGCGTTCGATAACTTATGATTTCCATCAATGTTTACTCCGTATTTATCAGGTGATATTATATCCATCGTTTCATTTTCAAGTATATAATCAATACAATATCGAATACCTCGTTCAACTTTTGAAGGTGTGGTATCACATTCTTTTGCGACTGTAGGGTATATTTCTTTTGTGATAAGGATCTTTTCAAAAGGCACATTTTGTTTTATCATGAATCTCAAGGCGCACCTTGTGAAAAGGGTTCCTTTTATATGAAACGGTAGTTTCAATTCAAGCAATGTTTTTTCCAAAGCTTCATTACTCATATTTTCAATTATGTCTGATATAGGTTTTATATTTTTTCGTACTGATTCAAATCCTATGTATTGTGATAGAATGAATGAGATCATATCCTGTTTCAATGGTTTGTTTGTATATCTTGCAACTCCAAGACTGTTACATTGCTTCATGACGGTTTCATTTATAAGATTAGTTATGATTATGATATTTGTGGCAGGAGCTAAAGACCTTACAGTTGTTATGTATTCTGTTCCGTCAATACCTGGTAATACTATGTCCATAATGAGTATCTTTGGTTGCTTTTCAATTATGGTTTTTAATGCTGCCATCGGATCTCCCGTAGAAGATATTATTTGCGCTCCAAGAGACTGGATCGTGTCGATGTATAATTTCCTGTATTCTATATCCCCCTCTACTATTACTGCTTTTACTGAATTATCCATGATGTCTGTTCCTTTGAGTTTTTTATTTTATTATAAATCAAAAACGGATTTTTAGCAAATCGCAATTTAGCCATATTGTTTCAAATATTAATTGATATTTTATCATAGTCTAATAATAGCTTATTTGTACGTGAACAAAAAACAGAAGTCTTACTTCTTTTGACATGAAATATACAATATAATAGCATGAAACTGGATTATTGTGCTATGGTGACTAAAGTGTGAATTCTTTGCTATCCACAAGTTTAATATATAAGAAAAGAGGTCTATTATGAGTGATTACATGAAAAGTTTGTATGAAAATGCGGCTTATATCAAAAGTAAAATATCAATTATTCCAAAAGTTGCGTTGGTATTGGGCTCCGGATTGGGTTCTCTTGCCGATGAATTTCCTCTATCGGAAAGAGTACATTATTCTGAATTGAAAGATTTCCCTGTATCTACTGTAAGCGGACATTCAGGACAGTTTGTTTTTGTTGAGTTTAATGGTGTTACTGCTGTTTTAATGCAGGGAAGGGTCCATTATTATGAAGGCTATGCCATGACTGATGTGGTGAAACCTATACGTCTTATGAGGCTTCTTGGAGTTGAAACGGTCATTTTAACTAATGCCGCAGGAGGATTGAATGAGAATTGGGATCCGGGTACTTTGATGATGATAACAGGGCATATAAGTTCTTTTGTACCTTCACCGTTAATAGGGGAAAATCATGATGAATTGGGTATACGTTTCCCTGATATGTCAAACATTTACAATAAGGAATTACAAATGATGATAGAAAAATCTGCAGATGAGGAAAATATAGCGCTTTCAAAAGGAGTTTATTTACAGACTACCGGACCTAATTATGAAACTCCGGAAGAGGTCAGGATGTTTAAACTTTTAGGTGCTGACGCTGTAGGAATGAGTACGGCTTGCGAGGCAATGGCTGCAAAACATTGCGGAATGAGTGTTTGCGGCATAAGCTGTATTACCAATAAAGCATCGGGAATTTCAGAAAGTCCGTTATCGCATGAAGAGGTTAAAGTTGTTGCCAATAAAGTTTCTGATAACTTCAAAAGATTGATAAAAAGAATATTTTATAATTTAAAGGAGAATTTTTACGATGTTTGACGGTAAGCTTAAAGCGGTAACTTTCAGTTACGATGACAATGTAAAACAGGATAAGCGTTTCATTGAAATACTTAATAAATATGGATTGAAAGGTACATTTAACATAAATACAATGCTCCTTGGTGATGTTACTGATAATGAAAACAGAAAAAGCAATATAAAATCTAATGAGGTTCGCAGTTTATATGAAGGGCATGAAGTAGCAGTTCATACTTTGAAACATCCTGATCTTACCAAACTTAATGATGCTGAAATAATTAAAGAGGTCGAAGAAGACAGACTCCGACTCAGCGATATTGCAGGATATGAAGTTATAGGAATGGCTTATCCTTACGGAACATATAATGACAGGGTAGTGGATATTATTAAAAAGAATACAGGTGTAAAATATTCCAGAACAGTTAATTCTACTCATAAATTTGAAATTCAAACAGATCTTTTAAGATTCGAACCGACATTACACCATAATGACGAAAAGCTTTTTGAGTTGGCAGAAAAGTTTATCACTCTTAAGCCAGAATCACCGCAGATATTTTATATTTGGGGTCATACGTATGAATTTGATCACGAAGACGGTATGTGGAAGAGAATAGAAGAATTCTGCAAACTTATCAGCGGAAAAGACGATATTTTTTACGGTACAAATAAAGATGTTCTTTTATAGTTTAAGTTTTTATAAAAGGTCTTGACAAATTGAAAGAAACATGATAAAATATAATAAAGAAAAAATATGGAGGTAATACATATGAAATACTGTACAAAATGCGGCGCAGAACTTACCGATGAAACAAAATTTTGTCCTTCATGCGGTCAGGCAACTGAAGCTAAAAATGAAAATGTAAACAACGATGCAAAGAAAGAGGAGTATCAGAAGAAGATCGAAGATGCTGTTACTGATTTTGTAAATACAAAAGACGAAACAGATGGTTTTGACCCTGATGATATAAACAAGAATAAGGCTTTGTCTATCTTGTCATATATCGGTTTCCTGTTCATTATTCCTCTGATTGCTGCACCTCAGTCTAAGTTTGCTAAATTCCATGCAAATCAAGGACTTATCCTTTTCATCGCTGAAGCAGTTATCGGTGTTGCAAGTTCTATCATAACAACAATAGGCTATTTCATTGCAAGTTTCATTGGCGGCTTACTCAGCGCTGTATTCTCATTGGTTGGTATCGTTTCATTTATTTTCATTGTGATCGGTATTATCAATGCTGTTCAGGGCAAGGCTAAAGAACTTCCCATTATAGGCGGTTTCAGATTTTTAAAATAATTCTGCTCAAGGTATTGACAAACTGCATATAATGTAGTATAATATACTTAAGTTTTGGGGTTGAGTGTAATTCTCTACCGGCGGTAAAGCCCGCTAACACTTTTCAGGTGCCGAACAGGTGAGATTCCTGTGCCGACGGTTAAAGTCCGGATGAAAGAAACTTTTGTTCATATGGATTTTATATTCGTATGTTTTCTGCGTAATGTTATCCCCGAATTTATTTTCGGGGAATTTTTTTATTTAAAGAGGGTTTTATAATGCAAAAGAATCAACAGATTACCGTAAAGAAAATTACGACATTGGGTGTTATGGCAGCATTGAGTATTGCACTTGCTTTTTTCATACATATTCCGTTTCCGCCGGCGCCTTTTTTGGAATATGACCCTGCTGACATTCCCATATTCATCGTCTCGTTCGTTTTCGGGCCTTGGTGGGGGATAGCTCTTACAGTCATTGTTTCGCTTCTTCAGGGGCTTACAGTCAGTGCTGGAAGCGGTATACACGGTATTCTTATGCACATATTTGCTACAAGTGCCTTTGTGCTTGTTTCTGGCGTTGTGTATAAATATAATAAATCGTTTTTCGGTTCTGTAATGGCTCTTGCTTTGGGTTGCTTGACGCAGGCATTGATAATGATACCTTTAAATCTTATATTTATTCCTTTGTTTAACGGTACACCTGTTGCGGCTGTTCTCGAAATGATCTTACCCATAATATTGCCGTTCAATTTTATGAAAGCCGGTATAAATGCTGTTGTTACAGGACTTCTCTTCAAACATCTGGAAAAAGTAGCGAAGAAATACATAATGATTTAAAAAGTATAAAAATGAAGCGGTCAGGATTTTCTCCTGACCGCTTTTTAATAATCACTGTATGATACATATTCTTGCGCTATCCATTTGGGATTGATTGCAGGCACATAATATGTTCCATAATTCTTTAACCCGTTTGGGTTGACTGCGCCATCCGGGGGCGGGAGTTCTACGTACAATTTATAGTATGGCATATAAAATTCGTTATAGTAGTCTGTATTATATACAAGTTCTACCTTTCCTATATATTCTTCTCCCGGAAAATTCTCTCTTGGTGCTGATGTGTAATAATGTTCGGCTTCCAACAGATTTATTGCTTCTTCGACAGTTATGATCGGGTAATCCGCAACCTTTTCAGATATGTCCGTATTGTATATCCAAATTATCCAAAGCTGACCGTTATCATTTGGGCTGAATTTGATTTTATTGAAATTATAGTTGAGAATTCTGTCCAAATCGGTTCCTGCGCTTTCATAGAAGTACAAATCGACAGAAAGTTGCAGATAAATATTATAACCTATGCTTGATACACTTTCCTGTATTGATTCCATGTCTATAAGGGCTTGATATTCTTCTTCAATGTAAGTTGCGGCCTTTTGCATCTCATTCAATGATGAATGGTAATTGAAGTTGTAGTCTTCGGGTATATCTATTGCGGGGTCGAACGTGATTTTGATACTGTAATCAGCGAATACATTAACCGTAATACCGTCAGTTTTCACTTCCAATTCAATACCGTGGCGAGGGTCTTTGCCGTCTGTATAGTCCTTTATTTCCAAGGTGTTGCTATCAAGTCCGAGACGGGTGCAGATATCAATCATCAGTTCAGTCATTTTTTCTGTATTGGGATTTACTATGCTGTGCCGATTATTCAATTCATGGTTGTTTTTGAATACGGGAAGATATTCAAGGTTAATTGCTTCATTCCACGGATTGTTTGAGCCCAACTCGGATATATCATAGACGTCGTATCCTTCATATCCCATATCTGAATAACTTTTGCTTATGTTCAACACTTGCAGGCCGTCAATGTATTGAATTTCCGTTTTGGGAACATCCGGGTCTGTGCTGTCATCGGGAACATTAACCGAATCGGTTGATTGTGTAGGGTCTTTTTCTGAGACATTGTCGGTTTTGGGGTCTTCTTCTATTATATCTATTGGGTCATCAATCGGGGGATATTTTTCTATTATATCAATCGGTGGCTCAACAGTATTTAACAGCTTTGGAACTGTGATTGCACCTATAACAAGACAAATACACGCCGCAACCGAAATGGATGTCTTTATAAAACGACTCTTTGTGTTTCCGATATCTTTGGCTTCTTCGATGTATTTATCGTCTATCTGACCTATGCAATTAAGTAATCTTTCAGATTTCATACAATAATTCCTTCTTTCTCTAAAAGTAATTTAAGTTCATTTCTTGATCTCATAAGTGACATTTTAACTTTACTAATACTGTAACCATATTCATTTGCGATTTCCTGTATTGTATCCATATACCAATACCTTCTCATGAAAATAGTTCTGTTCTCTAATGAAATAGAAGCTAAAAATCTGTTTATGGTTTCAGTAATTACGATATCATCTATTACTTTTTCAGTCCTGATTTCTGATGGTAAGATTTCAGTGATTTCATCTAAAACTTGATTTACTTGTCCGTTTCCACGTTTTAACCTATTGGTGTTTTTATATTTATCTAATGCAAGATTTCGTGTGATCTTACCTAAGAATACCCTTAAATTGAGGGGCTTTTGTGGCGGTATAGCGTTCCATGTTTTCAAGTAGGTGTCATTCAAACATTCTTCGGTATCTCTTTTGTTTTGAAGAATATTATAAGCTATTTTACGGCAATATTTATCGTATTTTTTAGCTGTTTCTGTAATAGCATTTTCAGATCTTTGAAAAAATAATTCAATGATATTATGGTCTTCCATTTTGTTACTCCTTTCTTGTTTGATAAGGCCTTTCACTTATATAGACGACAAAAAATATGCATAGGTCACATTATATAAAAGATCGGTACGGCAATTGCCGTACCGAATATATTATTTATCTTCCTTTGTCAATTCCGATAAGCTTGTTGCAAGACCTGCAAGGGACTGTATCTGAGAGGGGATAATGATCTTTGTAGCTTTGCCGTCAGCGGCTTTTTCAAAGGATTCAAGGGATTTTATAGCAATTACCTTGTCTGTGGGTGCTGCTTCATTAAGCATTCTGAGACCTTCTGCCTGTGCATTCTGAACTTTGAGGATAGCTTCGGCTTCACCTTCTGCTCTCTTGATCTGAGCTTCTTTCTGAGCTTCCGCTTCAAGAATGAGAGCTTCTTTTGCAGCTTCAGCCTTGAGGATCTCTGCCTGTTTCTGACCTTCTGCAACAAGGATAGCACTCTTCTTGTCACCTTCAGCTCTGAGGATCGCTTCTCTACGTTCACGTTCTGCTTTCATCTGTTTTTCCATTGCATCACGGATCTCTTTTGGCGGAATAATATTTTTCAATTCCACACGATTGATCTTAATGCCCCAGGGGTCTGTTGCTACGTCAAGGATAGAACGCATTTTTGTATTAATGAGATCTCTTGAAGTCAGAGTAGCATCAAGTTCAAGATCGCCGATGATGTTACGGAGTGTAGTGGCTGTGAGATTTTCAATGGCGGACATTGGATTGTCTACACCGTATGCATAAAGCTTCGGGTCTGTTATCTGGAAATATACGACCGTATCAATCTGCATAGTTACGTTATCTTTTGTGATAACGGGCTGTGGTGCGAAGTCCACTACCTGTTCTTTCAAGGTAACGGATTTAGCCACTTTCTCAATGAACGGAATCTTGATATGAAGACCTGTATGCCATGTTTTGACATATGCGCCGAGTCGTTCCACAACAAGTGCCTGAGCCTGAGAAACGATTTTGATGTTGCTTACGATGATGAGGAACAAAAGGATGATTACGGCAAGAGCAACAATGATGGGTGTTGAGAGTTGTGTAAGTAATAACATTTGAGTTACCTCCGTTTATTTATTTTATTGAAACAAAGACTTTAACGCCTTCGATTCTTTTGATTTCAACCGTCGAACCTTCGGGAATGACCGTGTCGTCACAGCTTCTTGCTGTCCATGTTGTACCTTTGATCTTGACAGATCCTGTTTCATTGAGATTATTTATCTCTTCTTCAACCAGGCATGTTTCCCCGATGATTCTGTCGTAGTTCGTTTTTGTTATTTTCGGCTCAAGGTATTTCTTCGCCAAAGGTCTTGTTGCCAGAAGTAAAATGATTGAAACAGCCACAAACGCTGCTACTTGTATCCATATTTCTCCTTTGAATCCCGCAATTACCAATGCGACCAGTGATCCTGCAGCAAACCAGATGGAAACAAGTGTTGTTGTAATTGATTCTGCTACTACAAATACTATTAAAAGTATTAACCAAAAAATCGTTCCGATTTCAGGCATAGTATCATCTCCTTATATATTAAAATTATAGATGTAACCCGTGTCGTTGAATTCACTGTCTTTGTTCAATATCTCATCGCTGAGAATTTTATAAAGGGGAGCGCAGGTATTGAACTGTTCAGCCAGAAAATCCGCCAGATCGGGACTTTTTATGAAAGAGATATCCATATCAGTATTTATGAAAAATGTCTTGAAGTTATACCATTTTTCGAGTCCTGGGGGACAGTCAGGTTTGGGGCGTGCGTATGATTGTCCGTGAGCGTCAAGAATTTCACTTTCTTCTATGGGGTCTATTGCTTCCTCAAAAGCTCTTGGATTTTCTGCGATGTAATTACGCCATTTTTCCATTATCCTTGCATGCGCACAGTAGAAACCCATTCCGCAACTGCAGCCATAAGGTGTTATCTCGAAATAGAAAGACGGATTTTCAAAAAGGGTATCATTTTGTTGCCTTTTGAAAACGAGCCAAACATGATCTCTGTACATACAGCCGCCTTTAACTCTTCTTGCGTCCCTGTATATCCTTGAAAGACACTTCTTAGGGTCAGTAATAAGTTGTGGGTCAATTTTTCTTATTGTAGGTGTAAGAAGTTCGATCAATTCATAGAAAGGTTCTTTTATATATTTATTGTAATCAGGTTTATGTTCTTCATACCATTTTCTATCGTTCATTACGACGATATCATTTAAATATTTAAGTGTTTTGTCTGAAAACCCACTGAATTCCATCGGTATCATTCCTTTCGTATTAATTATATCATAAATTTCGTAAAAAATCAATACCGAATGTGTGTAAAAGAAAAAAATGAGTAAAATATATTGTTGACATTTATGTGAAAATGTGATATAATAATTACAGGCAATCATTATATATTGATTAAATGTATTATACACTAATAGAAAGGGTAGTTTTAATGTCTAACATAACATTTAATGAGAAAGCCTTAACGAAAATATTTCATGATATTTACATGGTGACAGGTGTCAGAGTTTCTGTTTTTGAACCTCCGATAAGATATTCGTTGAACGATGCAAGCTTTCATTTTTTTAACTGCGTTTCATATCCTCCCACAATGCCACCATGTTTTTGTCGCAGTGTAAGAAAATGCAAAAAGGTGGACGAGCTTTGTTTTAATTGTGATAATGACGCGATCCGTATAGTTGAAAATACTAAAAAAACATATATTTATACTTGTCACTTCGGATTTAAAGAAGCATTGATCCCAATCTTGATAAATGGAAATGTTGTTGCTATCTGCTTTATCGGACAGTTGAAAAATAGCATTGGATTTCCCGATTTCACCAAGTTGTGTGATAAAATAATCCATATTGATCCTGATTTTTTTGAAGATAATAATAGGGAAGAGCTGTTTGCCGAATTTAACTCAATGCGAATAATGTCAGATGATTCCATCGTTTCTCTCTGTAATTTGTTGGAGCGTTTTATGCCGATCTGTGTTGATAACGGTCTGATAAGTGCCTCAAAGAGCAGTTTGATGGTCGAATTTGCATATTATGTACAAAAAAATCTTGACAAACATATAAAACTTTCGGATATAACCGATGCGTTGAGTATCAGTCAGGCACATCTTTGCAGGCTTGTAAAAAATGAGTTTGGAATGAGTTTTACCGAATATGTGAACGATCTTAAGATAAAGAAAGCTAAGTCTTTACTTGCTGAATCTGATTATTCGATTACTGAAATTGCTCAAGGTTTAGGTTTCGACGATACCAACTATTTCTCCAGACTCTTCAAAAAAATGACAGGAGAAAATGCAAGGACTTATAGAAAAAAAGTACAAAAAAGTGGAATAAATGCGAAATAAGCAGCATAAAGTCAAGAATGATAAATTAGTACTACTTTGTGATAATATAATCTATTGAAGTATGAGCGATTTTATGATAAAATACTAACGAACCTAAAAGGTTTAAAAATTTTATAAAAAAAGAAAGAGGTTAAGAAAATGAAAAAGATTTTCGCAATCGCAATCGCAATCGTTATGGCTCTTGCACTTGCAGCTCCTGCATTTGCTCTTACAGAACTTGACGAATCTCCCGTACAGGTTGGTATCGTTAAAGTAGCTGCTGGTTCCGTAGTTATCGATGGTAAGAAAGATGCTGCTTACGACGCAACATCCGCTATCTTCGTAAATGAACAGAACCTTAGCTCTTGGGACGAATCTCCCTGCGACACAAACGCTAACATGTGGGTTATCTGGGACGGCGCTTACATCTACATCTATGCTGAATGTAACGACGCTGAAATCTGGACAGACCATGAAGGCGACGCTGGCGACATCTGGTCCGGTGACCACCTCGGTATCATGTTCGACTTCGACTACAACAGAACAATCGAATACGGATACTCCTATGATGACAACGGTGACAATGTAGTTTATATCAACATTGCTGCTGACGGCGACTCTAACTTCTTCACAGGTTACCACCTCGTTCAGGAAGGTATGCCCCTCTACAACCTCACACAGACAAAAGCTATCATCGATTCCGATGCTGGTAAAATCTACTATGAAGCTCAGCTTCCCGTTCCTGCTACACTCGTAGAAGTTAAAGACGGCATGAAAGTTGGTTTCGAAGTTGGTTTCACAAACGCTTCTGCTGCTGGTGAAAACGGTGAAGGCGGCCGTGTAGGTAACGTTACAATTTCTCCCTTCGGTTCTCAGATGTACAGATGGACACATCCCATCGCTACAGCTACACTTCTCGCTTCTGGTGAAGCTGGCTACTTCAGCGCAACAGGCGAAATCGCTCCTGTAGATCCCGCACCCGTAGATCCCGCTCCTGTTGATCCCGCTCCCGCTCCTGCAGATCCCGCACCCGTAGATCCCGCTCCTGTAGCTCCCGTTAACCCCGGTACAGCTGACGTAAGCGTTATCTTCTACGCTCTTGCATCTCTCTCTGCAGTTGCAGGTCTTGCAATCTCCAAGAGAAAATAATTAACCAATAAGGTTAAAATTTAACGTAAGTTAATCATAAGGACTGTTCTTCGGAACAGTCCTTTTTGATGTTTGGTAATATAGTTGAGATTCTGATTTGCAAGTGAGTTGATTACGAATTCTCCCTCAGTCGGCGTACGCCGCCAGCTCCCTCTTGGAGGGAGCTCAATACAACCTCCCTCCGGGAGGGAGGGGGACCGCAATTTGCGGTGGAAGGAGAATTCGCTACTAACTCATATATAATTAGGGAAAACCTTATTTTTTCGTGAAAATAAGGTTTTCCCATAATTATATTTTAATTAAAATAAACTATATTCTTGCAACGCCTGTTTCGTGAGCCGCATCTATAACAGCTTTAGCAACTACAGGAGCAACGTTCTTATTAAGAGCTGAAACTATGATATTTTCTTCATTGAGCTCTTCTTCGGGAATGAGTGATGCAAGAGCATGAGATGAAGCAACTTTCATTTCATCATTGATGCAGGAAGCTCTGCAATCAAGTGCACCGCGGAAAATACCGGGGAATGCGAGGAGATTGTTGATCTGGTTGGGGAAGTCGGAGCGTCCTGTACCAACGATACGAGCGCCTGC
Organism: Oscillospiraceae bacterium; assembly: GCA_015067305.1. GTDB lineage: Bacteria > Bacillota > Clostridia > Oscillospirales > UBA644 > HGM12619. The sequence goes on along the minus strand of SVMT01000003.1, from coordinate 92,240 downwards.
TTCTTTTGCAAGATCGGGCATGATCTCAGGTGTGGGGTTAGCCATGGGGAATACGATTGAATCAGGAGCCATGGATGCGATCATTTCTTTTGTTACGATGCCGGGAGCAGAAACACCTACAAAGATGTCAGCGCCAACAAGTGCGTCTGCAAGCGTTCCCTGTTTGTGGGCAGCATTTGTAATAGCAGCCATTGCAGCCTGTGCAGGATTCATTCTTTCATCGCCTTCGCAAAGAATACCGTTGATATCGCACATGAGCATTTTCTTGGGATCAGCGCCCATATTGATGAGGTGTTTAGCAATGGAGATACCTGCTGCACCTGCGCCACTCATTGTGATACGTACATCACCGAGATTTTTCTTAACGACTTTAAGTGCGTTAAGAAGAGCTGCCGCAACTACGATAGCTGTACCGTGCTGGTCATCATGGAATACGGGAATGTCACATGTTTCCTTGAGTCTGCGTTCGATTTCAAAACATCTGGGGGCAGAAATATCTTCAAGGTTGATTCCACCGAAGCTTCCTGCGAGAAGTGTAATAGTGTTTACGATAGTATCTACGTCTTTAGAACGGATGCAGAGGGGGAATGCGTCAACGTCTGCAAATTCCTTGAAGAGTACGCATTTACCTTCCATAACTGGCATACCTGCCTCAGGACCGATATCTCCGAGACCAAGAACTGCTGTACCGTCTGTGATAACAGCTACAAGATTCTTACGTCTTGTAAGTTCATATGATTTGTTAATGTCTTTCTGAATTTCAAGGCAAGGTTCAGCAACACCGGGGGTGTATGCAAGAGAGAGATCCTGACGGTTCTCAACGGGAACACGTGATACGACCTCGATCTTACCATTCCATTCATAATGTTTCTGTAAGGATTCTTCTCTGATTGTCATTATTATGATCTCCTTTAATTAGTCTTCGAAGGGGAACTTGTAGTCCAGGCCAAGTTCGTCTCTGACAGCTATGAATTCTTTCTGAACAGATTCGTTAATGGGAACGCCTGCATGACGAGCAAGACGGATCTCGTATTCTTTTTCGCCTGCGGAGTAGATTCTTTCAGCTCCGGGAGCTTTCTTGACAGAGCGAACTTCACGAATGATGTCACCTGCGTTCTTACGGCAAGCTTCTTCACCAAGGAAGTGTTCTGTATCAATAGCAATAAAGAAGTGTCCAAGACCGAAGGGGCGTTTGTTACCGTTTTCGTCTTTACCTGTCAGATACTGACCGTAGTGACCGTCCTGGAGCGCTGCAGAAAGGAGCTCAACGAACATTGCAAAACCGTAGCCCTTGTAACCGCAGCCTTCTTCGCCGGGGCCGCCAAGCGTGCAGAGTGCTGCTTCACCGCGAGCCATAGTCTTAAGTGCATCTTCAGAAGTACCTTCATAAGCTTCACCTTCAAGGTTTACAAGTGCGCCTTTGGGAGCGTCCTTACCGATACGTGCATAGTATTCAAGTTTTCCGTTCTGATATGTGGAGGATGCTGCGTCAAAGTTGAAATCAAAAGCTTCGTCTGTAGGAACGCCCAATGTCAATGGGTTTGTACCGAATGCACCCTGTACGCCAAAAGTAGGAGCAACAGTAGGACGTGCATTTGTACCTGTAAGACCGATGCAACCGGCTTTTGTTGCCATTGAAGTGTAATAACCTGCAATACCGTAGTGGCAGGAGTTACGTACAACGACCATACCCATACCGTATTTTTTAGCCTTTTCTATTGCCATACTCATTGCTTTATGACCAATTACCTGACCCATACCGTCATGACCGTCAACAACTGCTGTTGTTTCAGTTTCTTTGATGATCTCAAAGTTTGTGACAGGATTCTGGATGCCTGCCTTGATTCTGTCAAGGTAAACGGGCTTAAATCTGTTGCAACCATGGGATTCAATACCGCGTTTGTCTGATTCGAGAAGTACATCAGCGCAAATTTCAGCGTCTTCACGGGGAACGCCGTAACCTACAAAAGAATCGATTACGAAATTTGTGATTGTTTTCCAATCAACGATATTTGTTTTAGACATTTTCTTTGTCCTCCTAAAATTATATATTTATTAAAATACTTTTTAGTATTCAATTACTACCATTGTGTGACACCAGTGTCGGGGAATTCTGTATGATACTTCGCATCCTTCCTGAGTGAATGGAATTTCTGCTTTGTCGGGAACGATGTACACACTCTTTACTTTTTCGCTCTGGGGCATTCTGATCTTTACGTTTATACCGTAAAGGGATGGGATATCTTCAATTATTTCAATTCTTTCACCGCGTCTTACGGGTGTTGCGTAAAGAATATGGTTTACATATCTGTGCTTATTCTCCTGATGCATTAAGGTCGTTATACCTTGGGTCGGAAGATCTATTGATATGGTTTTGTCATAACCCAACAATCTATTGATAAGCGATATAAGGACCTTTTGAGTTGTGATAGAACCTATAGTTGCATATTCGGTAAATAATGGCCATGAAATATAAATACCGTTTGCTCCTTCGGTTATTGCGGGGTAATGATCGTTATTTTTGTTGTAAGGTGCATGCTGATGTGAGCTGAAAGAGTAGTATGTCCTGTTAAAATACGGTTCGGCTTTTTCTGCCAAAACAGTACCTGTAGCACGAATATTGATGCCTTTTGCATATACAACATAATAAGCATTTTCTAATGCTTCTATGTTAAACAGTGGTTTAACGTATTCAGGTGAAAATTGGCTTTCGTTTATATATTCGGCTCCAATGTCGTATATGAATTTGTTTTCATCATCCAATCCTGATTCACCCGTACAGAGGAGTTTTCCTCCGTATTTTATTAAATAGTCTAATTTTTTCTTTAGTTCAGGGCTTATTCTTACATTGTCAGGCAAAATAAGAAGCTTGTATTTTGTGAAATCGCTTTCGAGATCAAGAATGTCATAGGTGAATTTACCTTCAAGCATTATTCTGTTTGCTCCTGTATCACCTTTTTGATCTCTTTTTCCCGTTATGGCTTCCTGAGAAACAATACCGACATCTGCAATATTGGTTACGTTATCGCACCATTCTTCACGTTCTTCAACACGGCTGAATGCTTCTCCGATAAGATTATATGTTGCATAATCCATCATACCGTTAGGGTGAAGTTGATCTCCTATTGAACATTTTGCACCCATTGCGATACTGAGAGCAGTTTCGTATATTAAAGCGTTTGGATGTTTATATCCGCCGAATTCGCCCCATGTTGTGTGGAATTTTCCTGTCATGCCAAGATACTCTTTTCCGAGCTGTTGTACATATCTGGCAGAAAGGGGAAAGTGATCGTATCCCCAACCACCTGTTGGGAGAGATTCAAGCTCAAGATGTGTATCAAAATCAGCAAGATCTCGTCTGCCTCTGGTTATGTGACCGCTGTTGTGAAATATTGGAATACCAGGTTTAATCGAATGAACAGCTTTTTCCATTCGATTGCAGTAATTTGCGTAGACTTCACGAGCCATTTCGTCGCAGTCATTGTCATTTTGAGGATCTAAACCCTTTTCAAGCATATCGGCTATGCATTTAGCACAATAACATCTTCTTTCGCCGCAGATGTCAAAGAATATTGCATCCGCATCAAAAGTACGAACTACTTCCTTTGTTTGCTCTTCGAGCATGTCCAGATATTCTGTATTAAAGCACATAACATGATAATGTGCATCCAAAAAGCTCTGACCGCCGTGTTTTTCTGAAATTAACCATTCGGGATGATTTCTTGCATTATGTTCGTCAAGACCTGCACTAATATATACAGGGACTCTTACCCCGATTTCATGACATGCTTCAATCATTTCCTTAAGAAGATTTCTTTTTAGATACGGATGAGTAGCGAATTTTATTGACGGATAATAGAACATACCATGATGGCATTTTGCAAAAACTGTTATGGAATTTACATGTCCTCTGATCAATGCTGCTTTGAAATTCTCTTTTGAGAAATCTGAACCGATATCTTTGATCAATTCCGATGTATGGAAGTCGAGATGTACTTCGCGAAATGGAAGATTTTTCATTATAATTACCTCCTATTAGTTTAGCCGATAGGGTATATATGTTATCTGTAATGTTTTGTTTTTCTGTTGAATGAAAGAGTTCTTGTTTGGCGTGACTTATATCTGACACTTAAAACCAGACCGATAGCCATAAACAGACTCATAACTGAAGAGCCGCCATAGCTTACAAATGGAAGTGTTACTCCAATAACAGGTGATAACCCGAGAACCATTCCCAGATTTATGATGGTCTGAAACATTATTATACACGCGACACCGACACATATGAGTCTACCGTGCAATGTATCGACTTTTCGTATATTGAAAAGTATCAAAAAAACTACAAGTAAAATGAGTGTTAAAGTGAGTACACATCCGATAAAACCGAATTCTTCCCCAATTACTGCATATATGAAGTCTGTATGCATTGCAGGTAAAAGTTCGTTTTGTGTCTGAATGCCATTTAAATATCCAAGACCTTTCATCTGTCCTGAACCAAGTGCGATTTTAGAAATAATAGGTTGATAACCGTATCCTAAAGGGTCGAGTTCTGGCTGGAAACCGTATATTAAACGTTTCTTTTGGTCAGTTCTTAAAACACTCCAAATAATTGGAGCAGCAGCAAAAACAGCTGCAATACCAAATATAAAATAACGGTATTTGAGACCTGCAATATAGACCATTACGATAAAGGTGAAAATATAAATGAGTGAAGACCCGATGTCGCCTTGCAAAACGATAGGAATGAAATACATCAAAAAATGGGCACCGAGTAATAATAATGATGTTGGTCTGTTAAGTTTATCTCCCAGTTTATTGATGTGAGCCGCAATCGTAATGATAAACGCCATTTTTGTGAATTCTGATGTCTGAATATTTATAAAACCTAAATTGAGCCAATTTCGGTTACCGCCTATATTATCAGCAACAAAAGCCGTAAACAACAGCAGGGCAGAGCAGACAAGTATTAACGGTATATAAAGGTCACACATAACCTCGTAGTCGATCCTTGCAATTATAAGCATCAAAACAAAGCCCACCGCAATACCAAATATTTGCAATGGCACATATCTTTCACCGCTTGTAGCTGAAGATATTGCTACTACGCCAAAAGAAGACAGCAGGAGCGTTGCGAAAATAAGTTTTTTATCTAATTTTATAAAAAAATCAGCAATATCTTCAAGTATAAAAGAAGCTTGTTTTTTCATTATATTTAGAGTATTCCAATCAAAGTCAATATATATAAGTATACACATATATTATACGATAAAATCTTTTTAATGTCAAGGTTGAAGTATGTAATATCATTTTTTATTCATAACTTTAATGTACAAAATAAAGTAAAACGTCATATTTATTCTATCATTTGAATATTATTAACCGTATATAAACAGAAAACATTAGTAATTAGACGGAGGTTAAAATGAGAATAAAAAGAAAGAATGCAATTTTGATATATCTGTTTACAGCATCGTTGTTTCTTACTTCATTATGGAGGTTTTCAAATGAAGAAAAACAGAAAATGCTTTTGCAGGATTCTGATCGCTTGACAGAGTTTTCATTGATGGCAGAAAATGTATATTTTAATGATATCTGCGAGCCTGTTTTGTTGGAGATTCCGACTTTTATGGATTGTATTTTACCGCTTGAATCGGGAAATATCACATCAGATTTTGGATATAGAAAAGATCCTTTGAATGACTCTGGAAAAATAGAGGTGCATAACGGAATAGATATTTCCGTTAAGAAGAATTCGGAGGTTTACGCAATAGCCAACGGTATAGTTATAGATGCTGAATATGATGATATTGGTGGTAACTACATAAAGATCAGCCACGATAACGGTTTTGTAAGTTATTATGGGCATCTTTCAAGTATAAAAGTGAAAAAAGGTGAAGAAGTATCTGTAGGTCAAGTGATAGGACTTTCAGGTGAAAGCGGTATCGTTACGGGACCTCATTTGCATTTTGGGTTTTATTATAAAAACACCCCCGTTGATCCAAATGTTTATTTAGACTTTGAAACTTGGGAAAAATCTCCGGGGTAGTGATTCTGATTGTTAAAATCTGATATCAGTGTTAAGATAAATCCTTTAACTTATATAGTTTGGCTATTTTTATTGTATTTCGGTCAAGCTCAATTCATGTTGTGTTCTTTTGTTTGTGCATCATTGCATGAGGCTGCTCATATAGCGGCGTATTTGTCTTGCGGGGCTTCTGTTTTATCTCTTGAAATATTACCTTTCGGTATTTCAGCGTCTGTAGGGAAAACGGACAGATTAACTTGTAAAGATGAGATACTCTGTGCTTTCTGCGGACCTCTTATGAATCTTGTTTTGTCTGCAATATTTATCCTAATGTCAGAATCTTTTATAAAAGGTGCAGACTATTTCATATATTGTAATTTTGCTTTTTTTGTTTTAAATATGCTCCCGGTTATCCCTCTTGACGGCGGTCGTATATTATATTTTGTATTGTTATTAAAATTTAAATTAAGGACTTGTTCTGTAGTTATTAAAACGATAAGTTGTATTTTAACTGCAGTTATTATTGTTTTGGGTTTTTATATTTATTATACAACTGGATACAATGTTTCTGTTTTACTGATCGGTATGTATCTTTTTTTGTACATTTTCACTTCTTTGGACAGTTTTTGATCTTTTAGTTTTGACAAATTTGTAAACCTACTTGAATTTTTGCTCAGTATGTATTAAAATTATATAGAATACAGTTTAATATGGAGTATATAAATGACTATAGACACTTTGTTAAGAACCGTTCAAAAACCGTCCTGGTATGCGGGAAATGAATTAAACAGCGTTGTTAAACCCATAACGGATGATCTTGTAAGATATGCATTTTGTTTTCCCGATCTCTATGATATCGGAATGTCTCATTTGGGTATAAAAATACTTTACCATCGTCTTAATGAAGAATCTGATGTCTGGTGTGAAAGATGTTTTATGCCTAACACCGACATGGAAGAACTTTTGCGTAAACATGATATGCCGTTGTTTGCATTGGAAAGCAAATCTCCTCTTAATGATTTTGATTTTATCGGATTTACTTTACAGTATGAACTCTGTTATACAAATATTCTCGCAATGTTGGATCTTGCAAAGATTCCTTTCAGATCCAAAGACCGTAAACAAGGCGATCCTATTTTGATGGCAGGCGGTCCCTGTTGCTGTAACCCTGAACCTATAGCAGATTTCTTTGATCTTATCATCATGGGTGAAGGTGAAGAGATCCTTCCTGACCTTATGCATCTCTACAAAGAATGCGGAAGAAACAGAGCTGAATTTTTGGAAAAAGCCCGCAGTCTCAAAGGTATTTATATTCCCGAAATCGACCACGGCAGAGAAGTCGAAAAGATCATGTTTGAAAATCTGGACGAGCTTTATTATCCCGATAAATTCGTTGTGCCTTTTGCTGATGTTGTTCATGACAGGATCATGCTTGAGATCATGCGTGGATGTATTCGAGGTTGCCGTTTTTGTCAGGCAGGTATGATCTATCGACCCTACAGACAGAAATCTCCTGAGGTCCTTATTGAAAATGCTAAAAAACTTTGTAAAAGCACAGGATACGATGAGATCTCTCTCACGTCATTATCTACCAGTGACTATACTAAACTTGAAACTCTTGCGGACAACCTTCTTGATTATTGTATTCCTAAGCATATCAATCTTTCATTGCCTTCATTGCGTGTAGATAACTTTACAAATTCTCTGCTTGAAAAAGTAACTTCTGTTCGAAAGAGTGGCTTGACTTTTGCATGTGAGGCGGGAACGCAGAGACTTCGTGATGTAATAAATAAAAATGTCACCGATGAAGATATTGAGAATACTTGTAAAATTGCTTTTGAAGGCGGAGCAAGTGCTGTAAAACTCTATTTCATGATCGGTCTTCCGACAGAAACTGATGAGGATATTGCGGGAATTGCAGAAACTGCGGAAAAGATTATAGATTACCACTACAAATATGCTCCTTCGAGAAAGGGCAGTGTCAAGGTAACTATATCTCTTGCTACATTTGTTCCGAAGCCTCATACGCCATTCCAATGGGAGAGACAAATTTCTCTTGAAGAGATAGACAGAAAACAACAGTATCTCAGAAGTCTTATTAAATCCAGGAAGATAACTCTGAATTACCATGACGGGACTACAAGCGTTCTTGAGGGTGTTTTTGCGAGGGGCGACAGACGTTTGTCACATGTTCTTGAAAGTGCCTACAGGAAAGGCTGTAAGCTTGACGCATGGAGTGAGCATTTTAATTTCGATGCATGGTGTGAAGCCATGACTGAAAATGGAATAGGCTTCGATACGTATTCACAACGTGATTATGATCTCAACGAGACATTACCTTGGGATTTTGTGAATGTAGGAGTTTCGAAATCTTTCCATTTGCGTGAGCGCGAAAGAGCTTATAAGGGACTTACCACACCGAATTGTCTTGAAAAATGTGCGGGTTGCGGTGTAAATAAATATTGTAAGGGGGATCTTTGTCCATGATCAGAATAGTATTTTCAAAGTCTTCCTTTGCGACATATATTTCTCATCTTGATATGACACGTTGCGTGTCAAGACTGTTTTCCAGAGCTGATGTTCCCATTTGGTTTACACAAGGTTTTAACCCTCATCCGTATATGGTGTTCAGTGCCGCTTTACCAATCGGAATTACAGGTGAAAATGAATTTCTGGATATCAAACTTACTGAAGAATGTGATTTTGATGAACTTTGTGAACGTATGAACAAGGAGGCTCCAAGAGGCTTGGAGTTTAAAAAGATATATAATGCTGATAATTCTTTCTCTGAGATCGTTTCAGCTTTGTATACGATCGAGCTTCCGGATTCATGCATTAAGTCATTCACCGAATTTCTTGAAAGAGATGAAATAAATATTTCAAAGAAGACCAAAAAAGGTTTTATTGAGGTAAATCTTAAAGATCATATCAAGTATGAAAAGGAAGGTAATACATTTAAAGTTACTCTCCCATGCGGTACAGATATGAATCTCAGCCCTCTTCTTTTGACAAAAGCTTTTCTTGATGAATATTCAGAATACGACAATGATTTCAATATAATCCGTCATTGCTTCTATAAGGCAAACGGAGAAAAATTTGAATAAAAGATTTATTAAAATATAAGGAGCGATCATTATGAGTAAAGTAGAAAAAGCTGTTATCCTTGCTGCGGGTCTCGGAACAAGAATGCTTCCTGCAACAAAAGCTGTTCCCAAGGAACTTTTCCCAATCGTTGATAAACCTGCACTTCAATACATAGTTGAAGAGCTTGTTGATTCAGGAATCAAGCATATCATGATCATTATTTCCAGAGGTAAAACTCTGATTGAAGATCATTTTGATGTTTCTTTTGAACTTGAACAAAAACTTCGTGATGCAGGCGAAAAGAAAAAAGCAATACTTGATGAAGTTGAGAGAATCTCCAATCTTGCTGATATAGTATATGCAAGACAGAAACATATGCTCGGTACAGGTCATGCCCTTTTCAGCGCAAGGGAATTTACAGGCAATGATCCCTTTGTCGTTTGCTACGGTGATGATGTAATTATCAATGATGATTATCCTGTTACAAAACAGCTTATTGATGCTTATGATAAATATGAAAAAGGTGTTGCAGGTGTTCAGGCTGTTACCCGTGAACAAATTCAGATGTACTGCACTTTGAAAGTAGATCATATTGCTGATAACCATTATGATCTTACTGATATGATCGAAAAACCGAAGCCTGAAGAGATCATGTCTCTTTATTCTATGCTTGGCAGAATGGTTCTTCCTGCAGAGATATACGAAATATTAGACCACACCCCACTCCATAACGGTGAAATATATCTTACTGACGCAATGAAAGAACTCTCTCAGACAAAAGGCATGATCGCGGTTGACTTTATAGGTAAACGTTATGATATGGGTAATAAACTCGGTGTTATGCAGGCTCAGGTTGAAAGAGCTCTGAAACACAAAGAAATCGGTGAAGATTTCAAAGCATATCTTAAAGAATTTGTAAAAACACTTTAATTGAAAGGGCTTGAATATATGAATCTTATTCTTAAAAACGATCTTCTTACTGTTGAATTTTCTACTCTTGGCGGAGAAATTCGTTCCATCAAATCAAATAAAACTGATATTGAATATCTTTGGCAGGGTGCTCCTCAGTATTGGACAGGCAGAGCTACAAATCTTTTCCCCATTGTTGGCAGAGTAAAAGAAGGTAAATATAAATATAAGGGCGAAGAATTTGCTATAAACAGTCCTCACGGTTTTGTTAAGATCTCCGAAATGGACGTCGCAGAACATACTGATAATACACTTGTTTTCAATCTCAAATCAAGTGAAGAAACTCTTAAATCTTATCCTTTTGAGTTTGATTTCTATATCAATTATCAGCTTGATGGCGGAAAACTTACATGCCGTTACTATGTAATGAATAATTCACTTGAAGAAATGTATTTCTCAGTAGGTGGACATCCAGGATTCAATGTTCCTTTTGAGGATGAAGATAAATTCTCTGAATACTATATTGAATTTGACGGCGAATGTCATCCCAATGAAGTTGTGTGCGATAACTGCTTTATTACAGGTCAGTTCACACCTTATAAACTTGAAGACGACAGAATCATTCGTTTGAACCATAACCTTTTTGATAATGATGCAATTATCCTTTCTTCTATGGATTCCCGTATCGTTACTCTTAAAAAAGTCGGCGGCGATAAATCCGTAACCGTAGATTTCTCCGATTTTGCATATCTTGGTCTTTGGCATAAACCTCATTCCGATGCTCCTTACATTTGTATCGAACCTTGGAACGGTCTGCCCTCAGGCGTTAAGGATAACGAAGAATTGACAAAGAAACCTGCTATCCTCAAACTTCAACCTGATGAGACATATTCTGCAGGATTCTCCATTGATATCAAAGAATAAAAATGAAAAAACGATCCGATTCTAAAATTCAATATATCATTGCGATGGTCATAACTCTTGTTCTGATCCTCGCAGTGGTTCTTTGTGTCGGATCAACAAATTATAATACTCCCGTAAAGGATGGCGTTACAAATGACGGTACCATTCTTTATGGGGGTATTGTGTTTAATGAATTGATGCTTTCAAATGACGGAGCATATCCTGATGCTAAAGGTCAGTTTTATGATTATTGTGAGCTTTATAATACTACAGATACAACTGTTGACCTTGAAGGTTTTGAATTGTATAATGAAAGATCTCAGCTTTCATGGGTATTTCCTTCTGGACTTACAATCGAGCCAAAAGGCTATATTGTCCTGTTTTTCAGTGGCGATAATCAGGGGAAGAATTATGTTAATCTCAAACTTTCCAAAGAAGGCGGTCAAGTATTCTATCTCAGAAACGCAGATGGAAATGTAATAGACAGGGTTCAGACATTTGAGGTGTCACAGAATTCCGTAATTGAACGCAGGGAAGACGGTAATCTTTTTGAAAGCGCAAATATTTCTCCCGGATACAGCAACTCCAACGAAGGGAAAGCAATGTTTATTCAATCCCGGACCGATAACGATTTCCCCGTAAAAATATCCGAGGTCATGGCTAAAAATACCATTTGGATCACCGATAAAGATGGGGATTTTTCCGATTATATTGAAATTACCAATTACGGTAACGAAACTGTTGACCTTGAGAATTTCACGATATCAAATGATCCTCAAAACTTATATAAATGGAATTTTCCGTCCGTAAAATTGAAATCTGGGGAGTCTGTCGTTGTATTTGCGTCAGGTAAGGATAAATTCAGAACAGGTGAAGAACTTCATCTTTCATTTAATCTGGACAGCGAAGGCGAGAACATTTATCTTTGCCGAGAAGGTGGAATTCTGATAGATACTGTTTCTTATGTGGGTCTTGAATCAGACTCTGTTTTTGAAAGAGACCCTGACGGACTTGGTTTAAGGTTTTCAGATTATCCTTCACCCGGTTATCCTAATAATGACAATGGTATAAAATCGTTTCTTAAAGATTTTACTAAAAAGAGGAATGATCTTATAATCAATGAGGTCATGACTTACAATGATTCGTTTATGGTTCAGAATCAGGGGCAGTATTATGATTGGATCGAATTGAAAAACAATTCAAACGAACCTATAGTTTTAAGTGAATACTATTTAGCAACAAGTACAAAAAATCCATTGAGACAGCAACTTCCCCATATAACACTTGCTCCGGGTGAAGTCTATGTTGTGTATGCTTCGGGTGAGAATAAATATTCAACGGATATTTATTTCCATTGCAATTTCAGACTTGATTCTGAGTATGAAAGTCTCTATATTTTCAAACCGGATAATGCTGGACATATTGATCATATCGATGGTTGTATCTTAAAAAATATTCCGTACGGTTATTCATATGGCAGAGGTTCTGACGATTGGTTTGTTTATATTGACATTCCGACTCCTAATGACAGTAATAACGATGGTTTTCTGAAGATAACACAAACTCCGACTCCGTCAGTTTCTGCAGGTGTTTATAACGATTCCACCCCTTTCTTTGTTGAATTACAAGGTGAAGGGGATATCTACTATACGGTTGACGGAAGCATTCCAAATAAAGATTCATTGAAATATACAGATCCTATTACTATTGAAAAAACGGTATCAATAAAAACCATTGCTTATAAAAAAGATCAGGTTCCAAGTGATATCAAAACCTACAGTTATGTTTTTAATGAGGCTCATACCGTTCCGGTTCTTTGTGTTACTGCTGATCCTGTTCTCCTTTGGGATGAAGAAGTTGGAATGTGTTCAATGGGAGTTCCTGACGAAAAAGGTGTCTACCCATCAGATGCTAATATTTATCAGAATATAGAACTTGCCGCATCTGCCGAACTGTATGAACCAGATGGGAGCAGTTTTAATATAAATTGCGGGCTTAAGCTGTTCGGACAATCAAACAGAACACTTGCCAAAAAGTCCTTTCAGTTAAAATTTAAACAAAAATACGGAGAGTCTGCTTTATATTATCCTCTTTTTGAAACTCGTCCCGAGGTTTCACGTTATGATACTGTTGTCCTTCGTTCAGGGTCTCAGGATTACCGCAGAGCGATGATTCGTGATGAGTTATGTACTTCCTTGGCTGAGGGGTATATGAATATGATAGCGCAGGCGTATAAGCCTTGTGTTCTGTATATAAATGGCGAGTATTACGGATTATTCTTTATGCGTGAAAAAATAGATGAGGATTGGTTTTCTTCGCTTTATAATGTTGATGGTGACAGTTTCAGCATGATACGAGGGAACGGAGAAGCTATTCTTGGTGATCCTAACGGTTATTACAGTCTCTTATGGTGCGCTCGTAATTATGATCTCAGTGATCCGTCCAAATATGAATATATGAAAACTATCATGGATGTTGAATCTTTTGCGGACTTCATAATTGCTCAGGCATTTTTCGGAAATCGAGATTCAGGTAACGCAAAGGTTTATAAGAGTGATCTTATCGACGGAAAATGGCGGTGGATACTTTTTGACCTTGATTATGCTCTTGCAGACGATCCTTCGTATGGGCTATGGTTCATGATAGATCCTGAGGGAACCGGATATATGAAAAAATTCAATACGGATCTTATAAATTCTTTATTGATGAATGCGGAATTCCGTGATATGTTCCTTACAAGATTTGATTATCATCTTGATAATACTTTTTCTGCTGATCGTATTACTGAAAAAATTATGGAACTGAAATCTGTCATTGAGCCTGAAATTAGACGCAACATTGATAAATGGGGGTATAATTATGCTTCATGGAGTTGGCAGATCCAGTCAATGATTGAATTTGTTACTAATGTAGATGGCAAGGGCATGACCCGTAAGGATCAATTATTGGAAGAGATCAGGCAAATATTCCAACTTGACGATGCTACTTTTGATCATTATTTTACTGAAATAGAAGAAATTGAAAAAGATGTCTCATGAAGAGACATCTTTTTTTATTATTTCCATTTTTTTTGTATTGTCAAAACGCATTTTATTTTATATAATAAATAGTAGACGGTATAAACGTAATGGGGGACTTAATTATGATAATAGAGCAAGTAGATCAAAATAAGATCAAAGTAGTTGTAGACACCGATGAACAGCGTAGATACGGTATTACATATGAAACAATGACATATTGTGACTGTAACACCAGAAAGCTATGTGAACGTATTGTGGAACGAGCAAAAAACGAGGTTGGGTTTTCTGTGGGGGATTCAAAGCTTCTTGTAGAGGCAAAACAAGGTCTGAACGGAACGGTTACTTTATTTTTATCCAAAATTCCGATTTCTGAAAAAGAAAAACAGGAACTGTTCGGCCAAACTGTAAAGTTTTCAACATTGGATGATACTCTTGATTCTGATATCATCTTTGATACTTATAAGGAAATAATTAAATCAAAATCGCTTTATTCTTATGATGGTTGCTATTATATTTACTTTGAAGTTTTATCTACTCATAAAGAGGCAAGAAAACTACTGACAGAACTGTTGGAATTCGGGGATAAATCTTCATTATCTTTGGAAGCTCTGCAGGAGCATGGTAATAAATTATATTAATACATATAAGAACAGGGAATGTACATAACGGTACATTCCCTAAACTTAATATAATTAGCCACCAATAAGGAGTAATATTTGTCCAATAGGATAAAACCACCAAATACATTCCTGAAGCAAATCAGTTGATATTCCTGCAAGTTTATCAAGACCGATAAATAAGTCTGAAACAAAGAATGAAAGTGCGCCGACCGCAGCTATACATCTGTAATCTTTGACTGAGTATGAGAAAGAAAATATTGTTGCACAGTTTGTAGCAATAATAACAAGATAAACCATGCAAAGTATATACATAACAATATTCGGGTTAGATCCTGTAAAGTAAAGATATGTTACGATTATTCCGGTTAAAGCAGATACCGTAATTGAGACCCAAAATCCGGGATTTACATATTTGAATTTATTTTCTTTAATCATGGACAAAAATGCATATGTGTAAATTATGTGCGCTATTATAAAGAATGCTGCTCCTACATAAAAATAGGGTATGGGAAGCAAGTCACCGATATCATTGAAATTCATAAGAATGATATCACCGATTGTAGATACAACCATACCTATAAAGCAGATGAATCTATCCTTTTTACGGAAAACTAAAAACAGAACAAGGGCGAAAAGTGACATTAAGATCGTTAAAACAAAACTACCTGGGAGTCCGAACCATTTAAAGAATGAGCTCATTTGTTATTCTCCTTTTTGTATGATATATATTTTAATGTGTAAAGAGTACCGAGTGAAATAACCATGCCAATGATAATGAGGATCAGAACCAATCTTTCTTGAGCTTTTTCTTGCTGTTCTGAAATTTCATTCATAGTGGATTCGTTCTCCGGTGTTACATCTTCCTCTTCTGATATGTTATTTTCGATTGATACTATTTCATTTTCTTGGGGTTGATTTTCAGGCTCATTTGCAATCATATTAAAGCTTGTACAAAATGTCATCAGTAATGAACAGATTATGATAATAAATTTTTTCATTTATAATTTA
The DNA here is from genome assembly GCA_015067305.1 of Oscillospiraceae bacterium. Taxonomy (GTDB): domain Bacteria; phylum Bacillota; class Clostridia; order Oscillospirales; family UBA644; genus HGM12619. The sequence continues at coordinate 76,671 of SVMT01000003.1, read as the reverse complement.
CCTCCTGATTAAAGAAGTTCTTCATTGTATACGGCGCGTGAACCGCCAATAAACTTTGGTCTTGTTCTAGCGCAAATTATATTTGCCATTCCGATTTTATTGACTGAGAGGCGTACAGGGACAGCAACGGGTGCAAGATGCATACCGATAAGTGTACCACCAATATCGATTCCTGCTTGCGCCTTAATATTTTCAACTGCAACGGGTTCTTTGAAATTCTTATATGCTGTAGTGGAAAATGATCCGCCTGCTTTAGGTTGAGGAACAACATTTACTATATCATAACCGTATTTTTTTGCAGCTTCTTTTTCAATGATTATTGCTCTGTTCAGATGTTCACAGCATTGTGTAGCAAGGAATATTCCTCTTTCCTTGAGATATGGATAAATACCTTCAAATGCGGCTTCTGCAGCTTCTATGCTTGAGTGTGAACCTATTTTTTCGCCCAGCATCTCGCTTGAAGAACATCCAACGATCAAAATATCACCTTTTTCAAGCTTTGCAATTTCAACAAGCTCTTTAATTGCTGTAAGAGCTGTACTTTTGATTTCATTCAACATTTAATTTACCTCTTTTTGTTTTGATTTTTAAAATAGTATTTAAAGTTATATGCTCCGGTATATAAGTTATTGCACCTGAAACGATTGAAAGTGCTCCCAATAAAGGGAACAGGGTCCAGACATCTGAACTTCCAAGCATAACAGATGCTGCAATCAGTTGACCGATAATATGAAAGAATGAGCCACCTATATTGACAGATAAAAGTGAAAGATGTTTTATTTTTTTCAGTAAATACATTGTTATGATTGCCAGAATAATTCCTGAAAGAGAATAGAATAGTCCTGACAGCCTGCCGAATATCATCAAAGATATAAAACATTTTAAAATTCCGATAACTACTGCATATGGAAAACCTATGGTATAAAGTGCTACAACAACTGAAATATTGGATAATCCGAGCTTGACCCCCGGTAATATAACTCCAAACGATATAATTGATTCGACATATGCTAATATCAACGCTGTCGCTGTGAGAATTGCGGTGTATACGATTTTTTCTCTTCTGTTCATTTGTTTACCCCGCAATATCGTCGAATTCTTCCGAGTTTGAAATGATCTTTATAATTGTTCTGTTGGGGAGACAAATTATAGATTGATAGGATTTCGATATTTCCCCCATATGCTCACAAACTTTGTCGTTACATAAAGCATTTTCAATGCGAACTTTACTATCTTCAATTATTACAGTTCCGACATTTTCTATATTTATTTCAGTATCTTCACTCAACGGAACAACTGAATGTTGAGATCCGTTTACTTCAATATAGACTTTTGCATTGTTTCCAATCTCTTTTGAATTGATCGCAAAAATCAGAATTGAAGAAATGATAACTATAATTATAAGAATTGCGATAAATATGAGATCGCAGATTTTAATTTTGTTTTCCATCAGTATTTACTCTGTGCGTTAGTTATCTTTGGGCTTTCAGATGCGGTCTTTTCGACAAAGTCAATATCGAATTCAAAGATTTCATGCTTGAAGCTTTTGTCTCTGATAAGTTCAGATCTGAATTGTCTGTTTTTACTTATATCAAAAATTATGCCGTCATCATTTACGGTTATATCAACTACTGTTAAAATCATTTTAACAGCCGAATAATCATAGTTTAATTGAAGCGCGATCTCTCGTGCTGTATTCTTGGTGAATCCAAGGCTTTCAAATTCGCTGTCAGGGATGGCTTGGGTGAGGTAGTAAAGATTGTCTTGCAGATCAAAACGCTCTGCAAGTAAAGGATACAGGCTCAAAGCTTTTTCTTTTGCTTGAGGTTCATTGGAATAATACTGTTTGAGGTTTGGATCACCTGAAACAAATTCTGGAGGTAAAACAATCGGTATTTTGTCAATTATCTGGAACTCATCAATACCTGTTATTATAAGTAATCTTACGGTGTTTTCATTGAGTTTGAAAGCAGTTAAAGAGTCAATATGTTCGTCTGTTTCGGAGTTATAATATCGGCTTGTTTTATATGTGAGTTCGTAATCTGAACCTTGTGTTATTCGAATATTTAATCCTGACTCGGGCATATTTGAGTGTTCGTTCCCAAAAGTGTCGATGAAGACTTCATTTTCTTTGTCAATAAATGCGAGAGTTCCTTCTTTTATAGCTACTGCATAATTACTGCTTTCGCACAGAGTGAAGTATTCTGCATCATTTGAATAATCTATCTGTTCCAGATCTTTAGTCAAGGTGTATACGAATTTGTGAAATGTTGCCTCAAAGGGCATTACCAATGCGGCGTTTGAAGAGCACGATATTAACAATAATACCTGAAGTATAAAAACAGATACTTTTATGCTTTTACTCATAATATGATATTTCTCCATTAAAATTATATGTGGTAAACTCGTAATTTGCTATGTTGAAAGTTATGATATTTCCATCGTCTGTGTATAAAACTGCGGCGATATTCGGGTATTCATTTTTCAATACAGTTAACATCTCAATACCTTTTTCAGCTCCTGTTACATAAATTGCAGTAGCTAAGGCATCGGCTATAATTCCGTTTTCACAGACAATTGTTGAACTTTTGATACCGCTGTTTGCAGGGTAACCTGTCTCGGGATCGATTATATGGTGATATATCTGATCTTCGAATTCGAAATACCTTTCGTATCCTCCTGCGGTTACCATGTTGGTGTTTTGGATCTTTAACGAGGCATAGACCGATGAAGTATTTACGGGGTCTTTTATACCGATAATAAAATAACCGTCATCTCTGTTTGGATTCTCTCCGAAGACAGTGATGTTGCCACCGAGATTCAATAATCCGGAGTTGAACCCTTTTTCTTTCAGCAATTCAGCAGTTCTGTCTCCCGCATAACCTTTTCCTACAGCACCAATATCAATTCCTGTATCTTCTTTCAATAAGGTTAAACTGTTTTCTGTAAGTATTATGTTATTATGGTCAACAAGTTTTTTGGCTTCATAGATATCCGTTTTTTCAGGCGGCATTTTTCTGTTTTGAATATCCCAAAGTACTGAGAGTGGCGCTATTGTTATGTCAAACTTTCCGTCTGATAAATCAGAAACTTTCAGACATAATTCAAGCATTTCGTAAATATCATTTTGTATAGGAATACTACAGTTGTCGGTTTCAGCGAAAAATGATTTTGAATCATCTTTTATCAGTAATCTTTCTTCGCAATCATTAAGTATATCCGAAACGATCTTCGTTGTTTCCTTAGATACTCCTTCATACAAAGTTACAGTGCAATATGTATCCATAACCCAATAATCTTTTGTGAATGTTGGTTTTGTGCAAGAAGTTGACATTAACAAAACAATAACCGTAATTAAAGAAATAATTTTTTTCATTATATTATCACAGCGTGTTCTTTCACACTGTACCTCCGAAATGCTTAGATTAATTTTATCATAATGATTTGAAGTTGTCAAGACGATTTTTAGTTTTTTTATAGTAATATTATTATATTTTCACTAATAGACTGTATTAAGGACGAGTTGATTATAATTTAGGTGAGGAATGATCGTTATGAATTGCAGTATAGCAGAAATAATAAAATATATGCCTTTGAGGTTACGCAATATTTTTTTAAATATGGAGATCGGTATTCTTGAGCATATAAGAGAGATCCGTTTGAAGACAATGTGTCCAATCATTGTATTGGTTAGCAATAAGCTGTATTCTGTTTCAATGAAAAATAAATTGACGGATCTTTCTGAGGGAGTTATTGTTTATGCGGAAGATGTTGAATATACATATAATATGCTTACTTGTGAAAGTGTTTATGCTTATAATGAACAGATCATAAATTGTTATGTTATTGCAGATGGCGGACATCGTGTTGGATTAAGTGGTTCAGCAGTTATGAAGAATGGCGAAATTGTTGGCATGAAAGAGATCAATGGGTTGTTTTTCAGAATTGCGCAGGAGTATATAGGTTGTTCAAATACATTGTTTCCAAAAATCCTTGTTAATGGATCTGTTTTGAATACTATAATAGCTTCACCGCCTGGAAGAGGTAAAACTACTGTTTTGCGTGATGCAGCCTGTAAGCTTTCCAAAATGGGGTTTAAAGTTTCGATCATCGATGAACGTCATGAGATAGCTGCACAAAGTTGCGGTTATTCTACATTTGATATTGGTTACTGTGATGTTCTTGACGGTTTTCCTAAAGCAGAGGGGATAGAGCGTGCAGTAAGAACTCTTTCTCCGGATGTAATTGTTTTTGATGAGTTGGGAAATTCCTTAGAGGCTGAAGCTATCGCAACGACATTAAACTGCGGAGTTAGTTTCATAACATCGGCACATGCTAAGAGTTTGAATGAGTTGTTGAGCAGGCCTGTAGTCCGTAAGCTGATTGATATCAAAGCTGTTGATGTAGTAGTTTCATATGATATGGGTAAGGTCAATGAAGTGAAATATTTAAAAGGTGAATGTGATGTTAAAGGGTCTGTTTTTGAGCTTGATCTTCGTCATCTGTACTGCAATGGGAGTAATTAAAAGGCAAGAACTTAAGAATCGGAAAGATGAACTTGAATGTATGATAATTTTTACGGAGTATGTGAAAAATGAGATACTTTATCGTAATACCCCATTGAATCTTATAATAAATGATGAAAGAGTATTAAAATTAGGGCAGTTTTTCCGTAATCTGTCGTCATCTGAAAAAACTCAACTATATGATAGATATGACGAGGTCAAAACAAATTATTTGAATTCATCTTCATTGACCGTTGATGATATTCAGTGTTTGGACCGTTTGTTTTCTTTGTTGGGTAAAACTCAGGAAGAAGATCAGATAAAGCTTTTGGATAATGTTATTAATGAACTTGTAAAACACCGAAATGATTCTGTTTCGGATTTTGAAACCAAGGGGTCTGTAAGTGTAAAAATCGGAATTGCCGTAGGTTTATTTGCTGTAATGATATGTATCTGAAAGCGGAGGAAAACAAAAATGAATTCTGATATACTTTTTCAAATAGCTGCAGTTGGAATAATAGTTGCAGTATTGAATCAGTTGCTTGCAAAAACAGACCATGGAGAACATGCATTGATGGTAACTATAGCAGGGCTTGTTATGGTTATGATAATGATAATCGGCGAGGTCGGAAGACTTTTTGATACGATCCGTTTGACGTTTAGAATCTGACTATGAGTATCTACACCGTGATGATCTCTGTACTTGTAGGAATATTTATAATTATTCCATTACGCGAGATCAAACCTGAATACGCTGTTATAGCAAGTATTTTGTTAGGAGTGTATTTGTTACTTCAGGTTATGCCTGTTGTCGGAGATGTTTTAGGGTTTACTTCAGATTTGATGAGTTCCAATATCGGAAATCATAGTTTTACGATTTTATATAAAGCTGTCGGAGCTTCATTTTTATGTCAGTATATATCTGAACTGTGTCGGGATTGCGGGCTTGAATCCGTTGCATCAAAAACTGAAATGTTTGGGAAGGTATATCTTACATCTCTTTGCGTACCTTTAATAGATAAGATACTGGATACCATAAATGTATTTTGAATAGGAAAAAATAAAATGCTAAGATGTGTGAAAATTGTAATTTTTATTCTTGTTTTGATACTGTTTTCTGTTCCGACATTGTCAAATCCTACTGATAAATTGAATGAAGATTTAAAATCTGCATATGATTTGGTTCCAGATCTGTTTTATGAGATTTCAGGAAAAGGATTTGATAAAGATATTGATTTTAATGACTATTTGTCTGATTTGAATATAATAAAAATTTTTATGGATCTGTTAACAGAATCATTTTTTAAATATAAGAATGAATATTTGAGTTTTGTATTACTTATCGTCATAGTTTTTATATACCAATCTTTGGGAAATATATTCCAAGGGAAAACAGCCGAAATTGCAGATATTGTTGTTTTACTCTTATGTGGTATTTCTGTCTTTGAAATCGTGATAAAGATCATCAACGGTTTTATTGAAAGTTATGTTCAAATATCAGGCTATATTTCTTCAGTATCAGTATCTGCATTGGCTTCAATGTCAGCATCCGGTTATGCAGGGACAGCAACGGTCCTTGGTTCAATTTGTACAGTTTTTGTTTCTGTCTATAATCATATTTGTAATGCTTTTGTGTTTCCGTTCTCGAATACATACTTAGCCTTGGCTATGAGTGGTGGGATGACAGGAGATTTCAATCTCAGAAGAATTTCTGTTTTTATCAGAAATTTTCTGATAAGTATATTGGCTGTTTTCTTGTCTTTTTTCAGCGGTCTCATGTCTGTACAGTCCGTTATTTCAATGAATAAAGACACGTTATTCAAGAAAACTGTAAAACAGATCGTTTCATCAGGATTTCCTGTTCTCGGCGGTTTTGTTTCAGATGGCCTTGATACTTTTTTTACTACAGCTGTCGGGGTAAAAAACAGTATAGGAATTCTTGGTATTACTGTATCAGTTATATTGTCCCTGGCTCCTATCTCTGAACTTTTGATCCTGTTTTTTGTATTATCTGTTGTTTGCTTTGTTTTGAGTTTTTTTGAGAATTTCAGGTTAAGTGAATTTATAAATACTGTACGTGATCTCGTTTCAATTTTGATTTGTGTCTCATTGTCGGTTACTATATTGACGGTTCTCTTGTTCTATTTTATAATAAAGGTCTCATAGATTATGAAAGAAGTTATATCATCTCTTATCACCGTATCTTTCGGAACAGCACTATTGTCGTCAATAATTGTCAGTGATAAGTTTAAAGGAAATATCAGAGCTTTGAGTTCTTTGATAATAGTTATATTTATAATATCTTTTACCTCGGATTTAAATAACATAGATTTCAGTTACAGTAATTCTGATGGATCAATAATCTATAATAGTTCTGATATTGTAGATAGTGTTATTGAGGAGCTGATATGTGATAATGTGAAAAAAATCATAATAGAGGAATTTCCCGTAAGGGAACTTGAAGTAAAGGTTAAAGGCTTTTGGAGAGAACAAGGTTATGAAATACAGAAAATAACTATTGCGGTCGATGCTGATATTCCTCTTGTAGAAATTCTGGATTTTGCTGAAAGGAAACTTGAATTGACAGGTAAAGTTTATATTTCCAAACTAAATGAATAGGAAGATTTAAATATGAAATTTAATAATATATCGAATTTCATCAGGAAAAATTTTTTTATAATAGCTATAGGTATAAGTGCTCTGGTTTTACTTGTGTTTTTGTCAGAAAATTTCAGAGATGATAGATCTGCAATTAAAAACGGCGATGATCTTGAGGTCAGGCTCGAATCTTTCCTGACAAATCTACAAGGAGTAGGAGAGTGCGATGTTATTGTGTTTACTGAAACAGATTCAGTTTCATCTTTTTCAGCTACTGTTTCAGAATATATTTCAGGAATCGCCGTAATTTGTGAAGGCGGGGGTGATATAAATGTAAAAACTATGATAGTTGACGTTCTTACCCGTTTGTTTGGTATATCGGGGAGCAGAATTTCAATAAATGCAAAAGGTTGATCAATTCCGGTGACGGAAAATAATAAGAATCAGATTGGAGTAATAAAAATGAAAAAAACAAGATGGATTATTCTCGGACTTACATTGATGATCAGTGTTGCGGTTTATCTGAATTGGTGGTTTGTTCGCGACGGTGATGATGTTTTTACTGTTGCAGGAAATGACGAATGTGATGAGTATGAAAAAATACTTGGTCAAAGTTCTTACGTTAATGCTGAAGCTGAGGGATATTTCGATAATGCAAGGTATTTACGCAAAAAGAATCGTGATGACGCTGTTTCAGTTTTGAATCAGCTTATATCCAATAACGATGCTGATGAATCTGCCAAAAAGGCTGCCGCAGATGCAATAACTGTTTATGCGAAGAATACAGAGACTGAATCTACACTTGAAAACCTCATTACAGCAAAAGGTTTTTCAGATTGCATAGTATATCTCGGAACTGACAGCGTAAGCATAGTTGTTGAAAGTGACGGTTTAGAGGCTCATGAAGCGGCTCAAATTATGGATATTGCCTCTTCGGAAACGAAATTTTCCAACGATGTCATAAAAATAATCGAAATTAGCAGTATACAAAATTAAAAAAATGTGCTATAATAAGTATATAACAAAATAAATGACAGTTCGATGTTACAGTTTATGTCGTTACTGCCGATTTCTTTAAAATATGGCAATGTCCCGATCAGCATTGTTATTGAGTAAAATATATATGATCGGAGAAACGGAGTCTATCATGGACGAAAAAATTAACGGAACAATTAAAATTTCAGAAGAGGTTATTGCTTCAATAGCTACAACTGCCGCATTGGAGATCGACGGTGTATTGAAGGTGAATCAGAAAATGTCTCCTTCAGTAAAAAATATCAGCGCTCAACTCAAACATATTGTTAAGGGTGTAAATATTATCAATTCTGAAGACGGTGTGGATATCACTCTTCAGATAACAGTTAAGCACGGTTTCAACATTCCTGAAATTGCTCAGAAGGTACAGAAAAATGTGGCTGATGCACTTTCCGGTATGACAGGTCTTGTTATTAAGAGAGTCAATGTTATCGTTACTAGTGTGGCTGAGGAGAAAGTAAAAACAAAATGAAAAGAAGCGAGTCAAGAGAAGCATTGTTTATTCTTATGTTTCAGTCAACTTTTTATAAAGACGCTGATTTTAATGAGATAATTGAAAATGCTACCGAAGAGGGAGAAATTCAAATAGACGATTATGCAAAACATGCTTTTGAGGAGATTCATGGGAAATTAACAGAAGTTGATTCTTCCATTGAAAAGTATCTCAATAACAGGAGTATATCTCGTCTTTCAAGAGTTGCGCTCTCTGCGCTCAGAATTGCGGTATATGAAATATCCGATCAGGATGATGTACCTGAGTCTGTAGCTATAAATGAGGCTGTAAATCTTGTAAAAAAATATGATACACAGGAATCTGCTTCATACGTGAATGGAGTTTTAGGCTCATATGTCAGAAATAAATAGGGAAGCTTTCCTTGGCATAGATACTTCAAATTATCGTACTTCTGTGGCTTTATATTATACTGATGGTACATATATCAGTTCCCGAAAACTTTTACCTGTTCCTTTCGGAGAAAAAGGTTTAAGACAAAATGATGCCGTCTTTGCCCATGTAAAACAGTTTTCTGAGGTTTTTGATAAATTGGACCTTGAAAATACAGTAATAAAGGGTGTCGGCGTTTCATTTGCCCCAAGAAATACTGCAGGGTCTTATATGCCCTGCTTTTCATTTGGTTGCTCTGTTGCTGAAGCCTTAGCTCATACTATGAATGTCCCTTGTCTCAGATTTTCACATCAACAAGGTCATATTGCCGCAGGACTGGTATCTTGCGGCCGTTTGGATTTGTTTGAACATCCTTTTTATGCTGTTCATGCTTCAGGGGGTACGACTGAAATCGTATCTGTCGCAGGTATTGAGAATATTACTATATCTGCAAAGACCAGAGATATCAGTATCGGACAACTCATAGATAGGACAGGTGTAGCTCTCGGATTGAGTTTTCCCAGCGGACCGGAACTTGAAAATCTGGCCGATGGCTGTAAAGATAAATTTAAGATCAAAATAAATCTTAAAGATGGTGATTGCTGTCTTTCAGGTTATGAAAATAAAGTTTCTGATTTCATAAATCAAGGTAAAACTTCCGAATATATTGCCTCTTATATAACAGAAGTGTGCGGTTATACACTTTCTGAGATGCTGTTGTTTCTCCAGAAACAAGATTCCAGACCTGTTCTTTGTGCGGGCGGAGTAATGGCGAATGAACGCATTAAGAATATAATAAACGATTCCTTTAGTAAAAACGACTATGAACCACCGAATTTTGCTTCTGTTGAGCTTTCCGGTGATAATGCTGTTGGCATTGCGTATCTTGCATATAATAATTTAATGTTTAATAAGGGTGAAATATGAATCCTAAACCGCTTACAGTTTCACAATTGAATATGTATACACGTTCTCTTATCGAAAGTGATATGAATCTTCGTTCTGTGACTGTAAAAGGTGAGATATCTAATTTTACCAGACATTTGAAAAGCGGACATGTTTACTTTACTTTGAAAGATTCAAATGCTGCAATCAAAACAGTAATGTTTAAATCAAATGCAGACAGGCTTGCTTTTTTTCTGGAGGACGGAATCTCTGTTTTTGTAAAGGGACGAGTATCCCTTTATGAACGTGACGGTACTTATCAACTGTATGCGGAAGATATTGCACCTGACGGTATTGGGGCATATCAGGCGGCATTCAATAAGCTCAAAGATAAACTTGAAGAATTAGGACTCTTTGATCCTCAGTATAAAAAACCGATTCCTGAATATCCGGAACGTATTGGAATCGTTACTTCTCCGACAGGTGCTGCATTCTTTGATGTTATCAGTATTCTTGAGCGTCGTTATCCTTTAGCAGTTCCGGTGTTGTTTCCTTGTCAGGTTCAAGGGCTTGGTGCCGCAGAAACTGTAATAGAAGCGATAAATCATTTTAATGAAACAAAAGATGTGGATGTTATAATCGTTACACGTGGCGGCGGTTCATATGAAGATCTCATAGAGTTTAACAGTGAAAAGCTTGCTTGGACAGTTTTTGAATCGGATATTCCTATAATCAGTGCGGTCGGACATGAAATTGATTTTACTATAATTGATTTTGTTGCTGATCTCAGAGCCCCTACACCTTCTGCCGCTGCTGAATTGGTCGTGCCTCACAGAGATTCAATTCTTGATGAACTGGAATATCAAAAAACTTCTATGGCAAGAGCTGTTCAGGATCTTGTATATAAGTATGAACATCTGATAGAAATTTGTTCTTCGGGCTTGAGTATATCATCAGTTATCTTTTCCAAAGAACAAATGTTTAAAAATGCAGAAGCTAATTTGGGTTCATATATAAAGCATATGATCAATGTCAAAGAGCGAGAAATAATAAATGAATGTGAAAAACTTGAAGCGTTGAATCCTCTTTCGGTGTTGATGAGGGGGTTTGCCTTACCCTCAAAGGACGGTAAGGTTTTGAAAAGTATAAATGATATTATTATAGGCGAAAAATTTGAAATGAAAATGAGAGATGGGGTAGTTAAAGGTGCCGCAGAGGAAATCATCAAAAACTGAAGAATTAAAATTTGAAGATGCATTAAATCGCATACAGGAAATAAACTTGATTTTATCAAAGGGCGAATGTGGACTTGATGAAGCGTTAGAACTTTTTTCTGAAGGTACCAAACTAGCTGAATTGTGTTCCGATAGAATAAAGAATGCCAAACAAAGGATCCAAATGGTTACGGAGGTCGATGAAGATGAAGACGTTGAATGATTATATTGAAATGTATTCTGAGAAGATAAACAGTACGTTGGAACGTTATCTCCCTGAAAATAAGAGTGACAAACTTGATTCCGCATTAAGGTATAGTATTTTTGCAGGTGGAAAGAGAATAAGGCCTATTATCTGTCTTGCATTTTGCGATATGGTCTCAAATGATGCAGATAAGGCTTTACCTTTTGCTTGTGCGCTTGAAATGGTTCATACATATTCACTTATCTTTGATGATATGCCGTTTATGGATAACGATTCTTTGCGCAGAGGAATTCCTACGAACCATGTTGTATTTGGAGAATCTACGGCGGCTCTTGCGGCAATGGGACTTTACGGTGAAGCTTTTTCTTGGATCATTTCTGACGGATATGAAACAGGTCTATCAGATAAACAGATCATTGAAGGTATCAGAATCCTTCTTGATGCCTCAGGTAAAAACGGTATAGTCCGTGGACAAGTCCTTGATCTTGAAAATAAGCCGGGACTTACTGAATCTGAAGTTTTGAATATACATAATTTGAAAACAGCTGCAATGCTAAAAGCTTCTGCTTTACTTGGTTGTTTGGCGGCTGACGCATCAGATGATGTTTTTAAGGCAGCAGAAATATATTCTGATAATATTGGTTTGGCATTCCAGATCCGTGATGATATTCTTGATGTTTCGGGAACAATTGAAGATATGGGTAAAACTCTCGGTAAAGATGCCGCAGAAGAAAAAACTACATTTGTTAATATATATGGGTTGGATCAGTCTCAAAAATTGGTAGAAGATTATACACAAAAAGCGATAGAGGCTGTAAAACCTTATGATAAAAACGGTTTCCTTCAGACCTTGGCGGTATATTTGGCATCGAGAAATAACTGATTAAATTAGGGGAGAGCTATATGTTGGGAATTTTATCGAATCATTATCTTAATTGCGCTGTTTTGGGGTGGTTTTTTGCACAGGCGATCAAAGGCGTAGCTGAGAGTATAATTGACCGAAAACTTCGATTGGACAGATTTTTCGGTTCGGGTGGTATGCCCAGTTCTCACAGTGCATTGGTTTCCGCTTTGGTTTCGATGATATTTATCTTGAAAGGATTTGCCTCTGTTGAATTTGCTTTAGCAGCATCATTTGCGTTTATTACTGTTTATGATGCGGCAAATGTACGCTATGAAGTTGGAGAACAGGCAAAGATAATAAACCAGATCATCGAAAACTGGAATGTTGACAATTTTGAGATCAGATCAAAACGATTCAAAGAGTTGATGGGGCATACTAAACTTGAAGTTGCTATGGGTTGTGTTCTTGGTTGTATCATTTCATTGTTGTATTGGATCTTATTTTTAAAATAATATATGAGGTCACTTTATACTGAAAGTATGAAGTGATCTTGTTTTGTAATATGTTTGCATAAAAAAATCGGAAAAAATCTTAACAAAAATTAAAATATACAATTTTCTATTGCATAAAACGTTTTTTTATGCTATAATTATCTTTGATGATACAGTATTCTAGTCGGTATTGTGGACTACCAGGGTTGGCCTAAAAATCAACCGAAGGGCATATCGATGAAACTTCTTGTGCTTGCTTCTTACGCCCAGTCTGGGGTGGGTGCTGGAAGGTAGAGTGCCGGGCATCTGTAATGGCATACAGTTAATGTCCCTTCACTCACGGAGACCTGTACTTGTGGATTTGCTTACCACGACTCAGGATTGAACCTGCAATGCGGTCGTTCTCTTTGAAGCAATTTACGCATCAGCATTAGAAGTGCTGATGTATGAGTTCGGTTGTATGCAGAGTAGCCTGTCTTGAGTGGATATGGCGGATAACGGTTCGGGCTATATACTGCGGCCACAGTATATAGTGCTTTGCGTTAAGAAATCATATCTGCAAAAGAGACTAAGAGTATCATGATACTGTTGAGGAAAACTCCTAGACTGAGAATTATTTATTCTGTATTCAAGGGATTGCAGTGCGTTCTAAGTGGCAATCAAGTCGTATCGTCGGTAACGCGGTACCGTACCCTTCAAAAGGAAACTGCCTGATTGGCGACAACAGGTAGGGTATGGGGAAACCTACTTGACCTAAGGCGCAAGATTTACTTTGAATATTATCATCTCTATATTTTATTATCATACATAAAGGTGAATGTTTTGGAAAATTCAGATAATTCCCCCCGACCTAAAAAGCAGCAAAAGGATACAAAAAAGAGCAACGGTAATCATTCATGGGTCATAAAAGTAATGGTGTTGTCGTTCTGTATTTCGGCGACTTTATCATATATTTCAAAAAGTGCACTCAGTGAAGTAAATGTTGTTATCGCTTTTATCTTGCTTTTGCTGTTTATTTTTTTGGGAATTCTTTTCGACCTTCTTGGTACAGCTGTAACTGCCGCAGACCCCAAGCCATTTAATTCAATGGCGGCCAGAAAGGTCGTAGGGGCAAAGGCTTGTCTGTATCTTGTAACTAAAGCTTCTACGGTATCAAATATTTGCAATGATGTCGTCGGCGATATTTGCGGTATCATCAGTGGTACGATGACTGCAGTAATAGCTGTTGAAATTTCAGCTGTTCTGCCGATTCCTGAAATACTTTCTGCGATGCTTATGACTGCTTTTAATGCGGCTCTTACCATTGGAGGTAAGGCATTGGGTAAGAATTTTGCTATGAATTATTGCGAAAACATAATATATATTGCCGGAAGGATACTATGTTTTATTGTTCCGGAAAGATTCTTCAGTAAAAATAAAAAATGAGATTAGATAAATACATTCAGGAAAAGTTTTCATTAAAAAGCCGTCAGTATGCACAGGCATTGATCAAAGAGGGTTGTGTTTTTATTGACGGAACAGTTGTAAATAAAGCTTCTTTAGAAGTATGTGAAAAAGTTTCCATTGAAATAAACGATTATTTAAAATATGTCGGACGTGGTGGGCTTAAGCTTGAAAAAGCAATCAATGTATTTGGTTTAAATATTAAAGACACGATTGCGATGGATATTGGTGCTTCAACAGGCGGTTTTACTGATTGTTTACTTCAAAATGGTGCTACAAAAGTATATTCCATAGATGTTGGACATGGTCAGCTTGCAGAAAAACTTGTAAATGATGATAGGGTAGTAAATCTTGAAAATACAAATATAAAAGATTGTGATCCTGCAGATTTTGATCCTGTAGATATTATAGTTGTTGACGTTTCTTTTATTTCACTTGAAAAGATTGCATATAAGATAGCTGAATTTAAGCCAACTCATTTGATATGTTTGATCAAGCCTCAATTTGAAAATGCCAAAACAAATAAGAGTGGTATAGTAAAAGATAAAAGTCAATATAAAACTGTTATCTCCAATGTTGCTGAAGAGTTTTTAAGGTATGGTTTGAATTTGAATGGTATTTCAGTTTCTCCAATCAAAGGCGGAGACGGTAATACAGAGTTTATTTCGTATTTCAGTTATTCCGAAAACAAGCGATCTATCAATGAACTGATAAAGACTTTATTTGATACAGAATTAAAAAATCTGTGATTTATTACTTACGGAGTGCGAATTACAATGAAAATTGCATTGATTTCTAATCCAGAGAAAGACAAAGGATTTGAAGTATCTTCAAGAATAGTTGAATATTTGACATCTAAAGGCGCAGTTGTTTTGTCTGATTCTTTTGTTGGATGTTCAGTTTTTACAAAGATTGATGATGCAATAAATGAATGTGATTTTATCATAACTGTCGGTGGCGACGGCACTATACTTAAGGTCGTAAAATCGGCATATGCTTATGATAAGCCTATTCTCGGTATAAATATGGGTACGACAGGTTATATGGCTTCAATGGAACCCACGGAATACTTTAAATTAGATGCTTTGTTCAGTGGTGAGTATAGTATTCAGTATAGATCGGTGCTTAATATTTCGGCAGGAAATGAAAACAGAACTATCTGTAAAGATGTAATTGCTTTGAATGATGCAGTAATTTCACACGGTAACTGGACGCAGATTATGAATATAAATTTGTATTGCAACGGTCAGGAAATAACATCTTACAGGGCAGACGGATTGATTTTTTCAACTCCTACAGGCTCAACAGCATACTCCCTTTCAGCAGGGGGACCAATAATAGATACGGAGCTTGAAACTATTGCAGTAACTCCAATTTGTGCTCATTCATTTAATGGCAGAAGTATTCTTTTTAAGGACTCGTCGGTTCTTGAAGCAGCCTCAACACCTGGAAGAGGCAATGTGGGCTACCTAACTATAGATGGTCTTGACAATTTCCAACTTGAAGCTGATGATGTAGTACAAGTCCGTTTAGCTGAAAAGAAAATAAAAACTATTACATTTGATAATGATTCATTTTATAATATACTTTCCAAGAAAATAAAGTAAGGGGTCAGTCGTGAAATATAAAGAAAAACGCCATGCGCGTATACTTGAGATAATTAAATCAACTCCCGTCGAAACCCAGGATGAGCTTACGGAGCTTTTGATTCAATCCGGTTTCCAAACAACTCAAGCAACTGTTTCAAGAGATATTAAAGAATTGCATCTCTATAAAACTCTTACTAATGAAAATAAGTATAGATATGAATGTTCTGATTCTCAGGGGGACGGCAAAAAGCCAATGCCTTCCAAAACATACAGTATAATGAGAGATAGTATCGTTTCTGTAGATAATGCAATGAATCTTGTTGTCGTAAAATGTTTTGCCGGTATGGCCCAGGGGGCTTGTGCTGCAATAGATACGCTTGATAACGGTGAGATAGTAGGAACGATAGCCGGTGATGATACTATATTTATAGCTGCGAAATCGATAGATATTGCTAAGTCTATCGTAGATAATATAACTAATATTTTAAACGCTTAAAGCGGTGAGTAGTGATGTTGACCAATCTTCACATTGAAAATATAGCAATTATTGATAGCCTCGATGTTGAAATAACTTCGGGGTTCGTTGTGTTGACTGGTGAAACCGGTGCAGGTAAAAGTATCATAATTGATGCAATAAATATGCTCCTTGGTGAGCGTGTGTCACGTGATATGGTACGAACAGGGGAGAAGAAAGCTTTTGTCAGCGCAGTATTTACTGATATAGACGAATCTATTTGTAATAAGTTGGAGGAACTCGGTTATGGAGCCGATCCTGAAGTCATCCTTTCAAGAGAACTTTCTGCTGAAGGAAAAAGTGTTGCAAGAATAAACGGCCGTCCTGTAAGCGTTTCGATATTACGAGAGATTGGTACAAAGCTTGTCAATATCCATGGACAACATGATAATACTGCTTTGCTTGACCCTGAAGTACATATTTATTATTTAGATAAATACGCTAAAAATGAAGCTGTAAAAAACGAGTATTATGAAGCTTATTGTAAAGCAATCGGAATTAAACGTAAAATTGAAGCTCTTTCTGCAAATGAAAGTGAAAAAGAGAAAAGGATAGAGATCCTTAAATATCATATAAATGAAATTGAAACTGCGGCACTTAAAGAGGACGAAGATAAGCAGTTAGAAAAAAGACAGGAGATCCTGGCAAACAGTGAGAAGATTCTTGATAGTCTGAACGCTGTTAGAAATCTGTTATCAAACGACGATGTTAATGTTCACGATATGATTGCAAGTTGCATCAGGGAATCCAAACTTCTTTCCCGATATGATAACAGTCAGAACTATGTAAATGAAAAGCTTATTGATATATCCGAAAATATAAATGAAATAATCGAAAATCTTAATCAGTATTCTGATAAATTGGATTTTGACCCGAATGAATTGGATCTGATAGAAGAACGTTTGGATTTTATACATCGCTTAAAAATGAAATACGGTGATTCAATTGAGGCAATTTTCGATTATCTTGCCAAAGCCCAGAAAGAGTTGGAAAGTATTGAATTCTCAGATGTTTTATTGCAGGATCTGACTGAAGAATTCAAAATTGCAAAGGCTGAAATGAGAGCTAAATCTCAGGCTTTGACTGCAACGAGAGTTGAGGCTGCTGCTAAACTTGAGATCGCAATGATTGAAACTTTGAGTTTCCTTGAAATGCCTAAGGTTCGATTTGCTGTAAATATCAGAAACAAGAAATTTGATAAGACAGGCTCTGATGAAGTTGAATTTTTGCTTTCGGCAAATGTAGGTGAAGATCTTAAACCCTTGAATAAGATCGCCTCCGGCGGCGAACTTTCCAGAATTATGTTGAGCATCAAAAATGTTTTGGCTGATAATTCTATTCAGACTATGATCTTTGACGAAGTAGATACAGGTATCAGCGGTAAAGCGGCTCAGAAAGTTGCTATAAAACTTAAAGAAATGTCTGCCTGTGGACAAGTATTGGTTATTACCCATCTTGCACAGATCGCAGCATATGCAGATACTCATTTTAAAATAGTTAAGGAAACGGTCAATGACCGTACACATACAGTTCTCACTCAACTTTCGCATGAAGAAAGACGACAGGAACTTGCCCGAATAATGGGCGGTATAAATATTACGGAGTCGCTTTTAGCGACAGCCGACGAAATGTTACGAACATCACACACAATATAAAGGAGATTTTACAATGGGAATTTATGAAGAACTTCAGGCACGTGGTCTGATAGCCCAAGTAACAGACGAACCTCAGATACGAGAGCTCGTCAATAATGGTAAGGCTAAATTTTACATCGGTTTTGACTGCACAGCGGATAGCCTTACTGCAGGTCATTTTATGGCTCTTACACTTATGAAGAGACTTCAGATGGCAGGAAATAAACCAATTGCTCTTATCGGGGGCGGTACAACTATGATCGGTGACCCTTCCGGAAGAACAGATATGAGAAAAATGCTTACAAAAGAAGATATCGATCATAACGCAGAATGTTTTAAACGTCAGATGGAAAAATTCATCGAATTTGGCGAAGATAAAGCTATGATGATAAACAATGCAGACTGGCTTCTTAATCTTAATTATGTTGATATGCTTCGTGAAGTTGGCGCTTGTTTCTCCGTCAATAATATGCTTCGTGCAGAATGCTATAAGCAGAGAATGGAAAAAGGACTTTCATTCCTTGAATTTAACTATATGATAATGCAGTCTTACGATTTCTATTATCTCTTCAAGAATTACGATTGCAATCTCCAGTTCGGTGGTGACGACCAGTGGTCTAACATGCTTGGCGGTACAGAACTTATTCGTCGTAAACTCGGTAAAGATGCAAATGCTATGACAATTACACTTCTTACAGACTCTCAGGGTAAAAAGATGGGTAAAACTGCAGGTAATGCTGTATGGCTTGATCCTGCAAAGACTTCACCTTATGAATTCTACCAGTATTGGAGAAATGTGGGTGATGCAGATGTAATGAAATGTATCAGAATGCTTACCTTCCTTTCTCTTGAAACTATTGAAGAAATGGAACACTGGGAAGACAATCGAATCAATGAAAAGAAAGAAATTCTTGCTTATGAACTTACAAAGCTCGTTCATGGTGAAGATGAAGCTGTTAAAGCTCAGCAGGCTGCAAGAGCTCTCTTCTCAGGTGGTGCAGCAGCAGATGCTCCTGCTTGTGAATTGACATCTGCTGATTTTACAGACGGTAAGATCTCAATTCTTGAACTTCTTATCAAAACTCAGCAGGCTCCTTCTAAGGGAGAAGCTCGCCGCTTGGTAGATCAGGGCGGAGTGTTTGTCGGTGACGAAAAGGTTGGTTCTATCTCTGTTTTTTATACAGCAGATGAGATCAACGGCCAACTTATCAGAAAAGGTAAGAAGAGCTTCAAAAAAATCATTATTAAGGATTGATATAAATTATGAGAAAAGAACTTGAAAAGAACTACGATCCTTCACAGGTTGAGGGTCGTATATATGAGGAATGGAATAATAAAGGTTATTTCAAACCCTCAGAGGACAGAACCAAGAAACCTTTTACTATCGTTATTCCGCCACCAAATGTAACAGGTAAACTCCACATGGGTCACGCAATGGATGAGACTCTTCAGGATGTACTTACACGTTATAAGAGAATGTGTGGATACAATGCACTTTGGCTTCCGGGTACAGACCATGCAGGTATAGCTACTCAGATCAAGGTTGAACAGGAACTTCGTGAAAAAGAAGGTCTTTCAAGATATGACCTTGGAAGAGAAAAGTTCCTTGAAAGAGTATGGGCTTGGAAAAAGGAATACGGCGATACTATTATCAATCAGCTGAAAAAACTTGGTTCTTCTTGCGATTGGTCCAGAACTCGTTTTACTATGGACGAAGGTTGCTCTAAAGCTGTCAAAGAAGTCTTTGTAAATCTTTATAATAAAGGTCTCATCTACAGAGGTCACAGAATTATAAACTGGTGTCCTCATTGTATGACAGCACTTTCCGATGCTGAAGTTGAATACTCTGAACAGCCCGGTAACTTCTGGCATATCAAATATCCTGTTAAGGACTCCGATGAGTTTGTTGTCATCGCTACAACTCGTCCTGAAACTCTTCTTGGTGATACAGCTGTAGCTGTAAATCCTGAAGATGAAAGATATACACATCTCGTTGGTAAAACTCTTATTCTTCCTTTGGTTGGCAGAGAAATTCCCGTTATTGCAGATGAATATGTTGATAAAGAATTCGGTACAGGTTGTGTTAAGATCACACCTGCACATGACCCCAACGACTTCCAGGTTGGCCTCAGACATGATCTTGAACAGATCCGCGTAATGAATGATGATGCAACTATTAACGGATTCGGCGGCAAATATAAAGGTATGGACAGATACGATGCTCGTAAGGCTATCGTTAAAGATCTTGAAGACGAAGGTTTCCTCGTAAAAGTTGAGCCGCATGCTCACAATGTTGGTCAGTGTTACCGTTGCGGTACAACTGTTGAACCACTCACTTCCGACCAGTGGTTCGTAAAAATGGAACCTCTTGCTAAACCTGCTCTTGAAGTGGTTCAGAACGGTACTATCAAATTTAAGCCCGAAAGACTTGTTAAAGTATATACAAACTGGATGGAAAATGTACATGACTGGTGTATTTCACGTCAGCTTTGGTGGGGTCACCGAATTCCTGCTTTCTATTGTGATGATTGCGGTGAAATGATCGTTACAAAAGAAGACGCTCCCGTTTGTCCTAAGTGCGGAAAAGTCATGAGACAGGAAGATGATGTTCTTGACACATGGTTTTCTTCAGCTCTTTGGCCATTCTCAACACTTGGTTGGCCTGATAAAACAGAAGATCTTGACTATTTCTATCCCACAAGCGTTCTTGTTACAGGTTATGATATTATTTTCTTCTGGGTTGCAAGAATGATCTTCTCAGGTATTGAACACACAGGAAAAGCTCCTTTCGATACAGTACTTTATCACGGTCTTGTTCGTGACTCTCAGGGTAGAAAAATGTCAAAATCTCTTGGTAATGGTATTGATCCTCTTGAAGTTATTTCCGAATACGGTGCAGATGCGCTTCGTTATACGCTTTGTACGGGTAACTCAATGGGTAACGATATGCGTTTCTACTTTGAAGAAGTAAAAGCAGCAAGAAACTTCGCGAATAAGATCTGGAATGCGGCAAGATTTGCTCTCACATACCTTACAATAGATAAAATTGAACTTCCTGAAGAACTTGAAATCGAAGATAAATGGATCCTCAATGAATTCAACAATATAGTTGCTGAAGTTCGTGATAATCTTGATAAATATGAACTTGGTGTTGCTGCTCAGAAAGTCAGGGATTTCTTCTGGGATAATATCTGTGACTGGTATATTGAGCTTATCAAGCCAAGACTCTTTGAAACAAATACAAACGAAAAGACAAAACTTTCTGCACAGAATGTACTTTGTTATGTTCTTACTAACACACTTGCTCTTCTCCATCCTTTCATGCCGTTCATTACTGAAGAGATCTGGCAGGCACTTCCTCATGACGGAGATGAGCTTATCGTGGCAAACTTCCCGGAATATAATGAAAAACTTGTGTTTACCGAAGCTGCACAGGATATGAAGAATGCTATGGCTCTTATTAAGGAGATTCGTCAGCTCCGTCTCAATATGAATGTTCCCGTTTCCAAGAAAACAAGAATTTATATTGATACCGAAAATGAATCATCTTATAAGAACGGTGAAGAATTCATCAAGAAGCTCGCAAGTGCTAATGAGGTCATTATAGGGAAAGCTCCAACAACAGACGGTATGGCATGTGCTGTATCTGCTGATGCTAAAGCTTATATCCCTGTTGGTGAGCTTATAGACGTAGAAAAAGAAAAAGTACGTCTTGAAAAGGAAAAAGCAAGACTTAACTCCGAAATTGAAAGAATCGACAAAAAACTTTCAAATCAGGGCTTTGTTTCCAAGGCTCCGGCAGCTGTTGTTGAAGAAGAAAAGGAAAAGAGAGAAGAATATGTTCGACTTCTTGAAAATGTTGAAAAGGCTTACTCAGACTTGTTTTAATGCTTAAATATCAAGGGGGACTTTTTATAAAGCCCCCACTGAAAATAAATATAACTAAAAACGTAAAGGATGGGAATTGAATGGTAAGAACAGTTTATTCGGAAAAGAAACCTGCATTTGCTGTTGAAGCCGCAGGTGTTTTGTCCGATATTAAAAGAACTCTTAATATTAAACTTGAAAATGTTAGATTGATCAACAGATACTTTGTAGAAGGAGTAGATGATGCTGATTTCGCAAAAGCAAAAACTACTATTTTTTCAGAACCAACAGTTGATGATGTATATGATGTAATGCCTGAGATCGGTGAGAATTCCAGAGTTTTGTTTGTTGAATATCTTCCCGGACAGTTTGATCAGAGAGCCGATTCCTGCGCTCAGTGTATTTCTCTTCTTACTGAAAAGGAAAGACCTACTGTAAGATCCGCAAAGATCTATATAATTACAGGTACAGTATCCGACTCTGAATTCGTAGCAATAAAGAATTATCTTATTAACCCTGTTGAGGCTCGTGAGGCTTCCGCTGAAACTCCTGAAACTCTCGCTAATAATTTTGATATTCCTGAAACAGTTAAAACTTTGGAAGGTTTTATAGCTCTTGATAAAGAAGCTCTTGCATCTTTTGTTAAAGAATACGGTCTTGCAATGGATCTTGATGATATTTGTTTCCTTCAGGACTACTTCAAGAATGAAGAAAAACGTGATCCCACAATTACTGAGATCAGAATGATTGATACATATTGGTCTGACCATTGCCGTCATACCACGTTTGCTACCGTAATCGAAAATACTGATATTGAACCCGAATATGTTAAAGCGGCCTATGATAAATATCTTTCATTCAGAGAAGAACTCGGAATCAAAAAGCCTCAGTGTCTTATGGATATTGCCACTATCGGTGGTAAGCTTTTGAGAAAAAGAGGGCTTCTTCCCGATCTTGATATTTCAGAAGAGATCAATGCTTGTTCTGTAAATATCAAAGCTAAAATTGATGATGAAGAAAAAGATTATCTTCTCATGTTTAAAAACGAAACACATAACCATCCCACAGAAATTGAACCCTTCGGCGGTGCTGCTACTTGTCTTGGTGGCGCTATCCGTGACCCTCTTTCAGGTAGAGCTTACGTATATCAGTCAATGAGATGTACAGGTGCTGCTGACCCCAGAGTTCCTTTTGAAGATACTCTCAAGGGAAAGCTTTCTCAGAGAAAAATCACAACTACAGCAGCTGCAGGTTTCAGTTCCTACGGTAACCAGATCGGTCTTGCAACAGGGCTTGTAAATGAATTCTATCATGAAGGTTATGTTGCTAAGAGAATGGAACTCGGTGCAGTTGTAGGTGCGGCTCCGAAGGAAAATGTTATCCGTGAAGTTCCTGCTCCAGGTGATATCATAATTCTTCTTGGTGGATCCACAGGTCGTGACGGTTGCGGCGGTGCTACAGGTTCATCAAAACAGCATACAACAGAATCTATTACAACTTGTGGTGCTGAAGTTCAAAAGGGTAATCCCCCCGAAGAAAGAAAGATACAGCGTCTTTTCAGAAATAAAGATGTAACTACACTTATTAAGAGATGTAATGACTTCGGTGCGGGCGGTGTTTCCGTTGCTATCGGTGAACTTGCAGATGGTCTTCTTATAGACCTTAATAAAGTACCCAAGAAATACGAGGGTCTCGACGGTACAGAACTTGCAATCAGTGAATCTCAGGAACGTATGGCGGTAGTTATTGCTGCTGAAGATGAAGAAAAATTCATCAAATATGCAAATGCTGAAAACCTCAATGCTGTTAAAGTAGCAGATGTTACTGATACAAACAGACTTACAATGGTATGGAACGGAAATAAGATAGTAGATATTTCAAGAGATTTTCTTAACAGCAATGGAGCTTCCAAATACACAGATATTAAAGTTTCCAATAAAACTGATAACGCAGATAAGAAATTCGATCCTGACTTTGCAAAAGCTATGAAAGATCTTCTTTCAGATCTTAATGTTTGTGCTCAGAAAGGTCTTACAGAACGTTTTGACAGCACAATTGGCGCCTCTTCCGTATTTCTCCCATTTGGCGGTAAACGTCAGCTTACACCTTCTCAGGTAATGGCTGCAAAGATCCCCGTAGATAATGGCGTCAGCAAAACAGCTTCCGTTATGGCATATGGTTTCAATCCATATATTTCTTCTGCAGATCCATTTGTTGGTGCTATTAAAGCTATAGTAGAAAGTGTTTCCAAATTGGTAGCTTCCGGCTGTGACAGAAATAAAACATGGCTTTCTCTCCAGGAATTTTTCGCACGTACAACGAAAGATCCTGCTCGTTGGGGCGCACCTTTCGAAGCTCTTCTCGGTGCCCTTGTGGCTCAGGAAGCTCTCGGTATTGCTGCAATAGGTGGTAAAGACTCCATGTCCGGTACGTTTGAAAAAATTGATGTACCTCCCACACTTGTAAGTTTTGCAATCAGCGCTATGGATGCTGAAAAAGTTCTTTCAAATGAATTCAAATCTGCAGGAAATAAAGTTTATCTCCTTGAAACTGCTTGTGACGAAAACGGTATTCCCAAGTTTGATGAACTTCTTGCAAACTATGATAAACTTAATTCTCTTATCAATGAAGGTAAGATCAAATCCTGTAATGCTGTAATTTATGGTGGTATTGCAGAAGCTGTATTCAAGATGGCTGTCGGTAACGGTTTCGGATTTGAATATTCCGATATTGATTATGACAAACTTTTTGTTCCCATGTATGGTAGCTTTGTATTTGAATCTTCCGAACCTGTTGAAGGATGCGCTCTTGTTGGTGAAATTACAAACGGTTCTGATTTCGTATACGGTGATGTTAAAGTATATAAAGAGGAACTCAAAGATATATGGCTCAATGTTCTTGAAAGAATATTCCCCCTCAATGCTGATGCTGGTACGAAGGAAGCTAAGACATATTCATGTGAAACAAGATCTAATGTTGCTCCTGCAATAAAGGTTTCCAAACCCAAGATCCTTATTCCTGTATTCCCAGGTACAAACTGTGAATATGATACTGCAAAAGCATTCAATATGGCGGGTGGCGAAAGTGAGATCTTTATAATCAAAAACAGATCTTCTGCAGATATTTCCGAAACTGTTAAAGCTCTTTCAGCTGCAGTAAAAGAATGTCAGATACTTATGCTTCCCGGTGGGTTCTCAGGTGGTGACGAACCTGACGGTTCAGGTAAATTCATCGCTACATTCTTCAATAACCCCGAACTTAAAGAAGCAGTAAATCAGAGACTCAGCAGGGAAGACTTCCTTGTTCTCGGTATCTGCAACGGTTTCCAGGCTCTTATTAAACTCGGCATAGTTCCTTACGGCGAGATCAGAGATATTGATGATTCCTGTCCCACACTTACATATAACAGAATCGGTAGACACCAGTCTCTTATGGTAGATACAAGAATTTCTTCCGTTAAATCTCCCTGGATGAAGTATTGTAATGTAGGTGACATACATGCAATTCCTGTATCTCACGGTGAAGGCAGATTCATCGCATCCCCTGAAATGATGGCTCAGCTTGCAGCTAATGGACAAATAGCTACACAGTATGTTGATGCAGCTGGCGTTCCCACAATGGAAATGCCTTTCAATCCCAATGCTTCCGTAGATGCTGTTGAAGGTATCTTCAGCCCCGATGGCAGAGCATTCGGTAAAATGGGTCACAGTGAAAGAAAAGGCGAAAATGTTGCTAAAAACATTTATGGCAACAAAAATCAGAAAATATTCGAAGCAGGCGTTGATTACTTTAAAATGTAATCAAGTTTTGAAAGGACGGTACAGCCTTGCAGAAAAAGCAATATAACAATGAAAGTATTAAATCCCTAAAAGGGGCAGATCGTGTAAGGCTGCGTCCCTCCGTAATATTCGGTTCAGATGGACTTGAAGGTTGTTGTCACAGCTTTTTTGAGATACTCTCAAATGCTATTGACGAATTCAAAGAGGGACACGGAAAGTCTATCGAAGTCGCATACTACAACGATAAAAGTATAGAGGTTACTGACCACGGAAGAGGTATTCCCGTTGATTGGAATGAAAAAGAAAAAGCTTACAACTGGGAACTTCTCTTCTGTGAGATGTATGCCGGCGGTAAATACGATAACAATGATCAGAACGGATACGAGTATTCACTCGGTCTTAACGGGCTTGGTCTTTGTGCTACTCAGTATGCGTCGGATTATATGGAAGCTGAAATCTATGATGGAAGCTTCAGATATTTCTTGAAATTTAAAAAGGGTTCTCCGGAACAGAAGGTAAAGGCAAAGGTTCTCGAAAAGACTGAAAGCAATCATAAGAGCGGTTCCAGAATAAAGTGGAGACCTGATATTGAAGTCTTCACAGATATAAACATTCCTCTTGAGTACTTTACCGAAACAATAAAAAAACAGGCTGTTTGTAATGCCGGACTTAAGTTTTCTTTTAAGTATCAGCATGAGGACGGACGTTTTGAGAATTTTGAATTCTTTTATGAAAACGGTATAAACGACTATCTTTCAGAATTTATAGGCGAAGATTCTCTGACTTCTATTCAGAGCATTTCAGCTGACAGAAAGGGTCGTGACAGGGAAGATAAGCCTGAATATAAGGTTCGCCTGAATATTGCATATTGTTTTTCCAACAAAAAACAGCTTCTGGAGTATTACCACAACTCAAGTTTCCTTGAACACGGCGGTTCTCCGGATAAGGCTGTTCAGAATGGCTTTACGAACGGAATCGATGCATATATTAAAGCTAACAATAAATACAATAAAAATGAAAGCAAGATTAAATTTATTGACGTTTCAGATTGTCTTGCTTTGATTTCCAACTCCTATTCAACGATAGTTTCATACGAAAACCAGACAAAAAAGGCTATTACAAATAAATTTATTCAGGATTGTATGACTGACTTCATCAAGCAGTCTCTGGAAGTGTATTTTATTGAGAATAAAGCTGAAGCTGATAAAATTGCAGAGCAGGTTCTGATAAACAAAAGAAGTCGTGAGAATGCAGAAAAGACACGTCAGAATCTCAAGAAAAAGCTTACACAGGAAATTGATATTGCGAACAGGGTAGAGAAATATCTCGACTGTCGATCCAAAGATTCCTCTGTGAGAGAGCTTTACATCGTAGAGGGTGACTCTGCGTTGGGTTCTGTAAAACTTGCCAGAAACGCGGAATTTCAGGCTGTAATGCCCGTCAGGGGTAAGATTCTAAACTGCCTTAAGGCTGATTATAATCAGATCCTTAAGAGTGAGATCATTTCTGACCTGATAAAAGTTATGGGTTGCGGTATTGAATTGACTGCTCATGGCAAACAGATCTCTGACTTTAATCTTAACAGCCTTCGTTTTGATAAAATAATAATCTGTACCGATGCTGACGTTGATGGATACCATATCAGAACACTTATCCTTGCGATGATATACAGACTTTGTCCTACACTTATAAAAGAGGGAAAAGTCTTCATTGCAGAATCTCCACTTTATGAGATAACTTGTAAAGACAAAACATTCTTTGCGTATACTGACAAAGAAAAGAATGATATAGTTTCAAAACTCACGGGCAAAGTTAATGTTCAGAGATCAAAAGGTCTCGGTGAAAACGAACCCGAAATGATGAAACTCACAACAATGGATCCTGCTACAAGAAAACTTATTAAAGTAATGACTGTATCGGATGAAAAAGCAACTGAAGTTATGTTTACGACCTTCCTCGGAAATGACCTTCCTGCAAGAAAGCAGTTTATTTCTGAAAACG
The DNA here is from genome assembly GCA_015067305.1 of Oscillospiraceae bacterium. GTDB lineage: Bacteria > Bacillota > Clostridia > Oscillospirales > UBA644 > HGM12619. The sequence goes on along the minus strand of SVMT01000003.1, from coordinate 49,184 downwards.
GTCCCAAATACATCGAACTTGCAGACGTAGAGTAGGAAGGAGAACGTAGACATGGCAAATTATATTGAAAATCCAATTACTGATACTCTTGAAAATAATTTTATGCCCTATGCGATGAGTGTTATTATGTCAAGAGCTATCCCTGAAATTGACGGCTTTAAACCGTCTCACAGAAAACTTTTGTATACGATGTATACAATGGGATTACTCAAAGGAAACAGAACCAAGAGTGCAAATATTGTCGGTCAGACCATGAAGCTTAACCCTCACGGTGATATGGCGATATATGAGACTATGGTTCGTCTTTCAAGAGGTTATGAGGCTCTCATTCTTCCATTTGTTGACAGTAAGGGTAACTTTGGTAAGCACTATTCGCGAGATATGGCGTTTGCCGCACCACGTTATACAGAAGCAAAACTTGATACCATTGCGGAAGAAATTTTCTGTGATATAGATAAAGATGTAGTTGATTTTACTGATAACTATGACGGAACATTGAAAGAACCTGTTTTATTGCCTACAACATTTCCAAATATCTTAGTTAATCCCAATGACGGTATTGCTGTAGGTATGTCAAGTACCATTGCATCATTCAATCTTATTGAAATTTGCAATACTACTATTGAACTTATTAAGAATCCGGAGCATAATATAATGCTTACTCTTTTAGCTCCTGATTTTACAACAGGTGGTCAGCTTATATACAATGCAACAGCATTGACTAAAATATATGAAACAGGACAGGGTTCTTTTAAAGTCAGAGCTAAGTACAGATATGACAAGAAAAACAACTGCATTGAAGTATATGAGATACCTTATTCTACCACTGTAGAATCTATTATTGATAAAATTGTTGATCTTGTAAAACAAGGTAAGATCAAAGAAGTTTCATATATACGTGATGAAACTGACATCAACGGTATGCAGATTGCCATTGATCTTAAGAGAGGTACCGATCCCGATAAGCTGATGACTAAGCTTTATAAGATGACACCTCTTGAAGACAGTTTTTCATGTAACTTTAATGTCCTAATCGGTGGTGTTCCTAAAACTCTCGGTGTACGTGAAATTCTTCTTGAATGGACAGCATTCAGAACAGAATGTGTAAAAAGAGGACTGTTTTTTGATATAAACAAGAAAAAAGACAGACTTCATTTGCTTCTCGGTCTTAAAGAAATTCTTCTTGATATTGATAAGGCAATCGCTATTGTCCGTAATACTGAAGATGATGACGATGTCGTACCGAATCTTATGATAGGTTTCGGCATTGATAAGATACAGGCAGAATTCGTTGCTGAGATCAAACTTCGTAATTTGAATAAAGAGTATATTTTGAATAAAATCAGTGAGATTGAGAATCTTGAAAAAGACATCGCTGATCTGGAAGCGACATTGAAGAGTCCTGCATTGGTAAAGAAAAAGATAATAAAAGAGCTTACTGCAGTTGCTAAGAAGTATGGTAAGCCAAGAAAAACAACACTTCTTTACGAAGATGAAATAGAGGAACCCGAAGTTGAAGAATCCATTGAAGATTATCCCGTAACTCTCTTTATGACAAGAGAGGGGTATATTAAAAAGATCACACCGCTTTCTCTCAGAATGGGATCTGACCATAAACTCAAAGAAGGCGATGAGATATTAAATACAGTAGAATCTTCGAATAAAGCAGAGATCATAGTATTTACAAATCAACAACAGGTTTATAAATTAAAAGCTCATGAACTTGAAGATTCAAAGGCAAGTGTTCTTGGTGAATATTTACCTCAGAAGCTTGGAATGGATGATGGGGAAGTCCCTGTATACATGACTGTAACAAAGGACTTCAAGGGATATGTGTTGTTCTTCTTTGAAAACGGTAAAGCAGCTAAGATCGAACTTAACGCATATGAGACAAAGCAGAACAGGAAAAAACTTCTTAAGGCTTATTCTGATGCGTCACCCCTCATTGCAATGTTTGTTGTTCCTGAAGATACTTTATTTGCATTGTGTTCAAGTAACTCCCGTTGTCTGATTGTTGACAGTTCTCAGATTTCTCTGAAATCTACCAAAAGCACAGCAGGTGTGTCGGTTATGACTCTAAAAGGTAAGAACACATTGCAGAATGTTTGGTTATATAATGATGAAATGTTCTCCAAACCTGAAAAGTACAGGACTAAAAATATTCCTGCTGCAGGATCTTTTGTTAAAGAAGATGAAAAATCACCATTACAAACACTTTTAGGTTAAAGATAATAAATTACTTCATGATCTTTTCCGTTTAATGGAACTGAATCAGATTCAATATTATCGACGAACAATTTTCCTGAATAGGAATTATCGGCAGGCTGTATCGCTGTCAGCGATATGGTCGTGCCGTCTTTTTTTATTTCAGCAGAAAATTTGTGCCATGAAGTAGGAATCTTAGGTCTGATAATTATACTGTTTTCTTTGAGTATTATTCCTAAGAGTTCTTCAGTTACAACTTTGAAAAACCAACCTGCTGACCCCGTATACCAGCTCCAGCCGCCCATTCCGTAATGAGCTTCGTTTGTGTATACATCAGCGCTTAATACATACGGTTCCGTTCTGTAAGCTTTAACATCATCAAGAGTCTTTGAATGATTTATCGGATTGATAAGATCCAATATTTCGAAAGCTTTTTCATATTCACCTATTCTGAATAAAGCTAAGGCGTACCATATTGACGCATGGGTATATTGTCCACCGTTTTCTCTTATTCCCGGAATGTAGCCGATTATATATCCGGGAGTTTCTTTACATTTATTAAACGGAGGGGTAAAAAGCTTGACAATTCCTTTTTGTTTATCTACCAGATATTTTTCTGCTGTTTCAAGGGCAGTTCTTACTCTTTCATTATTGAAACCTCCACAGATTGCAGCAAATGATTGTGAGATAATATCAATTTTGCATTCGGAAGAAGATTTATCTCCCAGTGTATTACCTGACGGAAAATATCCTCTTATATATCTATCATCAGCCCATGCATATTTTTCTATTGCAAGTCTGTATTCATTTGCTTTATTCATACATATATCTGCAAAATCAGTATCTTTTACTCTCTTACAGAGTGATGAAAATCTTTCGAGAACGATAATAATGAAAAACGTTCCCCAAACAGTTTCCCCACCATTCAGCTTGTTTAATCCATCGTTCCAGTCACCGCTTCCGAAGTTTAACAGACCGTGCGAACCTTTAGTAGATCCTTTTATAATTGCACGTTTGCAGTGTCCATAGATGGTGTCATCTTCATCGGATATTTCAGCCTCAATATATTTTTCATCCTCATATTCAGTCAATTCTGGTGCTTTCAGATAATTACATCTTTGAGTCAAATACATAAGGTCTCCTGTTTTTTCAGTGTATTCACAAACAGCATACGCCAACCATAAAAGATCATCAGATGATTTTGTTCTTACTCCGCATATTTTTCCATTTGAAGATCTATCAATATGAAACCAATGCATTACATCTCCTTCAATAAATTGATGTTCTGCATTAATTAATATTTGCTGTTTTAAAAATTCCATATTGATCGTGGATATACAAATGGAGTCCTGTAGTTGATCTCTGAAACCTACAGCCCCGCTGCATTGATAGAAACCTGTTTTGGCATATAATCTGCATTTTATTATCTGATTTTTCAAAAACGTATTGTATAACAGATTCAATTCCTGAGATGGTGTATTTATTATAATATCATTTTTTGAGATATCTGATAATTTTGCTTCTTCTTCAAGAATTTTGTTTTCATTTAATAATTCGGAGACTGACTTAGCCGAATTTTCTGAAGTTTCGTATCCTAATACGATCGTTTTATCTTCGCTGCTTTCAGGATAAATTGTACCGACAAGTTTTTCACCTTCAGGTCTCATACCGTGTCCGAAAAGAAAGACTGTACCGTTTTTAAATTCTGTGTTATATGGGTTTGTAAAATATAAAGTATTGTTGATTCTCGTACAGTTTACAGTATCAACATTTTCAAAATCATTCATAATGATATTTGCTTCAAAAACGAGTCGGATATTTTCATTCGTTGAATTTTCAATATGAGCTTTTATGACTTTTGCGTCTATACTGTCAGGCACAAATACTTTTACACTTACATAAACATTTTCGGCTTCGGCAAAATACTCTGAATAATTTTCATTAAAAACAACTGAGGAATTCTTTATCAGATCATATATCCTTTTGTTCTTACCTTTCCCGAATACAAGATATATTTTTTCCCCGTTATTGTCTTTTGTTACATTGTTATACCAAGGTGTAAGTTTATTTTTATAAGAGTTTTTTGCATAGGTGAAACCAAGGGAACTGTCAGACAATATTGTCCCGAAATCCTTGTGTGCATGAATATTACACCATGGAGGTTTATGATTGTAAAGTTTTTTATCGTCTATTACAAAACCGTTTTTATTAAAACCTCCAATCCCTGTTTTGTATAAATAATTCATTTTGACAGGGGAGACATCTTTTATTTCTGATTTTTTGAATTTTTCATTGGGGAAATTAAGACTCAGTTCAAAATTTAGATCAAAAACATATACAGCAACGGAGCATAATAAAGAATATACAGAAATATTATCTGTGTTTACCAGAAATATACCATTATTTTCTCCTAAATAGTGATTAAGTCCACATTCTGAAATATAAGAAGTTAGTTTTGTTATTATATTTCTTCTGTATCCATTGTCTTCCGTGAAACAAAAGACAAATTCAACATCTATATTTCTGTTTTTTAATAGAACAAATGATTTGATGATCCTGCGACATTTTTCAATATTTGTCTCATCTGTTTTGAATAAAATAATCGGATTATCACCTGATATTCCTAATTTCCATAATTCGTCTCTCGATAATGTGTTCTTGTATTTTAATGAATTATTCTGTAAGCTCTTTTTTGTCATCAGAATACTTAAAATATAATCATAAAAATTCAACACATCACCATGAATGTTATTCTTTTTATATTCTTTCATCAGTATATAAGCGTTGTCCTCAGATGAGTTGTTGAATATATCGGGATCGGTCAATGATTTGTATTCCAATTCTCTTCCGAATGAAAGAAATAGTCTGATCCGCTTTTCTTGTTTGGAGTTTATTTTAATTTTTAGTCTAATTGCGGCGCATGGAGAAACAGGGCCTTGAGTTGAATTTGAAAACTCAATATCAAAAGCTTTTATTAAAGATTCTTTACTTCCGTTTGTTTCCAATACATTGAATTTTGATAGCTCAAAGTCGTATTTCAGATCAGAATCGAAGAAAATGTCAAGTTTGAACCGAGGTGTTCCGTCTGTACGATTTCTGCGGATAAAAGTCAGTTTTTTATCATCTTTTTTTGCTTCTATAAACAGATCATTGAATGCGGGGTGAGATATATAGTTTTGGTGTTCCATAAGAACAGGCTCAAAATATATTAACATCTCAGCTTCTGATTCAATATTTGAATTATTGTTTATTACATATTCTCTTATTTCACATTCACTTTCAGGTAATATGGTAATTTTTTGAGTCAATTCAAAATTTTTCCATTTAGTATTATATTGTACGTATCCGTCGTTGAAAATATAATCATACTTGAAAGTATCATCACATAAGGGAGCATAAGAAAACGGAAGTATATTGTTATCGTTTTTTAAAAAAGCAAAAATACCGTTGTATTCTCTTTTATCATAATTTGTAATATCAATGTTTTCATGTTTTAAAACACTTTCACCACAGTTTGTTAGCCAGACAGTTGTTTTGCCGTCTGATATTGCTTTACAATGCGGATAAAAAGGATTCATTACATTGCTTTCGTTCAGGTTGGTTTTATATTTTTCATACTTGAACTGTGATTTCTTATAATCTTTTTCATTAAAGTTTGAATCAAACTCAGGAGGTCTTTCATCAAGTAGTATTTCGTAAGCTTTCATTTGTTTGTCCATAAATCTTTTTTGCATAATATTGTCCTGTTTCATATTCAAAAGAGAAAGAAATGACATTCCAATATGATGGACCATGAAAGTGCTGACGGTTTTGGGCATATATCCATTTGTTGAGTTATGAAAATCTATTGATTCATAATATCCGTATTTTCCTCTTGAGTTATACTCGAATAATAAATTAAGATTCTTGACTGAATTTCTATAATCATAAGGTAAAGACATCAATGTCGAATAAGGGGAGATAACGATTTCATTTTGTGTGTCTGAATTCTGGTCTAATGCTAATTTGTCAACTCCAAAAGCCTTATACTGATAAGAGAGATCTGTTCCTAAAGTATAATAGCAGCTTTCTGAAATTCCCCACGGTATGCTTGAAGATGAACCATTATACATAGCCGATAGATTATTTGTGCGTTTGATTTGTTCTGAGATTGAAAATAAAACACTTTCATGTGAAAATGAACCTTTTTTCATCGGTAAAAGTAAATGCGGCATTAAATATTCAAATGCTGTACCACTCCAACTCTTAACTCCAATACCGCTTTTTGATATTATGGTTGGTCTGCTTAGTGTATTCCAATGTTTTTTAGGGACTTGTCCTGTTGCTATTGCGTAATAACTTGTCAATCTTGATTCGCTCGCATAGAGATCGTAATAGCTTTTGCTGAAGATTTGATTCTCATAGTCGTATCCAATGACAAACAGGTTTCTTTGATTATCATATAAAAATGAGAAGTCTGTATTATTGATTATTTTATCAAGCCTGTTTATGAGTAAAGCTGCTGACGTTGTATTAAATTCTTTCAATCCATTTTTAAGTGTAAACAAGCAACATATAAAATTTCCGCTGTCGACGGTTGAAATATATCTTGGGTATAATGTTTTCTTAGTGGTTATTTCATACCAGTTGAATAAATGTCCTTTGTATGTCTCCAGTGTTTCAACTGAAGATAATATTTTATCTAAAAGGAAATATAATCTTTCTTCGGTTATCACTCCTATGTCATATGCCCCTAAAACAGTCAGAACTGTTAAACCTATATTGGTTGGAGATGTTCTGTCTGCATACATTCCTAAAGGTTTTTCCTGATAATTATCCGGAGGCAAATAATTATTTATTTCAGTAAGATGATCTTCGAAATATTTCCACATGGCTTTCATGACAGAATCAGATTCGTGATCATATATTGGGGTTTGTATTTTTTTACTTAAATACATAGCATATGGAATTGCAATTAACCATAAAAAGGTTATAGGAATAAATCGCAAATTGATCAATAGAAGTAATCCACAGAGTTGAAATGCCATGTTTTTTATATAATTTATTGTTTTTGGTTCATTGGAATCTATCTGATCAGAAGTCTTCCATTCCAGAAGTTTTTTCTTCCTGATCATTCTGTAAAGTGACTTTACTATTGCCTTTATATTTGTAAATGAAATATAAGGTAAAAATACAAGTGATGAGAAATTCTGTAAAAATACCCGCTGTATATTTGTCAGTGCGCCACATTTATATTTCAGCGGTAATACTCTGTACGGGTGAGCTAATAACGATAAGGTTTCAGATATCATATCTCTGAAAAGATAAATTATTGCCACTGCAAGCGGTATATAATTCATGGTAATTGCACTTAGAAAGATCAGGATAAAGGTGCACGGATCACTAAGTGATCTGAGTAAATTATCCAGTATTTTAAACTTTGATAATGCTGATATTGGATTTTTGATGTAAGAGTTATCAGCAATTTTAATTCTATTACATAAAAATCTGATATTTTGCCAGTCACCACGTATCCATCTGTCATTACGTGTATTGTATGATAAAATATTTTTAGGTGTTTTATCATAAAACACTACGTCTGATACCAGTATAGTACGAAGAAAAGAGCCTTCTATTATATCATGGCTTAAAACTGATCCGTTGCCTAATATTCCATTAAGAACTCTGTTGAATACTGAAATATTGATTACACCTTTACCTGAAAAAATACTTTCGTCGAAAATATCATTGTAGACGTTAAATATGGGATAATCATACGTTTCAGAGCCAGCTTTTCCACCAAATATTTTAGTGAATGTATTATACATAACACTATCAAGTTCTGATTCTATTTTAGGAACAGCTATAGCGTAACCATCAGAAACAATATTCTTTTCAGAATTTATTTTAGGTTCATATAGTGGGTTTTCAAGTACCGAAACAAGTTGTGTGATAGAATCAATGTTAGGTTTGGTATCACTGTCAAGTGCTGCAAAATATTTAGCTTTGTAGATATCTCCAACTATTTTAGTAAAGTCATCTGTAGAATGGTTTTCAACCGCAAATAGAAAATCTTCTATAGCACCTCTTTTTCTCTCTTTACCTTGAAATGTTCCATCTTCATGGTCTGCTGTTTTTTTACGTATAGCACAGAAAAATCGGTTTCCGTACAATAAATTCAATTCATTGATTTTTTTGCTTGCATATTCTGATAATAAATTATCTTTAGGCGTAATAGGAGATAGTGATTTGGGAAGATCTGCCAGAAAACCGAAAATCAAACCTTCAGTTTTATTGGAATACATATATTGCAAACATTTTTCACATAGTATATCTACATCTTTTTCATTAGAGATTAAGGTCGTGATAGTTACAAGTGTTTTGGGAACAGCTTTAAGATCAAGTCTTGTAATGTATGGTGATTCGATGAAAGAAAAAATTCTTTCAGTAATGAGTTTAGATATATAGTAAGACGGTATAATCGAAAATAAAGTAATAAATATATTATTCGAAAATAAATGAACAGGAATCAGTAACAATAATAAAATTAAAATAATAGCAGGAAAGTATAATTTTCTTCCATAATTGGGTTTGAGAAGATAATATCCTATTGTACTTTTCTTTCCGTTTTGAAAATTCGAAGTCTTTTCAATGAGATCGTTTACTATTTCGATCTCATCTTTGCGATATTTTTTTGCTAACAAAGTTATTTTATGACGGTAAACATCTTTTGATCTTTTATTCAACAAAACATATAATTTGTCTTTATTTAAAGACGGTTCACATTTACTTAAAGTTTCATATAATCCCTCAAAATTGTATTCGTTCAGCTTTCTAAGATTTGTAAGTAAAAAATTGGCTTTCGTTGATGAATCATCATTTGAGGGCGTGCTGACAACATCAGCTAAATCAATAACCAATAATAGTTTACAAATATCGGGAATTGCTGAAATTTCGTCTCCGTTTAAATTGACTTTATCACTTAGAGATGAAAAGAAGCTTACTAACTCAGGTATATTTAATGTTTTTTTGTTAAATGAAAAGAATTCTTTTGCATATTCAAATATCCTTATCTGACCTGAACTGTTTATCGGAAGCTCCTTTATTGATTTTAATGTGTTTTTGATTGACAGACATGCCGATCTTATTACAATAAAATTGTCTGAAATATATTGATCATCTATATTCTTTTTAATTATGTTATATGAGTTTTTAAGATCAACATATAAACTTCTAGTTGATCTGTATATAATCGTATTCATTGAAAGTCATCCTTTATATAGATTAAATTCATAAATATTCTTTCCATGTCGAAATAAATATATACTTATATACTTGAAAAATCTTCAAAAATGTAGTATAATATAAATCAATGAATTAGAAAGGAATGTAATTTAATGCAGATTATTGAAATTCTTCAAAAGGAGTTTAAACTCAAAACAGAACATATTGAAAACATAATAAAGCTTATTGATGAAGGTAATACAATACCTTTCATCGCAAGATACAGAAAGGAACTTACAGGATCATGTGACGACCAGGTGTTAAGAGAATTGAGTGACAGACTTGTATATCTTCGCAATCTTGAAAAACGCAAAGAAGAAGTCTATGCTTTAATATCTGAACAGGAAAAGATGACGGATGAGATCGCATCAGATCTTGAAAATGCTGTTACGTTGGCGGAAGTTGAAGATATTTACAGACCGTTTAAACCAAAGAAAAAGACAAGAGCTTCAATCGCTAAAGAAAAAGGTCTTGAACCGTTGGCAGAAATAATTTTTATACAAGACGGTACTATATCTTCATTGGAAAGTCTTGCTTCTGAATTTGTAAATGTCGAAAAAGGTGTTGGAACAGCTGATGAGGCTCTCAAGGGTGCGTCTGATATAATAGCCGAAAAAGTTTCCGATGATCCTGAATTGCGAAAAGAACTCAAAAAACTGATAAATAAGACAGCTTTGATAAGATCTGTCGCTAAAACAGAAGAAGATTCCGTATATTCGATGTATTACGAATATAGCGAGCCTGTTGCTAAAATACCGAGCCATAGAATACTTGCTCTCAACAGAGGGGAGAAAGAGGATATTCTTAACGTAAGCATTGATGTCGATGAGTCTTCAGCACTAGGTAGTATAGACAGATTGTTTCTGAAAAATGATCCTATAACTAAAGATTTTTGTCAGATGGCATTTAAGGATTCTTATGATAGATTGATCTTTCCTTCCCTTGAAAGAGAGATAAGAAACGAATTGACAGAAAAAGCTTCTGAACAGGCTATAAAAATGTTTGCGTTAAATCTTCGTCCTCTTCTTATGCAGCCGCCTATAAAAGGTAAAACTGTTCTTGCTGTTGACCCTGCATACAGAACAGGCTGTAAGATCGCCGTTATCGATGCAAACGGCAAAGTTCTACATACAGGAGTAGTATATCCTACACCTCCCCAAAATAAGGTTGCAGAGGCTGAAACTATACTTCTCGGTCTGATCAAAAAATATTCAGTTGATTGTATTTCAATAGGTAATGGAACAGCATCTAAAGAGAGTGAGATCTTTGTTGCCAATATGATAAAGAAATCTCCCCATCCTGTAAGTTATATGGTTGTAAATGAGGCGGGAGCGTCTGTGTATTCAGCTTCAAAACTTGGTGCTGCAGAGTTTCCTGAATTTGATGTTTCTCTCCGTTCTGCTGTATCAATAGGCAGAAGACTTCAGGATCCTCTTGCAGAGCTTGTGAAAATAGATCCGCAAAGTATCGGTGTCGGACAGTACCAGCATGACATGCCTCAAGCAAGACTTAATGAACAACTTAGCGGTGTTGTTGAAGATTGCGTAAATGCTGTAGGTGTTGATCTTAATACAGCGTCAGTATCTTTGTTGAAATATATTTCTGGTATAAGTGAACAGACCGCAAAGAATATAGTTTCATACAGAGAAGAAAATGGCGGCTTTAAAAACAGAAGTGAATTGAAAAAAGTGAAAAAACTTGGACCCAAAACTTTTGAGCAGTGTGCAGGCTTTTTGCGTATTCCCGGAGGAGAAAATAAACTTGATAATACATCTGTTCATCCGGAAGCTTACGGTAATGTAAAAGCAATACTTGAACTCTTTGGTAGAAATATTGACGAAATTGAAGGTGATACCTTATCAGACATCACAACGCTTGCTGATAAATACGGTAGAAATAATGTCGCTGAAAAATGCGGTATTGGTTTGCCAACCCTTAATGATATACTTCAGGAACTTGCAAAACCAGGAAGAGATCTGAGAGATTCATTGCCTCCACCAATGCTCAGGACCGATATTATGGATATGAATGACCTCAAACCCGGTGACAAACTTTGCGGTACAGTAAGAAATGTAATAGATTTTGGTGTATTTGTCGACATAGGTGTGCATCAGGACGGTTTGGTACATATTTCGCAGATCTGTGACAGATACATAAAACATCCTTCTGAGGCTGTAAAAGTCGGTGATATTGTAAATGTTCAAGTTCTGGAAGTTGATGTAAAGAAAAAACGTATTAGTCTTACAATGAAAATTAAATGATATTTAGTTTGATTCTGTAAAACAATACATAAAGAATCTATTTTTCTTCAGCCCTTAAATGACAAAATAAATTGACAGTTTGGTTTATAATGATTACAGTAAAACGTTTTCATTATAAACCTTTTTTCTTTTAAGGAGGTATTGAATGTGACTGAAATTACAGTTTATTTGGATATTTATCTTTTTCTGAATCTATTTATAAATGGGTTCATTCTGTTTATCGTTTCATTATTGCTGAATTGTAAGCTTAAGTTTACGGGCTTCTTTTTTGCAGACATTACAGCTTCTTTATTTGGTTTGGTAATATGTCTTCCAAGTATGAGTATTTTCTTTTCAATGTCTATTAAATTATTTTCATCAATATTGGTTTCAGTCATCGCGTTCGGTAATAAACACTTTATGTGCGTGTTAAAAAATGCTTTTATATACTTGTCAGTAACAACCATGTACTCTGCACTTACGATCTGGGGCAGTTCTTCTTTCAAGGTTAATAATCTGATATACATAAATAATAATGAAATCTACTATAATCTTCCTATATCATTTTTAATATTACTTCTTATGTTTTTAATGGTTTTTTATTCGATAGTAAAGAAGATACTTATGTCAAAAAAACCTGAAGAATTGATGTACGATTGTTTTATAGAATTAAATGGTAAAAACACTGTGATTAAAGCATTTCTTGATACAGGAAATTCATTAAAGGATGTAATTACCGGTCTGCCTGTTATTATAATAGGTCGGCATGCTGCTGAATCTATTCTGAATGATATTGAGAATTTTTTAGAGTTGAAATCATATACTGAAAAACTTAAAATAATACCATATAAAACAGCTGACGGAATGAGCAGTATTTTACCGGCATTTAAGCCTGATAGGGTTACTGTCAACGGAAACAGTATTGATGTAATAGTTGCTGTAAGTAAAGATGATTTTAATAAAAATGATGAATATAACTGTTTGTTAAATAAAAATTGTTTTCATTAAGGAGATCAACATGAAGAAATTGGAAAACTTATTATCTAAATTAAATTCAAAACTTATTGTCAGTCTTTCAGAAGAAATATTTTACATAAACGGAAGTGAGACTTTACCTCCACCTTTATCTCAGGAAAGAGAGCAATATTTGACTTCCAAACTTGATTCAAGTGATCCTCAGATAAAAAATGAACTGATAGAACATAATCTCAGGTTGGTAGTGTATATCGCAAAGAAGTTTGAAAATACAGGAGTTAATATTGAGGATCTTATATCAATAGGGACAATAGGACTTATTAAATCAATAAATACTTTTTGTCCAGATAAGAATATTAAATTGGCAACATATTCATCGAGGTGTATTGAGAATGAAATACTCATGTTCTTAAGAAAGAATTCCAAAACAAGAAATGAAATATCTATTGATGAACCTTTAAATGTTGACTGGGATGGGAATGAACTTTTGCTTTCTGATATATTGGGAACTGATACAAACGAGGTCTCAAAGGATATTGAAAACCGCGACGAGGTCGAGGCTTTGTATAACTGTATAAGCCGATTATGTCCGAGAGAACGAGAAATAATGGAACTAAGGTTTGGATTGAAAGATAAAAGGGAATATACGCAAAAAGAGGTAGCTGATATGATGGGAATTTCACAATCATATATATCAAGACTTGAGAAGAAGATTCTTACAAAACTGAAAAATGATATAGAATCTTTAGTATAATTAAATTTATCTTTGTAAAAAACAATTTTGCTCTTGACATTTTACAATATTTGCGTTATAATTATATTAAGGTATCTTTGATTTAATCAATCAGAAACTTTAATACTACGAAAGGAGATCAAGATGACCAAGAAAATCATCGTATTATTGCTGGCTATCACATCTTTATTTGTTTTTTGCAGTTGTGGTGGAAACGGCAATAATGAAGAAATCGATATGAATCAGAAAAGTACACTTTTGCAGAAGAATTTACCTGAGGTAGGGGAGGAGATAGCTGTTGTCCATACTTCAATGGGCGATATTAAGATACAGTTTTTTCCTGAATATGCTCCTCTAGCAGTAGAAAACTTTGTTACTCACGCTAAAGAAGGATACTACGACGGTATTATTTTCCACAGAGTTATGAATGAGTTTATGATTCAGGGTGGAGACCCTACAGGCACAGGCGGTGGCGGTGAAAGTATCTGGGGTAAATCATTTGAAGATGAATTCACACCCGAACTCAGAAACTTTAGAGGCGCTCTTTCTATGGCTAACAGAGGTCCTGCGACAAACGGAAGTCAGTTCTTTATTGTTCAGAATACCGGTTATGCTGATGAACAGTATGAATATATTTCACAGTATTACGGTATTTCTTCTGAAGTTATCGAACAGTATAAAGAAATGGGTGGTGGCGCTCCCTGGCTTGATGGTGCGCATACTGTTTTCGGACAAGTTTTTGAAGGTATGGACGTTGTTGACGCTATTGCAGCTGTTAAAGTAAATGCTAACAGCAAACCTTTTGAACCTGTTACCATTGAAAGTATTGATATTATAAAATATGAGGGATAATTATGGATTTTAAAGTAAACGGTGTTAAATTGGGTATACAGAGTTATGCTATAAGAGAATACAATACTATAGAAAAAGCTTGTGAAGCCATGAAAGAGCTTGGTCTTGATACTCTTGAATTGTGTTCTGTTCAGTGCAATTTTGATAATAAATCAGAATGTGAACATGTTCTTGAAGTATGTAAAGAATATGGTATAACTATCAGTACTATAGGTGTTGAAGGATTTACTGCAAGAGATTCGGAAAAGGCTTTGAATCGTTTCGAGTTTGCTAAAGCTGCGGGTTGTAAGTATATCGGATGTGACCCTGACTGTGATCCTGAAACAGTAGCTATGGTTGAAGATTTGTGCAATAAATACGGTATCAAAGTTATAATGCATAATCACGGTCAGAATCACAGATACGGTAAATACGAACAGATAGACGATCTGCTCTCTAAATATTCAGATAACCTTGGTCTTCATGTTGACTGTGCATGGGCTCTTGATGCCGGTATAGATCCTGTAGAAATGATCAAGAAGTATTCGAACCGAGTTCACGGTATTCATCTTAAAGATTTCCTTATGAAGGAAGACGGAACTCATGATGAAATGATTCTCGGTGAAGGTAGTCTGAACCTCAAAGAACTTATGCTTACTGTTGAAACTCTTCCAGAATTTGGAGTTATGTCTATAGAATATGAGGCGCCAAATCCTGTAGAGAACCTCAAAAAATGTATCAGAAATGTAATTGGACAAGTTACTGTAAATAATTTAAGCAAATAAGGAGGATTTAAAATGATCAGAGTTACAATATGGAATGAATTCTATCATGAAAAAACAGAAGAAAATGTAAAGGCGCTTTATCCGAACGGACTTCATGCAACAATTAAAGAGCAGCTTGAAAAGATTGCTGCAGATGAATACGAAATTCGTCTTGCTGATATTGATATGCCTGAACATGGTCTTACTGATGATGTCCTTAACAATACAGATGTTCTTATCTGGTGGGGACATTGCAGACATGGCCTTGTAGATGACGCTATTGCCGCTAAAGTAGTGGATCATGTGCATAGAGGCATGGGTTTTATTGCACTTCACTCAAGCCATCTTTCAAAACCTTTTGTAAAGCTTATGGGCACACCCTGCACTCTCAGATGGAGATGTATTGACGAACATGCAAGAATGTGGAAAGTTGACAGAACACATCCTATTACAAGAGGCTTACCTGATAGTTTTGAACTCGAAGCAGAAGAGATGTACGGAGAACCTTTCCTTATTCCGAAACCTGATGATCTCCTTTGGGTAACATGGTATGCAGGCGGTGAGATCTGCCGTTCTGCTTGTACATATGAAAGAGGCTTCGGTAAAGTATTCTATTTCCAGCCCGGACATGAAACTTGTCCCTCATATTACAATCCTTATGTTATTCAGATAATCAAAAATGCTATTGATTGGGCTAATCCCGGTCAGGATAGAATCCCACTTTGCTGTGATTCTCAACCACCTTTTGAAAAAATAGAAAAATAAAAATATTTATATATAAATGGAGGAAATTAAGTTATGAAACTTGGTGTTTTAACAAATCTTCTTGGCGGACTTCCCGCAGAACAGGCTTTCAAATATCTCGCTGAAAGCGGTGTACAGGCTGTTGAGATCGGTTGCGGCGGTTATCCCGGCAAAGATCACTGCAAACCCGAAGAACTTCTTAAAGATGAAAAGAAAATTGCAGAATTTAAAGCTATGATCGAAGGTTACGGTCTTACAATTTCTGCTCTCAGTTGTCATGGTAACCCTGTTCATCCTCAGAAAGAACTTGCTGATGCTTTCGATCAGGATTTCAGAAATGCTATTCTCCTTGCTGAAAAACTCGGCGTAGACAGAATCGTTGGTTTTTCCGGTTGTCCCGGTGATTGCCCCACATCTCAGTATCCTAACTGGGTAACATGTGCATGGCCTGATGACTATTTGAAGATCCTTGATTATCAGTGGAATGAAGTTCTTATTCCTTACTGGAAGAATATGGTTGCGTTCGCTAAAGAACATGGTATCAATAAGATTGCATTTGAAATGCATCCCGGTTTCTGTGTTTATAACCCTGAAACTCTTCTCAAGCTCCGTGAAGCTGTTGGACCCGAAATCGGTGCTAACTTTGACCCCTCACATCTTATCTGGCAGGGAATTGATCCCGCAAGAGCAATTATCGAACTTAAAGATTGCATTTATCACTTCCATGCAAAAGATACAAAGATCGATCAGTACAACAATGCTGTTAATGGTGTTCTCGATTATAAACACTACAGCAAAGTTGCTGAACGTTCATGGGTATTCCGTACTATCGGTTACGGTCACGATGTTGGTTATTGGAAAGATATCGTTTCTGCTCTTCGTACGATCGATTATGACTACGTTATGAGTATCGAACATGAAGATAGTCTTATCGCTCCTACTGAAGGTCTCCAGAAAGCGATCAAAGCTCTTAAAGAAGCTATGACATTCGAAGAAAAAGGCGGCATGTGGTGGGCATAATTATAGCACATCATTTGGTTGATTATGCGTAAATATATCTTATCACTGATTTTGACAATAATTACATTTACATTGTGCAGTTGCGAATCGGAAACACCGGCACTTCTTGATTTTTCTGCTGAATTGGTTCCGGATCAGATGATCTCAGATTCAGAGGATATGGTCATTGCTTGTGACCAGAGTAAAGGGCGTGTAGTGGTTTATGACCTGAAAAACTACAAAGACGGCGATATTATTGATGATTATGAGGTTTGGTCCTACAGGCCTTATGCTGATCCTATGACAGTTTCAGGAGTTAAATATCGGGAGAATACTGTTCTTGGAAATATCGTCATGATGGTCGGCTCAGGTGGAGATGCCGTTGTTGTGTCTTATCCTGATAAGAAGATGATCTGGAGTAATTCCGATGTTGGAAATAATCCTCATTCGATAGAGATACTTCCTGACGGAAATATTGCATGTGCGGCTTCAAACGGCTCAACTGTAAGGCTTTATCATACGTCAGATCTCCAATATGATGCTTATGTTTTGCCTAACGATTATATAGAGTACACTCTTTCAGATGCTCATGGAGTTTTATGGGATCCTAAAAATGATATCCTTTGGGCTTTGGGTGCATATGAACTTGTGACATATAAGGTCGAAGGGGAAAATATGTCTGCAACATTGGTTCAGACGGGAAGTTATCCATTGCCTACCTATTGGGGTCATGATCTTGTTGCAGATTTGAACGATAATGATTATCTTTGGGTTACAACAGGTGAAGCCATGTATCGTTTTAATAAGCAGACAGGGGAGTTTGATTCTGCATTTGACAAATCAGATGTGCTGAACCATAATGATATAAAAGGTTTTGGTAACAATAAAAACGGAAACTATTTTTATGTCTATCCCAATAGCGGTACTCCTGAGGCAACAAAAGAGATGGATTCCTGGTGTTCTGACAGATTCTATTTTGTTAGAAATGAAAACGAAGATATCGTTTTGTATTCATTATTGTCTGAAACTTGTGAGTATTATAAGGTAAGAACTTTTTACGGTATGTATCAATAATAATTAAATGATAAAAAGTCAAAAATATTTCCCATTTGCCTATTGCAAAATGATGCAAAATGTGATATAATATTTTAGATGCAAAATTCATTAAGGAGTGTGATAATAATGAAAGAAGGAATTCATCCCGAATATCAGGATGCTGTAATCAAATGCGTCTGCGGTAACGAAATGAAGACTCGCTCCACTAAAAAAGAGATCAGAGTTGATATCTGCGCAAAATGCCATCCTTTCTATACAGGCAAACAGAAGCTTGTTGATGCAGGTGGCCGCGTTGATAAATTCAAGAAGAAATTCAATTTGCAGTAAGAAATATGAAGCAGAACTTATGTTCTGCTTCTTTTTCGTTTAGATTAAAAACTGACAGAGTATATCTATAAAATAATCAGTGAAGTCAGCTCTTTCAATGGTTTCAACTGTTTTGATCGGTATTACTTTAATTACTTCGTCTTTCATTTTATATGTTACAGAACCGACTGTTTGCCCTGAAACAACAGGAGCTTCAATACTATCACTTATTTCGGTCAACACTTGAATTTGTTTATCTTGGCCTTTTAATACCACCATTTCAAGAGTATCATCCAGACATATTTTAACTTGATCGGTTTTTCCTTTGGTAACTTGTATTGAATCGGGGATTTCTGCGCTTTCTGAAATAACAGAAAATGTTGAAAAGCCATAGTCAAGCATTTTTGAGACAGCATTAAATCTGTCCTGTGATGTAGGAGAACCTAACACCACAGCTATCAACTGCATATTATTCCTCAAAGCAGTCCCAGACAGACAGTGTCCGGCAAGTTTTGTGTATCCGGTCTTCATTCCATTCATTCCGCTGTATGTTCTAAGTAATTTGTTTGTGTTTGCAAGACCGAATTCACCATTGCGTAATGAATCCATCCAAATTGTAGTATATTCAAGGATTTTAGGATGTGATAGTAATTCTTTAGTTGCAAGCGCAAGGTCATATGCAGTCGTATAATGGTTTTCATCATCGAATAATCCAGTACAGTTTGTAAAGTTCGAATTATTCATTCCCAAATCCAAGGCCTTCTTATTCATCATTCGTACAAACTCGGTTTCGCTTCCTGCAATATGTTCAGCTAAAGCAACAGCTGCATCATTTGCGCTTGGAACAGCAACAGCTTTTAATAATTCATGTACCGTCATGGTTTCACCGAGTTCCAAGTAAATTTGGGTCCCACCCATTGACACTGCGTGTTCACTGGCAACCACTTTGTCGTCAAAAGAAATTTTACCTTTGTCTATTGCCTCCATTATTAAAAGCATGGTCATCACTTTAGTGACTGAAGCTGGAGGTAGCTTTTCATCTTTGTTTTCTTCATATAAGACTGTGCCTGTACTTGCTTCAATAAGTACTAATCCTTTCCCATAAATATCCAAAGATGGTTTTTCTATGTTGTTGATCGTTTGAATCCCATTATTTCCAAGTGAGTAATAGTATTCAAAAATTGAAACGATATCAGATCCGTCTACACTTGCAAATGATGATACGGATGCAGATATTAAGATCATAAACGATATTATTAATGATATATACTTTTTCATATATTTTTCTCCTTTATTGGTTGAGCCAATTTGATATTGCCTCCAGAAATCCTATTTTTACTGTGTCACGTTTTACTATTTCCCATGAGACGATTATAATATCATCACCGATACGTTCAATGGCGTGCCATGGAATACATATAGTTTCGCTTTTTGATAGGAAACCGAATAATTTACCTCTTCGTGGTACTTCGATCTCACAAATGGTACCGCTTTCCGTATCAAAAATAATGTCATCAATATAGCCTAATCTGCATCCATCACGTATGTTTACTACTTCTTTACATCTGAGAGAATTGAATGATGTGTTTGACATAAAACCCCTCCAAAATTTGATATTGAGTATTATATGGTTTATAAATATGAGTTTAATCGATGAGTTATGAGAATAATTCATAAAATAGCATAATTTTTTCATGAATAATTTCTCATTAGCTATTGCAAAAATATAAAAAATGTTGTATAATATACAGGCAAAGCTTGGTAATAATATTTTTATATCAAGCAGAAAAATATTTATATGAAAGAGGACGAAAATATGAAAAAGTTTTTGGCAACAATTCTCCTTGCAGCAATGGCTCTCATGATGCTTGCATCTTGCGGTTCTGTTCCTGCAAACACAGTTTTTTCGGCTGACGATCTTCCAGGTAAAAAGATTGGTGTTCAGCTCGGTACAGTAGGTGACCTTTACTATGCTACTGAATACGAACAGAATGACGGTTCTGTCGTAGAAAGATATAATAAAGGTGCAGATGCTATTCTTGCTCTTAAACAGGGTAAGATTGATGCTGTAATTATTGACGTAGAACCTGCTAAGGTTTTTGTTCAGAAGAATCCTGATCTTAAGATTCTTGAACAGCAGTTTGATCCTGAAGAATACGCTATTGCTATCGCTAAGGAAAATACTGAACTTCTTGAAAAGGTAAATGCAGCACTTGCAACTATCAAAGAAAACGGTACATTAGCTCTTATTGAAAAGAACTATATCGGCGACGAAATCGGTCAGCATCCTTACGTTTCTCCTGAAGGTACAGACAGATCCAACGGTACACTTGTAATGGCTACAAACGCTGAGTTTGCTCCTTATGAATATCGTGAAAACGGTAAGATCGTTGGTTTTGACGTGGATATGGCTCAGGCTATTGCAGATGTACTTGGTATGGAACTTCAGATTGATGATATGCTCTTTGACGCTATCGTTAACGCTGTTGCTTCTGGCAAAGCTGATATCGGTGTCGCAGGTATGACTGTTCTTCCCGAAAGACTTGAAAACGTTAATTTTTCAGACCCCTATACAACTGCCCATCAGGCTCTTATAGTTCGTGCTGAATAATTGATTTTTTGTCTTGAAAGCGGTTTTAAACCGCTTTCAAGAATTTTTCTTGCAGATTTTATTTAACGAGGGAGAATGAAATGTTTTTATCAGAAATGTCTACAGCTGAACAAATTCAAACATGGTTTACTAACTTAATAACTGATTTTAAAGATGATTTTTATTTAAATTTTATTCAGGATGACAGGTGGGTATACCTTGCAAAAGGTCTTGGAACGACGATCTTAATAGCTTTTTTATCAGTGCTTGTAGGTATCGTTTTAGGTTTTCTTGTGGCAGTTGTAAGATCCGCTCATGATCAGACCGGCAAATTTAAGATTTTGAATTTTATATCCAAGATGTATTTGACAGTTTTCAGAGGTACACCTGTTGTAATACAGATACTTATTATTTATTTTGTAATTTTTGCAAGTGTGAATATTGACAAAGTAACCGTTGCTGTTATTGCATTTGGTTTGAATTCGGGTGCTTATGTTGCAGAAATTATTCGTTCAGGTATTATGTCAATTGATTATGGTCAGTTGGAAGCCGGCAGAAGTTTAGGATTTTCATATGCAAAAACCATGTGGCTGATCATACTTCCTCAAGCATTTAAAAACGTATTGCCTGCACTTGGTAATGAATTTATAGTTCTCCTTAAAGAAACATCAATTTCAGGTTATATTGGACTTGAAGATCTGACAAAGGGCGGCGACATTATCCGAAGTGTTACATATTCTCCGTTTATGCCTTATATTGCTGTAGCATGTATATATCTTGTAATAGTAATCGGATTTACAAAACTTGTTGCAATTCTTGAAAGGAGGCTGCGTGAAAGTGATAAGCGTTAAAAATTTGTCTAAAAGCTTCGGAAATAATCTGGTATTGAATGATATCTCTGTTGACATTAAAAAAGGTGAACAGATCGCAATTATTGGTTCTTCCGGTTCAGGTAAAAGTACATTTCTTCGTTGTCTCAATCTTCTTGAAACACCTTCTTCAGGTGAGATATATTTTGAAGGTCAGTGTATTACTGATCCGAAATGTAATGTTAATTTGGTAAGACGCAAGATGGGAATGGTATTTCAGCATTTCAATCTTTTCCCTCACCTTTCAGTAATGGATAATATCACATTAGCTCCTGTTAATCATAAGATGATGACAAAATCAGAAGCTGAAGAACGAGCAATGCAACTACTAAAACTTGTTGGACTTCCCGATAAAGCTAAGGCTTATCCTGTTCAGCTTTCAGGTGGTCAGAAACAGCGTATTGCAATCGTAAGATCTCTTGCGATGAATCCCGATGTAATGCTTTTCGATGAACCAACATCAGCTCTTGACCCCGAAATGGTAGGGGAGGTTCTTCAGGTAATCAAAGAGCTTGCCAATACAGGGATGACGATTTTGATCGTAACACATGAAATGAACTTTGCAAAAGAAGTCGCAAGCAGAATAATGTTTGTTGACAGTGGAATAATATTGGAAGACGATACTCCCGAAAACTTTTTCGGCTGTCCCAAGACTGAAAGAGCAAAGGCTTTTCTTGACAAACTCATTTAATGCCGACGCAACTAATAAGTGCTTGACAATGTTTCCCTTTTATGCTATAATAAATATAATATATTCGATATTGAATATAAATTGATTTTTAAGGATGATAATGATGATTAAAAAGATGATTCTTTTAGTGCTTGCCGTTTTGTTTTTGGCAAGTTGTTCTCAACAACCTGTTGAACTTCTCGATTTTATTGGAAATCAAGATGATTTTGTAATAAAATATAACGGACATGTTTTGAAAATGTATCAGGACTCTGATCCTGAAGATGTTGTTATTGTTTTCCCTGATAACAACTCTCCTCAGTCAGATGCTTTGCTTACAAGAATCAAAGATATTGAGAATAAATATGACCTTGTTATTGAACGTACCAATAAGGGCTCTGATGACACTATTGAGCATTATATAAGAGCTATCGGTAGTAATGCAACAGATGTTGAGTTGCTTTTCAGAGATAACGGTAAAAGTACATGGTTCTGGGCAGAAGCAGGTGTATGTATTCCATTTACTGAATTCCCCGATATAATCGACCTTTCGGATACCGATAAATACGGAACTCCAGGCGTACTTGAAGCAGCCATGATTGACGGTAAACCTATTACTGTTCAGCCCGGTTATTGGCCAGGCTATCAGAGCTTTGAATGTTTCTATATGGTTTACAATCAGGATATGGCAGGGGCTCTCGGTCTTACTGATCTTCATGAATATTATGAAAATGAGACATGGACATGGGATACAATGCTTAAATATTTTGATGATGCTATTATAGGTATCACAAATGAAGATCAAATCCTCTTTACTGCTCACTCAGGTTACATCCTCAATACAATGCTCTATTCCAATGGATTCGATTATGTTGATATCGTAGATGGTGAGCCGGTATTCAATCTTTTTGCTGATAGTTGTTTGAATACTTTGGAATTTTTCAAAGAGCTTGATAGCAGATACGGTGATAAAGTAGATATCGGTACTACTAGATGGGATATTGATAAATTTGTAGATGAAAGAACGCTTACAGCTATGGCTATTGCTCAGGACGTTGTAACCGGCCAGATTGCTTATGATATTGATTTTGCATATGGTTTAATGCCTTTCCCTTGCGGTCCCGATGGAACATACGGTGAATGGGCTCAGTCTGTAACAAGAGCAAGCGGTTTCAATATTCCTGTCACGGTAGACGACCCTGATATGGTAGCACGTGTAGTTAGTGAATTCTGTGAACCTTTCGAAGAATTTGGCGGAGATAAGCAAGGACTTATTGATTATTACAGCACTGCAATTCTTCCTTCTGAAATTGACGGTGAAATATATTTCGCTGTTGAAGGCGGAACACGTTATGACTATGACGACGTAGGTATTATTTCACTCTTCCAAGGTATTGCATTGGATCTGAGAAATGCTTCTCCCATGGAAGTTCTCCAGTCAAGTTATAACAAAATATATGATAGATATGTTGAGTATATTGAACCAAACTTGACAGGTTATATTCTCGAACATATGGATATTGACTGATATATTCATTACTGCACTCGAAAGAGTGCAGTATTTTGCTTTCCCGTGTGGCTTTTTTGTTTTTTTGAAATGACATTGACAATTCTGATTAAATATGCTATAATAATAAAAAATATAAAAAAGGATGATTTTATATGATTAAGAAAATTATACCAATTATTTTATGTTGTATTATGCTCGTGGCGTGCGGTTCTCAACCCGTGACATTGTTAGATTTTATCGGAGAGGAATCCAAGTTAACATATGATGGCAGAACTTTTGTTGTCTATTCAGATGAAGGCGAGAACGGAATAAACCTTTTGGCTTATGATAACGATCAGTCTATGCAGGCTGATGCTATGAGGAACCGTATTTCTTATATTGAATCTGAATTTGACACAGATATTGAGCTCTCAAGTAAGGGGCATGCGGATTTTGATCAGTATTATATAACATCAATTGGCAGTGGTCTTAAACCCGTAGATTTCTTTTACAGAGGAAACGATAACAGTTTGTGGGATCTGGCTGATGCTGGTGTGCTTTTGCCGATGACTAATTTCCCTGATTATATTGATCTGAGTGATGAGGATAAATACGGAACTCCCGGTGTTCTTGAGGCTGCTATGATAAATGGTGTTCCTTATGCTGTTCAGCCTACATATTGGCCTGGACTTCAGGGTGTTGAATGTTGTCTTATTACTTATAATGCAGATAGATTCCAGACTTTGGGTCTTACTCCTTTACATGAATATTATGAAAATAAGACTTGGACATGGGATACCTTTTTAACATATTGTGATACTTCTGCACCATTGGTTTCTGTAGAAAATGGTGAATATATTTTCAGTTCACGAGAAATGTATTTACTTAATATGATGTTCTTTGCTAACGGTTTCGATTTTGTAGATATTAATGATGGAGTACCTAAGCTGAATTTATTTGCGGATTCTGCAGTTCATTCTATTGAGTTCTATCAGAAACTTTTATCTTACGGTGATGTTGTAGAATTTTGTGGCAGTCATCACGACTATGATAGTTTTATCAATGAAAAGGCAATTACAAAACTTGCATTGGCTCAGTCTTTGATCACAGGTAAGATTGCATATGATTCAAATTTTTCATATAATATTATGCCTTTCCCATGTGGTCCTGATGTGGAATACGGACAATGGGCTCAGACTGTAACCAGAATTTTTGGTCTCGCAATTCCTATAAGTGCAGATGATCCTGATGCGTGTGCTCATATAATCAGCGAACTTGCAGAACCCTTTGAGGATTTTGGTGGAAATCGTGAAGGTGTTTATCAATACTATAGAGAAAATGTTTTCCTGTCAGAACTTGATGTGGATATCTTCTTTGATGTAGAACAGTATGTTCGTTTTGACTACGATGATGCCGATTTGCTATTTGATTATGTTGATGAAATTGCGATAGGTGCAAAAAATTCATCTGCTTCTGAACTTATTCAAAAATATGCACCTGCAGCGGAAAGAATATATGATAAGTATATTAAGTCAAATCTCACCGGTTACATTATAGAACATATGGGACTTGAATAATAGTTAAGGGCAGTCGTTTGATCGACTGCTCTTTTTTTATATTAAAGTCCGAACTTAATATGAAAATATATTATTTTATATTGAACTTGATCCGATAAATCTTGACAACTTCAATTTGATTTGATATAATTAGGGGTATATTAAAATAATTTAAAATTGGAGCTGGTATTATGAATATGCCATTGTTTTCAGATATTAAAATGAATCCCGCACTTCTTTGCGACTTTTATGAGTTTACTATGGGTAACGGGTATTTTCTCAAGCAGATGAAAGATTCTGTTGCTTGCTTCGATCTTTATTTCAGACGCGTACCCGATCAGGGAGGATTTGCAATAGCTGCAGGACTTGAATCTGTTGTTAACTTTCTTGATAATTTGTCATTTTCAGATGAAGATATTGATTTTCTCAGATCTAAAAATATATTTGACGAGGAGTTCCTTACATATCTTCGTGATTTTAAATTTGAATGTGATATTAGTGCTGTTCCTGAAGGTACTCCCATATTCCCCAATGAACCTCTTATTACAGTAAAGGGACCTGCAATTCAAGCACAGATCCTTGAAACAATGTTGCTTCTTACTGTTAATCATCAGTCTCTTATTGCTACAAAAGCAAATAGAATCGTCAGAGCCGCACAGGGAAGACCTGTTTTTGAATTTGGTACAAGACGTGCTCAGGGAAATAATGCTGCTGTAATGGGTGCAAGAGCCGCTTATATTGGTGGTTGTGCAGGTACCGCATGTGCTGTTTGTGAACAAGTATTCAAAATTCCCGCAGTTGGTACAATGGCTCATTCATGGATACAGATGTTTGATAATGAGTATGAAGCTTTTAAAGCATATGCAGAACTTTATCCAGATGGGTGTACATTACTTGTTGATACATATAATGTTCTCAAGTCCGGTATACCAAATGCAATTAAAGTGAATGAAGAGATTCTGAAACCTATGGGAAAGCAGCTCAAAGGCGTAAGAATTGACTCAGGTGATATATCTTACCTCACAAAGAAAACAAGAAAAATGCTTAATGAAGCAGGTCTTCAGGACTGCAAGATTTTTGTTTCAAACTCTCTTGATGAATATATTATCAGGGATATTATCAATCAAGGTGCGGAAGCAGATGTATTCGGTGTCGGAGAAAGATTGATTACATCTAAGAGCGAACCTGTATTTGGTGGCGTATACAAGCTTGTAGCTACTGAAAATAACGGTAAGATAGTTCCAAAGATAAAACTTTCGGAAAATCCCGAAAAAATTACTACTCCTGGATACAAAAAAATATATAGACTTTATTCTAAAGAAACAGGTAAAATGGTTGCGGACCTTATTGCACTTTATGATGAGGAATTTGACTTCACAAAACCGATTACACTTTTTGATCCTGAACATACATGGAAGAGTAAAACTTTCGAAGACTATACTGTAGAAGAATTGCTTAAACCTATATATGTAAAAGGTAAGAGAGTATATGATTGTCCTTCTATTGAAACAATTAAATCTTACTGCAAAGATCAGGTATCAAAATTGTGGGATGAAGTAACAAGATTTGAAAATCCTCAAAATTACTATGTCGACTTGTCTCAAAAACTTTGGGATCTAAAACATAATATGTTGAAAAATAAATCCAAATAAGGAATCCAATTATGATAAACATAAATACTTATATGCCCGTTGAAGTAGTTTCAGGGAAAGATTGTGTAAAAACATTCAACAGATATAATACTCTTGGAAGAAAATGCTCTATAATTACGGGTAAAAATATGTATAAAAAATGTTCCGTAATAGATGATCTGAAAGAAGCTCTTACACAAAACGGGGTGGAATATCTTCTTCTCTGTGAAGCAGAAAATAATCCAACACCTGCAAATGTTTTTGCTATGGCAAAGAAAACAGTTGATTTTGGTGCTGAGTTTATTATCGGTGTCGGCGGTGGTTCTTCAATGGATGCGGCTAAAGCTGCGGCTCTTGTTATAACTAACGAGGGTGTAACTGAAGACAATATTTTTTCTTTTGAATTCAAAAATAAACCAATGCCTTCAATAATGATTGGAACTACTGCAGGTACGGGTAGTGAAGTTATGCCTTCAGCCGTTTTAACTATTCCAGGTACAAAATATACGATCAAAAAAGGGCTTAAAACAAGAGATTCATATTCTGTTTATTCTCTTTGTGACCCTCAGTATACATATACATTACCTATCAATTATACAGTATCTACTGCATTGGATTCTGTTTGTCATGCTATTGAATCTATGTATTCTAAACGGGCAAATGATTTTACTTCAATTTATGGACTCAAAGCTCTCAGAATGGTAATGCCTGTACTGCGTGCTTTTTCCGAAACTGAAGTAGTTACTGAAACAATGAGAGATGAATTGTACTATGGCTCAATATTCGCAGGAATGGCACTTAACAATGGCGGCACAAGCTGTTGTCATTCATTAGGTTATTTACTCACTACAATGCACAATATTCCTCATGGTTTCGCTTGTGCTGCGTTTATAGGTGAATTCCTTGAAAGATGCTCAGAAGTTTCCGATATTTCAGAAACATTAGAAACTTTAGGTTATGGATCTGTCAATGAATTCAGAACTTTTATTAAAAGTCTTACTGATAAATACAGTGAAATTCCAAAACTTACTGAAGCTCAGATATCTGATTATGCAGAAGAAGGAATTAAGCTTAATGTAAACAACAATTTCTTGAATCTGTCACTTGACGATTGCAAAACATTATACAGTAATATATGATTTAATAATAAAATACGTAAAGGAGGGGATAAAATGACAGGAATTTTTATGAAACCAACCGAAAATAAGTGGTATGTAAAGTATCATGATAATGATGCTATTGAAAAAATATTACTGAGAGTTCGTAAACGTTTTTATAAATATAAATTGCCTGAAAGCAAACTACGTATTTTTTCAAAGTTGCTTTATAATCGCAATGTAGTAACGGATGAAGATATGGATAGGTTTTTCAATACATCTCTGCGTTTTATTCCCGATCCTTATCTTTTACCTGATATGGAAACAGCTGTAAAGAGAATCAGAAAAGCAGTTGAAAATAAGGAAAAGATAACTATATACGGAGATTATGATGTTGACGGAATTACTTCCGTAACTATTCTGTATCAATATTTAGAAAGCTTAGGTTGCCCTGTGGACTTTTATATCCCCGACAGAAATGATGAGGGGTATGGGCTTAACTGTAATGCTATAAATAAAATTAAAAACAGCGGTACGAAATTGCTTATTACTGTTGATACGGGTACTACAGCATCTGAAGAGCTTTTATATGCAAATGAGATCAAGCTTGATGTAATAGTTACCGATCATCATGAGTGTAAACAAATCAAGGTTGGGAATTGTGATCCCTGTGATATGATTCCGTCAGCTCTTGCTGTTATCAATCCTAAAAGAATGATAAGCAAGTATCCGTTTTCTGAACTTGCAGGGGTTGGAGTCGTATTTCTTTTGATCACAGCTCTTATGTGTAATATCGAAAAAGCTTTTGATCTTTATGGTATTTATACAATGATCGGCACAATTGCTGATATAATGCCCATTACAAATGAAAACAGAATTATTGTGACTAACGGTCTTAAACTGATGCAGACAAAATGTCCAATCGGTATAAAGGCTTTGCTTTTTGAAACGGATTCTTCTAAATCAGTTTCAGCCTCATTGGTTGCCTTTCAGATAGCTCCCAGACTTAATGCCGCCGGACGAATCGGTAATCCTGCAAGGTCTGTCGAATTATTGCTCAGTAATGATTTCAGAATAGCAAGAGAAATTGCAAAAGAATTATGCGAAAGCAACAGAACACGTCAACAGATGGAGCAAACTATACTTGATGAAGCTGAAAAAATGATGGAAGAACAGTTTGTTTCCGATAAAATAATTGTTCTTCATTCCGATAATTGGCATCATGGTGTTATTGGTATTGTAGCTTCAAGACTTACTGAAAAATATAAACGTCCCTGTATTTTGCTTTGCAAAGAAGGGGAGCATTATAAAGGCTCAGGGAGAAGTGTTCCGGGTGTAAACATTTTTGATCTCTTGTGTACTGTTTCGGATGTTCTTCTGAAATTCGGAGGACATGAAATGGCCGCAGGTATGACTCTTCTAAAAGAAAATCTTGATGTGTTTTCTGTGAGATTAGCTGAAGAAGCTGAAAAGATGATCACGCCTAATATGTTGGTACCAGTCATAGAGGCAGAATGTGAATTAGAATACTCGGATATAGATTTAGACCTCATAGATATGCTGAAACTTTTGGAGCCATATGGTACTTCAAATCCATTGCCTACATTTTTAGTACGAAATATACTTGTAGCTGATATTGATACTGTCGGTAATGGAAAACACTCCAGAGTTCATTTGTCAGGTGCAGATCAAAGTCTTAATTCCATTTCAGCAATATCATTTAATAACACAAATGAGGATCTTAATTGTGTAAAGAATGATACGGTCGATTTAATGTGTGTTATTACGGAAAACAACTTTAATAATAAAACGTATCTAAATGTGCAGATCAAAGACCTTAATCTTAATGCAGTTTCTCTTAAACCTATTGTTGAATATAAAACAAAATACTTAAGTTTTATAAATAATGGTGAAGTTACGGATGATATAACGCTAAAGAGAGACGACATTTCTGTTGTTTACAGGTTTCTTAAACAATTAGAGCAGGAACCTTGTACAAATCTGAATATAGCATATGCTGCGAGGAAAATATCAGTTATTAGTGGACGGGATATAAATTATGCAAGATTCAGAATTTGCATTGATGTATTAACAGAACTTGATTTGATAGAATCTGTATGTACTGATTTTGTATCATATAAAATAATAAATAAAACTCAAAAAACGAATTTGATGCTTTCTCAGATATGGAGAAAGGTTTCAAAAGTTATATAAGCGAAAATTACGCTTTGAAAGGACGTATTATGACAGAATACGGCGAAAATTTACTCAAAAAAATCGAAGAATGTTGCGCTCATTACAATATTGAAAAAATCAGAACTGCAATAGAATATGCTGAAAACGCACATAAAGATCAGAAACGCAAAAGTGGTGAACCTTACGTTATTCACCCTATTGCGGTTGCTGAAACATTGCTTTCTTTTGATTGCGATACGGATTCTATCGTTGCGGCACTATTTCATGATATAGTTGAAGATACTGACATCACTCTTGAAGATATAAAAAAAGGATTTGGTTCTCAAGTTGCGTTGCTTGTTGATGGAGTTACAAAACTTGGCAGAATTATGTATTCATCACGTGAAGAGCAGCAATTGGAGACTTTGAGAAAGATGCTTCTGGCTATGGCTAAAGACATCAGGGTAATTCTCATAAAATTGGCTGACAGACTGCACAATGTTCGTACTTTAGCAAGTCTTCCGCCTGACAGACAGAGGGCTATAGCTCTTGAATCGATTGAAGTATATGCTCCTTTAGCTCACCGCCTTGGTATCCAGAGTATTAAAACAGAGATAGAGGACACATCTCTCAGATATCTGGATGCGATAGGTGTTGCTGAAATCGAAGAAAATCTTCAGATGCTCGACGAAAATAATGCTGTATTCTACGAAATTAAAGAAAAAATAATTGATAAGCTGAAAGAAGTAGGGATAGAAGCTGAAGTTACAGGACGAGTAAAGCATCTCTACAGTATTTACAGGAAAATGTTCATACAGGGTAAAAATTTCAATGAAATTTATGACCTTTATGCTTTCAGGGTTATTGTAGATAAGGTTAGTGAATGTTATAATGTTTTAGGATATGTTCACGACCTTTTCAGAGCGATTCCGGGAAGACTTAAAGACTATATTGCGACTCCTAAGCCCAATATGTACCAGTCGTTACATACAACAGTAAGCTATAACGGTAATATTTTTGAAATTCAGATCAGAACTCACGATATGCACAGAACTGCTGAACTTGGTATTGCTGCTCATTGGAAATATAAGAGTGGCGTATTTGGTGAAGACGCATTGGATTCAAAGCTTTCATGGGTCAGAAAGCTCCTTGAAGTTCAAAACAATGTTTCAGATGCAGATGACTTTATGAAAACTTTCAAGATAGATTTGTTTTCAGATCAGGTATTTGTTTCTACACCAAAAGGTGATATTATAAACCTTCCTGCCGAATCAAATATTATCGACTTTGCATATACCATACATACTGCGATCGGTAATAAAATGATTGGAGCTAAAGTCAACGGTAGAATAGCTGAACTTACTACAAGACTTCACAACGGCGATGTTGTGGAAATTATTACCTCACAGTCATCCAACGGACCGTCACGTGACTGGTTAAAAGTTGTAAAAACTAACGAAGCAAAAACAAAGATCAGACAGTGGTTCAAAAAGGAGAAACGTGAAGAGAATATTGCGCAGGGAAGAGAGGATCTCGAAAGAGAACTCAGAAGAAACAATATCAATATAAATAATGTCGACAGGGAAGCTTTGTTTGCACCAACGATGAAACGTTATGCAATTTCTGATATTGATGAGTTCTATGCTGCGATCGGTTATGGTGGTATTTTTATTTCAAAAATACTTCCTAAACTCAAGGATGAGTATTCGAAACTTCAAAAACAAAACGAGCCACCCAAAGTTCAAAATATCGAAAATCGTAAGAGAAAGTCAATAAACGGTATTATTGTAGAAGATCTTGATAACTGCCTTGTTCGACTTGCAGGTTGCTGCACGCCACTTCCAGGTGATAGTATTATTGGATTTGTTACAAGAGGTTATGGTGTTGCGATTCATAAAAGCGATTGTAAGAATATAAAAAATATTGACAAAGACAGATTAGTTAATGTCCGTTGGGATGGCGATATCGGTGAATACTTTGCTACTGAGATATGTATCACAGCCATGAATAGAATAGACCTGCTTGCAGATATAACAACTGCTTTGGCTGGAATGCGGATTGTAATGCACTCGATAAATCTTCATGAAGAGAATGACGGAAGAATTCAAGTATTTTTGTCTATAGATGTTCATGACATTAATCATCTTGACGGTATAATACAGAAACTTAAAAGAATTGCAGGTACGTTAGACATTTCAAGACGTAAAGGAGATATGAAATGACAGCAGTAGTTCAAAGAGTTAAAAGTGTAAATATGAAAATAACTGACGGGGATAATATCAGTTATGTAAATATTGGTCAGGGACTTCTTATTCTCCTTGGTGTGCAAGTTGGGGATACTGAAAAAGAAATGAAAAGACTTGCGGAAAGATGCAGGGGTATGCGTATATTCTGTGACGAAAATGATAAGATGAATCTTTCTGTAAATGACATTGGTGGAGAAGTTGTGATAGTTTCTAATTTCACTTTATGTGCCGATACTTCACATGGGAAAAGACCTTCTTTTATCAATGCCGCAAAGCCTGATGTTTCATTACCTCTTTACAATAAATTTGTGGAAGAATTCAGTAAACATACGCCTGTAAAAACGGGTGTTTTCGGTGCTGATATGGAAATAGACCTTGTAAATGACGGTCCTGTTACGATCATATTGACAGAAGAACCTTCTAATAATATATAAAAAGGAGAAATATAATGGAATTCAAGAAAGAAAACGGAACATTTAAAAGTACAGACGGAATTCATGCTATACATTATTCGGTTTTTATTCCTGAAGATGTTAAGGCTGTAGTCGTTATTGTTCATGGTATGTGTGAATTTAAAGAACGTTATGACTGTTTCTCTGAATTCCTTGCCCAAAATGGTATTGCTTCTTTGAGTTATGATCAACTTGGTCACGGACAGACAATTTTGGATGATTCCGAAAAAGGCTGGTTCGGCGAAAAGGATGGAGTTGAATATATACAAGGTGATGTTTTAAAAGCTATATCTTTTATGAAATCAAAATTCCCTGATAAAAAAACTGTTTTGTTTGGACACAGTATGGGTTCTTTCATAGTAAGATATTTCACTGCATATAATCCAAAAGAAATTGATGCTCTTATAGTAAGTGGCACAAGTGGAGGAAATAATGCTATAGATATAGCCATTGCATTTTCTTCTATGGTTTCAAAGGTCAATGGGTCAAAATATGTGAATAAATTACTTAATACTTTGACTATGGGCAGTAATAATAAGAAGTTTGAAAAAATGGGTGAAACTTCTCCCAGTGCATGGATCACGAGAGATAAAGAGATGCAAAAACAGTGTGATAAAAATATGTTTATTTTTACAGCTCAGGGTTTTTGCGATATGTTCAGAATGTTAAAATTTGTTTCATCATCGGAGTGGTATAAACTGTACCCGAAAAAACTTCCAACTTTCTTAGTCTCAGGTCAAGATGATCCAATAGGAGATTTCGGCAAAGGCGTAATAAGTGTTTACATGAAGTTGAAGATCAAAAAAGCTGAAAATGTTGAAGTAAAACTCTTTAAAGATTGTAGACATGAGCCTATAAATGAGTTAAATAAAGATGAAGTGTTTAATGAGATCCTGAAGTGGATAAATAATACAATATCATAGAGGGTGAAAATATGAATAGATATAGATCAGTTAAAGTCGGAAATAAAATCATAGGTGGAAATTCTCCTGTTTCTGTTCAGTCTATGACGAATATTCCTTTTACTCGTTATGATGAACTTGAAAAGCAGGCATTGGACCTTCAAAATGCCGGATGTGAAATACTCAGAGCTTCCGTTCCTGATGAATTATCAGCTGAGGGATTTAAAAAACTTAGACAGAAATTAGATATTCCTTTAGTTGCTGATATTCATTTCAATTATAAATTGGCTCTTGCGGCTATGGATTCAGGGGCTGATAAAATAAGGATAAATCCTGGTAATATTGGCTCTGAAAATATTAAAACAGTTGTACGTAAAGCTGTTGAAAATCATATTCCAATTCGTGTTGGTATCAATTCGGGCTCATTAGAAAAAGAAATTCTTGCGAAATATGGATCGCCTACTGCGGAGGCTCTTGCTGAAAGTGCATTGAAAAATGTCAAAATAGTGGAAGAGTGCGGATGCGAAGATATCGTTGTTTCTATAAAAAGTTCTAATGTAAAACTTATGACTGAAACGTACAGATTATTTGACCAGATGAATGAAAATCGTCATCCTCTTCATTTAGGTGTTACTGAAGCAGGAACTTTGAAATCAGGTCTTATCAAGAACTCTGTAGGAATAGGTTCTTTACTCCTTGACGGTATAGGTTCTACGATCAGGTATTCACTTTCTGCAGATCCTGTTGAAGAAATATATGCAGCAAATAAGCTTTTGAGGTTCCTTGGCTTAAGAAATAATGGTGTAGAGATTGTTTCTTGTCCTACATGCGGCAGAACTACAGTTAATACTATGGAACTTGCTGACAAATTGGAAACAGCGCTGAGAGATATTGAGAAACCTCTTAAGATAGCGGTGATGGGTTGTGTAGTAAACGGAATAGGTGAAGCAGCAGAAGCTGATGTTGGGGTAACCGGAGCTGACGGAAAATACATAATATTCAAGAAGATCAATGGTGAAGTTAAAATAATTGATAGAGATATAGCTGAAAATGATATTTTTGATAAAATAATAAACTATATCAGATGTAATCTGTTGTATTTTACATAAAGTTCGATATTTTATACTTGACATATTGATAAATATGTTATATAATATTCATCATAATAAAGAAATAAAGAGATAAAGAACAATGACTAATTTACAGACAAAGATCAAAGACGGAACACGTGATTATATTTTCAGTGATGCAAAGTTGAAACGACAGATAATGAATAGTCTTACTTCGCTTTTTGAGGCAAATGGCTATAATGAGATCATTACACCTTCGTTTGAATACTATGATGTATTCAATCCGGACAATGATCCTGTTACGGATGAGACTATCTATAAGTTCACGGATGAAAAGAACAGAAAGATTGCTTTAAGGGCAGACTGCACTTTGCCTATTGCTCGTATAGCGGCGACAAAGCTTGCAAGTGAAACCCTCCCTTATAAGATGTTTTATTGTCAGAATATATTTAATGCATATTCTGAAGAAAACCATAATTTGCTCGAAGTTACTCAAGGAGGAATTGAATACATAGGTGCTGACAATCCGGTTGAAGCAGACCTTGATGTTTTAAAATTGGCAATTATGAGTTTGCGTTCTTATTTTAAGGATGATTTTAAAATAGAAATAGGACACGGTAAACTGTTTGGCGTACTTGTTGACATTTATGGAATCGATTCAATAATTGCTGAACAGGCGAGAAAACTCATTGAAAGAAAGAACTTTGCGGCCATAGAAAGTATGGATCTACCTGATGCGTTTAAAATGCTTCCCAAGCTTTTCGGTCAGATGAATAATGAAGAGGATTCCGTTATTTTGGAAGAATTTGAATCAAGCGTAAATGATTCAAGAGTTTCTGAAATACTTTCATACCTTAGATCCATTTACAAAGAATTAAGCAAATGTGGATATGAAAAATATCTATCATTTGACCTTGGTATGGTTCATAGACTTGATTACTATACGGGTATAATTTTTGACGGTTTCGTTTATGGTTCAGGTAAAACAGTGCTTTCTGGTGGAAGATATGACAATTTGATTGCTAAATTTGGCAGAAATCTCAATGCTGTTGGTTTCGGTCTCAGTATTGACGAGGTTTTTGATGTAGTAAAAGCAATGAAAAAAGGAGGAAACTGAAATGAACAGACCTCTCAGAATAGCACTTACAAAAGGCAGATTGGAAGAAAAAACCATTGCATTGTTTGAAAACAGTGGAATAGAATGTGAGTCTATTCATGATAAGGGAAGAAAACTTGTTTTCCCTATTGATAACGGTAAGATTGAAGTTATGCTTGTAAAATCAAGTGACGTTATTACATATGTTGAACATGGGACATGTGACCTTGGAATTGTTGGTAAAGACAGTATAATGGAACATGGTAAGCATCTTTATGAAATAGCAGATCTTGGTTTCGGAAAATGCAGGATGGCGCTTGCGGCTCATTCAAAATATAACGGGGAAGTATCATTCTTCGATGGTTACTCCAATAAAGTAATAGCAACAAAGTTTGAAAAGATAGCCCGTGACTATTTTGCACAGAAGCAAATGGATATTGAGATAGTTAAAATTGAGGGCTCTGTAGAATTAGCTCCTATTTTGGGACTTGCCGACGGTATCGTAGACATCGTCGAGACAGGTACAACACTCAAAGAAAACGGCCTTGAAGTTATTGAAACTATTTGTCCTATATCAGCAAGACTTATTGCGAATATTGCTTCAATGAAACTCAGAAAAAGCGATATTACCGATTTAATCAAGAAACTTAAAATTTGAAGTGAGGATAAAAGAATGATCTCCGTAATCAAAAGCTCGGAATCCGATAAATTTATAAAAGAATTAAAGCAACGCAGTGGTAGTGTAGATGCTAAAGTGACAGAATCTGTGACGCAAATTATAAAAGAAGTCGCAGAAAATGGTGACAAAGCACTTAGAAAGTTTACAAAACAGTTTGATAATATTGATATTGATACATTTGAGGTAGATAAGAGTCTACTAAGAAAAGGTTATGAGAATTCAAAAATTTCATCTGCTCTGGAAAAAGCTGCTGAAAATATACGTAGATTCCATGAAAAACAGAAACAGAATGGATATATTCAAACAGGTGCAGATGGCATCGTAATGGGACAGAGAGTAATTCCTATAGAAAAAGTCGGTATTTATGTTCCCGGTGGAACAGCTGCATATCCTTCATCTGTTCTTATGAATGCTATTCCCGCAAAAGTTGCAGGAGTTGATGAGATCATAATGATCACCCCTCCAGGTAGAGGAGTTTCTGATGATATTCTTGCTGCAGCATATATTGCAGGTGTAGACAGGCTCTTTATGGTTGGCGGCGCACATGGTGTTGCGGCTCTCGCTTATGGTACTGAACAGATTCCAAAAGTTGATAAAATAGTCGGTCCGGGTAACATTTTTGTTGCTACTGCTAAAAAACTTCTTTACGGTATTGTAGATATAGACATGATTGCAGGTCCTTCTGAAATACTCATTATTGCAGACGATAAAGCTCCTGCCGCTTCTGTTGCCGCAGACCTTATGTCTCAAGCTGAACACGATGTGCTTTCATCTTCAATTCTTCTTTGTCTTTCTGAACAGAAAGCAAATGAAGTTATCTCAGAACTTGAGAGACAGGTGAAAACTCTCAGTAGAGAGGAAATAATCCGTAAATCACTTAAAGAGCATGGTGTTATTATGATATGTGAAAATGTTGAAGAAGAAGCTGCTATTTCTAATAAAATAGCACCTGAGCACCTTGAGCTTTGCGTTGAAAATCCCTTTGAATTACTTAATTCTGTTCGAAATGCGGGTTCTGTATTTATGGGATATTCATCTCCTGAACCTCTTGGTGACTATTATGCAGGTCCAAATCATGTCCTTCCGACATCCGGAACTGCAAGATTTTTCTCAGCCCTTTCAGTTGATAGCTTTATTAAGAAGAGCTCTTACCTTTATTACTCTGAAATTGCACTTAATATGGCTGCGGATGATGTAATCTCTATAGCTGAAGCGGAAGGTCTTACAGCTCACGCAAACTCGATCAAAGTTAGGACAGGTAAATAAGATGCGTTTTGGCGAAACAGTAAACAGTTTAGAGGAATATATTCCATTCAGCTATAAACCTGGAATAATCAGGCTTGACGCAAATGAAAGCTGTTTGGAACTTCCTGATGAGATAAAAACTCAGGTTTTAAATGCTGTCAATAATGTAGAGTTTAACAGGTATCCTGATCCTTATTGTAAAGAACTCAGAAGATATTATGCTGAGTATTATGGTATAGACAGTGAAAACATTGTTGTTGGAAACGGTTCAGATGAACTGATCTCAATAATATTTTCATCACTCGTACCTATTGATGCGAAGGTTTTAACAGTTACCCCCGACTTTTCAATGTACTCTTTTTACGCGACTCTTTATGGACGAAAAAACAGTCAATTCAATAAAAATACAGAGTTCAATATTGACGTGGATTCTTTTGTTAATACTATAAATGACGGTAAATATGATTTTGTTATGTTCTCAAACCCCTGTAATCCTACAGGACAATGTTTGAGTAGAAACGACATACTTCATATAGTAAAAAAAACAAGTGCTGTAATATGCGTTGATGAAGCCTATATGGACTTCTGGGATGAAAATGAATCTGTTATGAAAGATGTAAATACATACGAAAATCTTTTGGTGCTCAGAACACTTTCAAAAGCTATCGGCCTTGCATCATGCAGACTTGGTTTTGCAGTCGCAAACAGGAATATAATTTCAATGTTCAATAAGGTTAAGTCACCATATAATGTCAATTCGATATCTCAAGCTATTGGTTGTTGTATACTTAGCAGTTCCGATTATTTAAGACTATCGGCGGAAACAATTAAAAAACAGACAATGGAGCTTTATAATAGCATATTAAATTTAAAAATTAAAGACGCAAAAGTTTTTAATACCAAAACAAATTTCGTATATATACAAGTTCCATACGCGAGAAGAGTTTTCGACCAATTAAAAGAGAAGAATATAATTATCAGGTGTTTCGGTTCTGACAGATTAAGAATCACAGCAGGAACCGAAACTGAAAACAAAATCGTTTTACAGGCTTTGGAGGAAATTTGCTCATGAGACAGGATTTTGTAAGCAGAAAAACGAGGGAGACTGACATCTCCATAAATATGAATATTGACGGCAAGGGTTCTTTTAATGGAACAAGTGGTGTTGGTTTTTTTGATCATATGCTGAATTCTTTTGCCGTTCATGGGAAAATGGATATAGATCTTAAAGCCGAAGGTGATCTTCATGTGGATTGCCACCATACAGTTGAAGATATAGGTATCGTGCTTGGACAAGTTTTCAATAAATCACTTGGAGATAAAAAAGGTATCACAAGATTCGGTGATAGCCTTATTCCCATGGATGAAGCTTTGGCTCAGGCTGTGATTGATATTTCAGGTCGTCCTTTCCTTGTATTTAACGCAGAGTTCAACAAGCCTATGGTCGGTGATTTTGATACCGATATGGTCGTTGAATTTTTCAGAGCTTTTGCAATGAATGCGGGAATCACGCTCCATATCAATCTTATATATGGACAGAATGCGCATCACTGCATTGAAGCAATTTTTAAAGCCGTTGCTCACTCTATAAGAAAAGCGGTTGAAATCAGCAGTTCTGAAATTCTCAGTACAAAAGGATCTTTATGATGAGTAAAGCAAATATTATAGTTATTGATTACGGAGCAGGAAATCTGCGTTCTGTTGAAAAAGCACTTAAATATATAGATGCTTCATTTAAAATTTCATCAAACCCCTCGGAAGTTTTGTCTGCTGATTCGATTATTCTTCCCGGTGTAGGTGCGTTTCCGGAAGCAATGAAAAAACTTGAGGAAACAGGTCTTGCCGATGCATTGAAAAAACATGTATCAGTAAATAAAAAATCACTTATGGGTATATGCTTAGGCATGCAGATGCTGTTTGAAAAAAGCTTTGAGTTCAAAGAAACTGAAGGTTTGGGGTTTCTCAGTGGTCAGGTTGAAAAAATGCAGTTTGATGGTTTGAAGATCCCACATATGGGTTGGAACTCTTTGACTTTTACAAAGGAATCTCCTTTTGAAAGAGATATAACAAAAAAACCATTCTGCTACTTTGTACACTCGTATAAAGCAAATACATCTGATGAAAACATTATTGCATATACGGAATACGGCTCAAAAGTTCCTGCACTTGTTGGAAATGGAATTGTTTTCGGGGCACAGTATCATCCTGAAAAAAGCGGTGATACAGGACTTAAAATGTTAAGTAATTTTTACGATTGGATAAATAATGAATTATGATAATATTACCTGCAATAGATATTAAAAACGGTCAATGTGTGCGTCTTTTTAAAGGTGAATTTGAAACAGTACATAAAGTGGCTGAATCTCCTATTATTTCCGCTGAAAACTTTAAGTCTCAGGGCTCTGAATTTCTTCATGTTGTAGACCTTGATGGGGCACTTGAAAAGAAACCGATAAACCATGAAGTTATAAAAGAAATTGCAAGTCTTGGTATTCCTGTCGAAGTCGGTGGTGGTATAAGAACGGTGAATGATATTGAGATGTATGTCAAAAACGGGATCAGTAGAGTAATTCTCGGTTCCGTTGCATTGAAAGAACCCGAATTTGTAAAAGATGCTGTAAGAGAATTTGGTAAAGTCATAGCAGTTGGGATTGACGCTGATAACGGTTATGTTAAAACTGAAGGTTGGCTGGATACAAGTAATGTGTATTTCACTGAATTTGCAAAGCTCATGGAAGACTGTGGGGTCGATGATATTATTTATACTGATATTTCAAAAGACGGAACTCTTTCCGGAGTTAACGGAGATCATCTCAAACAGCTTAAAGATATTCTCAGTATTAAAATAACTGCAAGCGGCGGAGTTCGAGACATGAATGATATCAGTTTATGCAAAGAACTTGACCTCTATGGTGCTATTTGCGGAAAATCCTTATACAGCGGAACATTAGACCTCAGGGAGGCATTGGAATGTTGTCAAAAAGAATAATCCCTTGTCTTGATGTTGATAATGGAAGGGTCGTTAAAGGCGTTAACTTTTTGAATCTACGTGATGTAGGTGATCCTGTAGAGATCGCTAAGGAATACAACAGACAAGGTGCGGACGAGATAGTATTTCTTGATATTACAGCAACTTCAGATAATAGAAGTACGATGTTTGATATTATTGAACGTACAGCAAATGAAGTTTTTATTCCTGTTACTGTTGGCGGTGGAATCAGAACTGTTGATGATTTCAAAAATATTTTGAGATGCGGGGCAGATAAAGTTTCTGTAAATTCAGCTGCAATCAAAGATAAGACACTCATTTCGAGAGCTGCAGATCTTTTTGGTTCTCAATGTGTGGTTGTCGCCATTGATGTTAAAAGAGTTCCTTCTAAAGCAGAATATAACGGAATTTTTAAGCCTGATTTTGGTACGAATCCCGATGATTTTCATGTCGTAATGCATGGGGGACGAATCGATACTGGTATAAATGCCATAGAGTGGGCTAAAGAAGCTGAAGCTCTCGGTGCAGGCGAAATTTTGCTTACCTCTATGGATACCGACGGTGTTAAAAAAGGTTTTGATCTTGAGATTACTAATATAATCAGTAAAAATCTTAATATTCCCGTTATAGCATCAGGTGGTTGCGGTTGTCTTGAAGATTTCAAGAATGTCTTCGTTGAAACAGAAGCAAGTGCAGCACTGGCAGCTTCGCTATTCCATTACGGAGAGCTTACTGTGCAAGGTGTAAAAGATTATCTCAAGGAGAACGGAATATGTGTGAGAAATTGAATTTTAACATAGATGACCTTTTTCAAAAGCAGGAACTTATTCCAGCAATCGTAACAGATTGTCATGATAATACTGTACTTATGCTTGCTTACATGAATAAGGAATCACTGCTGAAAACATTGGAAACCGGTAGAACCTGGTTTTACAGTAGGTCAAGACAAAAACTTTGGAATAAAGGTGAGTCAAGCGGTCATTTTCAGGATGTAAAGAATATATACTCTGATTGCGACAATGATACATTACTGATTAGCGTTGAACAGACAGGTCCTGCGTGTCATACAGGAAGCCGCAGTTGTTTCTTTAATAAAATAAAATAATCGAAAGGTTGAATTATAATGGGAAAAGATATATTGAAAGAGCTTTATGAGGTTGTTCTTGACAGAAAAACAAACCCTCAGGAAGGATCTTATACCTGCTATCTTTTCGAGAAAGGACTCGATAAAATTCTTAAAAAGGTAGGGGAGGAATGTGCTGAAACAATAATTGCATCTAAAAACACTAAAGACGAAGATCTTGTTGGTGAAATTTGCGATCTTATTTACCACCTTACTGTTCTTATGGCGGAAAGGGAAATTCCTCTTGAAAAAGTTTACGAAGAGCTTGATAAGAGATCTGCAAAAATCGGTAATCTAAAGCAAATGAAAAACGTTGACAGAAATACCTGATCAGAAAATTTGCTGTCTTTATCAATAATTGAAGTTAAGAATCGTAGGTTCTATAATAAATTGGGGTACAACACTTTTCATTTATTATAGAACCCTTTTTGTTGAAAATATAAGTCGCCATAAAAAATCGTAACTATATATAGTTGACAACAGGAGAAAAATATGGTATAATATACATGTAGACTTAATACATGACATGAAAGGATGTTTATCATGAAACTCAAATCATTTTTATCTCTGTTTCTTTGCGTTGTGATTTCTTTTTCAATGTTGGCTGCATGTTCAGACAATTCCGGAGATAAGCTGATGTCTTTTTTTCCTGAAACCGAATCTAATGCTGATTTTAACGGGAAAGAATTTAAAATTGTTGGACTTTACCGTGAAGGTATTGCGGAGGTCGCTCCAGTAAGCTTTGAAAATGCTTATTCGGATATGCTTATTGAACATTATAAAACTGTCGGTTCTAAATATAATATTAAGATCGTGGCTGAGGGTTCCGATACTATTGTTGACGATATAACATTAAAATCTGCAGTCGGTGATAAATTTGCAGATGTCATTGATGATTCTCTTTCAAGTATTCTCGATCTGTACAATTCAGACATTCTTCTGGATGTGTCATCTGTATTGGATTATTCCGAGCTTTACAGTGGTAAATACGGGACATCTACACAGTTAGGAGCTGCAACCTTGAAACGCATAACAGGAGATGAAGTCTTTGGTTTTGTCTCTGCGTATTGGGGAGTTCCCACTCCTAAATTTGCAAATGCAGGTTATTTTAATCCTGATTTTGTTTCTATGTATAATCTTGCCAATCCATACGAGCTGCTTGAAAATGATAACTGGACATGGGCTCAGTTTGAAAAAATGTGTATCGCAGTACAATCTGAAGGAAATGACCCTGCTGATGAGGCTGATGATATATACGGTATCGCGGAAGATCCAGACCAGAACTATCTTGCGAAGACAGCATTTAATTCAAATGATGCAAATCTTGTAGCATACGACGACGCTACAGGCTTATATTCGTTCTCACTTGAGGATCCAAAGGTAGAAGAAACTCTTCAATGGCTTCAGGGTTTGTATAAAAACGGTGCTTTACGTATCGTCAGCGGTACTACCGGTAATTCAACTATAGGTAATCTCGTAAATAATTTTATTGAGGAAAGAGCTATGTTCATGGTAGAACATACTTACCACGGAACAACAGACAGAGAATCTCTCGCTTATAGAGCAGATTTTGATTTCAGTTGGATTCCTTTCCCGAAAGGTCCCAGCGCTGAACTGTATAATTATAACGCATCTATTTCAGGTGCAGACAGATATTACGGACTTCCCGCAATCGGTACGGATGATGAAACGCTAAGCATTATAATTCCGGAACTGTTCTCTTCTTTTGAAGGTCTTGATAATTTTACATGGAGAGATTACTTTTCAATGGGAATGTTTTTCAGTGACGAATCTCAGGAATGGTTCTTTAAGATGTACGAAAATGTATCCAACAATTATGACTGGTTAACAGGATTCTTCAACAGTTCCTATTCTGCAAAAATTATAGATGAATCCAAAAGTATTGCTGAAATACTTCAATCATATGAAAACCTGGGTCAAAAAGAGATCGATGAAAAACTGAATGTGCAATAGTAACAAAAAGCAGTTTCTGATATAAAAGAGACTGCTTTTTTATATAATTCAAAAAGTTTCAATAAAATACCCTTGACTTTACGATTCAGACATGATATAATATTTGAGATTATGAATTGTTATTTAAAACTGTATGCTGAAAAGGATGGTTCAAATGAATATTCCCTTTAAACCTTGCAATATTTTGTTACCCAAAGAAGGCTTTGAAAAATGGAGCGTTGTTGCCTGTGACCAATATACTTCTGATTCTCAGTACTGGAACAGAGTTGAAAATACGGTTGCAGATGCTAAATCTACACTCAGAATAACGTTGCCGGAAATATATCTTGAAGAAGGAAATGTTTCCAAAAGAATAGATAAGATCAATTCAACGATGTATGAATACATTAGTAACGACGTATTCAATGAGATTGGAAACTCTTATATATATGTCGAAAGATCCGTTTCAAATGGTAAGATCAGAAAAGGACTTATAGGAGCATTTGATCTTGAAGCATATGATTTTAATAAAGGGTCAGCTTC
The DNA here is from genome assembly GCA_015067305.1 of Oscillospiraceae bacterium. Lineage (GTDB taxonomy): Bacteria > Bacillota > Clostridia > Oscillospirales > UBA644 > HGM12619. The sequence goes on along the minus strand of SVMT01000003.1, from coordinate 4,693 downwards.
GCAGATCAGGGCAACTGAAGGTACGGTTTTGGAACGAATTCCTCCACGTGTTAAGATCAGAGAAAATGCACCTCTTGAACTTCCTCATATTATGATACTTATTGACGATCGTTCAAATGAAGTTATAAGTTCCGTTTCTTCTGCAAAGACTGATGAGAATAAACTTTATGATTTCGATCTTATGGAAAATGGCGGTCATATAAAAGGTTATAGAGTTTCAGGTGAGATTTCCGAATCTTTAAATAATGCTCTTGAAAATTTGTATGATGTAAAAGCTTTTAATGATAAGTATTCTGTTTCAGATAAACCTTTGCTTATATTTGCAGTGGGGGACGGTAACCATTCACTTGCAACAGCAAAAACTTGCTGGGAGAATATAAAGAAAGACCTTACTCCCGAAGAACAGGAAAATCATCCTGCAAGATATGCTCTTGCGGAGCTTGTAAATGTTCATGACGAATCACTTGAATTTGAGCCGATACATAGATTGATTTTCGATATTGATACCGATAAATTTAATTCGGAAATGAAGAATTATTTTAAAGATTGCAATATTGAGCAAGTTGCTGATGGTTCTGAAAATGGATTTACAGTTGTTATTGGTGAAAAATCTGAAAGTTTTGTACTTAGATCTCCTAAATTTAACCTTACTGTAGGTGATATTCAGAGTTTTGTGGACTATTATCTTAAAAATATTGAACCTCAAGGTAAAGTTGATTATATTCATGGAGAAGAAACTGTTTTTGCCAAAGCTAAAGAAAATAATACTTTAGGGATACTTCTTCCTGCAATGGCTAAAAACGATCTATTCAAAACTGTTATAGTTGATGGTGTTCTTCCAAGAAAGACATTCTCAATGGGGCATGCACATGAAAAGCGCTTCTATCTTGAATGCAGAAAAATCAAATAATACATACAGATTATAGGAGAGATTCGCATGATTACCAATGAATTACTGACGGCTTTTGGTTTGGATCTTGATGAGTATGAAGTTCTGGAGATCAAAACAGGCCATATTAACGATACATTCTTTGTTCACAATAAAAAACTTTCATCGGAAAAGGGCTACATTTTTCAGAGAGTGAATACCTATGTATTCAAGGAACCTGAAAAAGTAATGTTTAACATTGAAAAGGTTTCTGAACATTTAAAGCTGAAATTAGATAAAGACTGTGGGGTTGATGATTACAGACAAATGCTGTTTTTCCTTAATACTCCCAACGGTAAGAATTATTACGTTGATTCCGAAAATGGTTTTTGGCGAGCTTATACTTATGTAGATAAAGCTTTTACATATGATTATCCTTCAACTATGGAAGTTCTTTTACTTATGGGCGAAAGATTCGGTCAATTCCAAAACGATCTTGCTGATTTTGATGCAAATACCCTTTACGAAACTATACCTAACTTCCATAATACTAAAGCAAGGATCGAAAGATTCAAGCAGGTTATGGCTGAGGATAAATTTGACAGAGTTAAAGATGCGAAAGCTGAAATTGAATATCTGTTAAGTGCTGCGGATATGGCATCTGAACTTTCTATAATGATTGAAGAAAAAAGAATTCCTTTAAGGGTAACCCATAACGACACTAAGTGTAATAATGTGCTTTTTGACAAAGAAACCCTTAAACCTGTTGCTGTTATTGACCTTGATACTATAATGCCCGGACTTTCAGCTTATGACTTCGGAGATGCAATCAGAACAGCAGGAAGCACAGCGGCTGAAGATGAACCCGATGTGTCAAAAGTACATGTGGATCTTGATAGATATGAAGCTTTCACAAAAGGTTTTGTTTCAAAAGTAGCTGAAAATCTTACACAGATAGAAATTGAATCTCTTGCTCTTGGTGCATTTACAATGACCTATGAAGTAGGACTCAGATTCCTTACAGACTATTTTGAAGGCGATGTTTATTTTAAAACAAAATATGACGGTCATAATCTGGTAAGATCTCGCACTCAGATCGCATTGGCGAAAGATATGCAGCTCCATTTTGATGAAATGAAAGAAATAGTAAGAAAGTACAGCAAATAGGTTAAGTAATGAATATCATTGAGGAGTTCCAGGGAAAGATTATTGATGTTCATACACATATTTTTCCTGATAAAATAGCAGAAAAAGCAACACAGGCAGTTGGGAATTTTTACGATCTTCATATGGATGAGGTCGGAACTAAAGCTAAACTGCTTGAAGATATGAATAAATATGGAATAAATCATTGTTTCATTCACAGTGTTGCAACTTTTGCTCATCAAGTAAGAGGTATAAATGATTTTCTGATAAGTGTTGTAAATTCAGACTCGGATAAGTTTACGGCATTCGGACCTATACATATTGGAATCGATAGTATTCCAGAAGAAATAGACTATATGAGATCAAATGGGATTACCGGCGTAAAGCTTCATAATGATTTTCAAGGTTTTGCTGTCGATGATCCACGGCTTGATGTTTTATATGAAAAATGTCAGGCTGAAAAGATTCCTATTATGTTTCATGCAGGAGATAAGCGTTATCACTTCACAAACCCCAAACAATTCAGAAATGTTGGAAAGAATTTTCCTGATCTTATAGGAATAGCTGCTCATTTCGGCGGATATAGTGAATGGGTCGATGTTGATGATGATTATTGTAAAGACTCACCGTTTTGGTTTGACACTTCCAGCAGTCTGTTTCTTTTAAGCAGTGAAGAGGTTAATAGAATTATTGATTCAAGGGGTTCTGATAAAATTATGTTTGGAACAGATTTTCCGATGTGGACCGCCTGTGACGAATATAAGAGAATAGAAGATCTTAAACTGGATCAAACTACTGTAGAGAAGATCATGTATAAAAATGCAGAAAATTTTTTAAAATCTGTTTCGAATGACTGAATGATACATACGTAAATGTATTTTTCATTCAAATGTTAAAAATCGCTATTGAAAAAACCAATAATTTGAGATATAATTATAGGTGTTCAATTATAAATTGGTAAATATTGAAAGGAGAAATAAAAAATGGCAAACTGTTCACATGAAGTTGAAAGAATGTGCGTTGTTGCAAAAGGTCCCCATCATGGACCCGCGCCCATTCCCGAAGAAGGCCGTTGGGTAAAAGCTTATGAAATCAAAGACATTTCTGGTCTTTCCCACGGTATTGGTTGGTGCGCTCCCCAGCAGGGATGCTGCAAACTTACTCTTAACGTTAAAAACGGTATCATCGAGGAGGCTCTTGTAGAAACTCTCGGTTGTTCCGGTATGACACACTCCGCAGCTATGGCTGCTGAAATCCTTCAGGGTAAAACGATCCTTGAAGCACTTAATACTGACCTTGTATGTGACGCTATCAACGTAGCTATGAGAGAAATTTTCAAACAGCTCGTTTACGGACGTACACAGACAGCGTTCTCTGAAGATGGTCTTCCCATCGGTGCAGGTCTTGAAGACCTTGGTAAAGGTCTCCGTTCTCAGGTTGGTACAATGTTCGGTACTAAAGAAAAAGGTGTTCGTTACCTTGAAATGGCTGAAGGCTATGTTCTTAGCATCGCTCTTGATGAAAACAACGAAGTTACAGGTTATAAATTCGTTCATCTCGGCAAAATGATGGCTGAGATCCGTAAGGGTACAAATGCTCAGGAAGCTTTCGAAAAGAATGTCGGCACATACGGCAGATATGAAAATGCTGCTAAGTATATCGACCCCAGAAATGAATAAGGAAGGAGGACAATATAATGGCATTATTTGAAAGTTACGAAAGACGTATTGATAAAATCAACGTTGTTGTTAAAGAATATGGTTTCAATTCTATTGAAGAAACAAAAGATTACTGCCTTGCACACGGTGTAGATGTAGAATCTATCGTAAGAGGTGTTCAGCCTATCGCATTCGAAAACGCTGTATGGGCTTATACACTTGGTGCTGCAGTTGCTATCAAATCCGGCAAGAAACGCGCTGCTGACGCTGCTGAAGCTCTCGGTATCGGCCTCCAGGCTTTCTGTATCCCCGGTTCTGTTGCTGAAAACAGAAAAGTAGGTCTTGGTCACGGTAACCTTGCTTCCATGCTCCTCAAAGAAGAAACAGACTGCTTCTGCTTCCTCGCAGGCCACGAAAGCTTTGCTGCTGCTGAAGGCGCTATCGGTATCGCAAAGAGTGCTAACAAAGTAAGAAATAAGCCTCTCCGTGTTATTCTTAACGGTCTCGGTAAAGACGCTGCTTATATCATTTCCAGAATCAATGGTTTCACATATGTAGAAACAGATTATGATTTTGCAAATGATGAAATCAAAGTTGTAAGAGAAGTTGCTTTCTCTGACGGCGAAAAAGCTAAAGTTAAATGCTACGGCGCAAACGATGTTCTCGAAGGCGTTGCTATCATGAAGCTTGAAAAAGTAGGCGTTTCCATCACAGGTAACTCTACTAACCCCACAAGATTCCAGCACCTCGTTGCAGGCACATACAAGAAGTGGTCTTATGAAAACAACTTCAACTACTTCTCTGTTGCTTCCGGCGGCGGTACAGGTAGAACACTCCATCCCGATAACATGGCTGCAGGTCCTGCTTCTTACGGTCTTACAGACTCTATGGGTAGAATGCACGGTGATGCTCAGTTCGCCGGTTCTTCCTCCGTTCCTGCACACGTTGAAATGATGGGTCTTATCGGTATGGGTAACAACCCGATGGTAGGTGCTACTGTTGCAGTTGCAGTTGCTATTGA